>JBJYXV010000060.1:0-35752 GCA_046260155.1 Anaerolineales bacterium
CAGGGACAATACCTGGTGGATAAAGCCTCCGGTACTGGCAACCCGCTCTACCTGTATGCTGGCGCTGCCAGCGACAACAACGCCTTCCTGTTCTTCGAAGGCGCCTGGAATGTCCTGCAGCCCAAGATCGCCGATGGCACCTTCGTGATCAAGAACTCCAGCGAAGCAGTGGCCCTGCAGGATAAGGCCGAGCTGACCCGCGACGAGATGGCCAATATCATCGGCCAGGTCACCACCGAATGGGATTTCGACACTGCTAAAAGCCTGGCAGAAGCCAACCTGGTTGCCACAACTGCAGACGACAAGGGTGATGTCTTCATCCTGGCTCCCAATGACGGCACCGCTCGCGCTATCGCCGATGCGTTCGCCGCCGATTCCGATGTCTCCAGCTACGTGGTCACCGGTCAGGATGCCGAAATCGCTTCCGTGCAGTACATCATCGACGGCAAGCAGTCCATGACCGTCTTGAAGGATGTGCGCACCCTGGTTGCCGACGCAATCGCCGCTGCAGTTGCTTATCTTGAAGGCGGCACACCAGCAGAAACCACCACCTACAATAATGGTGTGTACGATGTCCCCGCCAAGCCGTCTGAAGTGATCACGGTTGACAAAGACAATGTCCAGTCAGCGATCATTGATTCTGGTTACTGGCCCGCCAGCGATTTCACTGGTCTGGGTGAAGCGCCTGCAGAACCAACTGAAGAAACCATGGCAGAACCCTTCCGGGTCGGGTTTGTGACCGACACCGGTGGTATCGACGACCAGAGCTTCAACACCAACCAGTGGGCTGGTGTCCAGAAGGCGATTGATGAACTTGGCATTGAGGGCCAATTCATTCAATCCGATGAAGCCACCCAGTACGAACCCAACCTGACCGAGTTCGCCAGCCAGGGCTACGACCTGATACATGCTTCGGGATTCTTCCTGGGAGGTGCGGTAGCCAATGTCGCTGCCCAGTATCCCGATATTAAATTCTCGATCTTCGATTACTCTTATCCAGATCCCTTCGGTGTCCCGGAAGGTGTGGTGGGCAACGCCGAGTGCATTCCCAATGTCATGGGATCGATCTTCAAGACTGACCAAGCTGCGTTCCTCGCCGGATACCTGGCAGCTGGCATGACCGAGACCGGCAAGCTGGGCTACTTCGGTGGAGCCAAAATCCCAACTGTTACCATCTTCGGGGTTGGATTCCAGGCAGGTATGGAATACTATAATGAAGTTCATGGCACCAGCGTGGAGCTGCTCGGTTGGGATAATGAGACTGGTGAAGGGCTCTTCACCGGAGATTTCTCGGACCTGACCAAGGGTAAAGAAGCCACCGAATCCCTTTTCGATGAGGGTGTTGATATTTTCATCCCTGTTGGTGGTTTGATCGGCTCGCCTGGTTTCGATGTCGCCCGTGAGCGCGGCGGCTACGGCATCTGGGTGGATACGGATGGCTATGAATCTCTGCCCGGTGTTCAGGATGTGATCCTGACCAGTGTGATGAAGGTTATGGACGAAGCAGTATTTTCAATTATCAAGGAGACGATGGAAGGCAACTTCCAGGGCTGCGGCGTTTATGTTGGTAGTCTGGAAAATGGCGGCGTCGGGATTGCTCCCTATCACGACCTGGATAGCGCTATTCCAGATGACCTGAAAGCAGAAGTCGAAGCACTGGCAGAAGCGATTATCTCTGGTGAAATCACCGACACTGGTTGTATTTCCTACCCAGATTACTGCCCGGGTGGTTTGTATTAACCTGCTGATTTCATCCCCAGGATGAATTACCAGATAATTATGTAATTGAACCCAGGCGGTGCCAAATGCAAGATTTGGCACCGCCTGTTGAAAATAAAGCACAAATCCAACTAGATAACCTTTTCTTGATCCACTCAAGGAGATGCTTATGCCACCACTGCTTGAGCTGCGTGGAATTACCAAAAGATTCCCAGGTGTCCTAGCCAATGACAGCATCGATTTGGAGTTGAATAAGGGTGAAATCCTGGCCTTATTGGGGGAGAATGGTGCCGGTAAAACAACTTTAATGAATGTTCTGTATGGACTCTATACCCCGGATGAAGGTGAAATCCTGATTCATGGAGAAAAGGTCGATATCCATGGTCCTAATGATGCCATTGATAAGGGCATCGGCATGGTTCACCAGCATTTTATGCTTGTACCGGTTTTCACCGTAACTGAAAATGTTATGCTGGGTGTGGAATCAATCAAAAATGGTGTGTTTCTCGACCGAAAGATTGCCTCCGAACGGATCGAGGAGATATCCGCGCAATTTGGCCTGGATGTCGAACCCGATGCAGTAGTAGAAGATCTGTCTGTCGGCGCCCAGCAGCGGGTCGAGATCATCAAGGTCCTGTACCGCGAGGCGGATATCCTGATCTTCGACGAACCATCGGCGGTCTTGACACCACAGGAGGTTGGAGAACTTTTCAATGTCTTCCATGCCCTGATCGATCAGGGCAAATCACTGATCTTCATCACGCATAAACTCAACGAGGTGATGGAGATCGCTGACCGGATTCAGGTCCTGCGGCAAGGAAAAATCGTTGGCACTACTACTCCCGCTGAAGCAACCCGCAATTCACTGGCGAACATGATGGTTGGGCGGGAGGTCATGCTGGAAGTAGATAAGCCTCCAGCAAATTATGGCGATGTTGTCCTGGATGTGAATGATCTGAAAGTTTACGATGACCGCAATCTCCTAACCGTCGATCAGGTCTCATTTGAAGTCAGAGCTGGAGAGATCCTGGGTGTCGCCGGAGTGCAGGGCAATGGGCAAACCGAGCTGGTTGAAGCGCTGACCGGTTTACGCCAGATCGATAGCGGTACGGTATCCATTAACGGCACCGATACAACCAGCTATTCACCCCGGCAGATCACCGAGATCGGCTCCGCACATGTACCAGAAGACAGACAGAAGGATGGCTTGGTGCTGTCCTTTTCTGTTGCTGACAATCTGGTATTGAATACCTACTACCAACCCCCGTTTTCAAAAGGATTGAATTTGCAGCAGGATGCAATTGAGAAAGCAGCTCAAGAACGAGTGGATGCTTTTGACGTGCGTACTCCCAGCATACATGTGCCTGTCTCTAACCTTTCTGGCGGCAACCAGCAAAAAGTCATCGTAGCGCGCGAATTCTCCCGTCCCATCAAGCTGCTGATCGCCTCCCAACCCACTCGCGGTTTGGATGTCGGCTCGATCGAGTACATCCATGGGCAGATCATAAAGAAGCGCAATAATGGTACAGCCGTATTGCTGGTTTCCCCGGAGCTGGACGAGATTATGAACCTGGCCGACCGCATTGCAGTTATGTTCAAGGGGAAATTCATTGCTATTCTACCTGCGGAAGAAGCCACTCGCGAGAAATTAGGCTTGCTGATGGCAGGTATCCGGGAATCAGAGATAGTCCCTGCCTGAATAACTCGACCATACTGACCACACCTTTCACCGATCGGAGGTCAAATTGAGCGACGAAAAAGAAGATATCAAAACACCTGATGAATTAGAGCAACCTGGTGCGGAAGACGAACGCCCCTTACTTCAAGAAATCGCCGTCCGGAGAGGGAGATTCTCAGCTTTAGTTATCCCGGTTCTGGCAGTCTTCACGGCATTCGTGATCGGTGGTTTCATCATCGCCGCCACAACCCCCGCGGTGCTGGCTGCCTGGTCAAATGTGTTCCAGGCCCCTATAGAAGCGCTCAGGATCACCTGGCAGACTGTTTGGGGAGCCTACCTGGCTTTGTTTGAAGGCGCTTTCGGAAATCCAAAATTGATTGTCGAAGGTTTCCAGATCTGGTTCAGCACAGGAGATCCCAACCCGCTGTTGGCTGCCTTACGACCTTTCAGTGAGAGCCTGGTGATCTCGACACCCTACATCTTTGCTGGACTGGCAGTGGCGCTCGGTTTTCGCGGTGGATTGTTCAATATCGGTGCCGAAGGCCAGTTGTTCGTTGGCGGTCTGGCATCTGCGTTTGTTGGTTACTCCCTGAGTGGCTGGCCGATGATCATTCACCTGCCCTTGGCGATCCTGGCTGGACTGGTTGCCGGTGGGTTATGGGGTGCCATCCCGGGATTCCTAAAAGCCCGTACCGGTGCCCATGAAGTGATCAACACCATCATGATGAACTATATCGCTTTCCGTCTGACGGATTACCTGCTGACAGGCCCGATGATGCGCCAGGATGGGTTGCCAATTACCCCCCAGATAAAGCCTTCTGCCTACCTGCCCACGCTGCTGCCACCTCCGGTTCGCCTGCACTGGGGTTTCTTCATTGCCCTGGGGGCTGCAGCATTGGTCTACTGGTTCTTGTGGAAAACGCCGCGCGGCTTTGAAATCCGCATGACCGGGGCGAATCCTCATGGTGCCCGTTATGCAGGCATTCGAATTGCATTTATCATCGTGCTGACCATGACACTCAGCGGCGCGCTGGCTGGAATGGCTGGTACAGTCCAAATCCTAGCGGTTGATCACCAATTGGTGCGTGCATTTTCTACGGGTTACGGTTTCGATTCGATCGCTCTCGCTTTGCTAGGTAACAGCCATCCCCTGGGAGTGGTCCTTTCCTCGTTGCTCTTCGGTTTCATGCGAGGGGGAGCATCCCGCATGCAGTCTGTTGCTGGAACGCCAGTTGAGATCATTCGCATCATCCAGGGCATGGTGATCATTTTCATCGCCGCCCCCCCCATCATCCGCAGCATCTATCGCTTGAAACCTCCTAAAGAAGAGGAGGAGACTGTTATTAGATCAAGTTGGGGTTAATGATGTTTACCGAAGGAGGTGTACATGCAAGCAGCAGTAGTTGAAAAACCGACCCGAGACCTGCGTGGTATCGCCATCGGAATCATCGCCCTGATGGCAGCCGCCGGGATAATCGTTCTGGCCCTTGGTAAACAGGGACTGCAATCAACCTTTGTACTTACCAGCCAAAGAGCTGGCATCACGATCGCTGCCCCGGACCTGGTAATTCCCACCTTCACTACTCTGGTAATCCTGGGTGTGATTAGCGCGGGAATTGGTTTCTGGCAGGTATTCCGGGGTTTCAAAAGAAGCGATATGGTCATTATTTTGGTTGCAGGTTTGGCGATCATCGCTTTCCTGGTGTGGGCTACTACCGACAAATCCCTCAATTTAACCGGGATGCTGGTCAGCAGCCTCATCCGTGCCACCCCGATTGCTTTGGCTGCTTTAAGCGGCATCTACAGTGAACGTTCGGGAGTCGTTAACATCGGTATCGAGGGCATGATGTTGTTCGGGTCTTTTGCGTCAGTGGTCTTCGCCAGTATCACTCAGAACATGCTGGTGGGTGTCATTGCGGGCATTTTAGCAGGGGTGCTCTTAGGTGCACTGCATGCCGTGCTTTCCATCAAATATAAAGTTGACCAGATCATCAGCGGTACAGGCATCATCATCCTCGCCCTGGGATTTACCAGTTATTTGCAGAGGTCGGTTTTGAATGTATTCCCCACCTTGAACCAACCGGGTCCTGCTATCCCTGCATTTGCGATCCCTGGTCTCTGGCAAATCCCGGTCCTGGGTCCAGTTGTGTTTAACCTGAGCCCGATCATTTACACGCTTTTTATACTTCTGGTCCTGACCCAGATCCTGATGAACAAAACTCGTTGGGGATTGCGGGTTCGCTCTGTGGGCGAGCATCCCAAGGCTGCCGATACATTGGGAATTAATGTGTTCCGACTGCGCTATATAAGCGTCCTGATCAGCGGCGCAATTGCCGGATTGGCTGGCTCCTACATGAGCATTGGTGCAGCGGGCAGGTTCAATGAAGGGATGAGCGCTGGGAAGGGTTTCCTAGGCCTGGCTGCCATGATCTTCGGTAACTGGAATCCATTTGGAGCTTTTGCCGGATCATTAATTTTTGGCTTCTTCGATTCCTGGCAGGAAAAGCTTTCATTACTGCAGGTCGGTATCCCAGTTGACCTGCTTGGAATGGCACCGTATATCGCCACGATGGTTGTCCTGGCAGGTTTTATTGGCCGCTCACGAGCTCCTGCCGCGGATGGGATACCTTACGAGAAAGAATAGCTCGAAGTCGTCAACAAGAATAAAAAAAAAGAGACACCCCTCCAACCGGGTGTCTTTTTATATCCCAGGCTGGCTGAAACGTTCAGTGAAGATAAAACCTCATCCCGGGCAGCTGAATAATTTCTTTATCGCTGATTGGGGTATACTTTCTCACCATGATGCTTAATGCAGGTACCCCATGGAAATAAACACAACCGAAATACCAATCCGGGGAATGGATTGTGCTGAGTGCACGCGGCATGTAAAGCACGCCATCGAACAGGTTGGTGGGGTCGAATCTGTTGAAGTATATTTGGCTTCAGAGAAGGCGGTCATCCAGTACCAACCAGGTCACCTCGACGAAGCGGCAATACGCGCAGCTGTCGCCTCAGCGGGATATTCCGTGCCTTCACCTGATTCACCACCTGTGAGCAATCAGACCCCTCCAGATTACACACGCTCGATCCTCTCCTTGCTGGGCATCCTGTTCGGTGTGATCCTGCTGATCATCGTTGTTGGTGAATGGTTGGGGCTCTTCGAACGCATCTCTGCCCAGATACCGTGGCCAGTCAGCCTGGCGATCGTGATCCTGATCGGATATCCAGCCTTTCTGAACGTTATCCGGGCAACCCGCAACCGCCAGATTATCGCCCACAGCCTGATGAGCCTGGGTGTCCTGGCTGCCATTGCCGTGGGTGAATGGGCAACTGCAGCAGTGGTGGCCTTTTTCATGCGCGTCGGGGATTATGTGGAGCGTTTCACAACGGACCGTGCCCGCCAGGCAGTGAAGGACCTCAGCACCCTTGCTCCCCAAACTGCCCGCCTGATTCAAGATGGTAGCGAATTCGAAGTTCCGATCGAACGGGTAAGACCTGGTGAAATCGTTGTGGTCCGTCCCGGGGAACAAATCCCCGTAGATGGGGAAGTGATCGCTGGCCACGCGATCCTCGATCAGGCCACGATCACCGGCGAAAGCATGCCCATCGAGGCTGGTCCAGGCACCCATGTGTTTGCTGCCACGCTGGCCTCCCAAGGCAGCCTGCGTGTCCGGGCAACACAAGTCGGCTCCGAATCAACTTACGGTAAAGTGATCCAGCTGGTTGAAGAAGCAGAGGCCCAGCGCGGAGATATACAACGTCTCGCAGATAAGTTTTCAGCCTACTACCTGCCGGTTGTGATCGGGGTAGCAGCACTAACCCTGATCATCCGGCGCGATCCAATGGCCACCGCTGCAGTACTGGTTGTCGCCTGTTCCTGTGCCTTTGCCCTGGCAACACCAATCGCCATCCTGGCCTCGGTAGGCGCAGCGGCCAAGCGTGGTATCCTGATCAAAGGTGGAAAATACCTGGAGATCATCCCCAAAATCGATCTGCTCCTGATTGACAAAACAGGAACGCTTACCTTGGGGAAACCCTTTCTCACAGATATCATTCCTCTGGGGATCCAGAGTGAAGGAGAATCCATTCCAACCAGCTTAATCGAATCTACCCAATCAAGACTGATAACCCTGGCTGCCTCTGCGGAGAGATATTCAGAACATCCACTGGCAGAAGCTGTGCGCCATGAAGCGGCTCAACGTGGAATTATGCTGATCGAACCAGATCAATTTGAAACGATCCCCGGGATGGGAATTAAAGCGCAGTTAAATGGCGACCGTGTTGTAGTTGGGAATCGCCGGTTGATCGAGGACCAATGTGGCCAGGCCTTCGACAGCATCGAGGAAGAACGATTATTAGCCGAAGGAAAATCCCTGCTCTACCTAGCAGCCAACGATCAACCTTGCGGCATACTGGCTGCTGCAGACCAATTGCGCCCGGAAGTACCCCGGGCAATCGAATCGATACGTCAACTGGGTGTGAAGCAAATTGAACTCCTGACCGGAGACAACCAGGCAAACGCATCACGGTTAGCGGAGAAACTGGATGTCAGCTACCAGGCGGACCTGCTCCCAGAGGATAAGATTGACATCGTCAAGAAATACCAGGCAAAGGATCAGACGGTGCTCATGGTCGGTGATGGTATCAACGATGCACCCGCACTTGCCCAGGCTGATATCGGCATCGCCATGGGAGCAGCCGGGCATAATATCGCCATGGAAGCTGCCGACATTGTTTTGATGCGACCGGATTGGATGCTGATCCCACAGGTGCTTAAAATAGGCCAGCGTACCACCAGGACGATCAAAGGAAATATCTTCTTCACCCTGGTCTATAATTTTATCGGGCTTTCTCTGGCTGCCCTGGGCTTCCTACCACCTATACTTGCCGCAGCTGCCCAATCCATCCCCGATCTGGCGATCCTGGCCAATTCTTCCCGCCTGCTCAGACAAAAATGATGCCGTGAATCAAGCCAATCTTGATCAAGGTGGATCCTCGCTCCGCTCAACCTTCCTCTCCATCTGGAAGGAATCTAGTTTAGTTTTGGTACTCTCTGCTGGTCCATGGCAAATACAGCTTGTATTTCCCATACAAGAATGCATTCAGTGCATCGATACGTCCCCAACCTGAAGAATTATTCGGAAATACAGTGTCCGGGATGCCCCCACATGGAGTATTCGATGACACCGGCAGCGCGGTAGTCGCCAGTATTCGTTCAACTTTATCCACCTGCCCGAGCAGGTCGGGTTGGGCGGACATCAGCAATGCTGCCACACCAGCCACATGCGGTCCGGCCATACTTGTGCCGCTCAAGGTTCCATATCCGCCGTCCGGAATACTGGAGCGGATCAACGTGCCTGGCGCGGATATATCAGGTTTGATCCGCCCGCTGCCATCCACAATCACCGGCCCGCGGCTGCTTGAGGCGGCAAGCTGATCGTACCGATCCGTATTGCCCACTGTAAACGATGCATCGTATATCGCGGCAGGGGTGTTGATCGAGCTGCAGGCGGACCCGCTGTTTCCCGCTGAATGGATCGTGAGAATACCCGCAGCACGGACAGCCTCTACCACGGTCAGCAGCACCTGCGGATCAGTGCAGCCCTCGCTCGGCGGGCAGGACCAGGAATTATTTATCACATCTGGCGCTCTGGATGGATCTGGATTGAGGTCGTTTAAATCCGTCGGTGCCAGGAACCACTGGTAGCATTCGGAATAAGTCGCTGGGCTGCCGACACCCTGGTCCATGTTGCGGCATCCGATCCAATTCGCTCCTGGTGCAACGCCAGTCTGGCTGCTTAGATCAGGCTCGCGGCCAACCATGATTCCCATTGTGTGGGTGCCATGACCGAGATAGTGGTCATCGCAGGGTTCACCCAGATCACTGCCGCATGGATTCCCGCTGCTGCCATGGATGGCATCATGCCAATTGTAATTATGATCTACGGAGCTTCCATCCCAACCCCTGTACTGGTTCTTCAGTGCAGGGTGATCCCAGTCATAACCGGTATCCTGACCCCCGATGGTAATCCCCTGCCCAATGAAACCCAAGTCCCATACTTCAGGTGCGTGAATCTTGCTGATATTCCACTCGGGAGCACCTTCGGTATCCACCAACAATTCATTTGAGGGGCTGCCCGGTTCAACCAATCGCACGCTGGGGTTTGCATATATATAGCGGACATCTTCCCGCGAGGCTAGATTTTGCAAAACATCTTGGTCACCACGCACCCAGATCATATTTGCCACCCAAAATGGTTGGTATTCAACTCCCTGGTCCGCCAGCGATTGGATGATGGCTCCCTGGGTGCGCCTCGCCGTGGAGATCAACTGCTGGTAAACGAATTGTCCTTTTTCTTGCTTCGATCCGAGTTCTCCTGCTCCGCCCAGGTCAGCCTGTTCTAATAGGTAGACCAGATACTCAGCAGGGCCAGCACTGGTTGAAGTTAATAAAACCTGGTCCACCTTATCTTGCCAGCGAACAACATGCCCGCCCGAAGTAAGCGCAGCGGCTGAGCTTCCAAAGATGACAATAATTAATAGGACGGACAATCGAGTTAATGGACTCATAACAGCGCAGAAAAGAATGATTGGTAAAGTTTTCCGGTTTGCCTGACCTGGCTAGTTGATCCGGTTACAAATCGAGCAGTAATTTTATCTCGGGCCAGACGAATGGTATCACGACCACAGCCCCCAGGACCAACGCAGCCAAGCCTACCAGCAAAGTAGAGAATGGAAGCTGCATCACGAGCACGACCACCACACCGGCCACTGCAGCACTGAGAACGGACCGAAACAGGGTTCGTCCCACCTTGAGGATCCCGGGATACCTGCGGGTCAACAGGTACCAGAGCAGTAGCGACTGTATTGTGAAGGCGACCGAATTGGCCAAGGCAATACCAGTGACACCGATTGACCCAGCCCACCAAATGGCAAGAATGGTGTAGATGGCTGCCATCAATCCAGAGGTCCAGAGTGGAGTGAGGGCATCCTGCTGAGCATAGAAACCTCGTGCAGCAATCTCCAGCATCGCATGTCCGGTTAAGCCGAGCAAAAATGCACGAGTTGTCCATACCACCAATTCTGTTCCTGCGGGATCAAAACCGAGCAGTGCAACCAATGGTTCGATCCCCAGGGCGATCAGCACCCCAAGCGGGATGGTAAGCGCCAGGATAACTCTCAATGCCTGGTTAAGGGATCTGCTGAAGACAGGTTTCTCAGCGCGTGCATATTGTTCCGAAATGGTTGGCAGCAGGGCTGTTCCAAGCGCGGTTCCGATTAATGTCTCTGGAACCTGCATGAAAAGCCAACCGAACACCAGCGCGGTAACAGAACCGGTTATCAGATGTGAGGCAAGGTTATCCGGTATATAAATCAGCACCAGGTAGATAAAGAACATGCTGCCAATGCGGGGGATCATCAACCGGAGAACTTTTTGTACACCCGGGTGGTGTAAATTGATCGCCGGTACCCAGCGGAATTGGTATCGAACCAGACCGGGCAGCTGCACCAGAAGGAAAAGCGCCGCACCGATCACCGTCCCATAAGCAAGACCATAGATTCCCAGGCCAAATGCGGGCAATGTGATGGGTCCAATTTGGTATCCGGCAGTGGGCGCCAGGAAGATCACCCCGATCAGGGTACCCACATCGTACATACTGCGCGCCAGCGCAGGAAGCAGGAAATGCTGGTTAGCCTGCAGACCGGCAATCACCAGCCCGCTGATTGAAAACAGGAGTGTAGCAATCAGGTTGAGCTGCATCAGGTCTGCTACCTGGGACCGTTGCGCAGCAGAAAATCCCGGCGCGATGCCTAAATCCCAGCTGACCAGCTGGGTTGCGAACAGGGCAACCAGGATTGAAATTCCAAGAGTAACCAAAAACAGCAGGTTGGCAACTCTCGAAAACAAGTCCCACATCTCGGTACGCCCCTTCTGGTCCAGATACTCGGAAAGCACCGGGATGAAAGCAACCGCCAGGGCTCCTCCTGAGATCAATCCAAAAATCAGATCAGGGAGATTGTTGGCTGCGTTGAAGACATCCATACTTTCAGATAGGCCAAACTGGCGCGCGATCAGCAGCTGGCGGATAAAGCCCAGCAGCTTTTCCAATCCGAAGAATACGGCGATGATCAGTGCGGATCGAGCAATATGACTCATGTTGGCTTGTTTTTTTCCATCAGTTGTGGAACAATTGAATTAGGCAAGTATAGCATGGAGCGGGGAAAACGACCAAACGTTGCATCCCCCTCCCAGTTATGGTACAATCTGCGCGCTTGGAAGGGTTTCCACCGGATGCGGAGGGTGCCCTTCCCACCCGGAGGGATGGCCGAGCGGACTAAGGCGGTTGTCTTGAAAACAACTGTGGGTTCACGCCCACCGGGGGTTCGAATCCCTCTCCCTCCGCCTTTTTGCTGGTTGTATCTATAATTTAATCATTTGGGGAGGTGCCAGAGTGGCTGATTGGGGCCGCCTGCTAAGCGGTTAACGGGGCATAAAACCTCGTTCGCGGGTTCGAATCCCGCCCTCCCCGCCTCGTGAAGCACCCACTAACCGTGGGGGTTTTTCCATTGTGCTGTAAAAGGGCGGATTTTTAATGAGAATAACCAACATAGATTACACAACATGTTCCTGTTCTTATGATAAAACCTGTTTCTAAATCTAGGCACATCCCACAAGTTTTCGGTCTGAAGCAATTCAATCTATGTATACCAACCCGGAATAGGAAAATGGCAAAGTAATTATTCTCCAGACCACGATTATGATAATTACCCGGGATAATGTCTTGGTCTTAAGTAATAATGATGATCCGCAAAAAATGTATTTTTCCAAGTTGCCTCCCGTCACACTAAGTTTGAATGACAATCAAACCTAGGTTTATAATTACTTCTCGTTGAGGATCAATATAAAGGACCGGATTGAATAGAATCAATCAACGCAGCACTGCAGGATGCGAAATATGATTGACGAAAACCATGAACCTGTAGATAAAAAGGCATCTGAAAATACACACAAGCAAGAAATGGGTATGTACAGGGGTCATTCAGATCATGCTGAGCTATACAAGCATGCTGCTGAGGCCACTGGTATGTCTTCGATGGATCATGTCAACAACCACGGACCTATGCAAACAAAAGGTGATATGGATGCAACGGGACACGAAGGTCATTCCACTCATCAAGAGGGAACCTCCCATAGCGAACACCAGGGCCACGCAGCGCATGTAGATCACACGGGACACGAGCAAATGTTCCGCAAGCGCTTTTGGATCTGCCTGGTGCTCACTATCCCGGTCTTGTTATACAGCCCAATGATCCAACAATGGTTAGGTTTCAACATGCCCACATTCCCAGGCAGCCAGTGGATCACCCCTGCATTTTCGGTGGGCATCTTCCTGTATGGTGGTTTACCGTTTCTCCGCATGGCAAGACCCGAGATCCAGAATCACTACCCGGGTATGATGACCTTGATTTCCCTGGCGATCATAGTTGCCTTTGTTTACAGTGTGTTTGCACTCTTTTTACCCACAGGAAGTTCCTTCTTCTGGGAGCTAGTGACGCTGATTGATATCATGCTGCTTGGACACTGGTTGGAAATGCGTTCTATACGCCAGGCTTCTGGTGCATTGAATGAACTCGCCAAGTTGATGCCTGATACGGCAGAACGCCTCCAGGGGGATGGCAGCATTGAAGAAATCCCAGCCAGCCAATTGCAGAATGGAGACCTGGTTCTCGTTCGGCCCGGTGCAAGCATACCCGCTGATGGGCAAGTTGAAGAAGGTGAGTCAGATCTTGACGAAGCCTTGATTACCGGCGAGTCATTGCCGGACAAGAAAGGTCCTGGCGATCAAGTCATCGCCGGGACAATTAACGGTGACGGCAGCCTGCGGGTGAAGGTAACCGCTACCGGTGACCAGACTGCCCTGGCTGGTATCATGCGCCTGGTTGAGCAGGCCCAGCAAAGCAAATCTAACACGCAGATCCTGGCAGATAGGGCTGCCGGCTGGCTATTCTACATCGCTTTGGGTACAGCAGCAATCACAGCCATTGCCTGGATTATCGCGGTGGGCGTAAATGTTGAAGTGCTCGCCCGGGTCGCTACCGTTCTGGTGATCGCCTGCCCACATGCACTTGGACTGGCAGTACCGCTTGTGGTGGCGATTACGACCGCCAAGGGTGCACAAAACGGAATCCTGGTTCGTGACCGGCTGGCATTGGAACAAGCCCGGGAGGTTAATACCGTGATTTTCGATAAGACCGGCACCCTGACCAGGGGAGAATTCGGCGTGGTCGGGATAATAACTTCAAATGGATGGAACGAAGACCAGACCCTGGCGTTAGCCGCTGCGATTGAAGGAGACTCTGAGCATACGATCGCCCGCGGGATTCGCAATTCCGCTCAAGAACGACAACTAGCGATACCAGAAGTCACGGAATTTGAAGCTCTCAAGGGCCGCGGGGTGCGCGCAGAAAGAGATGGTCAGTTGATCTATGTGGGTGGCCCACGCCTGCTGGAAATGCTCGAACTCGATCCACCAGAAGAAATAACAGCTTTTGAGCATGAAGCCAGTCTCAAAGGGCAGAGCGTTGTTTATCTGGTGCAAGGTAAATCAAATCACCCGCAGGTTGTAGCTGCGCTCGCAATGGCGGATGTGATCCGTCCAGAAAGCCGGCAGGCCATCGACAAAATGCACGATCTTGGAATTGAGATAGCGATGCTGACTGGTGACAGCCAACCGGTAGCGAAAGCAGTCGCTGAAGAGCTGCACATCGACACCTATTTCGCTGAAGTGCTCCCTGAATTTAAGGACCAGAAAGTGGCTGACCTGCAGAAGCAAGGTAAAAAGGTTGCCATGGTTGGCGACGGTGTCAATGATGCACCTGCTTTGAGCCGTGCGGATGTCGGCATCGCAATTGGGGGTGGCACGGATGTCGCGATCGAATCAGCTGGCATTATCCTTGTCAGAAGCAATCCCCTGGATGTGGTTAAGATTTTCGATCTCAGCCAGGCCAGCTACCGCAAGATGGTCGAGAACCTGGTTTGGGCAACAGGATACAACGTGGTCGCCCTGCCGCTGGCAGCGGGAATACTCGCCCCGATCGGTATCCTGCTATCGCCAGCAGTTGGGGCTTTGTTTATGTCCCTCAGCACGGTCATCGTGGCAATCAACGCTCAGACACTGCGCAGAATGAAATTCTCCACTTAATCACCGTACCCAGCGTATCATTCTTCCGAGGTAAACATCCACCACTGGGCAACCTCTTATTACAGCAGATAACCACCATCGTGATTTCGCTCGATTGAATCCGTGGAATTAATATCGCAGTAATTGGGATACATGGATTGATTTCCAACCAATCACCTCCGAGATATCAGAGGTCAGGTACTTATACAGGAATTAAATCACAACAGGATGAAGTTGATTACCCCATGCGACGCAAACTACGAACCGTGATTAACATCCCAATCGTTAATGAAAGCACAGCAAAACCAGCCAGCTTGACTAAAGTGATGTCCCAGTCAACCGGCCACGTGTGGAAAAGTACAAGGTCGCGGATTGGATCGATGGCGTGCGTGTTGGGGAATAACCAGGAATACCACTGGACATCTTCTGCGTGGTAGCGGATCAAGCCCAGCCCACCACCGATGAAGAAGACGATAATCGCCGAAAGAACAATAGCAATCGCTCCAGCCATATAATTCCGTGACCGAAGTCCAGCAACGATCGCCAGGCCGATCCAGAACAAGGCAGTAAGCCCCGATAGCAGCCAGAAAGCCCAGATGTAATTCCCAGGCCAGTATCCCAACCAGGCGTAGATGACCATTAAGAAGAGTGTGCCGCTTACCAGACCGAAGATTAATGCCAATACCACCTTGGGCACCAGGACCCAGGCAAGCGACCGCGGTGCCAGGCCAAACTCAAGAGTCATGTTGCTGATTTGTTCTTTGTAGGTCAGGGCGTAAATATTAAAAATGCTAGCCAGGCACACGCTGAGCAGGGTAACACCGACTGCGATGACCGGGATCCAATCCACCATCAGCGGGCGAGGGTACTGCTCGGCGATCTCCAGGGGCGGCGCAGGATAACCAATTTTTTTATAGAAATGCCAGATGATCTCTGTTGAATAAATGCGGTGATTCTTTGCCCGGTCATCATTGTAATTAAAAAAATCCATCTTGAGGTTGGGCTCCTCACCCGACTCGATTGAATGGGTGAAATCTTGCGGGATCACCCATACACCCTCCACCTGGTAATTCTGGTAGGCTTCCATCGCGCCATCAAGGTCTATCTCGAGAGCCTGGTAATAGGGCATATTGTTCAGCGGGGAGATCACTTCATCAAATGACTGTCTGAGCAATCCACCCATCTGACCTTGATCTAAATTAACAACCGCGATCTTGAAGCTTAACCGCCCACCAAACAATAAGGCAAAAGCGATCAAAATCAGGGCCGGCGGTATAACCCCACCAAGTGCAGTTATCGGATCATGCCGCCAGACGTTGAACTCGGATTTAAATATAATCCACAGTCTTTTCATGAGTCCCATCAGCTACGGGCCAATACCCTACTTTGATATGTAATATTGGTCACCAGAAACAAGACACCTCCTACCGTGATAAGTAAAATGATCGCCTGGAGACTGGAACCGGTATTCACCCGATAATAGATAGGGAATAATAGCTCAACAGCATAAGTGTTCGGCATGAAGCGGCTCACGGCTTCGTAGAGACCACTGAACCCGGAGGACAGTCCAAAAGCGCTGCCCATAATCCAGGTGAAGAAGGAAAACGTCAATCCAACTAAAAATGCTGGCAAGGTTTTCTGTAAAATCAAGCCCGCAAGGGTCCCGATGCAGCTGCCGATTAATGCTACTGCCAACAGGATCAATCCAATCCCGCCTAGAGAAGAGGGCCAGGTACCCGTCATGACACCGATCACTACCATCAATACCAGACCGGAAAAGAGCCCGGTCAGGGATAAGCGGAACAAACGGGCACCAATCAGCAAATATCTTGAAGTTGGTGATAAGCGATACTCAATAATGGTATTGAATTCGAATTCCTGGGCGGTAAGAAATGCTCCGATCAATGATGAAGCCAGCATGGCTGCCAGGGGCAGCATCGCCATCCCAAAATACACGTTGTAAGAGATATCACGCGGCAGCCAGGGTTCTTGTTCAATAGTGATCGCATCTCCCCCCAATTCCTCATTCCAAATCAGCAAGGCAGCTGCAGTCAGGCGATTTCTAAAATTCTTCACCATATTGCTGTCGATCAGTCCAAACTGCTGGACTGCTGTTTCTCGCCCTGCATCCCGTTCAAACCTGATTATTTGACCCCCCTGAACTTCCTGATCATTGGAAGTCTCAACTACAACTGGATCGATATAAGGCTGCCCAATTGGAGATCCAACCTGCTTCATTGCGAAGAAAAGTTGCTCTTCAAGTGCAGTAACAGGTGGTTCCATCTGCACCTCAAAAGTAGGCGTTACCAGCACCAGTGCTATCAGGGAAAACATCAATGCAGGTTGGAAGATACCGATCAGGTGAACCGGGATAGCGGTCCTAAATAACTTGAATTCATTCCTGAGCAGAAGAGCAAAACGCTTCATCGCTCAATCCCTCAACCCTCGTCCGGTGTATTCAAGAAAGACATCATCCAGTGATGGGCGAGCAATGCGGATTGCCTCCAGGTGATAATTATCCTTCACCCGATTGATGATCTCCTCCACCCATCTTTCCGCGTGGCTGATTTCAAAGTGGATCAGGCCTGGCTGTAAAGATTTCACAGCCCCGATATTCATGCCCTGGAACACCTCGTCAGGCTGTTCAATTGGAAGCGACGTTTGCAGTGTCACGATATCCTGACCTAACCCGGCTTTCAAATTCTCTGGTGTATCAAGCGTGATCGCTCGCCCGGCATCAATGATCAGCAGGCGATCGCACAATTGGTCCGCCTCCATCATATCGTTGGTCGAGATGATAAAAGTCTTACCTAATTCTCTCTGCTTCTGGATATGCTCCCAGATGACGTGCTTTCCCTGTACATCCACACCCAGCGTTGGCTCATCGAAAAAGATCACATCGGGATCATGGAGCAATGTGCGCGCCAGAGCCAATCTCCTCTTCATACCGCCAGAATAAGTACGCACAGGATCATTTCGCCTTTCCCACAAGCTCATCAGATGTAATAATTCTTGAATTTTAGGTTTTACCGTGGATAAATCTTCACAATACAAGGCTGCATGGTGCCAAAGATTGTCAACAGCATTAAGATCCAGGTATACATTAGTCTCCTGTGGAACATAACCGATGCTTTGGTGAACCCGCCTGGGATTCAGCTGGGGATTAACTCCTAAAATTTGAACACTGCCTTCATCCAGACGCAGCAATCCGATGAGCAGAAGGATCGTGGTTGTCTTGCCCGCCCCATTCGGACCCAACAAACCAAAGATCTCTTGTGGAAAGACCTCAAAGGAGAGCTGATCGACAGCAGTCACTTCACCGTAATGGCGGGTTACCGAGAATACCGAAACAACATTTTCCATACTACACCCCGTTCGAACGTTCACTCAGCGAGAGTACCATTTATGAAAATCTCAACAAACAAAGACACCAAATCATCCTGGCTTATCCCTGGGGACAACTTTTCATCGAGGATATGCAAGCTGATCGCATAGGAGAAAAACATGCCCAGAAAGGCCTGTGCCATCGCTTCAGGGTGCCCTGTTCTTATTGTCCCGACTTTCATTTGATGCTCTAGGTACTTGGCCAGCATCTGGCGCAGCTCTCGAGGATTGCGTGCGAGCACCGTGCGCACCTCGGGAATGTGCGCAGATTCACATAACAGCAAGCGCATCACCTCCCTTCTTTCAGCCAGAATGCCAAAGAAAAAACTTCCAATCATCGCCAGGTCAGTCCGTAAATCCCCGGTGAACTGAGATTCGATCACCGGTACCAGTGCGGGTCCACCGTAGGCTTCGATGGCTGCGGAAAACAGGTTCTCTTTCGAGCCAAAATGGCGGAAAAGGGTAACTTCATTGACTCCGGCGGCTTCGGCGATCGCCCTGGTCGTGGCTTTTGCATAACCTACTCTTGAGCCTACTTCAGCTGCAGCGGCAATAATTTTTTGGCGTGTCCCCTCGCTTGAATGAGATTTCTCTTGATCAGACATGTTTGTCTCTAAAAATGTATGCAAGCACTTGCTTACATTTTCGCGCTGAATCAATGACTTGTCAAGCAAAACTCATCCTGAAATATATTAAAAGTTAGGGCTTAAATGAACCTGTTGCTTAAGTATTTCGAGGCTCAACCTCAAGGGCTGATTACTGTTCCGGGGAGCAGGACAGTGTTCTTGGGAATCACCACAATACCATCCCTGACCACCCAATTCTCGTGTTCGATCTCAATCCCGCGTGGGAAAGGTTGTATCACTACCCCACTGCCCACACGCACATTTTTATCCAGAATGGCACCACTGATCTGGCAGCCATCCCCCAAACCGAGCGGCATGTTTTCAGGCCCACCTGGATTTGGATCGTAATAATCGGCGCCCATCATGATGCTGTCCTTGATACTGGTCCCTCTTGCTACCTGGCTGCGCAGTCCGATCACCGTATTTTGAACTTCTGCCCTCTGGATGCGGCAGCCATCCGCAAGTAAGACATTATCCAGGATCGAATCATCGACAATCGAGCCCGGCAGAAAACGCGGCCGGGTGTAAATCGGGCGTTCAGGATCGTGGAAATTGAAGGGCGATTTTTGCCTGGTTAAAAGTAAGTTTGTCTCGTAGAAGGAGCGAATCGTCCCGATGTCTTCCCAGAAATCGTCGAAATCATATCCAAAGACGCGGTAATCCTTGATCGCACTGGGTATCACCTCTCCCCCGAAATCATCATCCACGGTGGAGGTCAGCAGGTGTACCAACACTTCAGTTTTAAACAGGTAAATCCCCATTGACCCCAGGAAAGGTTTTTCAAGATCATCACGACTTACAAAGTGATCTTGAATATGCTCCTCGCGGGGTTTCTCTACGAAATCCGTAATGCGGCAATCTGTCCCACGTTTCAGCAATCCAAAACGAGGGGCATCTTCACGCAAAACAGGCTGAACCGCGACAGTGATATCAGCTTCCTTCTCCCAATGAAACTCAGCCAGAGCCTTGAAATCCATGCGGTAAAGATGATCCCCGGCGAGTATCAGGGTGTAATCGGCTCCCGCGCTGCGGATCTCCAGCAATTGTTTACGAACCGCATCAGCAGTTCCCTGGTACCAGGCATCACTTTGCGGCGTCTGTTCGGCTGCTAAAATCTGCACCCAACCCCGGTTGAAAGCGTCAAAAGTGTAGGTCCTGGCGATGTGGCGGTGGAGTGATACAGAATTGAATTGAGTCAGGATCGCCATGCGGTTGATGTCCGAGTTAATACAGTTGCTGATCGGGATATCGATCAAGCGATATTTTCCACCGATCGGCACAGCCGGCTTAGCTCGATCGCGCACGAGTGGGTAGAGTCGTGTCCCCCGCCCACCCCCCAGGATAACTCCCAAAACATCATTCATGGATGGCATATAAATTTCTCCTGAAAGTATTCACGTAATGCAAAAGAACAGTTAAGGGTCACGTCGTACGATCCCCTCTCGCTAGGCATACACTGCAGCCTGTGTGCGATCAGTAAGGTGCAGCCTGCTGATTAGACCCATCCCCTTTTCGGTCACGCTGGTAAGATCAAACCCTGATCCATTATCTTGTATCACAATAAAGATTCCAAGTCCAATACTATACAACTTTACTATAAAGTTGTTTGCTCCGCTATAGCAGCTAATATTGGGCAATGCCTCCTGGGTTACCCAGAACAGGGATTGTTTCATTTCGGGCTCAATCTCTGGTATATCCAGTTCGACTAAATTCTGCTGTGCCCAATTTCGGTAAAAATCTTCCACTCCAGCAACCAGCCCACCGCTGGAATGAGTTATCGGTCTAAGTTCACGGATCAGTATATCCAGCTCAGATTGGGCCTGGCGCGATAGCTGTTCGGCCTGGTTGAGATGCTCCCATGTTTTTTCGCCATCTTGGCCAATGACAACCTTGGCAGATCCAATTTGGATCGTGGTTGCGAAGAATTGCTGTTTGATGCTGTCATGCAGATCGCGCGCCAACCGGTTGCATTGTTCCAGAGTAGCTAAATCCTACTTAGTCTTGAGCAGGAGTTGAAATTGTTCTGCCAGGCAGTTGAGCCACCGAGCCAGTTGGCCCAACTGGTCAGTTGAACGATCCTGGATAAACGCATAGGAATCACCTTAGCTCCGCGCGTCCCCCACGATTAAATTTCCTATCAAGCGGCGTTTTAAACCACGTGGCTTGAATTTCCAGATACTGCTCCAATAAAACCAGCTGCAAGCACATAAAACAATATACTTTGTACCACGGAGAGAAATACCTAAAGCAGGATCATGCGTCTGGGGACCTGAATCGATCAGGACCGGGGAGGGGAATCTCGCCCTTGGAAAAATGAACTCCTATTTCACTCTGAATTTCCCCAAATCAGGATGTGTTTAAAAATTCTCAAAATTTCCAATTACCAGAAGGAAAATCATGTGTAAAATGGTTCTTGATATCTCAGAAAAGGAGAGCCACCGAAATTGAATGGATATAACCCCACAATAGTTGAAGAAGGTCTTGGTGCCTTGGCGATTGCTGCCAGCATTGTTTCTAGCCCCATAATCCGTCCCTGGTATAGCAAATGGGGGGCGACAAAAAGTGAAGTATCCATTTCCCTACCGGGTGACGATCTGGTACCCAATCCCGTGCTTGAATCCACCCGCGCCATCACCATCCAAACATCGACAGCCAACGTTTGGCCCTGGCTGGTCCAATTGGGACAAGGTCGAGGAGGCTTGTACAGCTACCAGCGTCTGGAAAACTTGATCGGGTGTGATATTCACAATGCCGATCACATCCTGCCGGAATTCCAGGATTTGAACATTGGGGATAAAGTAAGACTTGGCCCTGAAGGCTACCCGGCTTTTGATGTAGTTGACATCAAGCCTGAACGATCGCTGGTTTTAATCGGCATCACACCAGGCGTGTCGATGCCAACGACCTGGGTTTGGAGTTTTCTACTAAATCCGATTGACGAATCAAGTACGCGGATGATCCTGCGCTCTCGACTTAACTGCGAGTCCAGCCTGGGTAATACAATTATTTGGCGCGTGTTTACCGATCCGATTTCCTTTAATATGGAGCGCAAGATGCTCCAGGGCATTAAGGCGCGCGCGGAATCCCTGGTCGAAAACCAATAAAATAAATCAAATTGAAGGGAGAGATAAATTTTTCTCTAAGAAGGTTCTATCTAGAATTAAACCAAGTATCATTTCAAACGTTCTTCCCATTGAATCGAACCCGCGGACAGGAGGAGTTTCGCAGGATTTACGAATTCTCCAATCTCTTGATCACGATCAGAGTCATGTCATCAAACTGTGGCGACGAGCCCCTGAACTCGTCGATGTCGTCAAACACTTCAGATTCGATTGCTTTCACTGGTTTGCTCAGATTGGACCTGGTCACATCTAGCAGGCGTTGATCTTTGTAAAACTCCTCGCGCTCGTTCTGCGCTTCAGTGATTCCATCGGTGTAAGCAAGCAGCACATCCCCAGCAACAAGCTGTATGACACCCTGTTCCCAGGATACATTCTCCAGTATCCCCAAGGGCAATCCAGTTCTGGAGAGTGCCAGGTGATCGCCATCTTGTTTTGCTGGCAATACGAACGGTGGATTGTGTCCCGCGTTGCAATATGTCATCACCCCGCTGGTTGGGTCCAAGATAGCATAGAACACGGTGATAAACAATCCCCCGTGTGTCTCGGTAAGGATGCGCTGGTTGACTTTTGCTAGCACAATCTCTGGCGCTTCAGGATATTCATCGGTATAGGTACGGATGAGAGTACGACAGGTGGTCATATACAGCGCGGCTGCCACGCCTTTATCCGCGACATCGGCAACAACAATTCCCAGACGATTTCCCGGTAGCTGGATGAAATCATAGAAATCACCCGATGTATCACGTGCAGGTTTCAAAACGGCTGAAATTTCCCACCCGCTAATGTCCGGGATTTTTTCCGGTAAGAAGCTGCCCTGAATTCTGCCTGCCTGCACCAGTTCTTGCGTTACCTTATCGTGCGCAAGGGTTACAGCGATCGTCCTGGCCTGTAGATCGCGTAAGCGCTCTTCAAGGAAATTAACAAAGAAATCCGACCCCATCTCGGTGAAGATAGCCAACGACTCTCGATATAATGCCCTGGCACGTTCAAAATCCATGGCCTCATCGCGCGCGAGATGGGTCTCAGCCCATTCAACCAATGAATTGGCCCAGAACCAGCGCAATCCAGACTGGGTTAAGAACTTGGACACAGCTTCGGCTGCCTCGAATGCTAACGGCCAATTTTTCTCTGCCCTAGCCAGGTCACGACTGGCTCCCTGCAGTGCAAATTCTTGCCAAAAACTTGGCGGAGAATCTGCAGCCTGAAGCGCGCGTGAATAAAACTCTCGTGCCTCGGAAAGTTTCCCCTGGCGGATGTTGATGACACTCATCAAGGACAGGACGCGGATAGGACTGCCCATACCCCGCTGGCTGATCTCAAGAGCCTCTTTTGCGGCTAGCTCGGCTTCTGACCAATCTTCTACTTTACCTACTCGATCCAGAATCAGGTATACTTCCACCCGATTGATTGAAAAGTTAAACAGCATTTGTAAATCGCCGTTCTGGCGTGCTTCTTTGCTCACCCTGCGGGAAATCTCAAGTGCTTCTTGAAGTTCACCGCGCAAGAGCTTCGATCCAAACTCAATAGCGGCGAACTCAAACCGTGCCTGGCTTGGATCAGGGAGAGTGCTGCTGATGCTATTAATCCGATCGACAATCTCTTCAGCTGCTGATAACTCCCCTAATCCCAGCGATAGATCTGCAGCCATGCTTAATGAAAATATCTCCTCCTGTGCTACTCCTCTGTGCTGAGCAAATTCCGCAGCGCGCAAATAGTACTGGCGAGCTGCCTTTTGATCACCAAAACACTCTGCAGTCATCACAGCCAAATTATGGTTTGCCCGGGTTGCGATTTCCAGCAAATTATTGGATTCAGCAATTTCGACAGCTTGTGCCAGAGAGCTCAGTGCCTCCTCACAGGAAACATTGGGCAGAACACCCAGTGTGGTCAGGGTATCCGCTTTTATGTCCACTGCACCAATAGCCTCTGCGATTTTCAAAGCCTGCCGACAAAGCGGTTCAGCATTTTTAGAAAATCCATTGAAATGGTATGCGCGGGCCGCCTCGTGAATCAGCATCGCTTTTTCAGCATTTTCCTCCATACCCTTCACGGCTTCTAACCCTTCCAGGCTTAAATTCAAGCCTTCAGGTTGATCTCCCCCATACCAGGCAGCCCGGGCGGAACGAGTGAATAATCGAGCAACGTTTGCGAGGTTCCTATTTTCTTGGTAAATCTCGATTCCCTCGTGCCAGGTATTGATCGCTTCAGCATAACGGCTCTGGCGGTATAAAGCTTCTCCAAGCAGATAAAGTAGATCGGCTCGCTCTAAATTTCGGACCGCCGAACCCAATGCACAGCGGAAATGGCTTTCCGCTTCCTGATTCGCATAGGAAGCCAACGCATTTTTACCAGCCAAGGCGCAGTATTTCAGAGCTTTTTGCGTATTCCCAGCCTCTCCAAAGTGATAAGAAAGCATAGCAGCATATTCACAAATCCGATCGGGATACAATTTTTCGATCGCCTCGCCAACAGCCAGATGGAGCTCTTTCTGGTCAACAGATAAGATTGACGCATATGCGGCTTCCCTGACCAGGGCATGCCGGAAGAGATATTCCAAATCCGGTTCTAACTGCGCGATGCTGACCAGGCCAGCTGATTCGAGCATGTTCAGCTGTTTAAGTAATGTCATTGAACATTTTCTCCTAATACCTGTTCCAAAACTTTAACTGGAAATTGGCGCCCAATGACTGAGGCTACGCGCAGTGTATGTTTTACATCTTCTGGCAGCCTGTCAATCCGGGCTAACAACAACCCCTGTAAATTGTCAGGGATTTCAACTTGATCAATATTCCCACCAGCCACCCAATTTCCATTAACCCGCCTGATCGCGCCCCGATCAATGAGCATACGGATCACTTCCTCAACGAAGAAGGGATTTCCCTCAGATTTCTCCAGGATCAGATCGCGCGTCTCTTCAGGCAAAGCCTCAACTTCCAATAAATTTTCGACCATCTGACGGCTGTCAATCTCAGAGAGTGCTTTCAAAGATATCTCGGTAATACTTTCACCCAGGATCTCGCGGGCCGCAGAAACCAATTTCCACCCTGGTGTATCAAGTTCCACCCGAGAAATTAAGCACATTAAAATAGGCTCCGCGGAAACTACAGGAAGTATTTTAATCAACAGGTCGACTGAAGAAGGATCAGCCCAATGAAGATCTTCAAAGACAACAATGACTGGCTGGCGAGAGCTGATCTTCAGAAGCAAGCTGCGGAACGCAGATAAGTACCTGTTCTGCAAGGTTTGAGGATCGAGCGAATCCACCTTGGATAAGGCCTCATCATCCAGCTTCAACGAAAGGAGGTGAGCCAGATATGGATAGATTTCCTGACTCCCCAAGGAGATCTCTTGCTCGCCATAATAGTCCCGCAGGATAGCATATAACGCCTGATGAATTTCGGGTTCCGCGGCAGAGCGCTTGACACCCAGTAGTGCATAAAGCACATCAATGACAAGATGGTAAGCCAGCCCGCCTCCATAGGAAAGGCAGCGCCCCTCCACCCAGATAGAGAGAGGCATAGTATCTTCAGCCTTCACGGCAATTTTCCATTCCCTATAAAGGCGCGATTTTCCCATGCCGGGTTCACCAGAGATCAACACAGCCCGCCCCAAGCCAGCCCGGACGGCACTGCAAAGTTTCATCAGTACTGACAATTCCGCTTCCCGGCCAACCATTGGACTCTCAAAGCCAGACAAGCCTCGCATTCTCTCTGGTTTGGCTCTGGTTCCCAACAGTTGATAGACACGCACCGGTTTCAGCCGATCTGCAACCTCGATCAATCCAAGGTCCGTGTACTCGAAAACAGGTGAGATAAATGACAACGTGCTTTCTGATACAAGGACTGCCATAGGTTGAGCAGCAAATTTTATCCTGGCTGCAAGGTTGACCACGCCTCCGATCGGGGTGAAGTCATATCGCAAGTCACTGCTGACCGGTCCAATCACCACTGGCCCGGTATTGAGACAGACTCGCACACTAAAATCAATCCCCTGTCCTCGCTTGACCTTGTTATGATAATCTTTAGCGATATCGATCAATTCCAGGGCTGCTTTGGCTGCCCTGATGGGATCATCTTCGTGCATGACAGGTGCTCCGAAGAAAGCAACCAGGGCATCACCGAGCAAACGGGCAATTGTGCCCTCATAGAAATAGATAATTTGCGCAAACCGGTCATATGCAGCAGTCATAACCCCCGCCCAAGCTTCTTCCCCAATTTCTTCAGTAATAGCGGTCGACCCGACTACATCCAGGTGCAGCACCGTCACCAGCCGCCGTTCGCCGGAAAGCGCAGACGCGGCACGCACCTTTTCTACTAATGGAGCTGGAGTAGCAGCAGTCAAGCGGTGGTGATATTCATCATCTTCTGCCGTTTGGGTGCGAACTGGTTGCCCGCAATACATGCAGAAGCGTGCCTCCGCCTGCAAATCAGCCTGGCAATTTGTACAGCGCCGCTTCATAATCCTTCCACAGTTCAGGCAAAACCGGGCTCCTTCTGGGTTATCAGTTTGGCAATCGGGACATCTCATGGCTTTATCAAGTCGGTTTCCAAGCCAGGAATTTCAATAGCAGAGCTTCATCGTTGAATTTGAAGTTTACGTATATTCTAATGCTTGTCAAGGAAGATACGTGAATCTAACTAGCATTTTAGAATAAACCTGGATTCTACTGCACCTGGGAGGTGAGCACAGGTAAAGCGATAAGACTTGCATGCAAACCCTCCAATTGTCTCCGCAGAATAGAATAGTCACTTCTCCACCTTCGAAGTGCTGATAAAAATCTACATACCGAGTATGCATAATAAACAAGCTGATGAGACTGGCTTCATCCGTGTGAGGTGATGTTGAAATAAGTACTCACCGCGAAAAGGATGCCATAAACGAACCACAGGGGCCGGCTGAGGCGGCCTATCGGAAACCAGTAGAACATGATGGTTCCCAAGTACAACAGCACGTAAGGGATAAAAATTGACCAGACAATCGGATTGCGCCATGGAATTCGGAAAACATACTCAACCAAAATCCCAAGAATTGCCCAGGCCAGGAAAAGAAAACCCCCAATCCAGAAGGACCAATCTTTCCCGGCGCGCAGTATAAGCACACTCACTATGACCGCAGGGATGCTCAGCAGGTAAAAGATCCATCCGTACTTCAGAATCAGCTCTAAATTTACCCTGCGAACTGCGAAGAGCAAAATCAGACAAACCTGCACCAGGAATGCCCAGAAGATAAACAGAGAATCAAATCTATCCTTTGTGGGCATCCTGGGACCTCCTGGTTGATGATAAATCAATTTCAATATAGGCGTTCGTGCGCGTTGAGTATATCTAATTCTAACGCACTTCATTAATTGATTGCATTTACTTTTTTTTTAAAATTTAATCTAAATGCCAAGCGCTAGAAAATATTACTTAGACTCTTAATGATTCCCCCATGCTAGATTTTGAACACAAGAAGATAGTCTTTAATCAGGTCCCGAATTCAATTTCCAACAACCTACTTTAATGTTTCCATCCAGGCGATCACATCCGCTAGGTCCTGTTCGTTCATAATTTCTCCAAAATAAGTAGGCATTACATCTTCCCATTCACCTGGTACGAGATAAATTTCGGGAACCAATATGGATTCGACAATGTATTCCAGGTTGGTTGTCGCATTGCCCTGATAAGTTGGATCAGCAATCCGTATAGCTCCCCTTTCCATGATGTGTGGCAGATCTTCCACCGAATCAAATTGAGGTCCCATCGGTTCCTGAACATGACAACCAAAGCAACGGAATTTGACTGCCCTGTTGAAACCGATCTCCGCGTCACCATCGGGGAGTTTAATATTGAGGTTAGTCTCCTCAACCAGTGCTAGAGTAGGTGTAGTTGTGAGAGGTGATTCTTCTGTAGACACTGATTGTGCACCTGAACTGCAAGCGACAAGGAAAGCTGAGAATGCAATTATTAACAGTAAATCTTGAGCTTTACCTCTTAAAATTTTTTGTACCATCGACATATACTCCTTTCTAACGTGATATGGTATTGCATCGGCATCATCAAATTCAATCCTCGATTTTTGAGGATAAATTGATAAATCTGTGGGATCATCGTGTTGTGAGATGTTTCAGGATTCCAGATCTTACCTAATCCCCATACTTTATATTCATCAATCGCAAGAACACCACCAAATCTATGCGATTAATCCTGACCTGGTAGAATTATATCAGATATATATTGTCTCATTTATAATAAATCAATCTCTCACTTCATTATTTGCCAGATAGCATCTAATTTTTAAACAAATCTTGGTCAAAAATATGATAATTAACAAGTAGAGCAGTCAAACAAACACTTATCATTTAGGCGTGAGATTCATATTGGAAAACAAAGAATGGAAATAAATACACATTCGTCATTTATCTCAAAGCTTCGCATCGGTCAGTTATCAAATTTTCCCATTGATTCACCTGGCTTTCAATCAATCATCATTGAATTGACCCTTTGATAAAGAAAAACCATCGCACGCTGTTGCCTTAAAATAAATTGCGACCACAATCCTGTTTGAGTTGTAGTCGCAATTTATCAAAGGTTAGAAATTCTCAACCAACCTCGAAGGTTTCAAATACCGAGATATCAGCCCCACCCTCCAAAACCGGGCAGGTTTTTGCCATCTTTACAGCTTCATCTATTGAACCTGCCTCGAGAATAGTGTACCCGGATGCCATCGTTCCCGCAGGACCATCGCTTACTGAACCGTCACTGGTAATGGATTTGGCACTCGGGGTAAATGGATATCCGGGATCGACCACCGCTGTTCCAAGTCCAGCATACCATTTCTCCCAGGCCTTCATTACCTGTGCGTTTTCTTCTTCGGTCTCCGGCATACTGCCGCCAACATAGAATAATACATACTTGGTCATCATGCGCTCCTTCATTCATTTCCGGATTTATATGATGATTTTATCACATGAATTAGACCTTATTAATCGTATATGAATATCTACGAGGATCACTCTTACTTATCAGACCAGACAGCATACTCATTTCCGCTCGGATCGGCAAAGTGAAACCGCCGTCCACCAGGAAATGAAAAGGTAGGTCTGATAATTTTTCCACCCGCATTCAGGATTTTTGCTTGTGTGATCTCAAGTTCCTGGGAATAGAAAATGATCAGGGCACTTCCATTCTCTGTAGAAGATTCCTTTTCCGATAAATAAAATCCACCGTCAAGACCTTCATCGGAAAATGCTGTCTAGCCAGGTCCGAAATCCTCAAATTTCCAGCCAAATACTTCCTTGAAAAATGCCTTTGTGCCATCAATATCCTTTGCTGGGAATTCAACGTAATTTATTTTCTCGTCTTCATTCATGGGTCTGCTCCAAAATCTGCTTCCCTAATATCAATCTACCAGTAAGGGAATTTCTTCACCGCCCCCTGCTCTAAACTGCAGCTCATACAGGCGTGCATACAAACCATCACCCTTTGCAAGGAGCGATTGGTGGGTGCCCTGTTCGACCAATCGCCCTTCGTTGAGCACCAGCACCCAATCAGCATTGGTAACCGTGCTGAGGCGGTGAGCGATTACAAAGGAAGTCCGGTTCTGCATCAGGTGCTCCAGGGCTTCCTGCACCAATCCTTCGCTCTCACTGTCCAATGATGAGGTTGCTTCATCCAGGATCAGGATGCGCGGATCCTTCAGGATCGCCCTGGCGATCGCCACTCGCTGTCGCTGCCCCCCGCTCAGTTTAACCCCGCGCTCCCCGACCTCTGTCTGGTACCCTTCCGGCAGGTCGTTGAGTATGAAATCATGTGCATTCGCAGCTTTAGCCGCTGCTTCTACCTCCTCGGTGGTTGCATCCAGTTTGCCGTACTGAATGTTGGCGTATACGGAATCAGAGAATAAAATAGTCTCCTGGGGAACGATTCCAATTTGCTCGCGTAAACTGGATAGATTTACCTCGCGGATATCATAGCCATCCATATACACAATGCCGCCATCCACGTCCCAGAAACGGGGAATCAAGCTGATCAATGTCGATTTCCCCGCACCGCTGGGTCCGACCAGGGCTATTACCTGTCCAGGTTGCGCTTCAAAGGATACTTCCCTCAACACCGGGATATCCTCTGAATAAGTAAAAGTTACCTGCTCAAAGCGCACTTCTCCACGTAATGGAGGTAAAAGGATCGCGTCTGGCTTGCTGAGGATATCTGGTTTTTCATCCAACAGGTCAAAAAGGCGTTCAGTAGCGCCGATCGCAGCCTGGAAGCGTGCATACAAACCAGCTAACGAAGCGATTGGTGTCGCTACCATCATAGTATAGATTAAGTACGCCACCAGATCACCTGCGGTCAGCTGTCCCTGGATGACTTCATAGGCACCAAACCAGAGCGTGATCGTTATTGAGGCGAAAGCAAGAAAACCGATGATCGGGCCCAAAGTCGCGCTGATTTTTGCACGCCTCATTGCCGCTGCATAGATTTCACCTGCTGCCCGGGCAAAGCGGTCAATCTCATAGCTTTCTCTGGTGAAGGATTTAACTATGCGCACACCTGCAGTGGTCTCTTCGACAACGCTGGCTGACCTGGCTAGTGCATCCTGCACCGTCCTGGACTCCCTGCGAATCTTGCGTCCCAACCAGACCATGGTCAGGGTTATGAAGGGCACCCCCAGCAAGATAATCAAGGTCAGTCGCCAATCCAACCAGAACAATAAGACGACTGCTCCGATCAAGGTCAACCCCTGGCGAAGGAGGGCAACCAGGTCTTCGGTAATGGCAGACTGCAACAACGAGGTATCGTTGGTAATACGCGAAACGAGCTCACCCGTCCGGTTTTCACCGAAAAATCGTAGAGATAATTCCTGCAGGTGGCTGTAAACCTGGACGCGGATATCTACCACGGCATTTTCACCCACATATGCCAGGGAGAGACGATGGATGAAGCTGGCAATCGACTGCAGGATAAAAACCAGGAACAGTCCAATCGCGAGGCGGTTGAGCTGCACTAGGTTACTGTCGACCAGGATCAAATCCACCAAATTGCGAATCACCAGGGGAAGGATCAAACCCAACCCAACGCTGAATAGCAGGGCGATGATTGAGACGATCATCCATTTTGTATATGGCCGCACATATCCCAGCAAGCGCGCGTAAACTCCCAATTCCTCTCGAGAGATGCGAACCTTCGAACTTTCATTCCCCTCTTCATAGCTGCGACCCATTCTACGTGCTCTTCCAAACATACTCTACACCTGATACCAATTAATTGAAATGACTGTCATTGATGTGAAAACACTTGAAGTACTTCAATTCTTTACCTTCGAAAAATCTGGTTGATCTCACCACCCAGGAATAATCGAAGATATAATCTTATCACGCGAAGCGCAGGATAAACTCAAGATAAGAAATTGCTGAACTGCGATTCACAGGTTTTATTATTTTTTTTAGAGCAGCTTATACTAATGCATCCCTGAGGAGAGACCCTTAATGCCAAATCCAATCCCTATTGGTTCCCAACCTCCGCTGGGAGAAATCCCGGATACAATGCTTGCCCAGGTCATCCGTGCAGATCGCTTCGGAGATCCACGAACAGCTTTTCAAATCGAAGAAGTTGAAATCCCACCTCTAAAACCCGATGAAGTCTTGATCAGCGTGATGGCAGCTGGGATAAATTTCAATAATGTATGGGCTGCCAGAGGTATCCCTATCGATGTGATCAAGATCCGCCAAAAAATGGGGGAGCCTTACGATTTTCATATCGGCGGTAGTGATGTGTCTGGAATAGTTTATGCGTTGGGAAGCCAGGTAGAAAATATCTCCATTGGGGATGAAGTTGTCGTGCATCACGGCTGGTGGAGACCGGACGATCCCTGGGTTCAAGCCGGAAAAGATCCCATGCTGGCACCATCAGCAGGCATCTGGGGTTACGACACCAATTTTGGATCCTTTGCCCAATTCTGTATAGCCCAGTCCCACGCTGTCCTTCCGAAAGCACCCCACCTGACCTGGGAGGAATCTGCCGCACCAACCCTGGTGGGTACGACCGCTTATCGAATGCTCTTTGGCTGGCAAGGAAACATTTGTAAAGCAGGGGATGCAGTACTAGTCTGGGGGGGATCAGGAGGCCTGGGAAGCCAGGCGATCCAGCTGGCTACCATCCGTGGGGCCCGGGCTGTGGCAGTTGTATCCGATGACGAGCGTGGCCAATTCTGCAAATCACTGGGAGCAGTCGGCTACATCAACCGTAAAGATTTCTCCCATTGGGGTGTGCCACCTCACTGGACCGATTTGGGCGGTCAGAAAGAATGGCTGAGCGGTTGCCGCGCCTTCGGGAAAGCGCTCTGGGAAGCCCTCGGGGAAAAGCGCAACCCCGAGATCGTCTTTGAGCATCCCGGAGAAGCCACTATCCCAACCAGTATTTTCGTTTGTGAAGCCGGCGGGATGGTGGTGATTTGCGCTGGGACAACCGGGTATACCGCTTCAATAGATCTGCGCTATCTCTGGGTGCGCCAAAAACGACTGCAGGGCTCACACGGCAGCAACGACCAGCAAGCGATTGCTTACAACCAGCTGATGCATGATGAAAAAATCGATCCTTGCCTGGGAATAGTCTATTCTTTCGATCAGATCGGTCAGGCACACTATGACATGGAACAGGGGAAAACCGTGCTTGGTAACCGGGTGGCGTTGGTCGGTGCAGAAAAACCAGGTTTGGGTCGCAACTAGCGATTAATCAGATCCCGCTTAACGCAGCAGTGTCGCGTAATAAATTGCTGCCCCGATATGAACAAAGGCAGCTGCAAAGAGCGCCAAGCCAATCGGTACGTGCAGCATGTGCCACAGCGCCATCAACCGGCGAGCTTGTGCCAGAGAAGATCGCTGCCGCTCAAGAGTCCGGCGGCGATTCGCCAGATCAGAAAGAATTTGTGTTTGTTTTCTGGTTTGGGGATCCATTTTCCTGCGTATGTTCCACAAGTTCATCTGGTAGCTGAGACGCGCGAATGGGTTTCCTATGCCAGCTGACAGACCTGAGCTTGTTGCAGTGGAATAATTTAACAACTGCCGAGGCAGGTCCGGGCGTTTTCCTATCCATTCACCGATCTCTGCTTCGATCACCACAATACGCTGCTGCAGGTCACTGGCCTCAAATTCAATTCCATCTGCACTGCGCGGGATGGCTGTGTAGATATAGCGCCCCACGAATCCGCTTAATACTACTACCCCTGTCATCAGTATGACGATCCCAGCCAGGCCATTAAATTTCCAGGAGGAATGGAGCAGGACCATATAGGGTCCCACCAGACCGGTGACGATATGGAATTGCAACCAGGATGATACCCTTCCCCAGCGAGCGCTGCGGCTTCTCTTCCTCAGTGTATAGAGGGTCTCTGTCATCAACATCAGGAGAAAACCAACAACTCCGAGCGAATGACCAAAAAAGTCACTTGCCGCAGGTATACCACCCAGTAATATCACAACACTGATGTACAGGATGGAGATAGCCAGGATGGCGATAAAAGCCACCCAAAGTTCACGCGTACTGCGGTACATGAACAGATTTCCTATGTGCCCAGAACTCGGCGATTAAATCGGCAACGGGAGCATTTGGTTCCAGCAGCTTTGCCCGAAGTGAGCTAATGTCTACTTTTTCTGCTACCAGAGTGTGCAGCGGTTTGGATAGGGTCTGGTCCCCCATTACGATCGCACCCAGGATTGTCTTTTCTCCAAGCATCAGCCTGAGACGGTTGATGTCAAAATCCTGTTGGGCAACGATTGAATCCGGGAGCTGGCGCCAGATTTCACTATCCCCGCGGGCAATTCCGATCAGGTCGTCATCCCGGCCTTTTCCCACTGTTCCAACGATGGTCGTGGTCAAGCCCGCCAGCCGGGTTATATTGAAAGCCACTGGTTTGAAGTAAGCCTCCACAGCTCCAGCCATGTTCTTTCCGGCGATAGATCCCTGGTGGCGTGCCGGTCCCCACAACGAATCCAGGACTGACATGCCAGTGAAGGGGTCAAAGACCTGGGCAACATCCCCTGCGGCGAAAATATCTGCGGCGCTGGTTTGTAATTTTTCGTCCACCAGGATGCCACGTTCGATTTCCAAGCCACTAGACCGTGCGATGGTTATCCGAGGGCGGATGCCAATCGCAATTGCGACCAGATTACAGCGGATGATATCTCCATCTTTTGTACGGACCCCAGCAACTTGATTTTTGTTGGCCAGGATTTCCAGCAGCTCGGTATGATAGTGAATATGGACACCATGCTCTTTCAGCCGCTCTTCAACGATGCGAGATTCTATTTCATCCAAGACATTATGCCAGTACCGATCGCGCCGCAGGAAATAATGGGTCCTCACACCTTTCGCCACCAACCCTTCAACGATCTCTAATGCAGTAATCCCGCCTCCAACTACAACTGCAACTCGCCTCCTGCGCGCCCTGGATGAAATCTGCTTTGCATCATCCAAATTATCCAGCTTAACAACTCCTTCTAAGCTGGCACCGGGGATATCACCCTTCGCCGCGGCAGCGCCAGTAGCGATCAGTAGCCTGTCATAACGAAGGTGTTCGCGATTATGCAGTTCAACCAGGTGTTGGTCAGGCAGAATTCTAACCACCCGCGCCTGCTTGGGGTGAACTCCCAGTTGCTGAAAATCCCGCAAGCTGAAAGGGAATAATTGGCTTTCATTCAGCTCGCCGGTAAGGTAATATGCCAACCCCGGGCGTGAATAGTACCCATGGCGCTCTTCACTCAGAATAACAATCTCGGCTGCGGCATCCGCATTGCGGATCGATTCGAGCGCGGCAATCCCAGCCGCACCACTACCAATAATCACATACCGACGGATATCACACCTCTCTTTTTCCTGTTGGGATTGCTCCGAACAGGCTGCTGCGCTCAAAGCGCAACACGCCTCGCGGGCAGCGGCAGACACACTCGCCACAAGTCAGGCAATGACCATCACTGATCGATTGTCCCTTCCAGGCATAACGACGCACATCGATCCCGATTGGGCAGGAAAATGAGCAGATACCGCACTGCACGCAGCGCGTTGGATCAGGTACAACGCACCCCTCGGCACGCGCCTGGTGTTTTGTAGCTTCACCCCTTAGAGCATTCCCCAGGTTAATCATCACCACCTCTTCCTCCTCGGTGGCAGTCTAAACAGCGACCCGCGATATTTGAAATACCTTCTTCATTATGTTTATTGATCATTTTATCTTTATCATGGCAGGCAAAGCAGTTGTACTCTTTTCCACCGGAAGGGTGGCATTTACTGCAATTTCCATTTGCACCACCATGGTTCATTGGGAAGGAATGGTTGAAAGAAGCCCCACTCCAGGATGAAGTTGTGTGGCATTGTGAACATTGCCCATCAAAGTGGTTAGCAGGCTTTCTCCCGCTGTGACAAGCTTTACAATCCGTAGCTCCTGCTGCTCCATGGTTGAATTGCGCTCCGGACCAGGAAGAAGTGCTGTGGCAGGCCGAGCACTGCCCACTAAAATGGTTGGCAGGTTTTCGACCGCTGTGACAAGATTGGCAGTCCGTCGCTCCCACCGCTTTGTGATTGAAACTCGCCTGGGACCAGTTCGATGTATTATGGCAGGCCGAGCACTGCCCGCTAAAATGGTTGGCTGGCTTTCGACCGCTGTGACAGGATTTACAATCCGTCGCACCTACTGCCTTGTGATTGAAACTCGCCTGGGACCAGTTCGATGTATTATGACAGGCCGAGCATTGCCCGCTAAAATGGTTGGCTGGCTTTCGACTGCTGTGACAGGATTTACAATCCGTCGCACCTACTGCCTTGTGATTGAAACTCGCCTGGGACCAGTTCGATGTATTATGACAGGCCGAGCATTGCCCGCTAAAATGGTTGGCAGGTTTTCGACCGCTGTGACAAGATTGGCAGTCCGTCGCTCCCACCGCTTTGTGATTGAAACTCGCCTGGGACCAGTTCGATGTATTATGGCAGGCCGAACACTGCCCACCGAAGTGATTGGCAGGTTTATCCACTGAGTGGCAGGATTGACAATCACCTGTGTCCAGCGCCA
>JBJYXV010000060.1:35852-101566 GCA_046260155.1 Anaerolineales bacterium
TTGGCAGGTTTATCCACTGAGTGGCAGGATTGACAATCACCTGTGTCCAGCGCCAGGTGATCGAAATCTACCTGCGTCCAGTCTCCCGTATGATGGCAGGCAGAACACTGAGCAGTATAATGGTTGGCTGGCTTGTCTTGCACATGGCAGCTTCTACAGTCTGTCGCACCAGCAGAAATGTGATCGAAATCCACTTCCTGCCAGGAAAAAGGTGTATGGCAGATGGCACACTCGTCGGTAAAGTGATCGGGTGGCTGATCCTCCAAATGGCAGTCAATGCAGAGATCAGGGGTTCCTGCATACTCTCCGCTTGAGTGACAGGTGATACAATCCAGTTCACCATGCGCACCTATCAGCGGGAAAAATTCGTGCAGTGCTCCCGGGCTGCCTGGCGGAAAAAGTACCTCCAAAGGTGATATTTCTGCATTGCCGCCTGCCCCTGGTGCCGGTTGCTGGCTTCCAGCAGTATTCTCCATGGCAATCTGCGAATCATCCGAAACAACCAGCAATAAATCTCGCAGCGAAGACACTTTGGCGACCAATTCTTCCACCGCGAGCTGCTCGCCTGGTGATAGTCCAGGTAAGTCTTGCAAAGCGATATCAATCTTTATTAGAAGGTCACTTAGCCTGTTTCTCAGGGGTAATAACTCGGGCTCAGGGACCTGAGCGACTGCATTAATCGTCTGGGAGAACGATTTGTCCAGGTAATCGAGTCCTAATAATGTTTGTTCTTTTTCAGGCGCGAGGATAAGATCATCGGTGCGCTGCGATGCCAGATCAATATAATAGTTTGCTTGTTTCGTTTCTCCAAATATGAGCCAAAGGCGTGTTTGCTCGGCAAAATCCTGGAAAGGGAAAGCCCTATCCCAGGAATGAAGTGGTCTCGTCATCGCCAGGGCAACATCTACGCTGATAGCGACCACTAACAATAGCAGGAGAATTAGAGCTGTTATGAATAAAAATCTGCGCATTGCGTTCCCCTTTCTCACTCTCGCTTAATTACCATTTTCATTTTTTTCATGCACCAGACCATCAGCATGGCAATCGATGCACCTGGTAAGCTCTCCATCCAGAAGGTCCAGCCGCGCGTGCTTCTCACGAATATCGCTCTCATCATGTTCATGGCAGGCATCGCAGGTGTATTGCTCGTAAGTGGAAATATGGCAGAGCTGGCAATTTTCCCCGGGCTGGTCTCCATGGGCAATTGGAAACTCATGGCTGTGCAGCTGCGCTGGAACCCAGTGCAGCGTTTCATGGCAATATTCACACTTCAATCCAAAGAAACCTGCATGTATTTCCGGTTCTGGATGGCAATCTTTACATTCGTTGGGTGTCCCCTGGTATACCTGGTCCACATGGCAGGCTTGGCATTCGATCACACTGTGGCTGCCTTCCAAGGGGAAGAGTTCCTGGTGAACAAAATTCCGCATCCGATCAACACCATCATGGCACTCAAGACATTTGCCACCCAGTTCAGCCTGGTGCTGGGTTATGAAGATCTCGTCTCCGGTGACATGACAATCGATACAGGTTTCCATTGAAAATTTATCAAGACTTTCTTGATGGCAGCTCTGGCAGGTGATCGCTTCACCTGCATAATCCTGGCTGTGTAAATCAAGGTTAAACCTTGTTCCTGTATCGTGTTCAAAAGCTTGCCCATTTAGATATGCTGGTTTCCAAGATATAGAATCATGGCAGGTTTCACAATCTAGACCAAAAAGCCCTTGATGCCCGGTGGGTTCCTCATGGCAGGCAATACAATCACTCTGTAGATCTTCAAACTGACCATCGATATGACATTCGACACAGGAGAGTTGTTTATGGGTACCTACCAAGGGAAAATCGCTGATGGTGTGGTCAAATCTAGCCATACTATCCAAGCCATCATGGCAGCTTGTACAACTACCTCCAAAATCATTGGTATGGGTAAGCATAAAATCCTGCTCATGCTCCGCGTGGCAGCTGGTGCAAGACGAGGTTTGCATTGAGAAAGACTCATCTGCTGCATGGCAACCCAAACACTCGATAAGCTGCATGGAATAATCGATCTGGTGCCAGATCAAACTAAACCCCAGAGAGGAATGATTGAAATCTCCCAGGTTTTCCAGACGAAGATCATATTGCCGACCTCGATGATCTGAATGGCATTCTGCACAATGCACTACGTTTTCAATGTTTCCGTGCACACTCATCTTCATATCGATTTGCTCAGTGATATTGCCGTGGCAATCCGTACACAGCTCTGCCTGCAACTTTGTTAAAGGCTGGTGGCAAAGACTGCATTGTCCTTCGAACTCAGCATGCGAGCTATAGCCCTCCAGGAAAATATCAGCATCGTTCTTACCGCTCAAATCCCCAGGACTGAATGCCAACCCTCCCTGGCGCCAAATTGTCCATCCCAGGCCGGTCGCCAGAATAGAAAAAATCAGCAAGCTGGGTAGTGAAAGGATAGTGGAGCGTCTCCGCATATTTTGTAGCCTAATTCAGCTGGTTTACCAACAATTGACGCGGATAAACCGATAAATAGGACCCTATAAGTTATAAGACGTGATAATTAGGATTTCATCGCGCTCGATTTATAGGAAGTTAGTACCAATTGTCCCCAGTTGATTGATCTGAATTAAGTGACAATTGTCCGCGGTTTGTGTGACAAGAGAGGATAGCGCAGTTTGTTTGCTCGTGATATATTATGGTAAACCTTAAGAGTTTCACCTAAATTATTATGTCCGACCTTAATTCCGCCGAATTGATCAGCACCAGCGAACAGATGTACCTCATCACTATTGCTCGCGCGATTGAAGATGGTGAATCCCGCCCAATCCCCCTCTCGTATATCGCCCATAAACTCTCGCTGCAACCTGTTTCGGTAAACCAGATGGTGCGAAAACTTGAGAACCAGGGATGTTTACGGTACATTCCCTACAAGGGTGTTGAGCTGACTGCTACTGGAACAGCGATTGCAAATCAAACACTGCGTAACCGAAGGCTTTGGGAGGTTTTTCTGGTCGCTCATCTCAATGTTTCTCCCCAAGATGCAGACGCCATGGCATGTGATCTGGAACATGTGACTCCCGATGACATAGCCTATCGGCTCTCGAAATATCTGGGCGATCCAGCCGTTGGACCTGGAGGACAGCGCATTCCCAGGTTTAATGAAGATCAAATTATCGAGGAACAGATATCGCTTACAAACCTGGAAGTAGGAATGACAGCTCAAATCCTGAAGGTTGATGGGCCTCCCATGCTCGTCCAATTTCTGTCGGAGGAAGGTCTCCATTCAGGGATAGAGATAACCCTGGAAGCCATTGGTTCTCATGAATCCCGCCTGATTGCTTCAGAGCATGGTTTCATTGAAATCGCAGCCGACATAGCAGAGAGAATCCAATTACTCCCCCCAACAAAGTAAAACCAGGAATGATATCTCCGCATAACTCCGTGTAGTGAACATCACCGGTCTTTAATCCACCACAAAGGAAATTTAAGGTTATGCTCCCCAGCTTCATCTTATCGCTCCGTGAAGGTATCGAAGCCGTGTTGATCATCGGCATCATCCTTGGTGTGCTGAACAAGCTCAACCAGCAAGGCTTAAAATCATTTATGTGGCGAGGTGTATTGCTCGCCGCCGGGTTAAGTATTGCATTCGGGATCGGATTAAATGCCCTGGGCATGGAATTTACAGGAAGATTTGAAGAGATTTTTGAGGGATTTGCTATGCTCCTGGCAGCTGCTTTCCTGACCTGGATGATTTTGTGGATGCAGCGTGGAGGCGGACAGCTCCATGGCGAATTAGAAGACAAAACAATCCAGGCTATGTATCGGCGTGGGAGCGCAGCCTTGTTTTTTCTTGCCTTCCTGGCCGTCTTCCGGGAGGGGATTGAGTTGGCTTTGTTCCTGATTGCCACCCGCATGGCTACTGATCCGGTTTCGGTTCTCGTCGGAGCGAGTCTGGGTTTTACTGCTGCTATCTTATTGGGATGGCTCTTTTTTACATCTACAAGGCGATTAAATCTAAAGCGTTTCTTCCAGATCACGAACCTATTACTGCTCTTTTTCGCTGCAGGACTGGTTGCGCACGGTGTTCACGAGTTGAACGTAGCTGGATGGATCCCAACTCTGATTGAACCTGTATGGGATATCAATCACATCATAAATGAGAATTCACAGGCCGGTAGTATATTCAAAGCGTTATTCGGGTATAACGGCAACCCATCCCTGACAGAAGTGCTGGCATATGCTGGATATTTTTTGCTTCTGGGAATCATCATTTTCAGGAAACAACGGAACCTGATGAATACCAAGGCAGCAGCAGTCTGAATTATGAAATTCATAACTCCATCAGGTCAGAAGATAGTGGTATGATCACCGGGATGGAGGCAGACTGATGAATCGATTACCCCCAGATATAAACCAGATAGTGGTCTCCGAAGACCAGATCCAGACCCGTGTGAAGGAATTAGCGGATCAAATCTCCTCGGATTATGCCAGCGGTGATCCCCTCTACATCGTCGGGATCTTAAAAGGCGCTTTTATCTTTCTGGCTGATCTGACCAGGCATTTGGCAGTTCCCCACACGGTAGATTTTATGGCTCTCTCCAGCTATGGGAAGACCACCTCTTCAGGCGCGGTCCGCATCCTGATGGATCTCCGTGAGCCGATAGAAGGCAAACACGTAATCATTGTCGAAGACATCGTTGATACCGGTCAAACCCTGAGCTACCTGTACCGGGTGCTCTCCGGTCGCAAACCAGCTTCTCTGCACAACTGCGTGCTTGTACGCAAAGAACGTGACAATCTGGATATACCCATTGACTACCTGGGTTTTGATATCCCAGACGTGTGGGTCGTTGGATATGGTTTGGATTTTGCTGAAAAACACCGCACTCTACCTTATATTGCCGAGTTGAAACGAACTTAGAGCACCGCGGATTCCCTTGATGGGGCGCGAAGTCATCACCACCGAGTTTTGAACTATTTATTAGAACAATTTTTACTGCTCCAATCACTCTCTCTCCCGAAATCTGGTCATTTAATAGAGACAGAATCCAGATTCATCAATGTTAGTTAATGGTCTTTTGCATCTTTATGCTATGATCTAGCTGGAGGTGCCAGATGGGTACTCCCAAAATCACCCCAGATACCGGAGAGGGTCCGCAGTCTGCCTTAGAAAGGAAATACATCCAGGAATTTTTATCCAACAAGGGCATTAACCCCGAAATTTTTGGGCAGCTGACCAAGGAAGAACAACACCGACTTATGCGCGAGGCCAGCCAATATGCCTCATTAAAGCTCGCTGAGGTCGAATCTCGCGCAAAGTTTCGCCATGATATTGATACAACATAACAGGAAAGACCGAACACCCTTAGAACCCAGGTATTAATTACCATTCTGCTAACGCTATCGAAGTGCAGATAAGTATATTTGTGATATTCCTTCAATTGCCTTTCTCACTTCACCCAACAGAACGGCTCTCCCTCCTAATAACCGTAGTTTCCAGCCAATCATAATTCTTTATAAAATCTTTTAAAGGGATCGTCACAATATCACTTCTCGCCTTTTAACTTACATGGAAAAAGGAGTTATTGATCCTGGTTGCCGGTTTACCAAGATTGATCGGTATATAATTAATTACTTTCGGATAGGAGGTGAATCTCGTGGAACTTTCAATTGTCAAAATCGAAAAACCAGACACGACTAATTTTATCCTTGGACAGACACACTTCATTAAATCTGTCGAGGACATTCACGAAGCCCTGGTCAGTACTGTCCCGGGTATCAAATTCGGACTTGCATTTTGCGAAGCATCCGGGAAATGCCTGGTGCGGTGGTCCGGCACTGATGAAGAACAAATAAAGCTGGCACAGCAAAATGCCATGCAAATCTCGGCAGGTCATTCATTCATCATTTTCCTGGGTGATGGCTTCTTCCCAATCAACGTGCTGAATACAGTGAAAATGGTTCCAGAAGTATGCCGGATTTTCTGTGCAACCGCCAACCCAAGCCAGGTGATCATCGCTGAATCAGAACAGGGGCGCGGTATCTTGGGAGTCATTGACGGCGAGAAACCAGTAGGTATTGAAGAGCAAGCAGATATCACCTGGCGCAAGAACTTCCTGCGCCAAATTGGTTATAAATCCTAGCGTGCCGAGATGAAAACAAATAACAAGATGATTGCTATGGTGCTGGAAAAACCAGGAACTCCTCTTCAGCTTAAAGAGGTGCCGATCCCTGTATGCAACGCTGACCAGGTATTACTCAAGGTTCATGCCTGTGGCGTATGCCGGACCGATCTGCACATCCTGGATGGCGAGCTCACTCACCCAAAAATCCCCTTGATCATGGGCCACCAGATTGTAGGTACACTGGTGGAAAAGGGTGACAATGTACAACGTTTCCAGATAGGAGAACGCATTGGGGTACCCTGGCTTGGCTATACCGATGGAACCTGTAAATTCTGCCAGCGAGGCCAGGAAAATCTTTGTGACAACCCGCTCTTTACAGGCTACACAATTGACGGTGGTTACAGCCAGTATACCGTCGCCGATCAGCGTTACTGTTTCTCTTTACCAGAAGGTTATTCCGATTTAGAGGTAGCACCTTTACTGTGTGCTGGCTTGATCGGCTACCGCACCTATCGTTTGGCGGGGGAGCATAAGCAGCGGATTGGCATCTATGGGTTTGGGGCTGCCGGCCACATCACGGCTCAAATCGCCATCCATAATGGACAGCAGGTGTTCGCCTTCACCCGTCCTGGAGATCATCAAGCACAGGATTTCGCTCGCCGCATCGGTGCAGTGTGGGCAGGCGATTCGACCCAGCTTCCACCTGAGAAGCTGGACGCAGCCTTGATATTTGCACCCGTCGGCCCGCTCATCGTTGAAGCCCTGCGTGCGATCACCAAAGGTGGTACAGTGGTCAGCGGAGGCATCCACATGAGTGATATCCCCTCATTCCCCTACCACCTTTTATGGGAAGAGCGCCAGATCCGCTCTGTAGCAAACTTAACTCGCCAGGATGGGGAAGATTTTCTCACCCTTGCGCCTCAAGTGCCTGTAAAAACCGAGGTAACAACTTATCCCCTTCAGGAGGCTAACCAAGCTTTGGATGACCTGCGCAGTGGGCAGGTTCAAGGTGCTGCTGTCCTGCTCATCGACCACCAACCTTGACCACAGGATTCTTCAAATGCAAACCGAGATCACAGAACCCGGTCCCTTGCTGCTACCTTCAGGAAAATTAGCCCAAATCGGTTGGGCGCGCCAGCCGCTGCTGGACTGCAACCTTGCCCAGGCAAATTTTTACCCGGGTCGTTTGATGCAGTCTTACCGCCTCAAACGCTGGGACTATTACGCAGTTTTTACTCCGCTGCATTTTTTCTCTGCTACCATCGCCGATCTGGGCTATGCGGGCAACATCTTTGTCTACCTGCTGAATTTCTCCACCGGCGAGCTGCATGAAGAGGGATTCGTGGTTCCACTAAGCAGGGATGTTCAGCTACCCAGGAACAGCACAGAGGGTGATGCTTCATTCAAAGACCAACATGCAAATTTGTCTTTTCAGCGCGCACCTGGACAACGGGTGATCTCAGTTTCCTGGCCAGATTTCAACCAGGGTCGCGGCATCAATGCGGAGATAAAATTAACAACCCACCCTGAGCATGAGTCGATGAATATCGTGATCCCGATCGGAAAGAAACGCTTCTACTACAACCACAAGATCAACTGCCTGCCTGCGGAAGGATTTCTGCAATATGGTGATCACCTCGAGGAGATCAATCCTGAAGAATGCCTGGGATCGCTGGATTGGGGGCGCGGCATCTGGGAATACAGCAGCTTTTGGAACTGGGCCAGCGCTTCTGGCTACTTGCCGGATGGTCGCACCATTGGCTTAAATTTAGGCTCAGGTTTTGGTGATACCTCCAGAGCTACTGAAAACTGTCTCATCATCAATGGGCATCTCCATAAACTCGACCAGGTTACGTTTAATTACAGCGCACAGGATTATTATGCCCCCTGGATATTCACCGATTCGGAGGACCATCTCCAACTGGAGTTCATCCCCTTCAAAGAACGTCTGGCAAAGACCAACCTGCTGGTTATCTTCAGCGAAGTACACCAGATGTTCGGGTACTTCACTGGTTGGGTTGAAACAGATTCAGGGGAGAGGATCGAGATTGAAAATTTGATCGGCTTCGCGGAAGAGCACCGTGCACGCTGGTGATAGAGGCCCAACCAGCTGAACGAGCAGCGAGTGCGTACGCCTGGAATATACAAATCCGAAAGTTAGACTGATATAATCCATTGAAATCACCTCCAGCTCCATAATACCTGGGATGTTCACAAAAATTCTGATACGGATACTGCCAATATGACGCTGATCCTTCGCATCCTTGCCCTGGTACTCGGAATACTGTTGGTATTTTTTACTCTATTCTCTGCGATCAGAACGCTGGTTTTGCCAAGAGCAATCCAGGATCGCATCACGAATATTACTTTCACCGTGGTACGCTGGGTGATGAGTTTCCCCCTGCGCTGGATGGATAATTTTCAATCCCGGGATCGGGTGATGGCTTATTATGCACCCGTTGCCCTTCTCACACTGCTGCCAGTCTGGCTCTTATTGGTTTCCCTTGGTTACTCTAGTATTTTCTGGGGTTTGGGTGTAGTTGGGTGGCATGAGTCCTTCCTGCTCAGTGGCTCCTCACTGCTGACTCTTGGATTTGCCCGGGCAGATACATTCATCGAGCTCAACCTGGTCTTTTCCGCCGCCACAATAGGATTGCTATTAATCGCACTGCTGATCGCATATTTACCCACCATGTATGCAGCTTTTCAGCGCCGCGAATCTGCTGTCGCCATGCTGGAGGTTCGTGCCGGCAATCCACCTTCAGCAGTCGAGATGCTGCTGCGCTTCAACCGCATCCATGGACTACACCAGCTGCATGACACCTGGCAGGACTGGGAAAATTGGTTCATCGATATCCAGGAAAGCCATACCTCCTTATCCATGCTGGTTTTTTTTCGCTCTCCCCAATCAAGACATTCCTGGGTGACAGCCTCCGGTGCAGTCCTGGACGCGGCAGCTTTGACTCTTTCTACCCTGGATATTCCGCATGACTTCCAGGCTGATCTCTGCCTGCGGGCGGGATACCTGGCATTACGCAATATCGGGGATTTCTTCAATGTCTCATACAATCCAAATCCACATGCAGGTGATCCGATCAGCATCACTCGTGAAGAATTTGACCAGGCATATGACCAGCTGTCTGCACAGGACCTGCCCGTAAAATTTAACCGCGACCAGGCTTGGCGCGATTATGCTGGTTGGCGAGTCAACTATGATCAGGTACTGCTTGCCCTGGCAGAATTAACCATGGCTCCGGAAGCACCCTGGTCCAGTGACCGGCGCTTGGAACAAGAATCTGATCAATTTATTCGGATTGAATAAGTTGAGGTCACCAGGTAATGACCAATGAAGACTGTGCTCAAGAAAAATGTTACCCAGCTACTATCCATTATCACCTTCACAGCAACGGTGATCTTCCTGGTTGCCTGTACGGGTAATGGCAGCAGCACTCCCAGCCTTGATGAAGAATCTGGAACTGACCTCAATCTCGATCAGGTATACGATCAGATTCATGATGGCGCCCGGCTGTTCTTGAGCTACCAACCTGATGATAACTCTTTTATCGGGTTTATTGAAAACACCACCGATGGCACTTTGGAAAGGGTCCAGGTTATCGTCCTGCTGTCCAATGGTGTGCAGCTGGGACCGACTGAACCTGCTGATCTCGCTCCAAACGAACGCAGAGATGTTAAACTGTCAGCCAAGAACATTGTGTTTTCTGGTTGGATCGCTGAATCCAAAGTTGGGGAAAGTTTAGGTGGTTAGAATAGATACAATATTACGCAGGATTAACGTCGAAATTCCGGATTCTAATTTACCTTGATCTTGGCAACCGAGTCAACTACATAAGTAGGGATATATGAAAATCGCTCGATCTGCTCAGGTTTCGTGACCCCTGTAAGGACCAGGATCGAGTCCATCCCATTCTGAACCCCACCAATGATATCCGTATCCATGCGATCTCCAATGATGATCGTCTCCTCGGAATGCACCCCGAGATAATTCAGCGCGGTCCGCACCATTAACGGGTTAGGTTTACCAACGAAAAATGGGCTGACCCCAGTCGCTTTTTCGATCATCGCTGCAACAGCGCCGCAGGCTGGTACGATCCCCATCGCTGTCGGACCTGATGGGTCCGGGTTGGTAGCGACGAAGCGCGCCCCATCGCTGATCAGCCGGATACCTTTTGTCAGGTTTTCCAGGCTGAAAGCACTCGTCTCCCCAAGGACAACATAATCAGGATCATGTTCAGTGATAATATAACCAGCCTCGTGCATGGCAGATGTTAAACCGCTCTCACCGATCACATACGCAGTTCCATTTGGACGCTGTTTTTGTAAAAACTGGGCAGTTGCCATTGCCGAGGTGAAGATCAACTCCGGCGGGATATCCAATCCCATCTGCTTCAGATTGTGAGCCAGATCCTTTGCGGTGTAGATCGGGTTGTTGGTCAGGACCAGGTATTTCCCCTGGCTTTCATTCAACCGCTTGACAAATTGAGCCGCCCCGGGAATTACTAAAGCCCCGCTGATTAGCACCCCATCCATATCAATCAAATAATTTTTATTTTTTTCCATGGTAACCCTCTCGGGGACAATTACTTTATCCGCTTATTTTTTCCACCCGCGATTATACTCGAACCCTACTTTATTCACGAATTCTCCAGTTTACTGGAATAATTATTAAGCTGCCCCATCCTCCAGAGTATCCACCTCTACCGGTAATCCCTCCAGCTGCATAATCTGGAGAGCATTCGTAGTCTTACTCGGTCCAGGACGCAACCGGTAATCAAAACTCATCCGCCCCCCGGCGATCTGCTCTTCGAAATGATAATTAGTGACATTGGGTACCTGGTCTGCAATGCTGACCAGCTCCAGGTCATGGGTCGAGATCAAACCGGTACCATGGCCACCAACCAGCATTTTTACATAAGATCGGCCACCAATTTGCCGCTCCCGGTTGTTTGTACCCCGAAATATTTCATCGATCAAGAAGAATAATGGCAAATCACAATTCATTTTCAGGGCATTGCTCAGTGCTTTCAAGCGGTGTACTTCCGCATAGAAGTAGCTGATCCCATCTGCCAGTGAATCGGTCACCTGGATCACGGAGAATAATCTGAACAACCTCGTCGAGAGATTCTCCGCATCCACCGCTGCCCCTGCATACGCCAGACTCAAGTTTGTTCCAATCGTGCGCAGGAAAGTGGATTTCCCTGACATATTCGAACCCGTAATGATCACCACTTCACCTAGCTGTTTCAGCGAGAAATCATTACAAATTTTCACTTCATCGGGGATTAACGGGTGCCCAATCGATTGGCCAGAAAAACATGCCGCGTCATTGCTGGTGGAAATCTGGGGGAAAGCATAATCAGGATTCAAATAAGAGAAATTCGCCAGCGAGTTTAACGCTTCCAGTTCGTACCATGCATCCAGCCAGATAGGTAAGACATTCCGCATCTTCAATTTATATCGCTGCAGTTGATGAGCAAAAAATACATCCCAGGGTACAAATATATTTATCAGCAGCCAGACAACTGGATTTGCGCTGATGCTCGAAGCGGAGGCGATCAGAGCAATTTGGCGCAGAAAGCTGGAGGGTCGTCTTCCTGCTCCCCAAAATGGTTCGCACAAGCTGTTTAAACGGCTGCCAGGACGATAGGTGTATTGCTCAAGGAACACCAATACAGCTTGGAATTTATCAAGTGTTGTTGATAGATAATGAGCCTGAGCAAACACTTCATCCATGCTGCGATAGGTATACAGGTATACTGCAGCGTAAACAGCTAACGTAATGATCCAGATTGCTGGAATAACCTTCAATGTGAACAGGATAAAGAAGCCGATATTCGCTGCCGCCAGAACACATAAAATAATCAACAATGGCAGTAAAGATTTTGGTTCGACCTTGTTATGCAACCACTCCACCAACTGCTCACCATCCCAAGCTTCGTCATCTCCAACAGACACCAGGTTGCTGCTCAGAACCAGGCGGCTGCGAAATCCTGCCAGGGTGCGCATCTCTTTTACCGCAGCCTGCCTGGAATTTACCGCATCCAGATCAGGTTCTGTTTCCAATAACCAATCTTGAAGGCGAGAACTGCCCCCCACCGAGATGCTGGTGTTCAGCAGCTGGTGAAGAGAATGAGGACCGGTCAAATTCAAGTCGCTTGCATAAGGATGCTGTTCGCTGACCGGAATCAATGGTGCCTTTGGGATTTTCTCCCAATCTAATTGCATGCGTGCCAGCTGGTTGAAAAAATAACTTTTCGATAAATTAAATCGTAATATGCTGCGTTTTACCCGCCGGTTCAGGAAAACTACAAATGAAAAAATGGCCAGGAATAGCAGGACCACCCCAATGAGCAAATTCGATTGCCTATATTGATAAGCAATGAAAAATCCCACCGCCCCCGTAAGCAGTACGACAAGTCGAATCCAGAAGTAACGCTGGTCAAGCTGCTCAAGATTCTTGATCTCTATCGCCAGGCGTTTAACATGCCTATCCAGTACATTGAGCCTGGCTTGCTTTCTGAATTCAACCATATTTCGAAACATCTCTCCGCGTAATATCTACCATGCCGTTCGTGAGCTTACCCTATTTACCTGAACATGGCAACCTTCTGCAAATTTCGCCGGCAATGTGGAACTTGGCACAATTGCACATGATTTTCAAACCTTAAATCTATTTTCTGGTGTTGGCGGGAATCTATCAACTATTGATTGAATCGAGTATGATAAAGGCCTGAGCGTCATGTTATTTACAAGGTAATCCATGGCATCGGAATGTATATTGATTGTAGAAGATGAAAGGGCTGTAGCGCGAGGCCTCCAATTCGCGCTCCAGTCAGAAGGTTTCGAGGTCCTGTGTGCAGAAACTGGGCAGTTAGCCATCGATCTGGCTAAAACCCGAAATCCAAGCCTGATCCTGCTCGATCTTCGACTCCCTGACATCAGCGGTTTTGATGTCTGCAGACAACTTCGAAAAGATGGTCTACGCCAGCCAATCCTGATGCTCACTGCCCTTGATGATCCGATTGATAAAGTACTTGGCCTGGAGCTGGGGGCTGACGATTATGTAGTAAAACCTTATAATCTGAGAGAGCTGATCGCCCGCATCCGGTCACTGCTGAGGCGTGCCTACGGAGAGTTATCTGAAGTCTCGCAAGGGCAGGTCATCACATTCGGAGAAATTATCCTGGACCTGGAACAGCTGCGCGTGACCCGCTTGGGTCAAACAGTTTACCTGACTCCAACTGAATTCCGCCTCTTGCGATATCTGGTTACTCATCCAGACAAGCCTATTAATCGGGATACATTGATCGAAGCGGTGTGGGGGTATGACAGTGATGCGAGCAGCGATCGAATGGTTGATGTTCACATTCGCCATCTTCGCCAAAAGCTGGAAGCAAGTCCATCTGACCCACAATGGCTGCTGACAGTGCGTGGTATTGGTTACAAATTTCAATCTCCGCATTGAGAATTGTTACGATACCTTAACCAAACCTCAAACGAAACCTAACACCAGCTATATATAATTTGAAGTGAACTTCTAAGATTGATCCAGGACATCATTCCTGGTCATAAATTATTTAACCCAAGCCTATTCAAGCTGCAAGCAATTCCTGTAGTGGAGCTTGTTCAAATATATAAAATACCCCTTATTTTCAGGAGAGATAAGCAATGAATAAACGTTGGTTGTGGATCGTATTGGGTGTAATCGCCTTTTGCGTGATCTTATTCGGAGGAGTGGTAACCGGGGCAGGATTGACCTACCTTTTTTTACACACCAAACCGGTCCAAGCTGCCCGGGAGATGATCATCGAATCAGTCACTCCAGCAGGAGATGGGTACGAAGTTGGTGTGCTTGTTTTGCATGTCGAACAGGACAGCCCTGCCGCGGAAGCCGGTATCCAGCGCGGTGACATCATCCTGGCTGTGGATGGTCAAGAGGTCAATACCATCCTGGAAATTATGCAGGCAATCGATGAAAAATCCGCTGGTGATGAAGTGGTCCTGGATGTACAGCATTGTGAGACGACCCAGGAGGTAACAGTAAATCTTGATGAACGAAATGGCCATATTTATTTCGGTCTCCAGATGAGCCGCTCGCCTCAGGTTGGCACTTGGCCATTCGAGCGGGGTTCTTTACTCGTCCAGTCCGAAAATCCTGCTTTTGTCATCACTCAGGTCATCACCGGAAGTCCGGCTGACAAGGCTGGATTATCCACAGGCGATACGATCATCGCAGTTGACGGTGAAGAGTTCCAGTCCGATGATAATTTGTCGGATATCGTTCATTCTTACCAACCAGGCGATGATATCACCCTCAGCATCGATGATCCAGAAATGGGTGAACCCCGTCAGGTTACAGTAACCCTGGGTGAAAATCCAGATGATCCAGATCAATCTTACCTGGGGATTTACTTCAGTTCAAGTCCCGCTGGTCAGGGAAATAAATTCCAAGGGGATCAGGTTCCTAATTTTGGAATTCCGGATTTCGAAGGCGAAGGCCTACCTTCACCTGATACGCTTCCAAACCTGATGCCCCAATTTCACGACTTTCCAGAATTACCACAAGATGTGGAGCTGGCAATCGTTATTAGTTCTGTCGTCACCGATAGCCCTGCAGACCAAGCTGGCCTAGAACCCGGCGATGTGATCACAGCCATTAACAATGAAACTATCACAGATCCTGCATCATTTGTAGAGACTGTCCAAAGCTTCGATCCGGGTGATGAAATCAGCCTGACTATCTACCGCAGCGGCGAATCCGAAGCGATAGAGATTGAAATCGTACTGGGAGAAGATCCGGATAATGAAAGCCAGGTTTACCTGGGAGTAACCATCGGCGGTCTGCTCAATTTTGGAGACAGCAATCCCTTCCACTTCGATTTCCAATTTCCATGGCAAGAGGAAAATCCGCACAAGGATATGGGTGAACCCAGCCAGGGTGAAGGTGCCTGAATTGTTTCAATCGATCCGCTGGCGTTTGGTTGCCAGCTACGTTCTGCTCACCTTGCTGTCGGTCAGCATGGTTGGCTTGCTGGCCACAGAAATCGTAAAGCGAAATATTGAAGAACAGCGAGTCAAGGAGCTGCAGGCAAATGCAGTATCAATAGCACAGCAGCTGCAGCCCTTGATGAGTCCAATCAGATCGCTGGCACAAATAAACTCACTGACAGAGGCAGCCTCCTTCCTGGGGGATGTCAGGGTGCGCGTTGTCGATAGGAATGGGAACATCGTGGCAGACTCGGGCACACCGGGCGCACAGGAAGAGCTGGTCCTGATTTATCCATCCGAGGGAGCTGAAGATTTTGCTATTCAAAATCGACCCTTGTTTAATTTGATCATGCCCGGGTGGGATCAAACTCTCCCACTAGATAAAATCGATCGCGGCCTATTCGAAGATCTCCCGTCGGATGCCTCTTTTCAATTCATTCAACGTGCTACAAGTCCCTGGGGAGGACGCATAACTTTCAGCATGCCGCAGGTAGAGAGCAACTCATTGCCAGCTCAAGGTGGGCTCAATAACGATCGTTCCGTCAACCTGGTCCGAGAACCAATCGTCTCTAAGAGGGAATCACTGGGGTATGTTGAATTGAGCGCTGGTCAGGATTTAAGCTCCGCGACCGTAGCTGCTTTGCAGAAAGCTTTTCTTCTGGCGGGTTTTGGCGCTATCCTGGCAGCTGCGCTTGTTGGTCTCTGGATAAGCCAGCGTTTAACTTCTCCCCTGAGGAATCTGCAGGCAACTGCTGGCCGAATGGCAGCTGGTGATTTATCTGCCCGTTCAAATTACCAGCGACCTGATGAAATCGGGGATTTGGCAGCTCAATTTAACTTAATGGCGAACCAGCTCCAGGAAAATTTTACAAAAATGCAGGCAGAGCGCGACTCCTTGAGAAGATTCATCAGCGATGCTTCCCACGAGCTGCGTACACCAGTCACAGCTTTAAAGAACTTCATGACCCTGCTTCAAGGCCCAGCTCGACAAGATCAAAAGATCAAATCCGAGTTTCTCGCCGAGAGCGAGGCTCAAGTCAAGCAGCTCGAATGGATCACCAGCAATTTGCTGAACCTGACGCGCCTCGATGCGGGACTTGAGCAATTAAATCTTGACCAACATGATATAGCAACTTTGATGCGAAAAGCAGTTAAAACGATATCTTCACAGGTAAAAGCAAAAGACATTACCTTGGTGATTAAAGAACCTGACCCCCCATTTAACCTTTTTTGCGATGCTCATCGTCTTGAACTAGTATTGATAAATTTACTGGATAACGCGCTTAAATTTACTGAACCTGGCGGTGAAATCGTGATCGGAGCAAAGCAATCTTCGGAAGAAAACTATCTTTGGGTTAGCGACACGGGTATTGGCATCCCCGAGGAAGAAATTCCTTTCATATTTGACCGGTTCTATCGTGGACGCCAACCCGGGAAAGAAGGCAGTGGCCTGGGCTTGGCAATTGCTAAAAGCCTGGTGGAGGCTCAAAAAGGGAAAATCACCGTGGAGAGTACTCCAGGAAAGGGATCACGATTCATCCTTGAGTTTCCGAAGATTGGATAGCGAGTGTTATTCACCAAATATCTCCCAACCGTCTGCAGCGAATACTTCTAAGCGATTTCTACAACTTCCCGGTGAATTGTTATTTGATCTGACTTATTTCGTGTTCTACAATTACGCACCTTATCTCCAAATAGAAATCCAAATCCATTTGACAGATCGAAAATTAGGCTCTAGTTTAAAGACCTCCTTTTTCCTGTAAAATAATACACACGAACAGGCTGGTTTCGGCATCCTCAATAAATCAGAGGTTATTGATGAGCAATTCAACCCCGGTCCGGGTGGCTCTCGTGGATGATCATGCTATCGTCCGCAGGGGATTGAGCGCCATCCTAAATACAAACGAACAGCTGCAGCTTGTAGGTGAAGCAGGTGATGGCCAAGAAGCAATTTCGCTTTGTGAACTAGCCCAACCAGATGTGGTTTTGATGGATCTGATCATGCCGCGCATGGATGGAATTGAAGCCACGCGTATCATCCACCAGCGCTGGCCTCACATCCAGGTGCTGGTATTGACCTCTTTTACAGAAAAAGAAATGATCCAGGGTGCGCTTGATGCTGGTGCCCGTGGTTACTTGCTTAAGAATGTGCGAGGCCGGGAGCTGGTTGACGCCATCCTTGAGGTTTACAGGGGCAAGCAGACCATCGCTCAAGAAGCAAGGCAGAGCCTGCAGATCTCAGAACAGCTCTCCTTCCTGGAACAAGAGATCCGCGAACAGAAAACCTCGAACGGCTTATTGAGGGAAGTGCTTAGCAAACGACTGCCTGCACTCTTCCCGAATTTCCAAATCCAGGTATTTCTATATCCCGATCAAGAGCTGATTACTTATCCAGCCCATTCACATCCCCCAATCCCTGAACGTGGCTGGGAATGGATGCGAACTGCGGGAGAATTAAAAATATTCTATTCTGGTCAAGATTTGCCCTGGGGTGGGAAACAGGTTTGGGGTGAAATTCTGCTCCTGAAACCTATTCAAGGAGAAGATCAGGACAAACCCCTTGGGGGGATCAGTTTTCTCTCGCAAGACGTGTCCTCAGATACCGATGATATGATCGAATCGATCAATGCCCTTGCAGCCATTCTGGCAGTTGGTTTCGACGGGCAGACTGACAGTCCCAACCACGGGTAAAAATATGGCCGGTCAGAAAAGGGAGGATTTCGAATTCAACTCATGTGGAATACAATCTAATCCACACAGTGAGTTTACGATGAAGAAACCCTTACCCCTGGTTCTCTATCGGAAGCACTATTGATCCGAGCAATAATTTAACGAGTTTACGGGTCAATGTCAGGCGAGGCGCAGCAAATAAATTCCCAGGTTTCCATACCCAGTCACAATCGATTTTCGATTTTTTAATCCCTGCGCAGCTGCCAGCGGAGGAATGCCCCCTTGAGATAGAAAATTTCGAGAATTGCTGAAGTGCTCCCATCCGGCAAAGAGTTCGATTATCGAAATAAAAAAATAGGTGAATTTCCCCACAATTGAACGCTTCTCCTGCAGATGGAAATCAATTAACAAGATTTGACCCCCTGGTTGGAGAACCCGGACCACCTCTTCAAGCATAGCCGCTCTAAGGCCCGGATTCAGCTGGTGCAAAAACAAAGAAGAGATTACCAGGTCGAAAGTCTGTCCTGGAAAAGGAATTCTCAAAGCATCTCCCACGGTTATGGCAGCCTGGTTTCCCAGATTTGATTTCGCAACCCGCAGCATCGGTATTGAGAGGTCAATCCCAAATACCTGGCTGCGCCCTGCTTGGTAAAATGCCAGCTGGGCGCCAGTTCCACAACCAATATCCAATACTTTTAATCCCTCATGTGGAGGCGCGACTCTGGCAGCTGCGGCCCGTAAACTGCCCAAGGTCCCTTCAAATATCGGGTCATACCACCTGGCGAAATTAAACATATTGTTATCAGGCATGAACTTCTCCTCAGACCTTGGACGCTTGTATAATTAGATCAGCTTGGAAAATAATTCAAAATACACCCATTGACCAAAACCTAATCGATAAATTTGGCAGGCAGATCTGGAGTACGCATATTCTTGACACCAGCCCATCTCGCAGAATATAAAAGATCAATTTGACCGCACTCGAAAACCTGCGGATGCTAATTCTGTGGGAACTGGCAGGTTCAGGTCTTCCGCCGGTTTGCACTCTGCCAGAAAATACCTGCCACCATCAATACCAGGAAAATCACTGTGCCAAGGGTACCATCCAGGGTCATCCACTGCTTGAGGCCAAAAGTGACAGCGCTCGCTCCAGCCCAGGCTGTGATCAGGATCAAACCCCAATCAAAAGCCACCGCAACCAGGATCAAACCGATGGCTCCACCGATTAGAGCTAATATCAGCCAGCTCATTTCGACCCCGAAGATACCCATCAGGTATGGCAGGGCGATAGCACCCGCCAGGACACCGACGAAATATACTGCGATCCTAATAAATTTGATCGCCACCCAGGCAAAAATTGCCCCCAAAACCAATGCCAGCAGCAAAGACAATCCTGGTCCCAATAAGCTACCAAACAGCTGCCAGCCGAACAGGAATGCGACCAGCGCTGCCGCCAGCCAAAACATGCGTTTTCCAAAAAACAACAGGACTAATCCTGCAATTAATGCAATCATGCCATCAAGCATGGATTCGCCTCCTCACTTAATAATGTATATATTCAATAATTATGACGAGATCGCAACCATTCCAGTTCCCTAAATAAGAGGAAAGTTGCGGGAACAGTTCATACATCCGTGAAAAATATTGTGCCATTATAATCGGCAAGGCTAATCTGGTGCAACAATCCACGAAAAAAATCATCATCTAAAACCTTGGTTGATAAAGCATGCTTTCTCCAATAATCCTAAACCGGAGTTCACAACAAATCTCCCATTCAAATTTATCAATATCTCAAGGTGGCTAAAATACCAAGGGGAACCAGGATCCTATTCGGCAGTGAATAGCCATACCTCATTTTGGTGTTTATAAGGATTCCTTTCAATATCTCCATTCAGGTCGATCCTCTTCAATTATGACTATCTCCGCCGGCACTCGACAAATTTAATGGTTCGCAAACCAAACATCTGGGTTTTCAGGATTCTACAGGCCACCAGGAAAAAAACTTCATATCGCATGGTCCCCATCAACGGTATCCCCCTAACTCGGGACAGGGGGTTGTTGGACCGGTATTGAATTGATCATAGACCCTGGTTTGCATTGCAGACGCCCAGTAAGGACAAAAATAAACTGCTTGAGCAAATTATGGGACCAAGAGTCTCCCCCAGTAAAGTATGGTTATTAGATACAGGTTAAGATTCAGGATTGAGCACACCTCTTGCCTCTATTAATAATTCGTCATCGAGACCCTCATCGAATGAGCGATATATTCTGTTCAATACCTCTTTTGCCTCATCCGCATGCAATCCCTTTTGATTAAAGTTTACCAGAGCTATTGCAGCTCGCATTGCAAGTGATTTCGCATTTTGTTTTTCTGCAATCTGGATTGCCCGCCAGTAGTGGGCGAAAATTTCATCTTCAGATTCCCCTTGCCTTGCCAACAAATCTCCGTATAAACAATATAAACCTGATAGATACCACAGCTCTTGACTTGACTCCACCTCATTCAAAGCCGAAAAAATCATCTTCACCCCGTCCAATATATTTTCTTCTTCACTGAATGCTTCAGCCTGAAGGGAAAGAAAATATGGTCGAGCGAGCTCCGCCCCGATCACATGCATACCGGTAATTCCATTTTCTATCAGCTTAAACGCCATGCCTGATTTCTTCATTTGGATTCTTGCCCATCCGCGAATGGTCATCCCCAAGAATAAGAAAAATGGGAAGTGCGATTTCTTGGCTAGTTTATATGCCTCATCACCGTGTAGCAGAGCAGATTGAGGTTCTCTCCTTAATGAATGCAGCATTGCCGCCATTCCATGAGCAAAGGTCAGACTGTATGGGTGAAATAATTTCTCTGCAACGGAAATTGCCTCCTGGCATCTCTCAAGCGCTTGATCAAGGTATCCAAGGAGCCACAAGTTTAATGCCAGGTAATTCAAGCAGGTCACTCTTGGATTTTGTCCATAAAGATAGGTTAAGGGATTATCCTGTTTACTGTCATAAAGATGCAGAGCGCTTTCAAGCTGATCCTTTGCCGTTGAAAACTCTCCGAGATGGGTATAGGTGAGACCCAGCATCCAATGGGCTAACATCTTCAGGTTGTTTCCCCCTTTATTTTCAGCAAGGACCAATATCTGGTTTGCCATCTCGTGTGCTCTGAGATGTTTTCCCCTCACCTGATAAAATGCGCACAAACCCCATAAGGCCGGTGCCAGCTGTTGGTTATCACCTATTTGTTCACAGAGTTCCCTTGCACGCTCAAACGCCCTTTCGGCTTTGAGGGAGGCATATCCTTCCGTTGCAACAAGCGGAGGACCTAATGAAATTTGTAGGGCCAGCTCAAATTCATCCCGCTTCTCCCCTTCAGGCAGGTCCTGTATCATCTCAAGCCCGCTGCTGAGATGAGTAATTGCTTGTTCATTTGCAGAAACACGCTTTGCATTCCTTCCCGCGACTAAAAGGTAATTCACTGCTTTTTCGTTGACACCGGACAGTTCAAAATGCTCAGCTAATTGAACTGCAATCAAATCCTTTTCATCCCCATAGAGTTGTTCCAATTCATTACCAATTTTCTCATGCAGGTAAGCTAACTCAGCGATATCAAGATTCTCATAAAGATATTGCCTGTACAGGGAATGTTGAAATCGATAGACTGATAATCTCCGATGGTTAACATACTTGATTTCGCTGACCTCAATAAGATTATGCTGCCTGGCCAAATCCCGGCTCAGACTGTTGATGAGGCTCGAAATTTCCAAACCAGTAACTGAAGCAATTAACTCCGCAGAGAATTCTTCCCCTTCCACGCAGGCAATATTCAAGATTTCTCTTAATTCCGATGGTAAGCGATTGATTCGCCCCTCAATCACCGCCTCGACCTTGACTGGCATGGTACCCCAGGAAAGATCATCGCTCACCACCCAGCGCCCTTGTTCATTTTTGAAGATGACCCCCTGGTCTTCCATCTGACGCAGTAATTCGACTGTGAATAAAGGATGTCCAGCAGTATGCTGGTACAAGGCCTCCTTGAATTTGTCATCAAAACTATTTGGTTCGCTGTTCAAGTATTCGTCGACGAATCTTTGTCGATTCACCTGGTCAGTGTGATCCAGGTCGATCTCCATTTTTCCAAACTTGCGTTTTAATTCTGGCAGCATCTTCGCAAAGGGATGTTGAGCGTCTTCCCACTCCTGATTAATATCCGCTGGTCTATAGGAACCCAAGATCAGAATGCCCTGACCCTCAATCCTGCGTGCTAGGTGGAATAATAATTCACAGGTGCCATGGTCTGCCCACTGCAGGTCATCCAGGATTAATACTAGTGGTCGTGTGTGTGATAGAGTCTGAAGCACCCGCGCATATTGATCCAGCAGATCTTTTTCGGAATCTCCATGATCAATATTGATGGGGAATGGTCTGCTCCTGCGTATATCTACCTCGCGGTCCAGACGCTTTAACCAAGCGGGGCGATCAAATGTGTATGAGGAAGCACACCTGATGAGCATTTCTCCGGATATCAAACTATCCAGCAAATCAGGCCCAAAATCCAATATTGCCTGGCATGTATAGGGAAGCATCTCCCACAATCGCTGGGCATTTTCCTGGTCGATTAATACATTGGACTGCTTGGCCGCCACATCTCCAGCAAGAAGAGCTAAAATGTTTCGAAAAGGCAGGTAGGGATCACCAATACCCGAGAATGCTTCGCAGGTTGCATATGCGATGACCAAATCCTCCCACCGATCTTGCGCCAGCTGACTGAATTTCCTCAATAGAGTAGTCTTCCCTTGACCAGCATCACCAACTATAAAAGCTACCTGCCCATCCCCCTCGAGAACAAAATTGAGTCTCTCATCCAGCCAGGCAAGTTCTTTTTCTCGCGCCACGAACGGTCGCTGCTCAAGATCAAGATATTCGGTATCCTTCATTGAATATGGCAGGGGAGGGTGCTGCGGCTTGAGTAAACCTGTAGTAATATTTTCCACGGATAAACCTGGAACTTCACCCCGCAGGATACGCTCATAAAGCACTTTGGTCTTATCAGCAGGCTCAACCTCCAATTCTTCCTTCAGAGATTGCTCTATTCTCAGGTATGCTTTAGCTGCACTTGCCTTATCCCCAAGTTGGCTGTGGGCGATCATTAAAGCTTGAAATGCTGGTTCAGGAAGTTGTCCAAAAGAAATCCACTTCTCCGCCCATTCCAAGACCTCCCTCCAGCGACCCTGATTGCTCAGCTGCTGCAGAAGCAGTGATATTTTATTATCAAATACAGCTCTCAGCTGGTCACGTTCCAAGAGAATCCAGTCCTCATAAAAGCCAGGTAAGAATTCACCCTGATATAAGCCAACAAGTTGTTCCAATTGATCTATAGCCAATTGATCAGATGTATCTTCTTCCAGTTCAATAGAGTCAACCCAGCAGCTCGACTCGAAATTGAATGCCAAGGTCACCTTGTTTGCTATGAAGAAATCCTCGCCGAGAGCGCTGCGCAACTGCCAGAGTGAATAACGTAATTTACTGCGTGCCGAAGACTCATCATAATCCGGCCACAGCATTCCCGCTAATTGCTCACGCCTGAATTGATGCGCCGAGTTCATTAATAAGTAGGCCAATAATGTTTGAGCTTTACGCGCAGGAATTTCGATGGGGGTACCATCGATTCGAATTTCAAATTTACCCAGGAATCTGGCTTCCAACATTATTTATATTTATTTAATAATCTTTTAGGAAAAATAATACAACTGAAGAATTCTCACCGATAGAAGTATACCACCCGACATTTATGGATCTTGTCCTCATGGCTTCGATATCCCCATCCGCACTGATCTTTGAATCAACTCACGTTCGGTTGCGATTTCATTGATTGCCAGCCCAATTGACAATCAATTTCCCCAGATTTAACCGCTCAAACGCATTCCAAACGCTCAGAAACGCAGGTTTATTAGACTGATGATATCTCAAATATTGATCGTAGATCAAATCATCCTTGGAGGTGCGGCATGAACATAAATATAGATTTTATGACAAGAATTGAGGACAAAATTCAGATGGATTCTATTCATCCCACCAGTTTACAGGAAGTAGAATCCGCTGTAGTAAGCACAATCAGGAAAGACATCAGACTATGGATTGAGAACAACAAGGATATCTCGCCTAAGTTAACGACACGCTGCAGGGAATGCGGCCAGGTGGCAAATTATGACTCGGAGCGAGTAGGTCATGTGCAAACACAATTCGGATTGATATCCTACCGGCGGGCAGCCTATTCTTGCTCCCATTGTCACTGCAGCACCTACCCAATGGACGAGAGGTTGAATCCTGTTGAAAGTCTGGCCAGATTGAGAACCAAAATAGCTGCTGGAAAAAGCCTGCCTGTTGCTGAACTTGCTCAAGCCTGGGGTTTAGGAAAATTAAAGAACTTCCCAACTCGCATCTTGGCTTCATAAAAGAACCACTATCAAAAATTCTCTCAAATCGTCCACCATGGGAGTGTGAAACTATGAAAAATGAACAGAACCAGGATGTTTTCGATAGACTCGAGAGAAAGGTGATTGAAAACTTGGCTGCCTGTGGAAATTGTGCTCAAACCACCTTCTTGACTCTCCAAGAGGAATTCAAATTGGATGGTGATGAAATCTTGAAAGCTCTGACCCCCTTCCCTGGGATTGCTTTGCGCGGTGAGACTTGTGGGGCGGTCACCGGAGGCTTGATGGTGATCGGGCTGTTTTATGGACGTGATAAGGAAAATCTTAGCAACTGGCAAGCATATATCAATTCGCTACCCCCATCTAGAAAATTTTGTCACCTGTTTGAAGCTGAAATGGGCAGCACAATGTGCGCAGAAATCGTCGAGGCCCAATTTGGTAGAAAATTTAACTTGGCAAAAACTGATGAAGCCTTGCAGTGGCTGAATTGTGGAGCTCTGGAAAAATGTGGGGGAGTGATCGCAAAGAGTGTAAAAATCACTGCAAATATCATAATTAAATCAGGTTTGACAAGCCAGTGATCAATTCCAGATCAATGATCTATTGATAGGTTCTTAATTCTCGATTCAGCAACATAGATCCTATTACTGACTTTATCAACTTATATCTCTACGTAGAATTAGAAATTTCCCTGTTTTAGGTATCATTCATCAAAATCCTGTATTGGCTTACTGCAGGGGAAATACCGCCACAACAAGCCAACCAAAGAACAACGCTCCCCCCAAAGCAAAGGACATCCGCCACCGGTACGGACCTGCAGAGATTGCATGTAGTCCAAGAACCAAGGGAAATACAGGCAAGATCAATACCAGGAAGCCTAATTCTGGATTCAAGCGCAGCGCAAGGAAGAGTGCGCCGACCAGGACCAGCGTGTAACCTAACCACCAGACGGCCCGTCCCCACCAGCTGGTTGGCAGAACTGCCTGGGCAACCGACATAAGCCACGGTACACTGAGCAGCACAGCTACCGGCCATAATATCAATCTTTTAGAAACCAGTATCCAGGGCAACCAAACATAATTTCCTAAGAGACCAACACCAATCCACAGCGCAACGAACACCATCAAACTACCCAAGAACGCCGGTCGCCCGTACTCCCCGGGTATACGCCCGAGTAGCAAGATACCTAATGCCCCGGCTACGGCAAACCAGATCAGCAGGTACCCACCCGCCTGCAAACCGAGCAGCCGGTTGAGGTCAAGACCAGCGTTGGAAAGCACATGTAAGATACCTGTCGCACCTAATGCTCCCACGAGCAATGCCCCAAACCGCCGCCCGATCGTGGTGGTCACTTCCTCCTCGTTCTGGTCGTCCAGATTGTTGATCAGGGGAGAGAGTGACAAGCAGAAGAGCAGTGTACCTGCCAAGCCTAACAAATACCACAAGATACCCCTATCGGTGTAGTCTTCTGCACCGGATTGGAGCCCGAAGATGCCATCCAACCACTGACGAGCAGATTGCTGGGCGGCTGGCGAGAATAAGATCGTGATGTGCTCCACACCAGGAATAATTTCCAATTTTCGAGCAGTCCCCTCTAAGAAATCTTCCCCGGGACCACCACCTTGGTCAAGCAGCTGCTCTCCATTCTGTGCAAAGCGTTGGTTCAAACCTTCTGCAAGGATCAACAAGTTTTTAGGCAACTGTGGCGTGATAGTTCTGCTGACTGGAGACACGGCGATGGTTGCCAATGTTTCAGGATGCAGCATACCAAAATCCAAAGCCATTCCGCTGCCCATGGAATGTCCCAGAACTGCAATCCGATTTACTGGAAATCCATTCTCCTGAACAGCTCGCAAAGCGATCTCTGCTTCTGTAACGAGTGTATCGACATCCCCTTCTTCTGGTAATGGTTTCGTGTTCCCTCCATGACCCGAGAAGTCAATCATGGCAACGTTATATCCTGCGTGGGCAAGCGTCAGCGCAAAACCTCGCATGGTTGCCCTCGATCCAGCCAATCCGTGCCCGATCAGCACCAAAGGCCGCGCTGATGAATCTTCAACACCTGAGGTGATCAGGGTAATCGGGACTTGCTCCTCCTGTAATTGCGTGATCTCCAGTCCGCTATCCGCTGTCTCCAGCTGCCAGAGCGAAACCAAAAACATCAGTAACCCCAAACCTGCTGCGATCCAATGGTATGTCTTCATATCTACCCCAATTTAGTAATTACTCACGAATTTACTTAGCTTATTTTCAGACTGCATCAAACTCATTCAAAGACAATCTGGTCACATTATTGTAGTACACGAATCATCACCTTGAAGATACCAGTTCTAAAGAATGTCTATCCCATTCTGCAGCTGGTCAGGATAACCAACGAGGGTGGTCCCGAAAATTCGGTCCAGATGGGACTATTGTTATTTAAAGGCTATATGAGGTTATATATTAATAACGAGCGACAAAGTTCAGGAACTGCAGATTACTCAATTACTTCAAGTGGATTGACATTTTCCCCCAATCGTTTGTCAAATATATTGAGGTGTGTATGGTAGCCACAATCGAGGTTGCGGCACGAACGTCCCTGCATATCAGTCGTTAATCCAAGGTTGCTCTCGCGTCCTACCATTTGACCCAATGAGATCTTTTCTCCCTTGGCAACCTTATATTTTCCATGCAACAATGTCACCCTGTAAAATTCATTCTCGAGCACCAGGGTAGGATTGCCATACTGATCGGTAAACAGGTCTGTTACAACACCCTCGATCGGGGATTTAATAATTGACCCCTTACCAGCCGTTATATCAATTGCCATATGTCCGTAAGAATATCCATGTAGCCCTTGGGTCAACGTGTACTGGTCATATGGCATGAGAATTCTTGAATCGATCTCAGAAGTAACAGGAACCGCTTGTCCCGAACCCACATCCTCAAGGTTGATTTCTGCATCAGCTGGAATCAAGGTCTCACCCTCAACAACAGAATGGATGATAGGCTCGCTCTTGGAATGGAAGTCCCGGAAAACCATCACCCCCCCAAAGAGTATTAACAGCACAGCCACCAGAGTCATTCCATCAATACCTGCTTGAACTTGGGGTTCCTGGTAAGTCGTCATAATAGGTTTACAAATTCCTGGCGTACCCTGGAGAAAAGTGCAACATCCATCCTGTGATCCATGAACAGGAATAGAACTTATGTTCTATTATAATCAAGGAGCTTAATTTTGTCCAGGGTCCAATGTACACTGTCCTGTAATGCTGGTATCATTGAACCCATTGTGCCCAATGGTGGACCGGGATTAACTCCATGAACAAAGGTGTCCTTTCGGGTGTTTCAGCATATCTAATCTGGGGATTCCTCCCCATTTATTTGAAATCACTGCAATCTGTGCCAGCACTGCAGATCATGCTGCACCGTGTGATTTGGGCTTTTACATTCGTCCTGTTGTTGGTTTTAATACGTCATCGATTGACGGGCATTTTCCAATCACTTCGCACTCCGCGCGTGCTCCTGACCTACACCTTAACAGCCATCCTGCTGGCGGTAAATTGGTTGGTCTATATCTATGGAGTTAATAGCGACCAGGTCGTGGAAACAAGCCTTGGATATTTTATCAACCCTTTGTTCAGCGTTGCGTTGGGTGTGGTGTTTCTACGTGAGCGTCTCAGGCTTACGCAATGGCTTCCAATAGGCCTGGCTGCGCTGGCTGTAATTTACCTGACCCTGCAACATGGCTCGCTGCCCTGGATTGCATTGGCCCTGGCCTTCTCCTTTGGTATGTATGGCTTAATTAAAAAGATCGCTCCCCTCAGCGCGATGGACAGCCTCTTCGTGGAGACAGGGATTTTATTCTTCCCAGCTCTGCTTTTTCTGCTGTTATCCGAAAATCAAGGTGCTGGAGCATTTGGTCACCAGGGTTGGCAACTCAGCTTATTGCTGGCATTTTCTGGGGTCGTTACCGCACTTCCACTGCTGTTATTTGGGCGAGCAGCACGCTCTATTCCCCTCAGCATGCTCGGTATTCTGCAGTATATCGCTCCCACTGTTCAATTCCTGCTGGGCGTATACCTTTACCAAGAAGATTTTTCAGGGTCCCGGTTGGTTGGATTTGCCACAATCTGGCTTGCCCTTTTGATTTTCTCCCTGGAAGGTTTCTATCAGCATCGTAAAAAGTCTGCCCCAGCGACAGCTCTCCAGAATTAACGATTCCTGCTTGTGCACCTGGCAGGAGGTGTACCTTTCGTTATTTCTTCAGCTGGTTGGATTTAAAGTGATAATTCTGCCAGTTGCTGTGAGAGATGGCCAAAATTACAGGTAAATCTCCAGGCACTGGATATTTATAAAACCTGGAGCTTGGTTTGAACCATCCAGCTACCCTGGTTTATAATTCTTATCAGTTGCACCTGGACCCACCGCTGTAAGCAAGAAACGGAGCAGATGCATGGGAAAAGATTGGCCTTCAATATTACGTCACTTTCACGAAGAGCTTGGCTATACCGTCCACACCGGGAAACAAAGCTTAGGATACCAGCTGTTCTATATCGATCTAGCCTCCTGGAAGCTGCGTCTCACCAACCAGACACCCGTCATCTGGGTTCAAAATAAAGATTTAGACGGTGTCTCATCCCAGCATGTCATGGAGAGCCTGGCTGACGTTCTCCGCGAGCGCAATCTGACCCGCCAGATCGTCCTGGTTCTAGTCGATGGCAACACCTTCCCGTTGTTCCGTCACAAATCAAATCTTAATTACAACCTGGTCTTAATTGGTTCCGAAGAACAAAAGAATTTGTTGCAATCCCGCAGGCCAACAGGAGGCCTGCTCGATATCATCTCTGCCCAGGTGCCAATATCATATCTCTCCCCCTACGAGACGCGTGCCCCGGTAACTGGAAGCCGGTTTTTCGGCCGTGAGCACGAAATATCGCGCATCCAGGCCAATCCCGATACCAATCATGCCATCCTTGGAATTCGCCGAATTGGAAAAACCTCCCTCCTGCGGGAAACAGAACGCATTTTACTGGAGCAAGAAGATTCGGCGCGCGTTGTTTACCTCGAGTGCAGCGATCTTTTATCAACTGACGACTATATCCGCGAAGTTGTCCGCAAATTGAATCCACGCGAGCTTCCACGCCTGGAGCTTCAAAAATACGTGTTCTTTTTCCCAAATTTCCTGGAGAGGATGAGCAAGCAGTTTAAATCGAAAATAATCTTCTTGCTGGATGAAATTGACAATCTGGTCATCATGCAGCGTGGTGACTGGGAACTATTTCGCATGCTGCGAGCTTCATCAAACAAAGGTGCTTGCCAGTATATTATTGCCGGGTTCAGGGAAGCGATGCGGGAGCAGTACATGCTGGATTCTCCTTTCTACAACTTCACCCAGGAAATCCGCCTCAACGAGTTTACCCGCCAGCAGGCGCGCAATTTGATTGTGACCCCGATGGAGAATCTGCGGGTCCGTTTTAAAAATGAAGAGGAAGTGATCAGCCGCATATACGAAGAGACCGCCGGACACCCGAACCTGATCCAGTATTACTGCTTGATCTTGCTCCGGCACCTCGATCAAACCGGGGAGCGAGAGATCAGTCCAGATAGTTTGATTGACGTTTATTCCGATGAAGGTTTTACGAGCCATTTACTTACTTCTTTCATGCAGAACACAGAGAACCGGGAAAAGGCTCTCATTTATGCACTCATGATGTCAGACGAGCAGGCTGGCAGGAAAGGATTCGGCCAGCAGAAGATCGACGAAGTGCTGCGCGAACGGGGTATTACGCTGACTCAAAAAGGTATTGATGAAGTTTGTAATGTGCTGACCCTGGCGGGTGTCATCCACCGCAAAGGTAAAGAATTTTTCTTCACTTCGCCGGTTTTTACGAAGGTTCTTAAGCAAACCTATGACTTGGAATACCTTTTCCGGAAGGTAAAGGAAGAAGGTTATGATCGGATTTGATCCGATCCTGGACGGACCTGCTACTGCAGGCTACCACCGGGAAGCGATTGAACAAATCACCCAATGTGTAGAAGAACGCGTATATTGTGCCTTATTGGGTCCTCGCCTGTGTGGAAAAACCTTACTGCTGCGTTTTATTGAACAGAATTTAGCCAAGCTCCTGGGGTGGACCTGCATTTATATCGATCTTAATCAAATCCGCTCAACGACTCAACAGCTCTTCTTTTCGGACCTGATCCGCATGACCGCAGGGCAAGTAAAGGAATCAACCGGACGGCCATTGGAGCTGCCGGACGACACTCTCGCCAGCAGCGCTGGTTTTCGCGCCTTTCTGGCCGAAAGCCTGGAGTTCCTGGAAAGCGATCTACTGCTGATCTTTGATCCCCTCGAAGCTCTGCCAACTGACCTGGTCCAGGCATTGCTGACCTCACTCAGGGCTGCGTATATGGATCAACAAATGGATGATAACCAGTTGACAGTCGTGGTGTCCGGCGCATTGAGTCTGGCCACTTTGACTGTTGGCGAGTCTTCTCCATTTCGGGGTATCGCCCGGCGGGTATTTATCGGGGATTTATCGGAGAGCGATAGCGAAACCTTAATCCTGAATTTTTTACGTGAGGACGGTATCAGCGCAACCAATCCTGCCATCCGAAAACTTGTATCCGCAACCAGAGGGGACATGTATCTGATCCAACAAATCAGCCAGCATTGCCTGAGCCGCGTGCGAGCAAAGTCCATAAACCGCCTGCAATCCAGGGATGTCGATCTGGTTATCAATCGGTTTCTACGTAAAGATGTTTTTCAATATGCCCCACTCATTGAGGCAATTCGCTTGATCGAGGAAGATCCCGATTTGCTCCAGGGCATATTGCAGCTGCTTACAAAGGATAGCGTTCCACGTTCGGCTCTTCCAATCCCGCTATCCCCGGACCTCGATCCACTTTACCTGACTGGTGTGGTCGAAAAGATAAATCAGGATCAATATCGTTTGCAAAACTCGATTTACCGCCAGTTTCTCAATCTCCACTTTTCTCCCGAACGGGTCGGCCGGGTGCTCGCTATGGCTGGCCGGTGGGACTCGGCATTAGATTACCTTGAAAGGAGCATCCGTCAGGGCAGTCAGGATTTTCGCTCCGATCTGCTTCCTGCAACGATCAACTCGATGTATGCTTCCGAGGATCTTACTCAGGCAGTAAATTTTCTGCGCCGTGGTCTCTCTGCTGCTTTCAGTGTCCTCGATTCCAGGGTCTGGGTACGAATCCCTCAATCCGAAATCCTGAGCTACATTGGATCCGGAGAAATCCCCAAAGGTCGTGAAGGGGAAAATGAGCAGGAAATACCCATCGCGGCGGATCGCCTTGAAGCTCGCGCTTTCCGAACTCAGACTGCCATCCGCGGACAGGAAGACCAGGATCGCGTACTGCGTGCGATCCCATTAATCGTTCCAGGAGCCCAGCCTGTTGGTGTGATCGCGATTTCTGAAGAAATTTTCTCCCAACCGCAGGTCGATATTCGAGAAAGAGATTTGCAGATGATCGCTTTCCTCAACCAGGCTGCACGTGCCCTCCAGGCAGTCAGATTGCGACGCCAGGAGCTCACCCTCGCGGGACGAGTCCAGGCCAGTCTGATGCCGGAACGGATGCCTGAAATTCCAGGCTGGCAGGTTGCGGCGACCTGGAAACCTGCCAGGGAGACATCAGGCGATTTCTATGATTTCGTACCCTTGCCTGATAGGAAAATCGGTATCGTGATGGCAGATGTGGTTGATAAAGGTATGGGTGCGGCTTTGCTTATGGCACTCAGCAGGACTTTAATCCGCACTTATGCCGGCGAATATTCAAACCACCCAGAGCGTTTACTGCAAGTCACCAACCAGCGCATGCTCACCGATATTGAGGCTGGAATGTTTGTCACTCTTTTCTACGGCATCCTGGATCCAGCGACGGGTGCATTAACCTACAGCAACGCTGGACATCCTCCACCCTATCTTTTCACACCCGATGCTGACCCTGGCACACGCGCTCTCACTGGATCAGGTATGCCACTGGGAATTTCCGCCGAAGCGACGTGGCAGCAGGGCAGGCAGGAGATTCCACCAGGAGCCATGCTGCTGCTTTACACTGACGGGGTAATTGACGCCCAGAATCCATTCGGAGAATTCCTGGGTGAAGAGGGTATGCTGAAAATAATCCGGACGCGAATTGGTCAAACTGCAAAATCTGTCCAGGAATCATTGCTCGCAACCCTGGGCGACTTCGCCGGTTCCGAACCACAAACCGACGATATCACTCTGATGACGATTATCCGGAACAGGGAGCCAATTTCTAATTGAAGGTCATGGGCCAGTCATTGAGGGATTATTTTTCCCATCGAAAGGCAATGCATCGCGGAAAACAAAACGAACGGGCCAACACCCGTTCATTTCGTTTCAACACCACCACTATAAAATTTTACCGATAAAAATAATCAATAAATTTGAATCAAGCTGGCTGGGCAACTGCTTCCATGTAACGTTCCTGTTTGACGCCATCCGGCATGGTTGTACCGAGCAATATTGCGCCTGTGAGGTTCGTCTCTCCCAAGCTGGCTCCTGATAGGTTCGCTTCGGTCAGGTTTACACCTGTTAAATTTGCATTGCGTAAATCCGAATCCGTCAAATCACAACCGGTCATGTTCGCATCTCTGAGTACTGCCAGGACCAGAATCGCCTCACTAAGATTTGCCCCGGTCAGATCAGCACCCACCAGGTTGCTTCTTAATTTTGCCCGGCGAAGATCCGCTCCGCGTAAATCTGCTTTTGACAGGATGGCACCCCGCAGATCAGCGCCGTATAAATCAGCAACTGTCATAATCGCCTCGATCATGACTGCCTCGCTGAGATTAGTGCCATTCAGCAAGGCTTTACTGAAATCTGCTTTCCTCAGGTCAGCCTGGCTCAAATCAGCATCGGTTAAATTTGCATCCACCAGGACTGCCGTGCTCAAGTCCGCTTCACTCAAGTTTGCACCTTGCAGATTGGCATTCGTTAAATTCGCTCTCCCCAGGTTTGCCCCATGCAAATCCACCTTACTCAGGTCCGCCCCACTGAGATCGATGTTCCTCAGCCACAGGGGGCCAGGGCGATTTAGCAACTCGAATATTTGATATTGGGTAAATTCAGTCATCCTCCATCTTCCTAATCCGGCAGGGTCATCGAAATGCCCTCCAACGATATGGTTAGGAGTTCCCCGCCGGTGGTTGCTGATCCGGTCCAGGTTTCAACAATTTTAGCAAGAATTTTACTTTCTGCAATTACAATCTTGATAGGGGGTAGAAAATTCAGGGATTCCATCCCCGCCACTTATTAATTTCGTAAGCTGAAATAAGCTAATGAGATGACTTTTATACGCAATCCGGAATCCTCGATAGGAAAAACGAGTTAAGCCCTTCCCTGCCAAAGCGAATCTATCCAGGGAATCACCGATTTGAGTGGTTCAATATACCGGTACATGTCAAAATGGGTGATGCCCTCTAATATTCGAAATTCTACTTCAGCCCCTCTTTCCAGCAGGGAATTAACTGTGAATCGGGTTGGCTCCAAAGGTATAAATTCATCGTCCTGGCTGTGGATTACATATAGCGGCACCTTCCAATTAATTCGTGCAACTCCCTCTGGCGGCCAACCAGACATCACCACAGCGGCAGAAAATCGATCGGGGTGACGGGCCGCGAGATACCAGGTCCCATTGCCGCCCATACTGTAACCAGTCACCAGAATTTTCTCTGCGTTCACCGCGTAATGCGCTAACACAAAGTCCAGCAGATCCAATACATCAGCCTCACTTTGAGGGTCACACCAGCTGCTTGCCGTACAATCCGGAGCCACGATTAATGCTCCAAGATCACGCAGGGCTGGTACTACCAGCTCTTCTAAAAGGAGGCGACCATAATATGGTATTCCATGACCGGCAAAATGCAGTGCAAGGATCAGGGGTACCGGTTTCTGGTCTGGATCACCCATTGGAACTGCAAGGGTATAGCGCTGGTCACCTGGAAACAGCATTTTCTGCTCGATTTTCATCCAGCAAATCCCCTTGCTTCACTCCACAGAGGTTTCATCTCCGGATTTCTCACCGACTAAAAGCTGCGCTTCCTTCAGTCTGGTCGCAAGCAAAAGACCGATCAACATTAACCCGATAAGCACGAATAGCGAGGCGGTCATCGAGCCTGTTTCTTGATCCTTGAAGCTGTCCATTCCCAGGATGAAAAGTATGCCCGAGATTTGCCCCATCAGCAGAAGCATACCATTCGAGGTCCCCTCTGGAGCAGGATAAGTTATCTCTGCACCGTACTGGAATCCTACCGGTCCAGCACTCAACAGGAAGAAACCCATCACAAATGCCGAGAGCATTAACATTGTGTAATTGTCTAAGAGCGTAATACCTACCAGACCAAGTGTTGCCGCCGCAAGAGAAACCAAGATAAATGGCACGCGCCTGCGGTAATGATCGGAAAGAAGCGGGATCACCAGGGCTCCCAGGATCCCTCCCACAACCATCAACCCGCCAATGACTCCGGCCTGTAGGATCGAAAAACCCCGGGGTCTGAGGATATCCTCAATCCAGGTCGTCACGCTATTAAATACGCCTAAACCAATAAAAAAGATCGCCATCAACAGGATAAATTCCCGCATGCGCACCATCTGTTTGAGACCATCAAAGACCAGTGATCTCTCCTCCTGCCCTGGAAGACTGGCTGGTGAGGGTGGGCGTTCTCTTGCAAAAACCAAGAAGAACACGCAAGCAACCAGCGCTGCTGCTCCATAAATCAGCAGCATATTATAGATGCTGGAATTCAGGACCAATATGGGAGTCAACATCATCCCGATAACGATACCCAGGTACATTGCTAGTGATCCCAGACCAGATGCGGTTGCCCGCTCCTGGATTGGAAACCAGCGTGCGGCGACCTTGGTCAATGCATTGAGGATAAATGGCTGTCCAACGGCAATCCCGATCTGGAAGATCAGCACCAAGGTGTAATCGTCCCCTGCCAGAGCGCGCGCCAGGCCAAAGATACCCGTCAGCAAAGCTCCAATACCAACTGCGGTCCGGAAGCCGTAGGTGTCGATCACCCAGGATGCGGGTATCGAAACAAAAATATACACGATCATGAAGCTCATCGATAGTAAACCGATGCTCAAATCGCTAACACCGTAATATTTCGCCGCCACACCAGTGATTGGTGCAAAAGTGATCCAAGCCAACTGGTTAACAGCGATCACCCCCATAAACACTACCAGGACGACCCAACGGTAAGCATAGATTTTAAAACTCTCTGATGTCATCTCAATCATCTCCTCAGGTAGTATGCCGGTGATTGGATCAACACTAATCCTGGGATTAAGTTTCCTCATTTTGAAAATTACTTATTTATTTCGGTGAAATCTCGGTTTTTCCTTTTATTATCAATGCCTTTCACAATCAAATTATTGAAGAGAAAATCTACTCCTTCGATCCTCATTCGCGTAGATAGACTCGAATCTAAAACAACGATGATTTGTCCACTTTCAAATGGTACTAAAATTGAGCCCTTTACACTTTACGTTCACATCATTCTGCAGAGTTTTTGAAATCAATGGTATGGTTTATTCAGGAATCCCTTGAAAGAGTGTGTAACTTTTTGCCATTTTGTGGATATTATGGGAGAAGGTATTTGATGCTTAATTTCCAAACCCTTTATGATTCATATGCTGCTGAAGTTTATAGGTTTGCCTATTGGCTATCTGGAGACAGGTTTGAAGCAGAGGATATCACTTCTGAAACTTTTGTTCGCGCTTGGATTCGCTTCAATTCTATTCGTACTGCAACACTTAAAGCCTACCTGTTCACCATCGCCCGCAATATATATCTCAAGAAATTAAGAAAAACAAACAACCAGGTACCCATGAGTGATTCCTTCCCTGATCGAAGCCCCGGACTCGAAAAAATGATCGAATCGCGCCTTGAATTACAACACATCCAATCCATCCTTCAGCAGCTGCCAGAAGTTGATCGAGCAGCTTTCGTATTGCGTGTTCAACATGAGTTACCTTATATAGAGATCGCCAGGGTTTTACAGATTTCTCATGCTTCTGCAAAAGTAAAAGTCCATCGTGTTCGGAAAAAGCTGCTTGCTGGTCGGGCGGATAAGGAGGTTTATTGATCATGGAAGTCACAAAGGATGTCATTCTTGATTTGTTGCCATTGTATCTGGCTGGTGAAGTGAGCGAAGATACACGCAGTCTGATCGAGAATTACCTGGCTGGGGACGAGGACCTCGCAGCCCTGGCAAAACAATCCGATTTATTGCACTTGCCCGGAGATATTCCAGTTTCACTCACGGACGAAGATAAAATGAAAGCATACCGGAAAACGAAGTGGATGATGGTCCTAGCGATCGTGATCTTGTCAATAATCTTCGCTCTTGTTCTGGGCGCGACATTCTATGCCTTTTTCATCTCTGGATAATCCTTCGATCGGTAAGGTTTTACGCTCAGATAAAATGATCTTCAGAGCCTAATTTATAAAGGAAGGAGGATTGAAATGGGAAAATCAAATCAATCCACAGGTCGATTGCTCAGAGTCATATTCAACCGGCAGGCTTACCTCAACTTGCTATACTTGGGAGCAGCGTTTCCTCTCGGTGTCTTTTACTTCGTATTCCTGGTTTCCGGGATTTCGCTCGGTATTTCAACATTGATCATTTGGGTTGGTATCCCCATCCTTCTGATAGTCGGTTTCGGGTGGTGGTGGTTGGCAAGGTTCGAACATGCAATGGCCGTTCACCTGCTGCATGAAAATATGCCTGCTATGGTACGACCAGCAATGGAAAACAAGAGTACATGGACAAATTTAAAGGCACACCTGACTTCTCAGGTCACATGGAAAAGTTTGCTCTATCTTTTCCTAAAATTTCCCCTCGGGTTGGCTACCTTCATTCTAGTGATCACATTAGTGGCTCTAACAATGGCGTTTCTCAGCATGCCGCTTGTATATTCCACAAATTCACCATTTAATGCTGGAATCTCTATTGGTATGGGCTTGCCTGTATGGCACATCGATAGCATCAGCGATGCCCTGATATGTGCCTTTATCGGTCTACTGTTGTGGCCGGTGACTCTCCACATCACCAATGGACTAGCTTGGGTGCATGCCAAATTTGCCAGGATGATGTTGACAAATTATCCATTGGAAAAGATGCCAGCAACTTTTTCAGTCTAAGGTAAAAGGATCCAGTGTCCAGGTTTGATAATTTAATCCTGGAGCAGACCCGGGTTAACTTGCAGCAACCATTAAGATTCACAACTCTTTTGTCCACATTTCAGATAAGTCACTTTGGGAAAAGCCGATCGAGGTGTAGAAAGCACTGGCTCCTTCAGAACCAGAACCGACAAAGGCTATCTCTGCACCCATCCGTTCAAGCCTGTGCAATCCTTCATGGATTACTGCTTTCCCCAACCCCAGGCGCTGGTATTCCGGTGCCGTTCCCACGGGTTCAAATGAACCTGCCCGGGTGGCATCGTCGAACCATATTGTGCAAAAAGAACACAATTCGCCGTCTGGCGAAACTACGATCAGATCTAAATCCCTTCGATACAGCGGTGCGCGCTGGATATTTAGATACCATTCCCAACCATCATAATCTTCATCTGCCTCATCCGGGTGGAATGTTTTCCACGATAGGTAACTGCGCGCGGGCAGTTCACCGATATCTCCCAGTGCACGAACCTTGAATCCCTCAGGTAGCTCCACTGCCTGGCTTGATTTTGAAATCAGACACGAGTGATGTCGCTCCCAGTATTTTGTACGCTGGAAACCATGTTTACTAAGAATTCCCTGGCGTACATCATCATGCTCCCCGGTAAATATATTTAGTCTTGGTCGTTTACCTGAATTAGCATCTGCCAGGTTCTCTTCAGCAACTGCAACCATCTGCTGCTCTAAAGATGGTGTCCGGAATTGGGGATCGACCTGCAAATATGCACATCCAGGTCCTTCTGGGTTCAGAACTGCCCGGATTTGATCACCCTCATCTTCCCAGATAAAAACATCGGTTTCAAGATTACCATGCCCCAAATTCTCGATACCATGCCAGCGCCAGTAATCAAAACGGTATGCCTGCCAGCTCAATTCCCGACGTTTGTTAGCTATGAAGACGCGCTGTAAAAATTCCCTGATTTTCCAATAATCATCTTCACCCTGGTATGGACGCGGGATGAGCTTCACTCAAATTACTCCAACCTGGTGGACATCGAAAAATACCAGCAATCGATTATTTTTATCTATGCGCATCAAAAAGGAGTGTTGGCAAGCCAGATAAGCATGCCTTCCGACACCCTTTTTTTTCAGGGTAACCACCCATTCTCCAGCATTATTCACCCGGCTTTACCCATATCCACTATATGAAGGTGAAACCTTGATCGTGGTTTAATATCTCACTGATTTTCAGGATCTTGAAAATACAGATCTGAAATCTCCGATTTCAGATTTCGAGGTAGCGGTTAAACCTCCTGTGCAAATTTCAATACCATTTGATTTGAAGACCCAGGTGAATAATTCACTTTACAGCTCCTTCTGGAAGGTGAATTGCGATCCTGCACCACAAATCACCTTGCAAGACCGATGCAACAATCTCGGCATGCAACGGTTGACCAAAAATCACTTCCCAGGGCTTTTTATGAAAAGCTGCACTACAATTACAGAACCAGCTTGGGATACCGGATTTTCCAGATTTCAATGATTCCTTCACCCAGGGACAGTGGCAGTAGTAATATCTCTTCTTTGTTTCATCCTGCTCAGCCAGGTATTCCTTTGCCATGTGGGGGATCTTCATCTCGTAAATAATACTGCCTTCCCGTACTCCCTGGCGAATCTCAGGCATCCGGTCGACAAACTCAATCACCTCTTCGGTGATTTCCTGGTTGAAGAATAGCATTCCTGATGCTTTAATATCTTCTAATTGGGAAATAAATTCCACCCCCTTTTGATCCAAATATTGATCAATGTCCTGACAATCCCTGTACTTGTTCCTCTCTTCAAAGTACCATTCATCCTTGAGGTCGCGCAGCCCACCACCCACGATCTTTTCCCTTGTTCCAAGGTCAATCTCACGTTCCAATCCTTCCAGGGCAGCTTGCATCACAGCAGGTTTTTCAGAATTTGGCGTGCCTAGTGGAATTCTATCCACACCGGAGAAAATTGCATCCCGCTTCTCATCTCCCACCTCTTGGCCAACCTTGTGATACAAATTATCCAGCACTTCTGCGCCATCCAGCAGCTCCAAGACACCTGAGTAGAGGGCATGATTTCCACAAGATAAACCATAACGGGCAAGGGCTACGTAATGGTCATAGCTATTTAATCCTGTCTCTATCATTTGATTTGAGTAAGACAGGATATTCTCCCGGGTCGATTCCGCTAGCGATCTCCTATGGGCAAAGGACTCAAGATATGCCTCGTATCTGGTCACCATGAGGATGGATTGGTCGATTTCTTCCCCCGATAGATTCCTCGTCTTGAGAAATTTTATATACTCATCTCTATCCATATAGGCAACTCCTCTGTTTTATTGATTCTACTCGTTGGAATTCTTGAAAGTTCAGTCCTGTCTGACAGCAATCAAAGCTGAGCTGGTCGATTTTGATTGATCACAATCCGATCATTTTGGACTCAATGGCAACCAATCTACCAAGATACGATCTGGCTCAGCTATAGGTGCCGCTATAATAGAGGAAATGAACCTCATGGATATCATTATAAGTAATTTAATGGGAAGTATTATCCGCTTTTTACTCTAAGGAGACTAAAATGTCTGTCCGTGAATTCCTTCCAAATTCAAAGTACCAAATCAAGATGATGGTGATGATCAGTTTGATCGCTCTTCTGGTCCTGGTTGGCGGGGGGATCCTGGCTGGTTTGATCAGCCTGGATGATCCCGGTGCAGGGTTGGTCATCTTTTTAATCACTATCGCCGGGGATTTTATTTATTGGGTGGTTGGGATGCTCCTCTCCGTACCTTACTTCCGCAGTTTACGCTATGAAATCCTGGAGGACGAGGTGATCGTGAATGTAGGCATTGTCACGCATTCGGTCAAACATGTCCCCTTTCGTACAGTGACCAATATCACCGTCAAGCGGGATATCTTCGATCGCTGGTTCTTTAATTTAGGCACACTCAACATCCAAACAGCCGGTATGAGCGGTCAAAAAGGCGCTGAGGAGAGCCTGGTGGGATTGGATAATGTCCAGGAAGTCTACGAACTCGTGGTCACGCAACTGCGTCGATTCCGGGGTGCCATGTCCCCCACCACCATCCAGGAGAGTTTAACCGGTGATGGTTCATCAGAGCTGCTTGATGAAGTCCGTTCAATCCGCAAGCTGCTTGAGGAAGAGGGCAACAAATCTTAATCCTAAATAGGAAAGCGTTTCCTGCTATTTCAAGTTTAGGTTTACCATGACGGAACCTGCTTGGATTAGGCTAGATAAGAGGCGTTATATACGCACTGCAAATTTTCTGGATAATGATTGGCTTTATGATACTTACCGATTCCAGGAGATCACCCATCACTAGTCTTTTGTGAGCATAGCTGGCTGTAGAAAGTGCAAGTATAATCAATCATCAAAAACCTCATAAATTCCGGATCCTTTCCCCCATGAACCCTATTCCCAAGACCAATCTCATCCAAACCCAGGACCTGGTCAAGCGCTTCGGTGAAAAAACCGCCGTTGACCAGGTCACCTTCCAGGTTGCCGCAGGCGAGGTATTTGGCTTCCTCGGTCCTAACGGAGCAGGAAAAACCACCACGATCAAGATGATCGTGGGACTGCTGCAACCCACTTCAGGATCAATCGAGGTCGCAGGTTTCGACCTCCAGGAGCAGCCGCTACAAGCCAAGGCTGTTTGTGGTTACCTGCCAGATACCCCGAATCTTTATCCAAAGCTCTCTGCCAGGGAGCTGCTGCGTTTCGTGGGGGACCTGTATGAAATTAACCAAGAGCAGGTCGGGCACCGCAGCCAAGAACTGCTGCGGCTATTTGAACTGGTCGATGCAGCAGATGATCCCATTGATACATACAGCCATGGAATGCAACAAAAAACTGCTCTCGCCAGCGCTTTACTTCACGACCCTCAGGTGCTCGTAATGGACGAACCGACTGTGGGGCTTGACCCGCGCTCTGCCCGGTTGATCAAGGATATTCTCCGCCAGTTAGCCGATCGCGGGGCAGCGATATTTCTCTCCACCCACATCCTCGAGATAGCCGAGCGCATGTGCGACCGGATCGGGATCATCAATGAAGGCCGCCTGGTTGCTGTGGGTACGATGCAGGAGCTGCGCGCCATTGGTAAAGGAGAAACCAGCCTGGAGGATATCTTCCTTAATTTGACCGGGGGCACTGAATATGCAGAGATCGCTGAGGTACTCAAGTGACTGTGGTTTCGGTTCCCGGCTCAAACCTGTGGAGTTCGGTGTGGAAGCTATTGCGTTTACGCCTGGTGATTCTCTTAAGTGGCTTTCGCCGCGCAAGGCTGCGCAGTAAAATTGGCATGATCGTGCTTGGTGTGGTCGTGCTCGCCATCCTGGTGGCGGCATTTGTGTTCAGCTTCTTGATCCTCAATGCTCTCCGCTCACCACAACTCTCTCAAATTGTATCTGATCCAGATGGTTTGCTTGACAGCATCCCGGTGCTGATCGTCAGCATCGCATTTATTGCCATACTCATCACCAGTTTTGGCCTGCTGCTCCAGGCTCTCTACCTGGCCGGTGATATGGATTTCCTGCTCTCCTCCCCACTACCTATGCGGGCGGTCTTCCTATCGAAACAAATGCAAGCCATCCTGCCTAATTATGCGCTCGTTATGCTGATTGGACTGCCTGTCCTGTTCGGGTTGGGAGTCGCCCAAGGTTACAACCTTCTCTATTATCCCCTGGTCGTTCTATTATTAACCCTGATGGCTTTTACTGCGGCAGGATTGGCCAGCCTGATAGTGATGCTCATTGTACGAATTTTCCCAGCCAGGCGAGTTGCAGAGGTGCTCGGATTTTTCGTCGCCATCATTTCCATTCTCTGCTCCCAATCTGGACAGCTGGCAAATTATACGGATATTTCTGACCAGCAAGCCAGTCTGGCGATTAACACGCTTGAGCGCATCAATTCGCCTTTCTCACCCCTTGCCTGGGCTGGTAACAGCCTTTCGTCAATCGGTCAAAGGAATTGGCTGCCCGGGGTTGGATTGCTGATCATTACCCTTGCACTGAGCGTTGGGATCTTTCTCATTTCATTGAATACAGCCGAACGCCTCTATTTTTCCGGCTGGGCTTCAGTCCACACCTCTCCTCGACATTCGAGGAAAAGACGCAGCCATCTTCCGAACTCCACTACCAAGTCACTGTTTACTTCTCCCATCCAACACCTGCTCCCACCGCAGGTGCGAGCGATCCTGACGAAAGACTTGCTCGTCCTGCGTCGTGATTTGCGCAATATGTCCCAGCTGGTCACACCGTTAATCATCGGCATCGTCTATGCAGTCATGCTGGTGCGCAGGGGGGGCGAGCCTCCACCCGGAGGTGGTGAGGCACCCGCGATCTACATGGACCTGATTGCAAATCTCACACTGTATGCCAATGTTGGCATCTCGCTCTTCATCAGCTGGTCGCTGCTTTCTCGCCTGGCAGGCATGAGCTTTTCCCTCGAAGGAAAACAATACTGGCTGCTCAAATCCGCGCCGGTTAGCTCCGCACGCCTCGTTGCCGGAAAGTTCCTGGTCGCATATTTGCCGACCCTGGTTCTCAGCTGGATATTCCTGCTGATCACTTCCCTGCTGCAACAACAAAGCCTGGACACTGTCACTTTCAGCATGATCGTGGTCGCATTAACTGTAGCTGGGATCACGGGATTAAACCTGGCATTCGGGATCATCGGGGCGAATTTCGAGTGGGATGATCCTCGCCGGATCCCCCAGGGTGCCCTGGGCTGCTTGGGATTCCTGGTCAGCGGCATCTGCCTGTTGATCTGCCTGGTGTTCTTCTTTGGACCTACTATCCTTTTTGGGTTTCTCAGTTTACCCACCTTGCTCGGACGCCTGGCAGGTATCCTGCTGGGAGGTATTGCGTGCCTAGCTCTTGCGGTGCTCCCCTTGTGGCTGGTGCGTGATAAAATTCCACGCCTTGCTGAATAACTCATATAGTCCCGTCTTCTCCCGCCCTTTGCCTTTCAAATCCAGTTCACAAATCCATAACAATGCACAGGCATGTGACAGATAGTCACGAATTTGACCATCCTTTCAGGCAGCCTGACCAATTGCCATAGAAAGAATTAAAATCCGCCCCACCTTTTTGATTACCGGGAGAGCTCGATACATACCTTATCCACACATTCTCCACCCCCAATCTGGTTCAGGATTCACCCACTATCGCTTCATAAGTTTTACAGGAAATATTTGCCTCGGTCACACATAAAAAGGACCGGGTATTTTCATTCCTTCACAAATTATGATCGCTGTATGGCAGCAGGAACCTGAGAAAATCAGCGTGTCTTGGTCACTTTACTAATTAAACGTGGTTGATCGGGATCATATCCTTTTGCCCGAGTTAGGTGGTACGAGAACAATTGCGCCGGAACTATGCTCACTATTGGCGATAACCATTCCGGAACATCGCTCGGTATAGTAAAAGGTGATTTTGCCATTGAGAGTGCCTGGGTTGAATTTGAGATAATTACTAGCTCAGCCATCAAATCCTGATTCAGATGTTTCACCAACTCCATGATTGAAGGGAACAACTTACCGGTCGGTAAAATAACCATCACCGGAAAGCCCTCAGCCACCATCGCCACGGGCCCATGCATGAAATCAGCCGAAGAGAAAGGCTCAGCCTTGACATAAGTTAATTCTGTGAGCTTCAACGCCCATTCATATGCAGTTGCGTAGTTGTAACCTCGCCCCAAGACCACACAACTCTGCATATACCGGTATCTTTGTACCGATTGCTGGACGAGCTCATCCAATTTCAATGCCTCGCTCACCCAATCCGAAACCCGTTCCAGCTCTTCCCAGCGTTCCATATCTCCAGCCAGTGCGACTGAAAACATTGCGATCGCCATAAGCTCACAGGTATATGACTTGGTGGCAGCGACCGCTAACTCTGATCCAGCCCCGATATCCAGGACAAAATCCGATGCTTCTGCGAGTGGGGATCCGGGGTCATTGGTGATTGCCAGCGTCAGGTTGCCCTGGCGATGACCTTCTCCAAGAACGCTGATAATATCAGGTGATCTCCCGGACTGGGAGATACCAACCACCAATGCGTGATCGAGTTTTGGTGGTAATTGATAGTAAGTGAACAGGGAAGGGGTGGCTAATGCCACCGGAAGTCCGTTTAGAGCTCCCCAGAGGTAGTTTGCATACCGACCAGCATTATCAGATGTGCCGCGCGCTGCCAGAAACACATATCGAATGTCATGCGTCCGAATCGCGTCCGCAATTTCCTCAACATTCTTTCGTTGTATGGATACCAGATCCTTGATGCGATCCGGTTGTTCAAAAATCTCTGTATATAATTTCATACAAGCAACCTCGCTAATTTGTTAATAAAGATATTGTCTTTTTTCTAGGCGTATTCAACCATAGGTGCAGATCATCCTTTTCCTTTATAACCCGCCTCATATAAACCCGGTATGGAAACAGGCAGCCTGCCCTCAAATTCTATTTCACCGAACAGCGCCTTCACCAGAGCATCCATCGATGGCTCCAATATGCTGTATGTACAAACATAGGTTTGTGCTCCTGGAAAAGCCACCAGATCATAGGGCAAACGCAAAGCCACAACCACTGTTGGGATACCCAAGTTTAACGCCTGGCTCACGAACACAGCCTGGTTGGGTGAAGCAAAAGCGTTCAACGTACAGAGGATCAATAAATCGTATCCCGTTAAACGATCGATGATTCCAGGTATCTCCTGTTCTGTTGGCTCGTAGGAAATAACGTACTCATCTACTACTGGATGATGGCTCCTTATCTTGCTCGCCAGATTGATCTTAACATAGGAGGATGTATCTGCGGGAGTCAGATCGATTGGTTTCGGAACGACCAAAGCCATCCGCTGATCAGCTTGTAGAGCGAGAGGGAGCAGCCCAGACCTATCTTGCACCATCGTTATTGAACGCTGAGCGATTTCATCGGCTACAAGATGGTGTGCATGACATCCGATGACTTCCATGTCTGGCAATATGCGACCTGAAACCCATTCCTTGAGGGAAAAGACTCTTTCAAGAGAGGCTCCAATTTCCCCTGAATTCAAATTACCATTTTGGGATTCCTCCAACAATTTTTCGTATATGGTTTGTTGATCGCGTGAATTTGCAGTTAGCAAGAGCAAGTCTGCTCCTGCAGCCACTGCCCGGATCGCTTCGGCTCCCAAAGCATCACCCTGCCGGATAGCCATCATGTCCATGGCATCGGTGACGATCACCCCTTTAAAACCCAACTCCTGGCGCAAGAGGCCTTGCAGAACCTTGGGAGAAAGAGTCGCGGGCGGCGCATTCGGGCCATCAACAGCAGGTAAGGCGAGATGGGCGGTCATGATCAGCTTAACTCCTGCCTTGACTGCCGCCCGGAATGGAAGAAACTCAACTTTTTTCAACCTCTCTAAATCATGGGGAACTGAAACGAGTCCGAGATGCGAATCACCTTCTGTGTCACCATGCCCAGGAAAGTGTTTGGCAGTAGCAGCTACACCCTGTAATTGAATCCCCTCGATCATTGCGCTACTGAGTTGAGCTACCATTTGCGGATCTTCCCCAAAGGAACGGATCCCTATCACGGGATTGCTGGGGTTAACATTTACATCACAGACCGGGGCGTAATTGACATTGATCCCCATTGCAGCTAATTCCTGGCCCAGGACTGTCCCTGCTTTATAAGCAAGCTCGGTTGAGCCAGTCGCTCCTAAAGCCATGTTGCCAGGTAAGCGGGTCGTACTTTCGCCAATAGCGGTCAGCTGTCCACCTTCCTGGTCAGTAGCGATCAAGAATGGTGGCAAATTGAATTTTCGCGCAAGATGCTGGAGCGAATCCGTCAGCTCGCGAACTTGATCCGGATTCTTAATGTTATTGTGGCGGAATAAGGTAAACCCCGAAGGTTGGTACTTTCTTATTGCGGAAATGATCTGCGAAGAAGGCTTGCTGCCTTCAAAAGCCAGTAATATCTTCTGCCCGATAGAAAATTTCTTACCCACGCCTTACCCCTTTAAACCCGTAACAACCACACCTTCCAATATAAAACGCTGCGCAAAGAAGAATACGATCATCAAAGGCACAGTTGTAAGCACGGCAGCTGTCATAATAGTAGGCCACTGTTGAACTGTAAGATTAATGTTGTAGAGCGTGGAAACGTAAACAGGCAGCGTATAAAGGTCAACAGTTTGTAAGTACATTAATGGTGCCAGCAGGCTGTTCCAAAAACCAACAAACAGGAACGTGGCAACCGTGGCAAGCGGTGCTTTAATCAGCGGAAGAACAATCTCCCAGAAAATTTGAAAGTGATTGGCGCCATCCACGATGGCGGATTCATCTAATTCAATTGGGATTTGAGACATGGATTGCCGCAGCAGGAAAATCATGGCTGCTCCACCCGCAAAAAAACCGGGGATAATGATCGGGTTGAAGGTGCCGATCCACCTGATCTTGTTGAAAAATACATACTGGGGTACGATAAGCGCTTGCGGGGGAATCATCATGGTCGCCAGCATGATGAAGAAGACCACTTCCCGTCCCGGCCATTTAATCCTGCTGAATGCATAAGCCACTACAGCTATCGAAAGCAACGTCCCGCCCAACGCCAGACTGGTATAAAACACCGTGTTGAAATAAGATCGTAAAAAATCTGAGTTATGAAAAATATTGATATACGCCTCCAGCGATGGTTGCTCTGGAAGCCAGATGATACCCGCAGCATTGGTTTCTTCGAGCGTCTTAAGTGACGATGAAATCATCCAGAAAAGGGGAAAACTCATCAGGATGGTTGCTGCAGTCAACAGGATATAAAGCAGGATGCGTTTGATGACGTGAGATATTTCCTGCATTCTAGGCTCCTAATACAATTCGTATGTGACCCATCGATCCTGCATCCTGAATTGAATAACTGTCACAATTAAGATGATAAGTACAATGATCCAGGATATCGCCGAACCATAACCAATTTCAAAATGACTGAAGCTGGCCTGCCAAAGATAGTAGACCATCGACTGGGTAGAAGGAATCAGGGGTTGATTATCCCGGTAAAGGACATATATTGGCTCAAATATCTGAAGGGCTGCAATCAGACCGACCACCAGGTTGTAGAAGATGTAGGGTGTCAGCAGAGGAAAAGTGATCTTCCAGAATCGTTTCCAGCTACCGGCCCCATCCACTTCGGCAGCTTCGAGCAGTTCCTGGGGGATATTCTTTAATCCTGCTAAGAAGATCAACATCATTGCCCCTGCCCCCCAGATCATCAACAAAACAACCGACATTTTTGACCACAAGGGGCTTTGCACCCAGAGAGGAACGCGATTTGCTGCAGGAAAGCCAGCTTCCCATACCTTGTTCAGCAAATTATATTTACCGCTGCTGAGACCCAAAAAAAACGCGCTGGTTAGCTCCTGGATGAATATCCCCGCCCGTACCACATAACCCAGAGGTGGAATTGCCTGAGTAATCGATCGAATGATCTGGTTAATAATCCCAGTTCCGGTATTCAACATCAATCGCCAGGAAAGCAGGACAGCAGTGTTAAATCCCAAGATAACCGGGAGGTAAAATGCCATGCGGTAGATACGCACACCGCGTAATTTTTGGTTGAGCAGGACCGCCAGGATTAATGCAACAGCCATCTGGAGTGGTAAACCAATCACCGTTAGATAGAGGGTGTTAATTACTGAAGCACGAAAACCATCATCTCTCAGAATGAGCTTGGCATAATTTTCAAGACCTACCCATTTCGCAGGTACGCTAGAGATTACCCTATAATCTGTGAAGCTCCAGTATAAGGAAAAACCCATTGGCACGATCACAAAGATTAAAAATCCAACGATCCAGGGAGAAGCGAATACGTAGCCGGCAAAGGTGTTTTGCTGCTCTTTAGGTGAAGCACCACGAAGTCGTGCGATCTTGCGGGCCAAAAGCCCAACCCCCAGGCTGGATAAGATAATAAATACAATGGCTGCAAGCGCGGTCAGAATTGCATCAAGATATGGATTTTCAACCATCTTCCGCTCTCCGATTACACGCCGAATTAAACAAAGTTGGATGGGGATATCTCCCATCCAACTTTGTTGTCTAATCTTATGTTACTCACTTAGAGCCGCGGAGTACTCCTCTTGCATTTTGGCCACCACCTCTTCGGGGGTGAGCTCTTCGGTAATCAGCTGGCCCAAGGCTCCCTGCATGATAGTAGATAGTTTTGCGGCTTCTTCAATACCGGCAAAACCAACACCATAATCAGCAGCCAATTCAGCTTCACGCTGCAGTTGCGGGGAATCAGTAACATATCCATACAATGCATCGATCCGGGCAGGAATGAGGCTCATCGTCTCATTCCATCTATGATTGGCTTCCTTACTGAAAGCAGCTTTAAGCCACTCTGCTGCCAGCTCCTTGTTCGGACTGTAATCCGCAACTGCCAGCCAGTCATTGAATGCAAGTACAACGGGCTTGCTGTTGGGGAAATTATCCGGGTCACCGAAAAATGGATCGATACTGACGTATTCCCAGATCGGGCGATCGAAGGGAGGCGCAGCCCATCCAGAGTGCGCCAGGCAAACAGCACCATTGTTCTCACCGGTCTCGTCGTTTACGTCAATTACCGAGCCCTGTCCAGTCGGAAGAGTACCGACGGCATCCATGGCAGAACCATAAGTGGCTTGCCGCATATCCAGCATGAATTGAGTGGTAGCAAGCGCCTCAGGTGAATCGAAATTCGGTGTTCCATCTGCCTTGTACAATTCACCACCAATAGAATCATAAACCAGCAACCACCACTGCCAATCCGCCATCGAAGCTGCATCCACCGGCACGAGTGCCTGCTGGGTGAGGGAGTTGGTTGCCGCATCAATCACAGACGCCTGTCCAGCAAATTCAACCCATTCGCTGAAGTTCTGCGGTGTACCTGTGGTCCAGCCAGCTTCTTCCATCAAGTCTGTACGGCAGAAAACGTAGCGAGGTGCGGTGAATATGGGCAGACCGCGCAATTTACCCTGGTACTTGGCGTTCTCAAGCGCAGGGCCAAAGTTAGCCAGATCAGGCCAGGCCTCTTCACCCAGGTATGGATCCATATCCGCCAGACTTTCACCGTAAAGAGTGTTCATCTCAGAACCCAGGTTGATGATATCAGGACCTTCTCCTGCAGCAAAGAAGCCGCTGAAAGTAGTATCCCAACCAGACCACGAACCCTCAGTGATCTCAACGGTCACACCAGGATTTGCAGCCTCAAAAGCTGGGTTGATTTCATCATTGAGCCAGGCGATGGTGTCAGGTGTGTAATCCAGAAGATAAATCTTGAGGGTCACTTCTTCGGCAGCCGGTTCTTCGGTAGGTTCTTCCACGGGTACCTCGGTCGGTTCCACGACTGGTGCCTCGGTTGGTTCCACGGCAGGTGCTTCAGTAGGTTCTTCTACTGGTGCTTCTGTAGCAGCTGGTTCTTGCGTTTGCCCACTTGCGCATGCGGCTAACACCAGGCTGAGAAGCATTATCAAAACGAACAACTTGGTACGCATCAATCAAATCCTCCTTGAGATTAAAATTGCATCTCCATCCAAGGGCGATTTCTACTCACCCTCGACTTGAAAACAGGTCAACTTTCTCGCCTTTCTTGAGTTTGACAGCCGATATGAAAACTTATTGCCAAGTTTCACCTCCTTCCTTGTCATTTTTGGGAAACACTGGTAATTAAGCCGGATACATCTTGAGCAAAGCGGTCAATACGCTCGGCAACGTAATCTTGGAGACTTGAATCCGGGTTTCTAATCAAGGGAGTTAAATCCATGCTGAAAGTCATCCCGCTCGCATCATCCACATTATGTGATGCGTAATAGGTTGCGTTTGCTACCCGCCTACCCATGGTTGCCAGGTCGTAGCGTTTTCCCCCACTGACTTGAGAATCAAATATCCCTATTAATGATAATTGCAAGTTGCTTTGTACAGAACAGTCAAATACCACTTTTTCATCATCCATTAACCAATCCAATCCCCGCCAAACTTCACAACCGTATAAATAATCTGGATGTGCACTCACCGGTAAACTTCGGATGGCTTCTATCACCTTAACTGCTACTCCAACATGAGTGGCATGTTTATCAGCCAAATTATGGGTAAAAACCACCTCTGGCCTAGTTGCTAATATCACCTCGGCAATATCCGCGATGATGGTCCTGTTCCTGGAATCTTTCACTTCCTGGCTGGGATAACCCAGCATAACCAGAGCTGCATATTCACCGACAAAAGCTGCCTTGCGCTGTTCTTTTAGCCGGACGAGGCGCATCTCCTCGTCACTGTAATTGGCGTAGAGTCCATCGCGTGGTGATCCGCGGCCATCAGTAACCACCACACCGGTAAACCACCTATCGGAACTTTGATAACACTCCAGGATCGGCTGGGGAGCCATGATCTCTATATCGTCTTGATGAGCCGCAATACAAACATGTGTGGTTCTCATTAATGCCTGGTTGACAGGCAAATCATCTGGCACAAATAGTTCAGCAGTATCGAGGTTGAATTTCACCGAATCTCCGATCAATTCAAAACTGGCAGACTGGCTGCCGCGATAGATTGCCCTACACGCCGGCTTTTTTCATCGGGAAGTTGAATTTGGATGCGCCGGGCTAAATCAGGAAATTCAGTTTCCAGAACTTTTCGTGCGCTTTCCAAAATCAAGTCGCCACCCCTACCGGATGTGCAGCGCCCTAAAATTAGCACATACCTGATGTCATAAAAATCTGCGTAATGTGCCAATCCATAACCCAGGTAGATCCCCATACTTTCCCAAATTTTCAATGCACCTTCGTGCCCGGCTTCAAGTTTCTCCTGTACATACTTCAATTTATCAGCATCTGTCCAGCTAGCCTTGATTTCAATTCCGACTTTAGGCGCCAACCGAAACACGCACTGCTGCGAATAATACGATGCCCCACAGCCAATATCACCGGACCATTCTTCCACAGGTGCATTCGGGTTGTAATCGACTGGGGCAAAGGCTAGCTCATTCAACCAACCCAGGATATGCCCATTCATATCAACGTAACCCGCTGCCTCGCTAGAACCCATGGCTATCCCCAAAATGCCGTTCTCTTGCAGCGACATTGATCCAGCCAATGCGGTAACATCCCCATCATTAATTATTTCGAGCGGCACATTCATCTCATCACGAATTCGCTGGAACATGTTCTTCACTTCAGCAAATCTCTCCGGAGGGATTTTTCGGAACAAAGAAGCGACCATGGGACGATTATCTATATATATCCCCGCTGAACTGCCACCAATCGCATCAACTCTGGACATTTTGTCCGCCGCGGATTTCAGTGCCTTGAGAATCTCTTGATAGTGATAATCAGGATCATCGTGTTCACGTGGCTCCCACACTACCTCTTCGCTGTAGATCACTTCCCCATCTACTACAGCACTGACCTTTCGATCCGAAGCGCCTAAATCAAATCCGATGCGAGCTCCATTGAAATTGCGCCCGAGCAGCTTCCCCGTCTCATGCGCTGCGGGTACCTGATCAAAATCGCAAGAGATGACCTCAAAATGTCGTTCAAATACCTTTTCACCCATAAAATGAAATTCAAATTCCTGCTGCCCACCGGGTGCGTAACACCGATTAATATAATTGCCGATATTTTTGGAGCCGCCAATGTAAAGACGATATCCACCGCGCTGCCAGAGCAGGAATTTAACCAGCCGCTCAACGTACTGAAAATTTTCACCTGCATTAGGATGATCGTCCGGCAGGATCATGGTCTCAAACCGGGAAAATTCCTGCTGGTTTCTTTCCAAACCGAGCACCAGGGGTACATCATCGGACTTGACCTGGGCTTGAAAATTTCGATTTGCCAAGACCGCCGGACGAAAGCCTTCATCTAGTGGGGGCGAGATCTTCGGAGGAATTAATTTCATTTGCTCGAATATATCTATCGTTTTAGTCATCGCGATGCGTAAATAAAAGGGAATAATCATCCAGCAGCATGAATGCGGAAGCGCCCAAAATACATGCTCGAAAATCAAGCTGGCCGATTTCTATCTGCGTGTTCTGTGCAATACGCGCCAATGCGGCCTGGTTCATGGTATCTCGAATGATTTGCAGCCAAGGCTCACCAAAAATAGTCATATCTCCAGTCAGCACGATCTTTTGAATATTCAATATGCTGACCAGATCAGCAATCGATCCACCCAAGGCACTTGCCGCATCATTTACCACCCTGACTGCGAGGGGATCATCCGCCACGTAGGCTGATTTAATTTGTTCTAGCGTGAGATCATGAGGATGAGTTGCTATTCCTGATTCACTGTATTGAGGGGCCAGCATTAGAGCACGCTGGAGAACAGCCCGGGTGCTGGCAATCGTTTCTAAACAGCCAGATTTTCCGCAGCGGCAAAGCAAACCATTTTCCTGCACCACAACGTGACCAATCTCACCTGCACCACCGCCATCTCCCTGAAAAAGTTTGCCTTTGATCAGAATCCCAGCCCCGATACCATACCTGACGGTGACGACAATCAAATTCTCTTCAGAGTGATAATCTCCCCCGTAAACCAACTCGCCGATGGCAGTTGCCTGGCTGTCATTAAGCACGGTGATGGGTAGATTATAGCGCTGCTCGACTAGTTGAGCTAAAGGTAAATCCTGCCAGTCAAGATTTACCGCACTGACAACGATCCCATCCCGCGTATTGACCAGACCTGGCGTGCCAATCCCGATGCCGACAATTGGTTCCCATCCATGCACAGTTAATTTATCGAGAATGCTGTATACCAATTGCAGGGCTTGTTTCCCGTCACTTTCATTGACGGGAACCTCAATCGTCTCCTTGAACTCCCCTTTTAAATTGACCACCGAGCCAACAAATTTGTCCTGTGCCAGATTTAGACCCACCATGTACCGGGAATCCGGAACGATCTCCAATAGGATAGGAGCTTTCCCGCCGAGGGATTCTCCATAACCAACCTCTGCGATTAACCCTTGATCGATCAAATTTGCAACCATATCTGAAACAGTGGCGCGGGTTAATTTAGTAACCCGCGCGATGTCTGCTCTGCTCAAAGTCTCACGATTAAAAATCGTCCTGAGCACCAAGTCGCGATTGTGCTGTTTCGTCAGCTGGTGAGTAGCTTTCCTGGGGGGTATTTTCTTCTCTCAACTTTGTAAGTTTATTGAACTTATAAAGTCATTATAGAGTATTTTTTTGTCAATGTCAATAAGTTTGTTCCAAATCTCACAAACTTGTCTTTGCAAAATTTCAATTAGCTGTGGGTCAACTTTTATTTGTAACATTCCAGATACAAATTCGTTAATTTAACCGGAAATACCTATCGCCTGAAATACAAGATTCAAAATTTAACCGTGAAATAACAATATCTTTAGTGTGATTTATTGAGAATTATCACAAAGGCGGGGGGTGGAAAGAGACCGATTGCAGGAATCCGTGCTCTGGTTAATTTAGCAAAGAATCATTTATGCAAGTCAGGCATTGTCTGAGGCGAACATTGGATCAATTATGGATATCCGGCTGTCTAAAACTAGAATACCAAGGTGGTTAATAGAATTATCCTTATTAGGGATCATTATTCTGATCGCCACAGCATTGCGCTTTTACAAATTGGGAGAATGGAGCCTGTGGGGGGACGAAGCCTTTACTTTAAGCTTTAAAGAAGATGGTTTTAATTACAGCCTGCTGCGCAGATCTTTGGCAACCGACCTGATCCGGTACACAACAGCTTTTTTTGGCACCAGCGAGTGGAGTGCCCGCCTGGTCCCAGCCTTGATCGGGATTCTCACCATTCTCCTGATCTATTTTCCAATCCGCAGGCTTTATGGGGTGGGAACGGCGCTCCTTGCCTCCCTGTTTTTAGCTATTTCCCCCTGGCACATTTACTGGTCACAAAATGCGCGCTTTTACACCATGCTGCTACTGTTTTACAGCTTGGGATTACTGGCATTTCAGATCGCCATGGAGGAGGATCGTCCCTGGCTGCTGGTTGCCTCCCTGATTTTATTCGGTCTTGCAGCCCGCGAACGATTAATTGCCCTCTTCTTTTTCCCGGTCTTAGTGATTTATCTGGTTCTTATCTGGTTGGTGCCTGTTGAAAAACCCAGGGGATTTCGCCCACGAAACTTGATCCTCTTCCTGGCCCCCATCACGTTAGCAGGCATCTTTTTCGCAGCGCCGTATTTGGCAAACCTGGGCGCGTGGTTTGACGGATTTGGTCGAATTAACACATCACCCTTCTGGATCATGGCAGGCACAGTGTTCTATATTAATTTACCTGTCGTAATTATCGCCGCATTTGGGTGCCTGTATTTACTGATAAAAAAAGATCGTGGCGCGCTACTATTTGGGATTAACGCTATTTTCCCTCTGGCAGCCATCGCGGTACTTTCCGTTTTCCATTATGCAGCTAACCGATATGTGTTTATCACATTAACCAGCTGGTTGCTGCTTGCAGCACTATCAATTCGCGAGCTGTTTAGAAATACCCAGGGTGTTGGACAAATTCTTGCATCAGGAGTCCTGGCTCTTGTGATTCTAGCTCCGCTAAGCGAAGATGTCTTGTACTTTCAATATCAAAACGGGAATCGTGATAACTGGAAGGCCGCCTTGCAATATATAGAAGCAAATCGCCAGGAGGGTGACATGGTGTTCTCGCCAAACACGGATGTAAGCGATTTTTACCTACAAGAAAAAACTTTCTACTTAAGTAATTGGGATCCGGACAATTATGATGATCGCAGCCGCGTGTGGATCATTGAAGACATGAATGTAGCTGAACTACAGCCTGAAATAATTTCTTGGCTGAAAGAAAATACTGTAGAAGAAGCCAATTTTGATGTAAATGTGCAGGCACGCAATTTTAAAATGCGTGTATATCTCTTCGATCCGCTCAAGGAGAATCCATAACCCGTGAAGGTTGATTGATTTATGAAGCATAATCGGTATAGTCCTGTTGGTAAATTTTCACGCAAAGCTCCAGTTAAAACAACTGGGATGAACCAGAAAGAAAAATCATTATTCTTGCGTGTCTTCGTATTACTTGGGTATCTTTCCCTCTTCTACTACTTCAGCTGGTGGTTCATCGATGACCGCTTGCGTTCGCCCTGGTTGCTGCTGTTGTTTGTATTTGCTGCGCTCTATGCGGGGATACAACTGGCTGGTAATTGGATCCTTTATTTATTCGTTCGTTCCCCAACCAAAGCATCACCATCGCCGGATGGACTGACAATTGATGTATTCATCACTGCCTATAATGAATCACACGAACTCGTTGAAACAGCTCTATCTGCAGCCTGCAGGATGCATGGCAAGCATCGTACCTGGCTCCTAGATGATGGCCATGACCCATCCCTCGCCACCATGGCCGAGCGTTACTGTGCCGGCTACCTAACGCGCGAGGGCCATCAAAACGCCAAGGCTGGCAACCTCAACGCAGCATTGCAACAGACAAGTGGGGATATCATTGTTATTTTTGATATCGATCATGCTCCAGAGGTTGATTTTCTTGAGCAATGTGTCGGATATTTTTCAGATCCCGAAGTAGGCTTCGTCCAGGTAATGCTGACATTCAATAATGGAAAAGACAGCTGGGTTGCGGAGGCAGCGATTGAAACCAGCCTGGAATTTTATAATCCAACCTCTCTCGGCGCGGATGGCATCAATGGCACGACTCTGATGGGAAGTAATGCCTTAATCCGCCGAACCGCTCTCAATTCAATTGGTGGATACCAACCTGGACTTGCAGAGGACCTGGCTACATCGATTAATTTGCATGCAAAAGGATGGAAAAGCGCTTATGTCGCTGAACCATTAGCTCCAGGGATTGCTCCCCCGAGCTTCATTGCCTGGTTTGTGCAGCAATTAAAATGGGCGCGTGGCGTTTTTGAATTGCTTTTAACTGCTTATCCTCGGCTCTTTACAAAACTTAATTGGGGACAGCGTCTCTCTTATGCTGTGCGCATGACAAAATATTGGATTGGGCCGGTAGTAGGTTTTCATCTTTTTGCCACAATTGTTATTCTAATTTTTGCTGGAGCTGAAACCCGACTGGCTTTCCATGATTACTTAATCCATATCGCACCTCTCGCAATGGCGGATGTTCTGATCAGGCATTTTGCATTCCGCTTCTATCGCCACCCCAGCTCACCAAACACCTCATTAGCCCGAGCTGTGGCACTTGTCTACAGTACCTGGCCAATTTACATGCTTGCCTGGGGAATGGCATTACTTCGATTCCCATTAAGTTTCCAGCCAACACCAAAAACCAAGGGCGGCAAACTAAATCCTCTCTGGCTGCTTCCACAAGTTTCTGCCCTGGTTCTCCTGATCCTTGGGACCTTGTATACCGTGTTAGTGTTTGGGCATCCTTTTTCCCTATTATTACTTTTTGCTATCCTGCAGGGCAGTGTTCAAATGATTTTTCTCGCCAGGTGGTTTAACTCAAATGAATTTCTTGATTTCAATCTCAGGAGGAGAAAATTTACTGGGTCTCGCGCGGTAATGGATTTTGAGTTTCTCAAATTACCAGATGAAATCAGTGCTCCCAAAGGTGAAGACCAGGCATTAGCGCTGATCCGGTACAAAAACAAACCTGTTGGTCAAATAAATATAAATTTCGGAGAAAAATCCATAAAGAGAAGTGAACTCGAGAAAATCATCTTGAATGAGATAGATTTCCCTTTTTGGCAAGCCTGGCTTGAAGATCAATTGGAATCGGAGTTCAATTCCCCAACCAATCCCCAGGTAGAAAAAATTACTATTGCCATCTGCACTAGGGACCGCCCGCAGGATTTGAAGCGCTGCCTGGAAGCCATCACTTGCTTACCGGATGATGGTCAAGAAATTCTCGTGATTGACAGCTGTTCTCAAGGATCTGGCACAAGAAAAATCGTCCGAAATTTTGCTAATGTACGTTACGTGAGAGAAAAGCTCCCCGGGCTCAATCGAGCTCGAAACCGGGCATTAGTTGAAGCTTCGCACGAGATCATCGCCTTCATCGATGACGATGCCATTCCAGATTTAAATTGGTTAAGAGCAATTTCACCGAATTTCAGTGATCCGAGAGTCTTATGTGTCACCGGGTTGACCATGCCCCTCGAGCTCGTCACGGAAGCCCAGCAGTGGTTCGAGCGTTATTCACCATTCAACCGCGGATTCACTCGTAAAGTCTTCGATAGCAACAACCTCCACCAACATTCTGCGGGCCGCGTAGGGTCTGGAGTAAATATGACCTTAAGGAAGAGCGTCCTCAATCTGGTCGGACCTTTTGATGAAATCCTGGATGCAGGAACACCGACCCGCTCTGGCGGGGATACCGAGATGTTTTACCGCATTATCACGAGTGGATACCAGATTATCTATGACCCAAATGCTCTCTCCTGGCACCGCCACCGGAGAACCTGGGAAGAATTACGCCAAGTTTTATATGGCTATGGAGTTGGGACTTACGCTTACTGGACAGGAAAGCTCATCGAAGAAAAGGAGTGGAGTTTAATCTCGACTGCCGGCATCTGGTTTTTCGGTTATCAACTTCCATCGCTTCTGAAATCCATCCTGCATTTTCCAAACAGCACTCCGGTGGATTTATTGATCAATGAACTGCGCGGTTGTTTTGCCGGTCCGCGCGCATATTATCTGTCCAAATTAAATCATAAATCGGTAATTACTGAGTAAACCAAAATTGATATTAAACTCCCCAGAAGTGAGCTTGGTTGTCCCTACTCATAACCGAAGCGAGCTGCTTGAGAAGCTTCTCCGTGCGCTTCTGCAACAAACAATACCACCAGAGGACTTCGAAATCGTGGTGGTTGCGGATGGCTGCACAGACAATACCCCTGAAATTGTTGATCTGTTCAGGCAAAATCTGCAGGTCCACCTGATTGAACAACCGGCTCAGGGGCAGGCAAGCGCGCGTAATATTGGCGCATCGAAATCTAATGGAAAGCTGCTGGTCTTCCTCGATGATGATATTGAACCCAAACCCCAATTCCTTGAAGCTCACATCCGAGCTCATTCAGAGAATAAACGCAGAGTAGTAATTGGATATTACCCTCCATTACTTAAAACGCAAACCGGCTACCTCCGCACAGAATTGCGCAGCTGGTGGGAGAGTACTTTCCAGAAAATGCGCCATCCAGGTCATCGATTTACTTATTCCGATTTTGTCAGTGGAAATTTCTCCATAAGCGCCAAAATATTTAATGAGGTGGGTGGCTTCGACCCCATCTACCGGTGCCATGAGGATTATGAATTAGGATTCAGGCTGCTTCGTGCTGGGGTTGAATTCACTCACTCTGTAGAAGCTGCCGGGTATCACCATGAACGCTCTGATATCCATCGAGCCTTCAAGCGGAAATACGACGAGGGGGTTGCAGATGTTCAGCTAGGAATGCAACACCCTTCCTTGAGATCTACATTACTGATGAGCGAATTGCAGAAATACTCTTTACTACCCAGCCGGTTATTAAAACTTTTAGCTTTCTACTGGCCAGCTGTGGGTGATTTTTTGGCTCAATTTTTAGGAAGCCGAATGGAATTTATGGAAAGAATCCGCTGGAATGGCTTGTGGCGCAGGGTATTGTATGGTTTGATGGGATATTGGTATTGGCGCGGCGTTGCGACCGAACTACCCGGCTTCTTAAATGTGAGAGATTTTTTAAATGATCCTGCTGCTGAAAGCGAAGCCAGCTCAGTTCTTGAAATCGACCTTGCAGAAGGTATCGCCCGATCGGAGTCGCTCCTGGATGAATTCCACCCTGATCGCGTCCAATTGCGAATCAATGATACAAAGTTGGGTAGGATACCTTATCAACCAGGATCCGAACCGCTTCGCGGTAGACACTTGCGCCCTTATCTAATCCACAAATTAAATGTTGAACTGGTAAATGCGCTTTTACAAGAACCCGATTTCCCCTTCCCAGAAGCAGCTCCAGCTCTTGCAATTCGTTGTGAAGAATTCCTAAGAAAGAAGAAAAGTGTCCAGCAAACCGATCAATAGAATTCAAATTTTTCTTCCCAGGATTGGAATTTCTTTGTGGGTAATTTTCGGATTTACTGTTTTTGTGATCTATTATCAACAGGTCTGGAAGCTGTTCTCCGTGGGACCATTAAAATGGATCCAGGACAATTCTTCCCTGAATGCATTCTTTTCCCCTGCCTGGCACTTGATCCAGGGTGATCGCACAGCGATCCTACCCGGATATCTCCTGCAAGCAATCCAAAGAGGATTTATTGCACTTTGCGGGGGGATCATTGTTCTGATCTGTGCCTATTTTCTCGGTCTCGCCATTCTAAAGTTACTGCATATTGAACCTGGAGACCCGGTTGACGGCCTGCTCTACCGGATAGGCATTGGGTTAGGTGCTCTTTCTTTTATCGCTCTTGGATCAGCTCTCCTTTCCCTATACCGCCGAGATATTCTTGGAATTATTGTGCTTTCGATCTTAGGCGCAGGTATTGTTTACACCATTTACCAGCAGCGAACCAAACAGCAAACCTTAAAAAGAGATTTCGCGCAGTTAAAAAATTCGCTGAGAGAAAATAAGACCTGGATGCTGGTTATCGGGCTCGCCTGTGCAATTGCGTTTGTGGGTGCTTTAGCCCCTGAAATTGAATATGATGCTCTCTGGTATCACCTGTGGTTGCCGGAGCAATGGCTTCAGAATGGATCCCCGGTCGACATCGTACAGGAATACATCTCTCTCTATCCGCTCACCTGGGAACTTAACTACGGTATTGCGATGACCCTTGGTGGTCCCATAGCCGCTAAACTCCTGCATTTCAGCATGCTGCTGCTCACGTCGCTGCTTGTAGCCCAAATCACTCGCTTTGCAGCACCGAAGGCCTCTCCCTGGATTGCCGTGGCATTATTTGTGACTCTGCCGACTGTTCTCTGGCAGGCAACCACAAGTTATATTGACCTGGCGCTGACTTTCTATGTTGGCATGGCAATCTATACTTTGCTGCAGTATACAAGGAAGACCGATATTCACAACCTGGCTCTGGCAACCATCTTCCTTGGTCTGGCATTAGCGATCAAACACCTGGCAATCATCGTCTGGCTCCTGGCGATCAGCGGATTAAGTCTTTGGCTCTGGCTGGAGAAGCGTGACTGGCGGCAAATATTCCGGACAGTTTTATTCTTGGGAGGCATCAGCCTGCTGTTCCCCCTTGCGTGGTACCTGCGCAGCTGGTCTGCATCTGGAAATCCCGTATTCCCCGATCTCTACAGCTTATTTGGGGCATTCCCGGCTGAGCGGTGGAGCCAAATTTCAGAGGCTGGATTGAATCAATTTAAGGCGCAATTTGGTTTTCCACGTACCCCGCTGAATTTAGGCCTGCTTCCGTGGAATATAACCATACATGCTGCCAGGTTTGGTGGTTCACTTGGTCCCATCTTGCTAATCTTGCTGGCCGGATTTCTTGTTAGTAAACCCAGGGGTAAAGAATTGCGCTGGATGGGCATTTTCTGCCTCGGGTATCTCATTTTCTGGGCTTCACCATTGAGCAGCTTCCAACTGCGCTTTCTCCTGCCGATCACGCCTTTCCTGGCAGTGCTCTGTGCTGCAGCGTTCCAGGAGATTACTTCACAGTTCAGCGGGATGGGTGGTAAGTCGAAATTTCTTGGCTGGTTATTGATCGCACTGTTAATTCTCAATCTACCACCCTTCACTTCCCTGCACGAGGCCGACCGGGAAGGGTGGAATGGATGGCTGACTCATGTGATCCATGAACTTCCTTTGGGGGTTGTATTCGGTTATGAATCTGAAGGTGATTTCCTTGCTCGTAAAGTGCCTTCTTATAGAGCCTGGGAATATATCAACACAAATCTTCCTTTGGATGCACTCGTGCTTACCTTCAATGGTGGTGATCACCTATACAGTCACCGGACACGCATTTCCAGTGAAGCTACTGCGGCACATACCGCTGTCTGGGGTGCTGATTTCAACATGAAAGAACAGGCATTACAAGCATTGAAAGATCTGGGTGTCACTTATGTTTTATTCGATCGCCAGCAGCTGGAGTCGGGTGCACTCGATTCCCTGGCTCTTGCACAAGATTCCAGTCTGAAGTCCTGGTATGAATTAGAATATGAAGACGATCACTTTCTCCTGGCGCGACTGCGTTGGGAGCAATTATCCCAATAATCCTGCCGGAACCTTCTTTTCTTATCACTTCTCACAATGAAACATAGTTCAACGCATAATCAACACAACTGGTCATTAATTTATCTGCGCGATCTGCTCCGTGAATTGATCAGTCGTGATATCAAACTGCGTTATAAACGCTCATTTTTGGGCATCCTCTGGTCATTACTCAATCCCCTGCTACAGCTGCTTGTCCTCAGTTTGATATTCAGGATTGTATTACCCCTGGATATCCCCAACTACAATACCTTTCTGTTCACCGGATTGCTCGTTTGGACCTGGTTCCAAACCTCTTTATATTCTGCAACCGGTACGATTGTTGAAAATCGAGAGTTGATCCGCAGGCCTGGTTTTCCAGCGGGCATACTGCCCATTGTGACGGTAGCAACCAACTTCATCCATTTCTTACTGGCATTACCCATACTGCTGATCTTTTTGTTATTCGCTGGCATCCCCTTCAGTGAAGCAATGCTGGCGCTACCCGTCTTATTTATTGTCCAATTTCTCTTCACCCTCAGTTTGGTCTACTTCATCGCGACCATTCACGTCCGGTTCCGTGACACACAATACCTTTTAGGTATCGCCTTGCTGTTAGGTTTTTACCTGTCACCGATTTTCTACGAAGCATCAGCGATTCCACAGCAATACCAGCTGCTCTACAGGCTTAACCCGATGGTGACGTTGATAGAAGCCTACCGGAGCATCCTGATCGAAGGAGAATTTCCAGGCTTCTTTGGCCTGCTATTGCTCAGCATAATATCCATCATCCTGCTTTCGATAGGCTACAGGTTGTTCAAGTATGGTCGATCTCGATTCGTGGAGGAACTTTAGGTGACTGTTCCTATCGTTGTCGAGGGTCTTGGGAAACGCTTCCGCCGTTATTCTGAAGATCACGCCTGGACCCTGCAAGAGACGATCCTGCGCGGGTTTAAACGCCACAAAGCAGATGATTATTTCTGGGCATTGAAGGATGTCAGCTTCCAGGTTCCGGAGGGTAAGATGCTTGGTCTGATCGGCCGAAATGGAGCTGGCAAATCAACCCTTTTACGCCTGATTGGGGGTGTTGGGGAACCTGAGATGGGAAGGATTGCCACGCATGGGCGCATCGGAGCGCTGATCGATCTCGGAGCAGGATTTCACCCCGACCTGACCGGTCGAGAGAATGTCTTCATCAATGGAGTCATCTCGGGTCTGCTGCGGAAGGAGGTTGACCAACGCTTTGATGATATCGTCCAATTTTCTGAGCTTGAAGAGTTCATTGACAGCCCCCTGCGCACCTACAGCACGGGTATGCGGATGCGGCTGGCTTTCTCTGTTGCAGTTAATATCGATCCGGACATCCTGTTGATTGACGAGGTCCTGGCAGTGGGTGACTCGGCATTCCAGCACAAGTGTCTTGAACGCATCGATGAGTTCAAGGTAAAAGGCTGCACAATTGTACTGGTTTCCCATGATGCCAATCTGGTAGACCGAATCTGCGATGAGGCTTTATGGCTTAACGAAGGGCAAATTGCTGCTCGCGGTCCTGCCGAGAAAGTCGTGATGCAGTACGCCACAGCAATGCAAAAAGAAACTCAGAAGCGAACACCGGTTAATCAAACCAGCAAAAAACCTGACGATGGCACCGGATTAAAGATTAATGAAAATCGTTTCGGATCCCAGGAGATGGAGATCCGGAATGTTCAACTATTAAATGGAGCCGGGGATCCGGTTGAACATATTGAGAGTGGCGAATCTTTGACCATTGAAATGGAGTTCCACACAGCACAATCCATCGCTTCACCGAACTTTGGAGTCACTATCACCAGGGAAGATGGTACTATCTGCTGTGATACGAATATGCCTGCTTCTGATCTGGGACTGCCGGTAATAAATGGTAGGGGGAAAACGCGCTTGCGGTTCACCCGCCTCGACCTGGCAAAAGGAACCTATTTTGTAAACGTCGGTGTTTACCAGAAGGATTGGACGTATGCCTACGATTATCACTGGCAAGTTTATTCGTTACGAATCGGGGATGGGGGTCCAGAGAAAAGCCTGTTGTATCCACCACAGCAGTGGGAAATTGAGACAGACAATAACCTGGATTAATTAACCAGCATATTCAATTTTTGGTTAAACCTTAAATACTTTCACCCAGTCTCCGCATCAATCTAGTTAATACAGACTTTCAGCAACTGGCAAACGGCTGGGGGATTTTCCAAAAGCGATTTATCCGGTTGAATCAACGATACCTACACTATCCCCCACGAGAGTTTTCAAGCAACATCTCAAGGTAAAGCTTACGAGTTGTCCGGCAGTACTAAAGCCAGTCCATTTTACGGAAGACAACGATGACCAGGATTGACAATAAAACGGACAAGCCTAACAGGATACTGAAAGATTGCGCAGCTGATTCACCAGGTAAGGGAACATTCATGCCATAGATGCTGGCGATCAATGTTGGTATGCTGATGATGATCGTCACAGCTGCTAAAAACTTCATTACAGTATTAAGGTTATTTGAGACGATGGATGCAAACGCATCCATCATTTGAGTCAGGATGTTTTGTGCGATATCCACATGATATTCTGCCTGACGAATCTCAATGAGTACATCCTCAGCTAATTCTTGATCATCAGGAATCCACTGCAGAAAATCTCCCTTCAGCAGCTTCTCCAGCATCATTTCAATGGAGTTCAAAGAAGTTGAGAAATATACGAGACTCTTCTGGTAATTCAATAACTGGAGGACCTCTCGATTTCGAAGGGAGTGTTTGAGGTGGTCTTCAACATCATCGATCGCACGATTTATTTCACGCAGATATATCTGGTAATCAGACGCGGCCTGCATAATGAGGCTCAAAACGAATTGAGTTTTATCCTGGGGGTTCAACCCTGACGGTGGGGTTACGGAGAGCTTCTCATAGAGACCCATTTCTCTTGGCTCAATCGTAACGATATACTGAGGTAATAGAATGATGCTCACAGGCGCAGTAGAGAAAGGAATATCAGACGCATCCTCCTGTTGGAATGGCATATGGATGACTATGTAGACCGTGTCATCCCGTTTAATCACGCGTGATCTTTCCTCGAAATCAAGGACATGTACCAACAATTCTGGAGGGATGCCAATCGCTTGAAGCTGAGCAAGTTCAGCATCGCTGGGATGGCTGGCATGAATCCAGCTATATGGAATAATATGTTCGGAATTGCTAGTTTGTTCACCGGCAACTTCAAGTATCTCTAACATGATGATCCAATCTCAAAAAATCTACAGCCTGCTGGTTTTCGACGGGTGAAATTGATTGTACTTTATGCAGGGCATTCCTTATGGATCATTATACTTCAAGGGCACAATCCGGTTCAGATCCTATCTGGCTTGATTTCTATTCCCCTGGAATCACCCATTCCGCTGAGGCGGGTGTTCGCCGACAAGAAAACAGCATCAGGCCGGGCAGCATTTTATATATAGACTGTTCCGAAAGTAAGACCGGGAAAATATCTTTCAAAAATCTTCAAGCCTGGCAGATAGTACCTGGTTGCCTCAAGCCTGAGTATTTTCCTCCTCAGCTTGAAGCCTCTCAGCGCGGGTATTCCAGCTGAAGGCGAATATCGCGCGGTATGTGATGAAGGCCCCCACCACGAATACAAAGGATAAAATCACCAGGGGGAGAATGCCTGAAAGCCTGCCCGTGTATAGAAGCAGGAGATAAATAGAAACACTGCCACTCAGACCGTAATAGAGAGCCAGGATCCCGACCAGGGTATTTGTCATCTTCTCATCTTTTTTTGGTCTGAGGAATAGTATTGGAAACCAGGTCTTATCCAGATCATTTAAGCTGTTGGCAAGATTGATTAGAGTCTCCATAAGCACTGTCTCCGATCAGATTATTATCCGGGTGCGGTTCTGATTACCGATTGGTCCTGATGTTACCACCGAGTTGACATCAGTGCATACTCCAGGGATGCGGTAAGCAATTTAAAATCCTGCCCCTCCTGGTGCAGCAGGAATATCGAATTCTTCCTCTCACGGTCCACAAGGTTTCCGACTTCGCTCTACAAGGCTGTAAAATTTTTTCAATGATCCGTCTCTAATTGGTCAAAAAGTCGATCTGCCTGGCGAAGAAGGAGTTCACCGCGAGCCAGTTCCAAATGCATCCTTTCCAG
>JBJYXV010000060.1:101666-105647 GCA_046260155.1 Anaerolineales bacterium
CAGACGACGGTGTAGGTACCTGCTTCGCTCGGAGCTGTGAAGGTTTCGGTTTTGGTCTCGCCCGGTTGAGCTTCCATTTCCCAGTAGACTTTGTCTTCATCATCTTCGTCGAATGGGATAGTGACTTCCATGCCTTGCTTGATAATCACCCATTCATGCTCAAGGGTGCCATCATTCGTAAGCGTCAGCTCAACTTCATTTCCAGCAGACACGGTCCAGTTGGTCGGCTCGAATTTAAAATCGGTGGTGGTCACTGAGATTTTATCCGGACCGCTTGCCCCACATGCTGAAAGGGCAAATACGCCAATAAGAACGATGAAAAGGAACACAAACTTTCGATACATGATATTTCTCCTGTGGATAAAAACCTGAATACGATCAAGCGCGCATCGGTTCACTTCTTAACCGATCACCCGGATGATTCTGATCTGAACGATATGCAGTTGGAATTTACTGTGTTTTGTGTTACACAATGAATACTTAACCGATCAAGTATTCTGGTTTTATGACTCCCAATTTATTTGGAGTAATTTTATCATATCTCGACAATTTAGTCCCGTGTATTAATAAAAATCAATGTAGTGACAAGCCCCGATAACTGTCGAAAGATTAAGGTATCCAATTCAAAACACCGGTGATTCTCCCCCGCCTTCACAAAGACAGGTGCATGCTGTTTTATACACCATCCGATTCCCTGCAAAACAAACCGCATGTCAGTATTAGAATGCTACTGCCTGGGTAGCCAAACGCTGATTGGTGTCAGCTGTATCTGCTTGGAGAGACCATAGGCAGCCGGCAGGTCGCTGTCGCATTCGACAAGCGTGCGGCCAAGAACGAGCACCGAGTTGTTCGGCGAAGATATCTGCATCATACCGCCTGGCGCATGTCCTTTCCATCCAGGCCCGGTAACGAGATAGTCACCTTCCTGCGTACCTGTAGTACGTTTGCCGACATAGGCAAAATTCGTGTTGCTCGACGGATCGGTGAACTGGACACTGTAGTAGCGGCCCGCCATGTCTGGCACATGCAAGATCTGCGGCCCTTTTCTGAGGTCTAACCAGCCGACTGTAACGAGCGTGTCGCGGTTCACACCGGTCGTCATCAACCACGATGCTGAAGGAGGTGGGTGGAGGGGATCTGCAAAAAGCGCCTGGGATTCCGTATAGAGCGTATTGACCGGGATAGGGCCACCACCTGCTCCTTTAACGAGGATCGCTCTCTTGTACACGTACAGCATCATGCGTGGCCAAAGGTAGGTGAAAAGTGACCATGCCGCGACCATGACCAAACCGAAAACAAGTAAATGCTCGTATCCCATCATGTCACCTTCACAACAGGAGGCACCTCGTACTCACCTTCGAGAATGACTGTGCCAGGTATATACACGCGCAGCCAGAGAATAAATTTACCTGCCGGCGCAGGCAGCCAGTTGGATTCATGGCCTGCCGGAGCGGTGTTCTGAATGTAAATGTCGACGGAACCGTCGGTATTTTGGGCGAGGCCTGAGCGATCGCTGACGCTGTAGCGCTTGATCGGATTCACCACGAAGCGGTTTTTTGCATCACCCATTGTCAGCGACCAGAATGCATCATTGGGGGGTAGCCCGCCTGCCGGGAAGTGCATGATGTAATCGTGCTCTCCAGAGAGCGCATGACCCGCGCCATCTCCAGATGTCGTCCAGTACATTGCCTCTTGCGGCACGTTTACCGGACCAGGAAATATCTGGGCACACGCGGCTCGCATCAGCATGCCATTGCCAGACACGCCGCAGCCGAGCATGGTGATCCAGCCGTTGACCCTTGTAGCCTTGAGCCTGGCGAAAATTTGGGCCGTGATAAACGCCAGCCCGAAGCCAATGAGGATGCCCTGCACCACGTCATTCCGTACGGTTCTTGATTCGGAAAAAAAGTGGCCAAAAATGAATGAATAGATGATGAAAAAGCCAACTATCAAGCTGTTGATTACCAGGAGATAAGCGGAAATCCTGCTGCTCATAGGATTAATTTTACTACTGTCACAACGGTGTGATCTGGATCAGCTTTGTACGTTTGCAGGCAGCCGGGAGGTCGATGTCGCTGTACACGAGAACCGAGCCGAGTACGAGCACTGAGTTGTCCCGCGCGGAAATCTATGCCGTGCCACCTGGCATTGTTCCCTGCCAGCCCTGCTCCAAAATGGGGTAATCGCCCGCCGGGTCAGCTTCAGCGATTTATTCGGGGGTTTTGCAGCATTTTTCTAGGTGCTTCACCGGCAGGTTCTCGGCTACTCGGCGAGCGACAAGCGCGCCACCACCTCATCGCCCTCCCATTCACCCGTTTCAACAAAGCCTAGTTGCTTGTAGAGACTGCGCGCTGCTAGATTGGCGAGCTGGTAGGAGAGCGCAAAGTCCCGGTACCCATGCTGCCCCTGCAACATCGTGATTGCAGCCTGCACTGCTTGCCTACCATACCCGTGTCTCTGCATGTCTCGGTCGATCAGGATCCCTCCGAGCCAGCAGCTTCCATCTGCCTCATCTGTGCTCCACATCATGAAACCGATGACTTGATCACCCAGGCTGATGGCAAGGGGTTGCCAGTCCTGCCCGTAACAGCAGAGGGCTAAGTAGGAGCTGGGCTCGGCAACAAACTCTCGCTGGGGCTCAAACACCTTCAGCCTGGCAATGGCGCGCCAGTTGCTTTGATCGACCGGGTGCAGGGTCACCTGGATGTCACTCGTTTCAGGATCGCTTGCATTCATTAGTTCCAGCTTCCTTTCGTAAAGCAATTGAGATTCATGCGCAGGGATGCTGTCGCCCAACTATTGGATATACTAAAAATTATCCGTATTAACAGTAAATTCGGTATCATATACTTACATTGGCTTTTCTTTAGAGCAGTTTTATCGTAACCTATTTTAAAGCAAATAAGGACAACCGAAAAGCGGGTCCTTGGAAAGGATCAAAATATGGGTCTTGAAAGATGCAAACTACATCCCCCGCATGGGGGGCTACGATCAAACGGTTATAGGTGCTTATCCAGCTAGTCTATAAAATTATGCCATGTACCTGACGGATTTCATTCCATTGACTTGAAAAACTTGATTACTTAGTGGATTGAGACCCTATTCAATTTAATGGATCATTTCGAATAAATAACGAATATCCTTCAAACAATCTCGAGCGGAGGCGCCGGGACACCTCCATGCACCTGGGCTTCCCGATCCCGCCATCCGCACCACCGATTGGAAATCGCGCTGCATCCCAGGTCGCCTCCCGCGAAACGCTTGGCGGAGCCGACTCACTTGAACGAGATGAACGGAGTATCCTTCAGCATCAAGTAGTCCTGCGCGCTGATATTATTCCCGATAGTGGCACCTGCCTGCAGAGGGGATGGTGGCAGCTGAGTGAAAGCTCATCATGGCTTAGTAGGGATCGACCAATCCCATGAGGCTTGGTAGAGATCCAGGTGTCTAGGCAGCATCTGGCTCATAAGTCCTTAAGGAATATGAAGTAGATGGCTGCGAACAAGACGACGATACCGATGTTCACGAGCAATCGTGCTACGAAATGATCTCTGAGGAACAGGAAGTCTAAACCGACGATAGTGCCAACCATGAGCAGGAAGAAGATCACCATGTACATATTCTTCGACAAATCGATACTCCTTTCAAGTACTTCTCTGATCATACTCCGGGACAGGCCTTTCGCCCAGTTGATTTCGTGAGTGGACCATCCTGCTGGAGGTCACAGCCGCAACTCACGGCAGAGGATTGGCTCCACCCAATCAGTGAATATGCTGCAAACATTCCGTATAAAAAGACAATTCGGTATTTTGTGCTGACAGTGACTTTTTATAAGAGTGGTTTTATCATAACCTAATTTAAATAAGAAAAAGGCCAGCCCAAAAGCTGCGCCTTTGAAAAGAATTAAAATATGGGCCCGGTAGGATTCGAACCTACGACCAAACGGTTATGAGCCGTCCGCTCTGCCGCTGAGCTACGGGC
>JBJYXV010000061.1:0-1316 GCA_046260155.1 Anaerolineales bacterium
ACTAGGATTACCTATTAGATATTATAAACTTGATATAAACAATCAAAGCAAGCTATATGGAGGTAAAACCAGTTGAGCCCAATTCACTTAAAAGTACATACGCCATTTTGATTATGCTCCCTCTGCTACTTAACTTGCCTGAATTTGCTTGAATTTTGTCTCATCAAATACATATTGAGTACTGATTTCAAGAAATTCGCCAAACAAATTGAAATTAGACTCGAACCAAAATAGTCAGTTTTTTATTCATTAAGACTGATATCCGTATCTGATACATTGTCCCCCTTTGACTGAATCACAAAGAAGCCAATAACTGCTCAACAGGCATGTCGGGCAGTTCATTTTCAAGTAATGGGCGGAACAGGACTCGAACCAGTTTTTTGTGATAACCAACTAAGAAGATTCGAACTCCTTTGTGTAAAAAAATTCAGAAATCCACCACCAGGTAATTAATTTTCTCTTGGTGCTCGAAGCGAATTGACTTTAAAAACCGTTCTAAATCATCATCGGAACGGTTCTCAAAAACTTGTGCCCCTACGGTGAGCTGTTACCTAAAGGTATGCTTCGCGATCCGAACTCCCGCGGTAAGTTAATTATGTCACTTAATAAATACCCCCTGATAATAAAATCGACTCTTAGGAGCGTCAAGTAATACCGACCTTACCATTTAATGTGACCATATCAAATTCTAAATAAATTCGATATATACTTGACAACGATCACTTCTCCCTTTCATTTGGATGGAATACTAAAGGCTCACCTGTTTATATCAATCTACCAATTCCACTTTATGGATGGGCAGAGGCTTGATTTATTTTTTTCCTTTATTCTTGGCTAGTCTTTTCTTCATTGTTATCATTATTTGTAGGGAGAAAATTCTCATCGTATTTCCCTTTATAATCCACGCGTTCTTTGCGGTATGGGAAGACTACCCCGGCCTCCTTTAGATTCTTAACAATAGCCCGGTTTACAAGCCGGCGCAGTGTGTAATAGTCATCATTATTTTTCATCCACCAACCCACTCTGAAGATCATCTCATCTCTGGTGAATGACTCCAGCCTGGAATCAATACCACGCTCCTTTTGCACGCCATCTACTGTACTTGCGGCTTTAATCAGCAACTGTTCAACTTTCTCGACATCATTATCATATGCCACACCGATATCCGTCGTATCATAATAGGATGGATCAGGATAGCTGTAGTTAACAATCGAATTCTGGCGAACTTCCGAATTTGGGATGATCACGGTTCGGTTATCGGAGGTGAGGACTTTGGTGGACGTCATCCCAATCTCCACTACATCACCCCACATATC
>JBJYXV010000061.1:1416-6545 GCA_046260155.1 Anaerolineales bacterium
CCGAGCAGGGTTGTGCCGTCAAGGCCGGTATCCTGTGCAATTGCTTGCGCCGCTTCTGCAATCGCATCCGGTGTGGCGGTCAGCTCCGGCGTGCGCGTGGGAGCGGCATCCGCCAGCGTGGCGACAATATCCAAGCCGGGTATATCCGGGATGGTCTGAACTGTGTCTGATGTTCCGGGAGTGGATGTGCCGGTCGCACTGACAGTGGGTGTTGGCGTGCCAACAGCTTGTGGCTGCCCGTTACAGCCTGAGAGCAGCATCAGGCTGAAGAACATCACCAGAAGCAGTAAATAAAAAAGTCGCTCGGATTTCTTCATACTTTGATTCCAGTTTAGGTATGACCAGACTCAATCAGGCTAAATCTTTGACGGCAGGTATATCAGTCGGTTCAGCGCCGTAGACTTGGTCAGCATCCTCGTCGTCCGCCAGTTGGTCCTTACGCATAAAGTAGGCGCGGATCATTAAGAAAGTCACTATCGGGGTCAGATAAGCGAAGAATGTGAATGGCGCCCACATTACAGCTGCCAGCCCAAAGGTCCCGGCGTAGAAAGCGCCGTGGATATTCCAGGGGATGATGTGCGAGATTATTGACCCGGAGTCACCGATGGTGGCACTGAGTAATACTGGCTTAAATCGTTTCTTGGCATATTGCGAGCGAAACATACGTGATGTCAACATGATGGAGGAGTAAGGATCCGCGGTGGCGAAGTTGAGCCCAATGGATGTCAGCATGGTTACCAACACCAGTGAAGCTGGACCTTTCGCCCAGTTGATCACCGGCGTAATAATGCGATGCAGCATGCCCGTAAAACCGACCACTGCGCCAAAAGCTGCAGCGACCAGCACAAGCCAAACAGTCATCAGCATGCCAGCCACACCACCGCCCGTAAAGAGTTTGTCGATGTTTTCAACCCCGCTGTTCAGGTCGAAGCCGTTGGCAAAAACATCAATGCCCACCCCGAGCACAGCCTCGAAGTAAGGCAGGCTGGGGTCACCCGCCAGCGCAACGATCAAATCGTGCTGGGTTAAGGCTGCCAGGATCCACGCAAAAATCGCGGAGAGCATCAAAGACAGGTAGGCTGAAAAGCGCAGCCCAGAGAGAATGAAGATCATTATTACTGGCAGGAAAGCCAGTAGGGAAATGTCGAAGTATTGGGAAATCTCCCCCTGGACCTGGGCAATATCGATATCCCCGCCGCCTGATCCAGCAAACAGACCAATCAGCAGAAAGATCAAAGCTGAGAGCACTGCCGTGGGGATCATCGTGCGCCTGGTTGTGCTGGTATGCTCATCAACGGTCAGCCCCCCGATGGAGGCAACGGTCAAATTGACGGTGTCAGAGATATTAGAGGTCTTATTGCCGAGGATTGCGCCTGAGACCGCTGCGCCAGCGGTGATGGCTGGCGAGAGACCCATGATCGACGACAGGGCTACGAAAGCCGTACCGACAGCCCCGGCAGTTGTGAAAGAACTGCCCACCAGCGTGCTCAACAGCGAAGCGAGCAGGAACACCGTAACGTAAAAATATCTGGGGTTGATCACCGCCACGCCGTAATACATGAAAGCAGCCACTGAACCCGACAGGTAGAGCGCCCCGATCATCGTGCCGATGGCGATAATTACAAAAACGGTGCCAATGGCGCCGTTGAGGCTGCCAGAGATGGCGTCGCTGATCAGCGAGCCGCGGAATTCATAGCGATATGCAACGCTCATGGCGTAAAGGGTGGCTAAAGTAATGCTGACCTGCAGGGGTCCATCGGCTACTCCATCGCCAAAGAGGACCAACGATAACACAATCAGCACGACCATCGCACCAATCACAGACCAGGAAGCCAGCATGGAAGGCGTTCGCCTAGTTTCTTTCAGTTGTTTCTCAGTGGATGTAGACATTGATATACCTCCAAACTATAAGGGAAATCACCTACAAGGGATTTGAGGGATTTGTGGTTGATACAAAACCACAAATCCCTCACGCTTGCAGGTAATGTTAATTAGCGACCACCAGATTCAGATTTGACATTCTATTCTCCTGTCGCATAAATCTCTGTAGTGGTCATTGGAATTTCGAACATTTGTTTATGTGAATTGTCCTTTTGTATGTTTTGTACTTAATAATTCCGGCGTGAGTTTACGCACCAGCCGGAGAACCGGTGATTGGGAGTCGTCGCCGGTTCCCACACATCCGTCGAAAGTACGTTGCAACGTTTCACCGTCGATGCCGTCCCTGCCCCCGATGAGGACGATCTCTGACCGGGGTTTTTCGTCACCCCAGCGGCCGGATTCTGCCAGATGATAGCGCTTGCCCACCATCTGCAGGACATAGCGGGCGACGGGTATTTCCTCAAGATGGACGATACCCTTGCAGCGATAAACTGACGCGGGCAGTTGTGCCAATACTGAGCGCAGTACGGGCAGGGAGAGGGGGGCTTCACTCGTCCAGCTCCAGGTGGCAAACGTTTGGTCGTGGGTATGCGGGTTTCCCTGTCGTACCTCTTTCCGATACTTCGGGTAGATGGCATCACCACGCTCGGTAAAGACCAGTTCCATCGGAATCTGTCCCTGTACAACCTCAATGACCCGCGACCCCGGGATCACCAATTGCACCAGCTTCTTGACGCGGTCAAGCTCATCCTGGCTCACCAGATCCAACTTGTTCAGCACCACGATGTCGGCCGCCCCGAGCTGGGAACGAGCCAGAAGCGCCATTTCGCCCTCCAAGCGTGGCAGTTGCTCAGCATCCACAACCGTCAGGATGCTGTTGAAGGCGAAAACCTGCGCAAGTTCGGTCTCCAGAAAAGTGTTTAGCACAGGCACAGGATCTGACACACCGCTCATCTCTACGAACAGGTGCTCTGGAAGCTCGGGCCGCTGTAGTAGTCCTAAACAGGCTCCCGCCAGGTCGTCGCGGATGGTGCAACAAATGCAACCGTTGGCCAGGTTGACCGTGTCGCCCTCAACCCCGACGATGAGTTTGGCCTCGATGTTGATCGAACCGAAGTCGTTGACGAGGACCGCGGCGCGCACGCCATGGTCCTCGCTCAGAATGTGGTTGAGCAGGGTTGTCTTCCCTGCGCCTAAGAAACCGGTGATCAGCGTGACCGGAATTCTTGATCGACTCAGGCTTCCCGCGATTTCAATTCCCATTAGGCAGCCTTGCCCGGACCCCAGATTGCTTTGCCGGGGAACACATCGTCCACCGCCTTTGAATCATTGATTACTACGGTGCCGTTGATGAGCACGTATGGGATTCCGCTGGAGGGCAATGCGCCCGCCTGCATGGTGGCATTGTCCTGAACGGTCTCAGGATCGAAGATGGTGATATCGGCATCCTTTCCCACTTGGATGCGGCCCTTGTCGGCCATTTGCGAGACACCGTTGTCCTCCAGGTACTGGGCGATCATATAGGTCATCTTCGACACAGCGAGTGAGAGCGGGATGTTGAGCTTCTTCTCCCGGAGCAAAGTGAGTACTCGTGCATGGGTACCGGCGCCCCGTGGATGGCCGTTGACTGAGTCAAAAGGCGTGTCCCAATTGAGCATAACTTCACCGGTTTCACGATCGGAGTAGGTGAAGGCATCACTGCCGACAACTGTGGACAGGTGCGCCAGCCCCTTCAACATATCTTCTTCGGTGGCGTTGTAGAACATGATCGGCGTCGTCGGAGCCGTTTTGAGCAACGTCTCGTAGCTCTCCTTGTTCAGCGGTTCTAAGTTGTCGATCTTGATGTTATCGCCGTAGCTCCAGCCCATATTGGGGCCGTAGTTGTCTGGGACAAGATAGTCGGCGGCGACGATGGTGGCACCGTAGTTGTAGGGGTAGATTTCTCCGATCACCTGGATCCCCTTCTCGCGCGCCCGGTCGAACAATTCAAGTGCAGGCATTATGTCGCGCAGGGCTTGCGCATGCGCGTGCCCGAAGACAATTCCGCCGTCGTATACCTCCTGCGGCGCCATCATTTCGAAGAAGGCGAGCAGACCGCTTGTTGGCGGCATCTGGCTGGAGAAACGACCGTGAACGAAGGATGACACGCCATGCTTGCCCGCCAGCTTCTGGACAATCACGGACTCTTGCTGTGAGCAGCCGCCTACCATGTACCCCACCGGGTGACCGATGCCCATGGCTCCCGCCTGGAGGCCTTCCTCCAGCATCTGCTCGGCAGATGCCTGTCCCCTGGACCACTGCATGCTCGTGCGCGATCCCGCAGGATCGACGACCGCACTAAGCAGGATATCGTCATGGAACAGTTCCTTGAAATCCGGGTTTAGGATTCTCTCTCGAATTGGAACAGAGCCGACGGAAGCGCCATAGTTGGTCCGCGACTGACCCTCCAGGCTGTTGTACCACTCATCCACCGGGTAGACACCCACCTCGAGCTCCATGGATGTTGTCACGCCATCGCGCAGTGCCAGCTTCTGCCCAAATGGGAAGGCAGTATTGTGTTGGTGCATGTCGATGAAACCCGGAGATACCACGTGCCCCGTGGCATTGATGGTCTTTTTGCCCTCGATCGGCTCCTCGGTGATCGCGGCGATCTAGTCGCCTTTGATACCGACGTTGCGCACTGCATCGAGTCCGGTTTCGGGGTCGATGACCCGCCCGCCGGTAATAACAATGTCGTATTCTTTGTTTATTGTTACTTTCATTTTATTGTAATCCTCTGATTCAATAAATATCGTTATGAGCGCGTGTTTATGGCCAACAGCATGTTTTTATAGATTTTACTGTCTTTCATGATGATAGCAAAGTTCTCGTCCGGGTTGGCAACAATATCGATATCTTCCAACGGGTTGCCATTCACCAGGATCAATTCGGTCAGCGCCCCTTCTTCGATAACACCGAGCGCACCGGGTAAGGATCGCGCGGGCCGCACAGTTTCAAAGGAATTTGAGGGGCTTGTGGTTTTGTATCAACCACGAACCCCTCACGCTTGCAGGTATTGTTAATTAGCAGTTACCAGACATATTACTTACCAGCCTGCTTCCAATGCTCAGCAAATTTCGTAAGGAAGATCGTTTCACTCAGGGTGTGTCGTTCTAGTTCCTTTAGATCAACGCTTTCGTTCGGCGCATGAATCAGGCAGGCAGGCTCTTCAACGCCAATCAGCATTAGTTCTGCCTGTGGGCTGGCGT
>JBJYXV010000062.1:0-16841 GCA_046260155.1 Anaerolineales bacterium
GCATTGGGCGTGACCACTTCTTTGAAAGTGTGATCCAGGGTAGCAGCCTTTCCGGTAAGAGTGTTGACCGGGCCGCGATAGGAAGGCAGCTGGGGCATGAAAAAGGAGGCGAAGGCAAAGTGGTAGCCCATCAGCATCGGGAAGGCGTAGGTATAAGCCTCTTCGGTTATTTTTTCGATTTCTTGGGGGGTAAGTTCGGTCATGATGTTCTCATTGTATGAAAAAGTTAGTGGTCCAGCAAAAAAGCTGGATTACAATCAATCGTAGAAGCTGAGTTCAACGTTGTTCTCCTTGATAGTCAGCCTCGTTGAAAAGACTGTCGCCTTGCCTCTACGAGCGGTCTCAAATAAGTAAGTTGCAGGACTACTGCGAATAACTAACAAGGCCGAGGATCTCTTAGAGTACCAGGGTCACCTGGTTTCACAAAACCGAACGGAGGTACCACATGGATATTTATGGGATTGAGGCGGTTGCAGAAACCTGGGTCAGTGGTCGTATTTAATTATAATCAAGAACTTGATTCAGAGTTGCTCTCGGCACCAAACTGACTAGGCTGGGAGCTGGTTCAGATTAAATGCATGATCAGCGTAGAATTTTCCTTATCCGCTAGAGCATTCTTAAGAGAGATTATACTATGGTAAGTTTCTATATTGATTGTTTGGACATATGAAATTCGAACTCACATGCTAGTTCTTGCTGTTGGAATAACTTGAATGACCAGAAACAGGACTCGAACCAAAATTAGCTGATTTTCACTCAATAGAACCAATTTTGATCCCCAATTGCTCCAGCTTTCCACTTTGCTCAAAGCGCAGAGAAGCCAAAAACTGTTCGATATCATCGAGCGGTCCGAGTTGTGGGCAGGACAGGACTCGAACCAGATTTTAGCAGTAACATCTGCGGAGATTCGAACTCGATATGAAGCAGGAATCATAGTTCAAGCCCTAATTCCTTCAGCTTTTCTCGATTTTCGAACTGAATAGATAACAAAAACCGCTCCACATTCTCTGTGGATCGGTTTTCAAAATCCTGTGCCCCTACGGTGAGCTGTTACCTTCACAGGTATTAAAATCCGAACTCCCGCGGTGAATAAATATGTTATTCGTACTACTTTTATTTAAATTATTCACATAGAGAAAAATAAATATTTTGAATCAAGATGATAATTGGACAATCTAGAATCGTCAATCAGCGATGATTATACTCAATTTGAATAAATCCAAATGAATACAGTTCACCTAAGTTCAGTCATTAGTATGAGTGTTATTTTTGTTTTAGTACTATTAAGAAAAAATGCGTTTTGGGTGCGGTTCGAAGGAATAATAATTTAATTTCACAAGAATCTTGTTTCTTTTTCTATCATAAGTCCTTTTAAATATTTTTCAGTGAACCTTTAATTTGTTCAATGTTTTTGATGCGATCCCAATTTCCATTTGCCTCTTCATCGAATTTCACCATTGGGCTTAACCGCTTATAAAACTGGTTTAATTCATTAAGTCTGGGAAGATATAATTAAACTAATAACTTTTTTTCTGAGGGTGCTGTTCTGACATATTTAATTTTGGTGGTTGAAGACGAGTTGGCTCTGCGAGACACATTGATCTATAACCTTGAGCATGCAGGTTATAAAGCAGAAGCTGCTCAGGATGGCTTACGAGGTGTCGAATTGGCTAAACAGCTCCGCCCAGATTTGATCATCTTGGATCTTATGCTGCCGGGTATTGACGGCTTTGAGGTTACACGGTCGCTCAGAAAGGAGATGAATGTGCCGATACTAATGCTGACAGCCAGGGACGGTGAGGTTGACAGAGTGCTTGGTCTGGAAATTGGCGCAGATGATTACATGACAAAACCATTCTCGATGCGCGAGTTGTTATCCAGGGTTAAAGCCATGCTTCGCAGGGTGGAAATGATAAAAGAAGATGCCAGAATCGAGCAAGATGCTAAATTGTACCGATCCGGAAACCTGGAGTTGGATATTTCGAGACATGAGGTGCGGCTCGATGGAGTTCCATTATTGTTAAAACCGAAGGAATTTCAACTCCTTCAGTATTTGTTCGAGCACACAGGACAGGTGCTTACACGGGAAATGATATTAGAAACCGTTTGGGGTTGGGATTTCGTTGGCGGCACTCGTACGGTAGATGTGCATATTCGCTGGCTTCGGTCGAAGATAGAGGTCGACGCTACTAACCCTAGCCGGATCATCACCATCCGCGGCGCGGGATACAGGTTTGACGGTTAGGCTTCCCAATGAAATGTAAATTATTTCAGGGCGTTCAATGGCGTATCGCTATTCCATATACAGTTCTACTGATCGTTACCATGCTGGGGGTTTGGATCTATCTCTCAAGGTTTATTCGCCAGATCCACCTGAATAATATTGAAACCTCCCTACTATCTCAATCAGAGCTGATCGGTGATGTGGTTGCACAACCTCTTGCTGAGATTGGGGATGATGAGAACCTAGATGACTTGGCACGGCGCTTGTCAGAATTAATCCAAGCCCGAGTTACGATCATCAGAAATGACGGGCTTGTACTGGGCGAATCGCATGAAAACCGCACAAAAATGGATAATCATTTGAACCGTCCAGAAGTACAGCAATCACTTATTAAAGGACAGGGCACAAGCATCCGCTTCAGCAGAACCGCTGGTATGGATATGTTTTATACAAGCGTTCCTGTTATTGTTAATGGAGAAACGGTTGGTTTTTCAAGAGTAGCTCTACCGCTTGCTCAAGTAGAAGCAGATATCGACAAACTGCGTCGGAGTTTACTGCTGTTCACACTGGTGCTGACTGCTGTCTCCATCCTGCTGGGTTTTATAATCGCTGGGCGCACGACCCGTCCGATTCGAAATCTGAACACGGCAGTATCCCAAATGGTGGAAGATAACCTGAACAACCAGTTGATGCCGCGAACCGGGGACGAAATCGGCGAATTAACTGGGTCGATAGAGAACCTTGCCACGCAGCTCCATGAACAGCTTGATACACTCAAAGCCGAGGAGAGCAAGCTGTCCGCAGTGCTGGCACAGATGAGCGATGGGGTTGTAATGGTTGACCAGGAGGGTGAGGTTGTCCTGATCAATCAAAAAGCAGCTCAACTCTTCGAAGTCAACGCGCTGGAAGCCATTGGCAGTACAGTGGTTCGGGTATTAAAGCACTACCAGTTTGTTGAACTTTGGCAGGGCTGCCTTGAGGATAGGCAGGAGCGCTCTGAAATCGTAGAGCTTCAGCAGCCGCGCCGATTTATCCAGGGGGTAGCGACCATACTGGGTGGGTATCTTGAAGGAAACAGCCTTTTGATCTTCCGCGATTTAACCAACGTTCGCCGACTGGAAACGGTTCGCCGTGATTTCATCAGCAATATTTCACACGAACTGCGTACTCCCCTGGCCTCCCTGAAAGCCTTGGCGGAAACTCTTCAGGGTGGGGCGATTAATGACCCTCCAGCAGCCAGGCATTTCGTAAACCAGATTGAACTGGAAGTCGACACATTAAACCAGATGACATCCGAACTGCTTGAGTTGGCTCGCATCGAAAGCAGAGAAACAGATATCCAGTTAAAACCGGCGGATAGCTGTAATGTCATGGAACAGGCATGTGACCGCTTGCAGCTGCAAGCCGAGAGAGCGAAACTTCAACTGAAGATTGAGTGCCCTAACGATCTGCCACAAATCATGGCGGACGGTGCTCGCCTGGAGCAAGTATTCGTCAACCTGGTTCACAATGCAATCAAGTTCACCCCTCCCGGTGGAGAAATCATTGTATCCGCGCAAAAAGATAACAGCGCAGTGCGTTTTGCAGTTATGGATAACGGAACCGGGATACCTGCGGAAGACCTGCCACGTATCTTTGAGCGTTTTTACAAAACGGACAAAGCAAGATCAGGCAGTGGCACTGGTCTAGGATTAGCAATTGCCAAGAATCTAGTGGAAGCGCACGGGGGTAAAATCTGGGCAGAAAGCATAGAAGAAAAAGGGAGCACATTTTTCTTTGTGATACCCACTGCTGAATAGCTGTACTGCAAAAAATTTTACCAGTTGTTAACAATCTGTTCTCAGGCCGTTAAACCTCCTGCGATAGGATATGCTCGTGATCCTCAATCGGACTTTTTATGTTTTACAGGAGGTATTAAACTTTGAAGCCTAAATATTACTTCTTATCAACAATTCTTGCAGTCATTTTGCTCCTTCTGACCGCTTGCGGTGAGGGGAACCCTGATACATCCAGCAGCCAGCCGGAAGAGCCAGCTGAAGCGGAAAGTAAACCTGTGGAGCAGCAGGTAAATAAGCAGTCTGAGGAAGGTGGCATGCTCCCAATGGTCGATACATTATCAGTATCAGGCGACATAATCATCGCTGGAAGTTCAACCGTCTTTCCACTTGCTGAACGCATGCTGGAACGTTTTCAGGATGAAGGCGCTTCCGGTACGATGACTTATGATAGCGTCGGTTCCGGTGCTGGTTTTGAGCGTTTTTGTGTGGCAGGCGAGAGCGACATCTCCGGAGCCAGCCGCCCGATTAAAGACAGCGAACGCGAATCTTGTGAGGCGATCGGTCGAACTCCGATTGAATTTCGGGTAGGAACAGACGCTCTCGCGGTTGTGGTTAGTGCAGAGAATGACTTCCTGTCAATGCTCAATATGGAAGATCTGGCGTTGGTTTTCTCAACTGCAGAAACATGGGCGGATGTGAATTCCGAATGGCCTGATGAGCCAATCCAGCGTTTTATACCCGGAACGGACAGCGGAACTTTTGATTATTTCGTGGAAGAGGTTTTTAATGAGGATGAAGCGCCGATTTTGTCCGCCAGCAACACTCAGTTGAGTGAAGATGACAACGTACTTGTTCAGGGTGTCCTGGGCAGTCCATATGCGATTGGTTTCTTTGGATATGCATATTATGCTGAGAATGCGGATGCGCTGAATATCCTGGCGATCGATGGTATCGAAGCCGTGCAGGAAAATGTAGACAATAACACCTACCCGCTGGCGAGACCTCTTTTCGTATATTCGGATGCAGAAATCATGCAGTCCAAACCTCAGGTGGCTGATTTTATCAATTTCTTTCTGACATACGTTAATGAAGAAATCGTTGATGTAGGTTACTTCCCTGCTAGCGAGGAAGCTCTCAACACAGCCCGGGTGGTATGGCTTGAGGCAATGCAGTAATTTCATTTCGCCCCTCACTTTTTTCCAGCTTCCCCCCTCATTCAATCCAAAATTTTCCCTTTGTGGGGGGAAGTTATTCATGGTTATGCATTCTGAGAAAGTGAAGCAGCCTCCCATTTCAAAATTTCAGATGCAACTGAAATCAGCATGAAAACCGGTTTTAAAAATTCCAAACAATCCATGCGAAAAAAATCCCGCATTGGAGAAACCCTGATTCAAGGATTTCTTTTCGCGTGCGGATTGCTCTCGATACTGGTGACCATAGGTATTGTTTATGAACTTGGCAAAGAAGCCATGCTTTTCTTCACCCGCCAGCAATGGGAGACCCCCAATAAGATCACAATTACACCAATAGAACCAGAATGGATCACATTTGAAGTCTCCGAAAGCGGATCGGAGATTTCGGAAGGGATGGTAATCCGGATAAATGACGAGATTATGCTTGTCACAAAAGCGCAGGGAGAGCAACTTTCGGTAATACGCGGGTACCAGGGTACGGAGATTTCTTTCCATCCTGCTGACCAAGAGGTCGAAATCGCGAATAAAGTGACCCTGCTGGAGTTTTTTACAAAGACAGAGTGGAATCCACAGATTGGCAAGTTCGGCATCTGGGCTCTGGTGAGCGCAACATTAATGACCTCAATGATAGCGATCCTAGTAGCATTACCCCTGGGTTTGAGTGTGGCTGTTTACCTCAGTGAATTTGCAACTGAAAAAACCCGCAATACAGTGAAACCGGTACTCGAGGTTCTCGCTGGAATCCCGACCGTAGTTTATGGTTATTTTGCCCTTACATTCATGACTGTTCTGCTGCGGGAGATTTTTGGATTTGAGCGGGTAGAAATCTACAATACGGCTTCAGCTGGTATCGTTATCGGGATTTTGATCCTGCCTCTAGTAAGTTCGATGAGCGAGGATGCTCTCAGCGCCGTACCGCGATCATTACGAGAGGCCGGATTAGCTTTAGGCGCCACAAAGCTAGAAACTGCGATCAGAGTAGTAGTACCGGCAGCATTTTCGGGTATCGCGGCGGCCATAATTGTGGCAATATCACGTGCATTTGGCGAGACAATGATCGTGGCGATCGCCGCGGGTGCTGGTCCAGATTTTACCTTCAATCCATTTAAAGCCGCCGAGACCATGACAGGCCACATTGTCCGCATCAGCGGTGGGGACCTGAGCTACGACTCAATAGACTACAACAGTATATTTGCTATTGGGCTGGTACTTTTCCTGATTACCCTCATTCTTAATATTATCAGCCAGCAAATAGTAAAACGATACAGGGAGGTGTACGAATAAATACGAATTTCCGGCTTGATTTACCTTCCCGGCACCGTCGTGGAAAGATGTGGGTAACCATATTCAGGGGATCCACGGTCATTGGAATAATCGCACTGCTAATCCTGCTTGTGAATATCGCCAACGGCGCATTTGGTTATGCCCTGATTGAATACGAAGTTAGCCCTAAAGAATTGGCAAATGGCGGGATTGCCATCGAATATCTTGACAAAGATACTCTAATCCAAGTTCTGCAGGATAATGTCTCAAGTGGTCTTTTCCGCCGGTTGGAAAATGACAAGCCGTTCGCTGAACGAGACCAGAAAAATGTGTATGATCTGGTCATTGAATGGGTTTTAAAGCCGCAGGTTGTTCAGCAGTGGACATTATGGGATTCTATATTGAAACAGTCAGAAATCCGGCAAGAAGCCGAAGACGAATTTCCAGGACTGGAACTTCATTTTATCAGCTGGCTAGATACTGAGTTCATAATAAATCCACAGTCCGGAGACCCAATTAAAGCCGGGGTGCGCACTGCAATTCTTGGATCTCTCTGGACAATGATGATTGCATTTCTATTCTCTTTTCCAATCGGGGTAGGGGCAGCTATCTACTTGGAAGAATATGCCAGTCAAGGTCGGTGGATAAATCGTGTTATACAAACCAATATAAATAACCTGGCGGGAGTACCCTCAATCATCTATGGAATTTTAGGGTTGGCGATATTTGTCAGGGCTTTAGAGGTATTTACCAGCGGTTCGATTTTTGGCATAGCTGAATCAACCGAGAATGGGCGTACGATCCTCTCCGCTGGACTGACCCTGGGATTGTTGATCCTGCCGTTGATCATCATCAATTCCCAGCAGGCAATAAGAGCTGTGCCTGATTCGCTTCGTCAAGCTAGTTTTGGCCTTGGGGCTACTCGCTGGCAGACGATCTGGTCGCATGTACTACCCAGCGCACTACCAGGAATACTTACCGGGACGATTCTGGCGGTATCGCGAGCCATCGGTGAAACCGCGCCCCTTGTGGTGGTGGGTGCTTCAACTTTTATTACTGTTGATCCGGATGGACCTTTTTCCAAATTTACTACTTTACCAATTCAAATTTACCAGTGGACATCACGACCTCAGGACGTTTTTCGCAATATCGCGGCCGCTGGGATAATAGTGCTTCTTCTGCTGCTGCTCGGTATGAATACTGCCGCAGTGGTCCTCCGTAATCGGTTCAGCAAAAGGATATAACCATGCTTCGAACTACTGTTCAAAATAAAATAAAATTGCCAGATGTTTTTGAAATAATTTCAAGCGAGGCATTACCATTGGAGATTGGAAATGATGCCGAATACGCCATCCAATCGAGTAACTTACGCGTTTATTATGGCGATTTCCTGGCGGTAAAAGACATCAACCTGAAGATAAAACATCAGAAAATAACTGCAATTATAGGTTCATCTGGCTGTGGGAAGAGTACGGTGTTACGTGCGTTTAACCGCATGAATGAGCTGGTGCCGAATGCAAAAGTAACCGGTGAGGTAATCTTCAAAGGGGTAAACATATATGAAGATTCTATTGACCCGGTAGAAGTACGCAGGCGGATTGGGATGGTGTTTCAGAAACCGAATCCTTTTCCTAAAAGCATTTATGAGAATGTGGCTTGGGGTGCAAAGATCAATAGATTTCAGGGCAATATGGATAACTTGGTTGAAAAATCCTTGCGTAGAGCGGTCTTATGGGATGAGGTGAAAGATAAATTGGACCAGAGCGGTTTGTCACTTTCAGGCGGACAACAGCAACGCTTGTGTATTGCACGTACAATCGCAGTTGAACCCGAGATTATCTTGATGGATGAACCGGCGTCAGCACTAGATCCAATCGCCACTTTACATATTGAAGAATTGATGCACGAACTAGCTAAAGAGTATACAATCATCATCGTTACCCACAATATGCAGCAAGCTGCTCGGGTCTCCGATTACACTGCATTCTTTTCTTTAAAGGAAGAAAGCCGATCTGGAGTGCTGGTCGAATACGGAGAAACGCAGAAAATTTTTACAAATCCAGATAATCAAATTACAGAAGATTACATAACTGGCCGGTTTGGATAAGGTTAATCTTACGAAGCCAATTTAAAATTAGCCTTGTTTACTACAGTTTTCAAAGTTCAAAAATAATAAAAATGTTTTATAGCATTATCTGACGGTTAAAAAATATTTGGCCATTTGCGGATCGCTCCGAGAAGCATCCCATCGGCAACAAAACCTAATCTTGGGTACTACCACCCACGAAGATCCGAATTCTTTTTATTCATTCAATCACAAATCAAGCCCCAATTCTTCCATTTTTTCCGGTTTTCAAAGCGAATTAATGACAAAAACCGACCTAAATCTTCAGTAGAACGGTTTTTTTATAAATTCTGCCCAGCAGAGCTGGATGCTTCGCGACCCCTACGGTGAGCTGTTACCTAAAGGTATGCTCCACTGCGTTACGCGATCCGAACTCCCACGGTGGATAAATTATGTTATTTTGAATAATAAAATTGACTCTCGAGTAGGTCGAGTAACGCTAATATTACCTAAGTTCTAATTTAGTATGCTTTATGGACGCAATGCTATCACGACCGAAATCGTTGTCTGAATTCAAAAAAGCAGTGTAAGATTTTCCAGAGCTTATTACATGATCCTGAAGGTTACGGACTGTCTCTCGCTTCTGCAGTGTGGCTTTATTTTCTTTAACCTCCTTCAATTCTAAGGTTATTTCGTAGTCAAGCATTTCATATATCCCCTCGTTTGACTTACCACGAATTACTATTCAACTAAATTTCCATAGTTATGAAATAAAGTCGATCCAAAACATATTTATAATTATTACCCCCCATTTAATAAGATCAGAGATTTTTGTTTTATTTTCCCCACAGTATTGTTGAATTTAATTAATTTACCATTTACAACAATAACAGATTCTTAAAAAATGGTCTTCTATACATTTTTGCTCCTCAAACTTAAGGATATTATCTGTTTGTATAATGTGTAAAAGTTGATATATTGCGTAAATGGATTTAGATATCAATTTCTTCCTTTGATATTGAGAATGAGGTGACATGATGAAGCAAAAGAAAGCCTCTCAGGAGAAACGTGCTGGAAATTGGTTAAACTGTCCGGTATGTGGAAGGGATAAGTTTCATCACCGTGAGGGGATGCTGAACACAAGGGTGATGTCTTTGATTGATCTAGACTGGATAAATCCTCGTGCCGATTGTTACATTTGCGAGAATTGCCTTCACATACTTTGGTTTTATGGGGAGGATGAGAAACTGTAAGAGTTGGCCAGCCAACTCGAACATGTAGTTTAAGAGATCGGCTAATTCTTGGCTGTTTATTGGATATGCCAGCTGGGTAATGATTATGATCACACTTCGTTGCACGCATAAACTCCAGAATTATTTAGGAATTGTTCCAGTTGACTTACCTGAACCCTCCACAGAAGTGTTGGGAGATTGGTATGTTAACCTGATTCCCACTTTCTCCGGGGATCTCATCGTATTTCTAAGTGAAAAAACTCTTTTGACAGTCGCAATTCCGATCTGGGAAGCCAACAACTTGGTTCCAATGTTTCGTAAGAGGGTCGCCAATCTTTTGGGAATGATTGGAGTAGATCCGAAAGATATTGCAAATGAAATTCGACATTTTGACCAAGTTCAATACAGCAAAACAGCCAATCGCAGTGCATTGGGATCGCTGAATGATTTTGCCTGGCATTATCAAGTATTGGGGGAAGAAGCTAGGAGTAAATCTGATTTAAGTCTCTCAAAAGCTGAATTAAAATTCAGCCAGATACCTTGCAAGCCCTTAGATTACAGATTTCCATCTGAAGTAGCAAAAGAGTTGTTAAGTGCAAAGAGGAAAAATGCCAAATAACCATACGTCAACAAAGACTCTATTTTGCCTTGATGGTTGCGCGATTCGTCAGGCAACAGCAATAGAGCAGTGCAATTGAACACTATCAAAAGAAAAGGTTAATATGAAGAGCCAACAAACTTTTTTCGACTTTGCCGCCGAGGTAGGGCTTACGAAACATATTGGAGGGCTCAAAGCCACAGAAGCGTTACTTGAGTTATGTCACATAAGTAAAGGCAAGTACATATTAGACGTGGGCTGCGGTGCCGGAGTAACGCCCATCATCATAGCAAAAAGGTATGGGTGTAGAGTAGTCGGTGTAGATATTTCTGAAGGAATGGTTAAGAAATCCAAAGAAAGAGCAAACAGAGAACGGGTAGCGGATATGGTTGAAATCCGAATTGCAGATGCACAAGACCTCCCTTTCGTGGATAACATTTTCGATGCAGTCATTACCGAGTCTGTAACCGCTTTTCCAGAAGACAAGCAGAAAGCGGTTAATGAATATGTACGTGTTACAAAGCCAGGAGGATACGTTGGCCTTAATGAGTCAACCTGGTTAAAAGTACCACCGTCGCCGGAATTAGTTGCCTGGGCGTCCCAAGATTTGGGTGCTAACGTAGAGCCGTTGACATCCAGCGAATGGGTTGGACTGCTGGAAGCTGCTGGTTTGAGAGAAATTTTTGTGAAACCCTATGAGATCAATGTGCAAGAAGAGACCAGAGGAATATTCCGGCGGTATGGTTGCGGAGGAATGTTGGGCATTGTATTTAGAATGCTATCGCTCTATATTAAAAATCCGGCTTACAGAAAATTTGTAAAGGAAGTAAGAAAGGATGGAGTTGCGCCTAAAAACCTTGACGAATACTTCGGATATGGGCTATACGTCGGGCGAAAATAATTGTGGGAGCGCGCATCAATGCTGGCTCACAATCGATACTCCTTAGACAATGCCATTACATTTTGTTGCGATGGCGATGCTGGTCATTAAAACCCACAATACTATACTAATATTGACATGTATTTTTTCACTTAGCCTAAAGGAGATAGCCCATAAACTATATGAATGCTGTTTTGCGTTCTGAGAAAATTATCCGTTGGATCGCTCGCATCTGGAGCATCCTGGTCTTTGTATTTACTTTGCTTAGAATTATCACCCCTGATCCATATGCCACAGAACCAGTCCCAATCTCGGATTGGTTCTTGTTAAGTTTATGGGGAGTAGCTATTTTGGGATTACTGATTGCCTGGCGATGGGAACTCATTGGTGGAATCATCACTATATCCATCATGTTTGTCCGTGAATTGATCTGGGTTGTGCTTAAAGGTGATTGGTGGGTGAATTTTCTGATCTTCTGGTCTTTTGTTGTGCCACCAGCTATCCTGTTCCTGGTTGCCTGGAGATTGGGACGAAAAACACAAAAGTCATAAAGCAGGTTTTGGTCAGACAAATGCGACTAACCTATAAATGCGGTTAACGGCGCTCCGCTAAACACTGGGCTTGATGCAAACCGTGGGAGAAAGAGAGATCTATGAACAAGAAATATGATTGTCGGATCAGGCTTCAACTCTTGTTGAGTTATTACACTCCGACACTTTTTACCCTGCTGGAACCAAAGTTCTCGAGGTTGGATGCGGTACAGGAGCACAAACCATAACTTTAGCCCATAAAAGCCCCCATGCTCATATCACTTCAATTGATATCTCCGCAAGTTCAGTTGCACAAGCCAAGCAGAAAATTGAGGAAGCAGGTTACTCGAATGTAAGTTTCCAACAAGGCGACATTTTCAACTTGGCGTTTGTACCGGAATCATTCGATCACATCTTTGTTTGTTTTGTTCTTGAACATTTGGCACAGCCACTTGAAGCTCTGAATTCCCTAAAAGACTTTCTTAAAACCAACGGCACGATCACAGTCATCGAAGGCGATCATGGATCGACCTATTTTTATCCCGACAATGCTAATGCACATCGCGCGATTCAATGTCAGGTCGAATTACAAAGGAGAGCTGGTGGTAATGCAAACATCGGCAGGGAGCTTTATCCTCACTTATGCGATGCAAGCTTCAACTCTATCCATGTATCTCCACGCATGGTTTATGTTGATTCGAGCAAACCTCAGCTTGTAGAGAGCATCATTAAGAACACCTTCACAGCTATGATCGAAAGTATCCGCGAACCATCTATTGAAGCCGGCATAATTGATGAGAATACCTTTGATGAAGGTATCAAGGGCTTGTACAGGACGATGGAAAAAGATGGAGTTTTTTGCTATGCCTTTTTTAAGGCAACCGCAAAAAAAGTCGTTGTTAGAATGATAGAGGTATTTGGATAAACCATTCTCCACCAACAATACATAGAGCCGAAACCTACAATGCCCAAGGTGGTTCCAGAAATCACAACATTACAGGACAGCCAATAGCTGGATGCGGCTCATGCTCAAGTTAGGTGGCAAATTTCGGCAAAGAAATTTAATCCTCATGACACTTGACTTGCGTTGGAGGTGAATGATGTCTATTTGGGATAACCTGGACAGATTTGACAAACTGTTTATCGTTTGGGCGTTCCTGTTCCAAATTTTTCTTATCGTACATTTTGCACTGCGCAAGCCCTTCTTCGAAAGTTATACGATTAAGTTTGGATGGATAGTCTATGCACTATGTATCCCTGCTGTGGTAATCAGCATAATTTTATTGCGCGGTGGAAAAATCTGGTCATTCTGGCTAGGAGGATTTCTTTTCCTGATCTATGCTGTATTTGGCTATTGGGTTGATTATGTGGCAAAAATCCCCTGGCGAAATCCGATTCAATTGTCGATAGCGTTTCCCTACGTGTTTTTATATCTTGTGACAGTTATGTTCTACTGGTGGCCGCTTTGGCGTCTTGGTCGCCCATTGTGGTTTGTATATGCAATATTGTATATCATCGCAACCATTTTAAATATTATTTCTCATTAAACAATGGTTTGCTAGTCGCCCAACAAAGAGTACATCCGACTGGTGTGAATCATCTCGACAAAGGGGTTTGATTCTATGACCTAGAATTTTCTGTATAATGAGCCTTGTCTACGCCCTTTCACCAGAGAGTAACGCAAACCGTTAGACTGATCTACATACTTGAATTCGGGAGAGATCGATGAGAAAGAAGATTATGCCAACAACCTATTTGTTGGTCGCAATCCTGCTTTGTGTAGTTGTTAATTTCCTTGTTCCAATCTTCTACTTAATACCTTCATCATGGAACTTGATTGGAATTATCCCGCTTTTCTTTGGGCTATGGATCAATCTATCTGCCGATCGAGCTTTCAAGAAAGCAGAAACCACTGTGAAGCCATTCGAAGAATCAAATACTCTTATCCAGGATGGTGTATTTCGATGGAGTAGAAACCCGATGTATCTGGGGTTTATAGCGATTCTTCTAGGAATTTCCGTTTTACTGAGATCGCGATCACCACTCGCTGGAGCCGACGCGGCTATTGCTGCGATGAAGCCGCGAGCGGGCAGGAAACTGCGTTGGGAGTTGCTGAGGATTTCGGGCACAGGCTATCGTGGGTTCAGCTCCACCGTTAGGCTGCATTCAAAGATAACAAATTTGGTTTCGTCGAGGAAATGTCAATGGAGCTGTTTCCAAACCTAGAAATCGGATTGTCCAACGGATGGATATTGATTGTCCTATTCTTTGGAGCTTATGGAATTATGTTGATTTTCTTCCCCCAAAATGCAATTGCGAGACTATATGACCGCTCAGGTCAGAGAAAACAACCACTACTCCGCCGCTTATTTGTTATGATCTTCGTATTGTTATTGTTCATTTTCATGAGTATGACTCCTCTGAAAATTGGTGGTGTGGTGTTTGTGATAGGAATTTTATTTTATTCCCTTGGGTTGATTGGATTTTTAATTGCCCTTGATAATTTCAAAAACACTCCATTTGATAAACCAGTTACACGTGGGCTCTATAAGATCTCTCGGCACCCTCAGCAATTAGCCGTCTCCGTATCCTTCCTGGGGATAAGCATCGCAATAGGATCATGGCCAGCATTCGCAGTCATGATCCTTGGTGTAGTTGGAGCTCATAAGAAAATCCTTGCGGAGGAGGAAGCTTGCCTGAAACAATATGGGGAGTCGTATAAGAACTACTTAGAACGTATTCCTCGGTATTTTTTGTTCTTCTAAAATGATATCAAATTGATTATGGAATGAAGATGGTTCACAGAATCTGTTGAATATGCTTCCGAATTCACCGAATCAGCAAATACAGCCTAACAAAGAGTGCACTTTAATAGTGGGATTCGTCCCACTAAATTGAATTAATTCTGACTTGAGTATTGCCCTCGATAATGAACATTATCCACAATCGCCTACCAGCAAGTAATGCAAACCGTTGGCCAACTCCGCCGTGTATACGATACACCCGATTACCTTTGTTTAGGATGTACCTGGTAACTTCAGAGAGAACAGGGTAGACATTCGGGAGTTCCCTCTATGAGCCAAAAGAGTAAATTTCGTGTCGTATTGACCAACCTTCTTCTATTCGGATTCCTGTTCTGCTTAGTCTCCCTCAACAAGGAACTTCTACGACCTTCGTTGAGTCACATACTCTTCATGACACCTGTTACAGGGAGTTTTCCAAACTTCATCGCGGCATACATCATAGGCCTCTTTTTCGTCAACGGGGCGGTCACAATAGAACCAAGGCATAATCGTCTTCTCGTCTATCTGGGTTCGTTGCTCGTATTTACATTATTAACTGTTGAAGAAGTGAACCCAATGTGGGGTGCGAGCACATATTATGACGTGCTGGATATCATAGCGACTGGAGCAGGCTCATTACTGGCGATATTCACCTATGAATTGATCGTCCTCAAACGAAAGTCAACTTCGACGAGCGCCAGGACGGAGAAATGAATGCCAAACTTACACCATAGCATATCCCGAACTGCTGTCGCTCCGCTCTGGCAGCCCGGTGCAGCTGAGCTTATTCGTTAGTTTGAAAGTGAAAACCTTGCAATAGACACAACTCCCAATGAGTTCATATTGGTAAGAAAAAGGCTGGTAAATCGGCCCTTGTTTTTTGTAACTACATCTGCTACTGTGTTCTTAGTGGACATAATCTAACCCAGCAGAGCTTGTGTTCACATGGTTTTATGAATTTTGTTGAGCCAATCCGCGATCGAAAGAAGATCGCACAAATCAAGAACCTGCTCCGCGGTCAGGGGCGTTTTCGCGATCTACTGTTGTTCACGGTGGGGATCAACACAGCTTTGCGCATCTCCGATCTGCTGCGATTGCAGATTGGTCAATTTCTAGATGATCGGGGAAGTTACAAATGTCGCTTCTGGATTCATGAACAAAAACGGAACAAACGTCACGAAGTGGTGATCAATCAAAGCACCCAAGAAGTTCTCAAAGAATATTTGAAGGCATATCCTGGTGTTGCTGAGAACCCTGAGTACTTTGTGTTCTTTAACACCAAAATGAATAGCTACTCTGGACCCATCAATCGAGGGCAGGCTTGGAAGTTCATCGTTAATATCTGCCGTGATGTTGGACTGCCCGGCAACTTCGGCACTCATAGCTTGAGGAAAACCTGGGGGTATCACGCCCGCATGCAGGGAGTGGATCTGGCGCTTATTATGCACAAGCTCGATCACGAGAGTATTCCGTACACTAAGCGTTACTTGGGCATCACCGATGATGAATTACAGACGGTAGCGCTAGGATTGAATCTCTAACACCTTCTACTATAATTGACTACGCAATCGTCTTCGATTAAACTTTGGTAAATCAAGGACAAAGACCTAATCCTTGGTTCTTTCCACACTTCGGATCGATTTCCCAAAACCAGAATTTATTTAATGTAATAGGGGTTATGTTTATTTAGATAGTTCGCAGTTGCATACTAAGCACGAGATCACCAGCTGCTAATTAAGCTCAGGTGCATTGGATTATTTGGCGACCCCACGCGTTGCTAGTCTTTTCTGAAATCATCTGGTTCTGTCCTTTCTGCCTGCCTTTGCAATATATCTCGTATAGCTAAGGCCGACCTGTCTTCTGCGGCTAGTCTGCTGGCAATGTCAGTAATTGCTGTATCATAGTCTGCTTGAAACTCGGCCGGAACTTTGACGTGCACTTCGTGCGTGAATTCCGCCCAGGCGTTTTGAAGTTTCGATCGAATCTGGATTTCACAGATCATTCTATCCTCGACGACAGTGCGTCGCCCTCTGTCGGTTTTCACACGATCATAAGAAACATCTGCCAGAAGGTGTATCGCTCTATATCCGGTACGCTTCGGATCTATGATGTAGTCTTCCAGAGACCGCGGCTGGACGCGGAACTGCGTGGTAGCCTGGATGTAGTCGAGTATTCCATAGCAATCATCAACAAACCAACAAATCACTCTGGCGCCAATCAGGTCCGTGATAACTTCGGTTGGATAGCCAAACATGGGCCAATCAGTCTTCTCCAGCTTCCTTAGAAAACTCGCCA
>JBJYXV010000063.1:0-52916 GCA_046260155.1 Anaerolineales bacterium
TTCGTGAAGGCGGTCTCACTGTCGGCGCAGGCGTGATCACTGAGATCCTCAAATAGGAGTATTATGGCCAAGCAGAAAATTCGCATTCGCTTGAAAGCCTATGATCATCGTGTCCTAGACCAGTCTGCAAAACGCATTGTTGATACTGCGGAGCGAACTGGTGCACGTGTTGTCGGTCCTGTACCGCTGCCGACAAAAATTGAAAAGTTCACTGTCCGGCGATCAACGTTTATCGATAAAGACTCACACGAGCATTTTGAGATTCGTACTCATAATCGATTAATTGATGTTTTGGACCCGGATTCAAAGACCATCGACATGTTGATGCGGTTGAATTTACCCGCAGGTGTTGATATTGAGATTAAGATTTAGTAGGTTGTTGCCTGGGAGATACAACAGATCATTCAAGCTGAGGTATTGAGCAGGGTATTTCTGGCAGCGTAAGAACAGTTTTGTACGGAAAAGGAAAATTCTGATTTTTCGGCAGGCTGGTTGACTGCGTTGACCTAGGGATGATGTAGCAAAGCCCGTGCTAACAGTCCCTGAAAATTGAAAGTAGGAGAAAACTGAGATGATGAAAGGGCTGATTGGAAAGAAAATCGGTATGACCCAGATTTTCGATGAGAGTGGACTGGCTGTTCCCATAACGCTCATCGAAGCTGGGCCTTGCTATGTTACCCAGGTTCGCCAACCTGCAAGAGATGGTTATAATGCTGTCCAGCTTGGCTTCGAGGAAGTGAAACCAAAACGGCTCACAGGTGGTCAATTGGGGCATTTAAAGACCAGTGAATTACCTCCACTACGGTTTTTGCGTGAGTTCCGGGTAAAAGATACAGGTGTCAATGAAGGGGACAAATTAGAGGTAGGAGAAGTTTTCTCTGTTGGTGAACGGGTGGATATAGTTGGCACCAGCAAAGGTAAAGGATTTCAAGGCGCAGTGAAACGTCATGGATTCCGAGGTGGACCCAGAACACATGGCCAATCGGACCGGCAAAGAGCAACAGGTTCGATTGGAGCTACGACAACTCCAGGACGCGTCTTCAAAGGTAAAAGAATGCCAGGCCATATGGGTTTTGAACGTGTAACGGTTCAAAACTTACGTGTTGAATATTTGGACCCTGATCGGAATTTGATTGGAGTTCGAGGGGCGGTTCCCGGTCCTAAGGGTGGCGTGGTAATTATCAAAGAAGCGCGGAAACGGTAATTGGAGCGAGATGACAATGAAAGTTGATGTATTGAATATCGAGGGGAAGAAAGTAAAATCGGTTGATCTACCTGCCGTAATATTCGAAGCCCCGATTAATACCAGCCTGATGCACCAGGCATATGTCAGGCAAATGGCAAATGCTCGCTTGGGTACTCATAAAACCAAAACAAGGAGTGAGGTCTCGGGCGGCGGGAGGAAACCCTGGCGGCAGAAAGGAACTGGTCGTGCTCGCCAAGGTTCTATCCGCTCTGCGCAATGGGTTGGTGGAGGCAAGATTCATACTCCAAGGCCTCGAGATTACGGCCAAAAAATGCCGCGCAAGATGCGTCGCGCTGCGCTCCGGTCTGCATTATCTGTTAAAGCTTCAATCCAGGAAATCATTTTCTTGGATGAGCTCACGATTTCTGAACCGAAAACGAAAGAAATAGCACAGGTCATTGAAAATCTGGTCGGAGATTCGAGCGTGCTCATCCTACTTGCAGAGAAAAATGACAGCACAGAGAAGTTGAATAAAGCAGCGAATAATATTCCAGATTTGAAGTTACTGATGGCAAATTATATGAATATTCGAGATTTACTTGGATATGAGAGGGTAATTATTCCCTTAGCTGCCCTTGAAGTACTTGAATCATACCTTGGATAAGGAGAAACCATGATGACTTCCTTATATGATATTCTCCGGCGTCCGATTATTACTGAAAAATCAAATTACCAGGCAGGTGATTTGAACCAGTATGTTTTTGAAGTCGACATCGATGCGACAAAACAAATGATCAAGGATGCGGTTGAAACAGTTTTTGATGTAGAGGTAAGCCGGGTAAATATTATCAATGTTCCAGCGAAGCGAAGCCGCCGCTGGCGAAATCGACGGATTAAGGTCAGGCGAAGCTCGTACAAGAAAGCGATTATTACCCTCGAACCTGGTGAGTCCATCGACGTATTTGAAGGAGTACGCTAATGGCAGTCAAGAAATATAAACCAGTAACTCCTAGTTTGCGAGGGATGACTGGCAGCACATTCGAGGAAATCACAAAATCAAAACCCGAGCGAGCCCTCCTCTTACCGAAGAAACGTACCGACGGGAGGAACATGTACGGCAGGATTACCGTTCGCCATCGTGGTGGTGGACATCGACGACATATCCGCCAGGTTGATTTCAAACGAAGAAAATTCGATATTCCTGCGAAAGTAGCTGCGATTGAATATGACCCCAATCGTACAGCTCGGATTGCATTACTGCATTATGTGGATGGAGAGAAAGGATATATCATCGCACCTCTCGATTTGAGGGTTGGTGACACGGTTCAATCCGGTCCCACGTCAGAAATCCGTCCTGGTAACAGTTTGCCAATCGCCAATATCCCCGTAGGAACGCTGATCCATAATATTGAGCTGAAAGAAGGGCGTGGTGGACAGCTGGTACGCGCTGCAGGAGGGGCTGCGCAGTTGCTAGCAAAAGAAGGTGAATATGCCCAGGTTCGACTTCCATCCGGTGAAGTTCGCCTGGTCAGACAAACGTGCTACGCAACAGTTGGTCAAATTGGTAATCTTGATAACGCCAATATCAAGTTGGGTAAGGCTGGTCGTAAGAGGCACTTGGGTATCCGCCCGACGGTGCGCGGCTCTGCGATGAGCCCACGAGACCATCCCCATGGTGGGGGTGAAGGCCGCCAACCGATTGGTTTACCAGGTCCGAAGAGCCCCTGGGGTAAGCCAACCCTGGGAAAGAAAACCCGGCGTAATAAAAGCACTGAAAAATATATCGTACGCCACAGAAGGAAGAAGAGACGATAATTACCAGGTTTATGGAAAAATCGATTTCCGCCACAAAGTGGTCTTATGTGGATGAAACAGTAAGGAAAGATGGAGATTAAATTATGGGACGATCGCTGAAGAAAGGGCCATTTATTGACCCAAAATTACTCAACAAAATTGAGCTAATGAACGAGCGTAATGAGAAGAAAGTGATTCGCACCTGGAGTCGTGCGAGCAGCATTTTCCCACAAATGGTAGGTCACACGATCGCTGTTCACGACGGCCGCCGTCATGTTCCGATATATATCACAGAGAATATGGTCGGTCATAAGCTGGGTGAGTTTGCCCCAACACGAACATATCGCGGTCACCTTGTTGAGCGAAAGATCAGGAGATAATCCATGGCTGATGATATTCGAGCGCATGCAAATTATATTCCTTACTCTCCCCAGAAAGTTCGCTTGGTGATTGACCTGGTACGGGGCAAGGATATAACGGAAGCCCTTGACATGTTGAGATTTGTGCAGAATGCTGCTGCTCGACCTGTATCAAAAGTGCTTGCCTCGGCAATGGCAAATGCGGAAGAAAATTTTGGTGTCAGCCGAGATGATTTATTTGTTTACCAGATATATGCAAACGCAGCTCCATCTCGACGCTGGCGAAGATTTGGAGCGCGGGGCAGGTTTAAACCGATCATCCGAAGAGCTTCACATATTACGGTTGTATTACGTGAAAGAGAAATTTAATGAAGGCGAAATTACAAGCCCTTTGTAGATCAGTGTACAAACTCGAGAGGAGTCACTATGGGTCGTAAAGTAAATCCGATTGGTTTTCGTTTAGGAGTGAATAAGACCTGGGAAGGCCGCTGGTATGCGGAAGGTCAGAATTATGTTGACCAGCTCCGCCAGGATATCGAATTGAGGGATGAGATCCGCGGTGAGACAGAAAGAGCTGGTGTTTCTCGGATTGAAATTGAGCGATTTCCTGGCAAGGTAAAAGTCACTGTTCACACTGCGAAACCTGGTATTCTGATCGGTCGCAAAGGTGAAAACGTAAAGAAATTACGGGCAAGTTTGGAAGTGATGGTTGGAAAGAAGATTGATCTTGATATCAAGGAAATCAAGGATCCAGATTTGGATGCATTCTTGGTGGCTCGAAATATTGCCGATCAGCTTGAACGCAGGATCAGTTACCAGCGGGCGATGAAGCGAGCCATCCAACAATCAATGAGACAAGGTGCAGAAGGTATCCGCATTGAGGTCGCAGGACGTCTCAGCGGCGCAGAAATGGCGCGAACGATCCATATGCGTGAAGGGCAAGTACCCAGGCAGACTTTACGGGCAGATATCGACTTTGCCCGGGCTGAAGCTCTGACCACCTATGGAAGGATCGGTGTGAAAGTCTGGATTTATAAAGGTATTCTATTGCCTGAAGTGGAAGAGTTTGTGGAGTCAACTGAAGGCGTGTATGTGAGCGAGTGACCCAATCATTGCAGAAAAAAGGTCATTGGCTTACAAAAAGAGTCTTCATTAAGAGGTAGCAATTATGTTAATGCCAAAGCGTGTTAAGTACAGGAAGCAAATGCGGGGAAGGATGCGCGGACAAGCCCAGCGTGGGAATGAAGTGCATTTTGGTGATCTTGGATTGATGGCTTTGGAGCCATCCTGGATAACTGCCCGCCAGATTGAAGCCGCACGAAGAGCTATCGTGCGTGCTTTAAAACGACGCGGAAAAGTTTGGATCAGGATTTTCCCGGATAAACCAATCACGAAAAGAGCAGCAGAGACCAGAATGGGTAAGGGAAAAGGGAATGTAGAATTCTGGGCGGCAGTTGTTAAACCAGGCCGGGTGATGTTTGAAGTAGGTGGTGGTCTACCCGAAGAAACTGCTCGAGAGGCACTGCGGCTCGCATCTTACAAATTACCCATTAGAACGAAGATCGTCGGCCGTTATGGAGCGAAAGGGAGTGAGGGATGAAAGCAGAAGAAATTAGAAATTTATCCACCTCCGAAATACTGTCGAACTTAGAAGATACAAAAGAAGAATTAATGAAACTTCGCTTCCAATTGACGACGGGAGAATTAACAGATCACACCCGGCTCAGCTATACCAGAAAGGTGATCGCAAGGTATCACACGATTCTCAATGAACGGAGAGAGGAAGAAGAATTGGAAGGTGAAGCATGAATAACCGCCGTCGTATGACTGGTGTAGTGACCAGCAATAAGATGGATAAATCGGTACTGGTTGAGATTACTCGATCTTATCGCCATCCCTTGTATAAGAAAGTTGTCCACAGCAAGAAGAAAGTTATGGCTCATGATGAACTTGGTTGCGATATTGGAGACCAGGTAAAGATAGTAGAAAGCCGCCCAATTTCGAAAAGGAAACACTGGGTGGTTGAGGAGATCATCCAACACGAGGTCATCGCTGGTGAAATTGAGCTGGAGGAGCCAGTATGATTCAACATGAAAGCCGGTTAAAAGTCGCAGATAACTCAGGTGCCAGAGAGATATTAGTCATCCATGTTTTGGGAGGATCATCGAAGAGATATGGATCGATTGGCGATGTAGTTGTAGGCACCGTAAAAGTTGCAACTCCACATGGTGGTGTTAGCAAGAGTGATGTGGTGAAAGCAGTGATTGTCAGAACCGCAAAAGAATGGCGGCGCGAGGATGGTTCCTACATCAAGTTTGATGATAACGCAGCGGTGATCTTGGATACCGATGGTCGCAATCCTAGAGGTACACGTATCTTCGGGCCTGTTGCACGGGAATTACGAGAGAAAGGGTATATGAAAATTGTATCCCTTGCCCCAGAGGTTCTTTAGCAGATAAATGCTTTCCTAGGAGCGAGAAAAAAGTGAAGATGAAGATAAAGAAAGGTGACACCATAGAGGTGATCAGCGGAAGAGAAATTGATAAGGGTCGCAGGGGTGAGGTGATTCGCGTGCTTCCGAAGGACAATCGCATCGTAGTTCAAGGCGTGAACATGCGCAAGAAACACCAGCGTCAGGTCCAAACTCAAGGCAGGACCATTTCCCCAGGGATCATTGAGTTTGAAGGGTCAATTCATATCTCGAATGTAATGCTGGTATGTCCAAAATGTGATGAGCCTACCAGAGTCGCAATCCAACGTGAAGATGGAACCGCCCACAGGGTGTGTAAACATTGTGAGGCATTGATCGATTGATCAATCGACCAGGAGATAAATTAATGGCTCATTACTTAAAAGAACGTTATCAAGATGAAATCGTCCCAGCCTTGATGGAGTCATTGAAAATTGACAACATCATGGAAGTTCCAAGACTCGAGAAAATTGTGGTAAATATTGGAGTCGGTGAAGCGCTGGATAACGCAAAAGCTCTAGATGCTGCTGTCGTTGATTTGACCACGATTACTGGTCAGAAGCCGATCATAACAAAGGCAAAGAAGAGTATTGCTAACTTCAAGTTGAGAGAAGGTCGCTCGATCGGTGTTAAAGTGACCTTACGCCGGGAGCGAATGTGGTCCTTCCTTGACCGGTTAATCAATGTTGCTTTACCAAGGGTAAGAGATTTTCGAGGCGTATCCCCCAATTCATTTGATGGGCGAGGGAATTATACATTGGGATTACGGGAGCAACTCGTATTTCCAGAGATCGAATATGACAAAATTGACAAGGTTCGAGGCATGGAAGTAACTATAGTCACGACAGCGAAAACAGACGAGGCAGGAATCCAATTGTTAGACATGCTTGGAATGCCATTCAGGAAGGAAGGTAATTAAATGGCAAAAAAATCCATTGTTATCCGTGAAGAGAGACGAAAGTATCCGACTCGTGTTCGCAACCGGTGCTCCATTTGTGGACGACCACGAGGTTATATCCGTAGATTTGGGTTGTGCCGGATATGTTTTCGGGAACTGGCGCTTGAAGGGAAAATCCCAGGTGTTGTCAAGTCTTCCTGGTAAGAAAGCTGAGGAGTATTAGTATGAGTATGACTGATCCTATTGCGGATATGTTGACCCGGATACGAAATGCTATGGGAGTTGGGCATCCGACTGTGGCGATGCCAAGCTCTAAATTAAAGGCGGAGATTGCACGTATCCTTAAAGAAGAAGGATATATCGCTGGATATGAAGTGGTTGACGGCGAAAATCCAGGTCACAAGGTTTTACGGTTGCAGTTAAGGTATATTGGCGAGAGAAGGTTCAGGCGTCCAGTAATTACTGGTTTGGAGCGCGTTAGCAAACCAGGAAGAAGAGTTTATTCAGGCAAACGTGATATTCCCTGGGTGCTGTCTGGCATGGGTGTTTCAATTCTCACCACGCCAAAAGGTGTAATGACTGGACAGCGTGCACGCCAACTTGGTGTTGGTGGGGAAATTCTGTGTAAGGTCTGGTAAGGAGGAATATCATGTCAAGAATCGGATTAATGCCAGTTGTTATACCAGATGGTGTTGACGTAAAAATTAAGGGTTCGAGCGTCCGGGTAAAAGGACCTAAAGGTGAGCTTCAACATACTTTTCCCGCCGACATGGAAATCAAACTCGATCATGGCGAAGTATCTGTAAATCGCCCTTCAGACCAACCGACACACCGGGCCTTGCATGGTATGACCCGGGCTTTAATCAATAATATGGTTGTGGGTGTCAGCTCTGGTTTTTCGAAAGTCTTGGAAATAAACGGTGTAGGGTACCGGGCAGCATTAGAAGGGGAGAACCTGGTACTGAATGTTGGTTATTCACACCCTGTGGAGGTAGAGCCCCCGGAGGGTATTGAATTTGAGGTGGATGAACGTACTCGCCAAATTACCGTTAAGGGTTATGACAAACAATTGGTGGGGCACGTCGCCGCAAATATTCGCAAGGTTCGCCCCCCAGAACCTTACAAAGGGAAGGGGATCAAATACTTAGATGAGCGTATCCGCCGCAAGGCGGGTAAAGCAGGTAAGGTGTAGAAGAATGGCTAAAAGAACAACACGCTCTAAAGCACGCCAGCGCAGGCATTTACGAGTTCGTAAACGTGTATACGGAACACCAGAAAAACCGCGATTAAATGTCTTTCGCAGTTTGTCAGAAATTTACGCCCAGGTGATCGATGATGTATCTGGCGTAACTATGGTATCCGCATCTACGATTGATCGCGATCTGCGCAAGGAATTTTCTGGGAAGACCAAAACTGAGCAGGCTAAACAAGTAGGAAAAGCACTTGCTGAAAGAGCAAAATCAGCTGGAATTGAACAGGTGGTTTTTGATCGATCAGGGTATCGATATATTGGTCGCGTGAAAGCACTTGCCGATGGTGCTCGGGACGGAGGCTTGCAGTTCTAGCAAGAGCATTAGGAGAAGAATATGTCAGATTTCAAATCCAGTGAGTTTGAACAAGAATTCGATGAACGTGTAATCGAGATAGCCCGAGTTGCCAAAGTTGTCAAGGGAGGCCGTCGATTCTCATTCCGGGTAACGATTGTTGTTGGTGATAATCGAGGTAAAGTCGGAGTTGGGGTGGGGAAGGCAAATTCGGTCCCGGATGCAATGCGGAAAGCGTCAGAACGTGCCCGGAAAGAGATGCAAAAGATTTCACTTTTCGGATCGACGATTCCCCATGAGGTGATGGGGCGCATTTCCGGTGCCAAGGTGTTGTTAAAACCTGCTTCACCTGGAACGGGAGTGATCGCTGCGGGAGGTGTCCGGGCTGTTTTGGAGGCTGCAGGAATTTCGGATATTCTAACAAAATCACTCGGAAGCAATAATGTACTCAATGTTGTCTATGCCACCATGGATGCGCTCGATCAATTAAAATCGCCCCAGGAAGTGGCAATGATGCGTGGCAAACCAGTCAAAGATGTTACGCCATTCTGGGAGAGGAGGAAGCAAAGTGCCTGAGTCTGAATCCAAACCTAAGAAAAAAACCACTAGGAAGAAGAAGTCTGAACACCTTGTCCGAGTAACATTAGTCAAGAGCCCGATTGGCTATGATGTTTCCCAGAAGCGAACAGTGAAGGCATTAGGTCTGCGGAAACTTAACCAGACTGTAGAACATAAGGATTCCCCAACTTTTCGAGGCATGGTGGCAAAGATCAGTCACCTGCTATCTGTCGAAGAATAGGATTGCAAATGCAGTTACATGATTTGAAACCCGATAAAGGGTCAAAGAAAGATCGGAAAAGAGTGGGTCGCGGTACATCAGCAGGTCAGGGGAAGACGGCGGGCCGCGGCACGAAGGGTCAGGGTGCCCGTGCAGGTGGTGGGACTCGTCTTTACCATCAAGGTGGAAACTTGCCGTTCTTCCGCAGATTACCATTCATGCGTGGTAAAGGATTCACTCCCCTCAATCGGGTGAGATACCAGGAAGTGAATGTGGGTCAACTAAGCGGATTTGAGAGCAAGAGTGATATTAATCCAGAAGCTTTGGTCGCAGCAAATCTTGTGAGAGAAGGATCCGGTCCTATTGTCCTTCTTGGAGAAGGTGATATTGATATCGCGTTAAATGTCAGTGTCCACCGTGTATCCAAAGGTGCCCGAACAAAGATTGAGTCATCAGGTGGTAGTGTGGAAATAATTACCCAGCAGGATAGCGAATAAGGAGCCAAAATATGAAGCGTTCAGCATGGCGCTATCTGTGGACTGCCAAAGATATTCGAAGAAGGTTGCTGATCACGATCGGGTTGTTAGCGATCTATCGATTTGCAGCACATGTTCCAGTACCGGGTGTTAACCGGGAAGCTATCGCAGGGATCATGGCAGGGGGTGGTGCTTCAGGTACTTTGGTAAATTTGCTTGATCTGCTCTCAGGTGGTACTGTTTCGAATTTCTCGGTACTTGCTATGGGAGTGTATCCATACATTACTGCACAGATTATTCTAAATCTATTGGTCCCGATCATTCCATCTTTACAGAGAAAGATGGAAGAGGATCCGAGGGAAGGCCGTAAATGGATGGAGAAATGGACCTATATCCTTGCCGTCCCGATGGCCGCGCTGAATGCAATTGGACAAATTAATCTCTTCTCTCAATTCACTGGTGGTGTGCCGATTTTGGATAATTTTGGATTGAGTGGCGGAAATATGTTGTCATCTTTCGCCGTGGTAGCCAGTATGACTGCAGGGACAATGTTCGCGATCTGGTTGGGTGAGCTGATTTCAGAATTCGGCATCCGGAATCAGGGTCTTTCTCTAATCATTTTTGCAGGGATTGTCTCACGCGTTCCGGTCTCACTTGCTAGGATCCTTGCCGATGAACAAAATCGTTGGCTTGGATTAACCTTCATGCTGATCTTTACTTTGTTAACGATTTTTGCGATTGTGTTTGTACAGCAAGGTCAGAGAAACGTGCCGGTTATGTATCCGGGAAGAAGAGTTGGTAATCGAATGTCCATGCCGGTCAAGGGTACTTTGCCGCTGCGTGTAAATATGGCAGGAATGATCCCGCTGATCTTTGCCCAGGCTCTATTAACTTTTCCTGCCATCATAGCCAGCTTTTTCCAGGGCTCCCAAACAGAGTGGGTCGCAAATCTATCTGCGAGCATCCAGTCCATATTTGGTGGTTCGAGTAATGCATATTGGGTGCTTTATTTCTTTATGGTCGTTGGCTTTACCTTCTTTTATACCGATGTTCTTTTTGCACAACAGAATTACGGAGAGAATTTAAAGAAGAGTGGTGCTCAGATTCCTGGTGTGAGCCGGGGTGCTCCAACCCAAAAATATCTCACCAAGGTGCTGCGCAGGATTACCTTGCCTGGAGCATTGTTTCTTGGAGTTGTAGCAATCCTGCCTTGGCTGATTGGGTTGATCATACCATTCGGTTCCAACACAGGATTATTGCTGGTTTCATCAGCCGGTTTGTTAATTGTTGTTGGCGTGGTTCGGGACACCTTCTTCAATATTGAAGCAGAACTCAAGCTGCATGGGTACGATGACACACTGTTAATCAGGTAAGAGAGTAGATAACCGTGAAGAATTTTTACGTTTTCTTGGGACCTCCAGGTGCCGGTAAAGGCACTCAAGCCAAATTCGTGGCAAAAATGCTGGGAATTCCACAGATTTCATCTGGGGATATCTTCCGGGAAAACAAAAAAAATAAAACTGAACTTGGCATACTTGCCGATGAGTACATCAGAGTCGGGGAATTAGTCCCTGATGATGTCACGATACGCATGGTTGGTGAAAGAATTTCAAGAACTGACTGTGATGCGGGTGCAATTCTGGATGGTTTTCCTCGCACACCAAACCAGGCAAAAGCTTTGGACAAAATGCTAGAAGGGATGAATTGTCAAATTATTCAGGTACCATACATTGCTGTAGATGAAGAAGAATTGGTCGAGCGATTATCTGGAAGGCTAACGTGCCGGGAACAAGGTCATGTCTTCCATAAAAAGTACAATCCCCCGAAAGTAGCAGGTGTATGTGATTTTGATGGATCAGAATTGTATCAAAGAGAGGATGATCGACCAGAGACGGTTAAACACCGGATTCGTGTTTATGAACAGCAAACTCGTCCTTTAATCGAGTACTACAAGGAACGCGGCATCCTGGTCAAGATTGATGGGAATCAAGCCATTGAGCAAGTTACTGGAGATCTGATGGAAATGTTAGAGAAGGTGGATGAATCAAATGGGTGATAGACCAATCGTGATTAAAAATCCGCCTGAAATTGACCTTATGCGGGCAGCAGGACGAATTAATGCAATGGTACTGCAGGAAGTTGGGAAAATGGTCCGACCTGGCATTACTACACAGGAATTAGACTCAGCAGCGGAAGAGTTGATCCTGCAAAATGGTGGCATACCTGCGTTCAAGAATTATCCGGGTCCTTATCCATATCCAGCAACGCTGACAGTTTCGGTAAATGAAGAACTGGTGCATGGAATCCCCGGAAAACGCATTCTCAAGGAAGGTGACATCGTCTCCATTGACTGTGGAACGATCTTGGATGGATTTGTTGCAGATTCTGCCTTTAGCATGGGAGTTGGGAGTATCTCTTCCCAGGCACAGTTGTTGTTAGATGTTACCGAAAAAGCCCTGTATAAAGGTATTGAAAAGATGCGAGCTGGCAACCGAGTCGGTGATGTATCTGCAACAATCCAAAATTATGTCGAGGGATTCAATTTTCATGTTCCGCGTGAATATACTGGACATGGGGTAGGTCGTAATATGCATGAAGGACCCCTGGTTCCCAACTTTGGTGTGAGCGGGCGAGGTATCCCATTGCGTCCTGGATTCACCGTGGCACTCGAACCAATGGTCATGATTGGAACGCATCGTACACGAGTCCTGGAGGACCAATGGACTGTAATTTCAGCAGATCGATCTTTAACGGCTCATTTTGAGCATTCAGTTGCAGTAACTGAGGGTGAGCCGATAATTTTGACTGCGATTTAACATCTTCTGGACATATAAGATTTGGTTATGTATAATTATAAATTCGGCTACCTACCAAAAGTGAATTGAGTTTCACCGGTATATTTTAAGGAGAGATTAGCCAATGAAAGTATCAGCTTCAGTAAAAAAGCGCTGTGCAAAATGCAAAATCGTCAAACGTCGCGGTGTGGTTTACGTTATTTGTGAAAATCCAAAGCATAAACAAAGACAGGGATAGAGGATTATGGCGAGAATTGAAGGTGTTGACCTCCCACGGAACAAGCGGGTCGAAATTGGATTGAGATATCTGTATGGTATCGGGCCAACCAGGTCAAAAGAGATATTGGCGGCTACTCAAGTAAATCCAGATACTAGAGTAAAGGACCTCACCGATGCAGAAATCGCTTCATTACGCGAATTCATCATCCAGAATTATAAAATTGAGGGTGATTTGCGTCGTGATGTACAGATGCATATCAAGAGGTTGATAGAAATCGGCAGTTACCGCGGCTTACGGCACCGTCGAAATCTTCCTGTCCGTGGGCAACGAACCAGAACTAATGCCCGTACGAGTAAAGGTCCCAAGAAGACCGTTGCTGGGCGTGGCAGACGCCGAGGAGCCAAGAAGAAATAAACCCTCATGAGATAGGAATCCACCTATCACATTGAGATGATAAAGGATGGAATTATGGCAACAGGAGATCGTTCGCGCCGTTCAGGTGGAAGAAAAACTAAAAGAACCATATCTGCGGGTCAGGTGCACATCAGTGCGACTTTTAATAACACGATTGTGACAATCACAGATATGCAAGGCAATACCGTGGTTTGGGGAAGCTCTGGGTCTGCCGGATTTAAAGGCTCGCGCAAGAGCACTCCTTTTGCAGCGCGTCTTGCTGCGGAAAAAGCTCTGAAGGCTGCCCAAGCATTGGGTTTGCAGGAAGTTGAAATTATCGTTAAAGGACCGGGTCCCGGGCGAGAATCTGCAATCAGAGCTGTGCAAGGGGCTGGATTGAAAGTAACGGCAATTATTGATAAAACACCAGTTCCGCATAACGGTTGCCGTCCACCAAAAAAGCGCCGTGTTTAAAATCATATTTATAAAAGAAGGAAGAGCGAATGGCTAGATATACAGGACCGGTGTGCAAATTATGCCGGAGAGAAGGTGAAAAATTGTTCTTGAAGGGTGAGCGTTGTTTCACCCCCAAGTGTTCATTTGAGCGGCGTGGATATCCGCCAGGGATCCATGGGAAGAGTTTTCAGTACCGGAGACGGCGTGAATCGGATTACAGCCGCCAGCTGCGTGCAAAGCAGAAAGCTCGCCGGACGTATGGCATCCTGGAGCGGCAATTTCGTCGATACTACGATGTTTCATTAAAACGCAGGGGATTAACTGGTGTCAACCTGCTTCAAATTCTTGAGTCTCGCCTGGACAATGTTGTGTTTCGATTGGGCTTCGCTGCCAATCGTGCCCAGGCAAGGTTATTAGTCACTCACGGTCACTTTGATGTCAATGGCCGGCGTACAGATGTACCCTCCATGTTAATCTCTCCTGGTGATGAGATTGAAGTCCGGGAAGGCTCAAGGAAGCGCACTTTCTTCAAGGAATTACCTGCCGTTGCTGAAGAGAGGTCCGTCCCAGATTGGGTGACCAGGGATGCGAAGAATTTAAAAGGAACCGTTACTCGTTTACCTGAGCGATCAGAGATTGATGGTAATCTCAACGAGCAGCTGATCGTGGAGTATTACAAGCGATAAGGTTTTTTTCTTATGTTTCCTTTAAATAATATTCGGGGAAACGGTTTGGAAATTCAGATGAGGTGAACCGTGATAGGTTTAACAAATATGGTGACTCCAAAAATCGAGCGAGAAGCTGAGGCCAGGAATTATGGCAAATTTGCAATCAGCCCGCTTGAACGCGGATATGGTATTACTTTAGGTAATGCTCTGCGCCGGGTTTTGCTTTCTTCATTGGAGGGGGCAGCTGTCACCTCAATTCGAATTGCTGATGTACAGCACGAATTTAGTGAGATACCCGGGGTGCGTGAAGATGTCATTCGCGTTATGCTGCAGATTAAGCAGCTGCGGATGAAGATGTATGATGTAGATACCGCTCGTTTGCATCTAGAGGTGCGAGGGGCGGGGATTGTAACAGCTGCAGATATTATTGCTCCTCCAGAAGTAGAGATCGTCAATCCTGATCTTTATTTATTCACTGTAGACGCCAATGAAACCAGCCTTGAAATTGAGCTGACAGCAGAACGGGGCAGGGGTTATTCTCCTGCTGATGAGAGAGGTGGGAGATTACCAATCGGTGAGTTGCCGGTCGATGCAATTTTCAGCCCAATCAGGCGTGTGAATTGGGAGTCTGGCAGTGCTCGGGTCGGTCAAAGTACGAATTATGACCGCCTCGTAATGGAGATCTGGACCGACGGCACTGTGGGACCAGAAGAGGGACTTAGCAACAGCGCAAAGATCCTGATTGAACACTTGCGACACTTAGCAGGTGTAAGTGAGGAATCACTTACTATTATTGCCCAGGAAGAAGAAGAGAGCAGCCGGTTGACAAGTGAAATGATTGAAACCCCGATTGAGAACCTGGACCTATCCGTGAGGGTTTTCAACTCGCTCAAACGCACGGGAATTACTACCGTAGGTGAGGTGCTTGAATTACTCGACAAGGGTGATGAAGCTGTGATGTCAATCCGCAATTTTGGTGAGAAAAGCCTGGATGAACTCACGGCGAAAATGAGTGAAAAGGGCTACCTGGAAGATGAAGAAGAGACTGAGGCGGAGTAGCTAAGAAATGCGACATAAAATAGTTGGTAAGAGGCTGAGTCGGTCAAAAGATCAACGTCGTGCACTCAGGAGGACCATGGTAAACCAGTTGTTTACTCATGAACGAATCCGCACGACCCATGCGAAAGCCATGGCGATCCGTGGACAGGCTGAGAGGTTAATCACATTAGCAAAGCGTGGTAACGCTGCAGGTGACGAGAAGATGGTTCATGCCCGACGCCTCGCGGCTGCCCGTATGGATAATCCCGAGATGGTAAGGAAATTGTTTGATGATATTGCTCCTCGATACGAAAACCGGGCTGGTGGTTATACACGCGTATTAAAACTAGGTCCACGGTATGGTGATTCGGCTGAAATGGTAATCCTGGAGTTGATCGAGGAATAGTCGATCTATATTGAGCAGTAAAAGCGATCAATTTCAAGTTGATCTCTTTTGTTAGATAATGGCACATTACAAAGTTATCCTGGCATATGACGGTACTGATTACCAGGGATTTCAGCGGCAAGCTGAAGGAAGAACGATACAGGCATCCGTTGAATCTGCGCTGTACAAGATTGGTTGGAAAGGGACATCAATCAATGGTGCAGGAAGGACAGATGCTGGCGTTCACGCCTCAGGACAGGTAATCGGTTTTGAGCATGATTGGGATCATCCTGATAGAGATTTACAGGCCGCATTGAACGCCAACTTGCCCCTTGATATCGCCGCACTTTCTGTTGAACAGGTAAGCAGTGATTTTCACCCGCGGTATTCAGCAGTAGCCCGGCGTTACCTTTACAGGTTATTCTGCGATGAGATCCGGCAGCCGCTCAAGGAACGATATGCCTGGCGAGTCTGGCCACCAATGTCAATGGAGAGATTGGCGGGATTTCCAGAAAAATTGGTAGGTGAGCATGATTTCTCTGCTTTTGGTACCTCACCAAAACCAGGCGGAAGTACCGTCAGGCAGATATTTTATGCCTCTTGGCGTAATGATCAGGAGTATTTATTATTCGAAATTCTTGGGAATGCATTTCTATACCACATGGTTCGCAGGTTGGTAAGTTATCAAGTGGAAGTAGGTCAGGGAAAGCGCGATCCTGAAGATTTTAATCAATTGGTCATCGGCAATCATGAGGAGCCTATTCGAGGACTTGCACCTGCCAGTGGGTTGACTTTATCGGATGTTCGTTATCCGAATTAATATGGAGTATCAGATTTTGTTTCCTCTTTGGATGAGGACATAAGATAGTGGAGAGAAGAACTGTGCAAAAAACGTATGTACCAAAATCAGGTGATATAACACAAGATTGGAAATTGGTGGACGCCAATGGGAAAAATTTAGGTCGCTTGGCAACCGAAATTTCGAGCATTTTGCTTGGAAAAGATAAACCAATTTTCACCCCAGGTGTAGATACCGGCGATTATGTGATTGTTGTCAATGCAGAACGAATTACTGTTACTGGAAACAAAATGGAAGATAAATACTACTATCGCCACAGCGGGTATCCTGGAGGATTGAAAAAAATTAATTTAAAGGATCAATTAGCGAAATATCCTGATCGGGTGATACGACAGGCGGTTTGGGGAATGCTGCCCCACAATCGATTTGGGCGTAAGTTGTTGAAAAAGCTGAAAATCTATGCGGGTTCTGATCATCCCCACCAAGCCCAGAATCCTGTTCAGGTTGAATTATAAGGAGCAATAATGGCAGTTCAGTATTACGAAGGAATCGGTCGCCGCAAAGCAAGTACTGCAAGAGTTCGCGTCATGAACGGGACAGGAAACTTTGTGGTGAATGGAAAGACACTTGAAGATTACTTCCCGCGTGTTGGCGATAAGGAAAATGTTCTCACACCTTTGGACACAACTGGAGAGAACAAGAGCCAATTAGATGTTTCGGTCCTTGTGAAAGGTGGGGGGGTAACCGGTCAGTCTGATGCGGTCAAGCTTGGATTGGCAAGAGCATTAATTAAAATGGTCCCAGACTACCAACCACCATTAAGAAAGGCTGGACTGCTGACAAGAGATCCTCGTGAGAAAGAACGCAAGAAACCTGGACTAAAACGCGCCCGAAAAGCTCCAACCTACACAAAGCGTTAATCAATTCTATTCAGCCTATCGATGCGTGAGATCGTTCTCTGGGTGCTGGAATTTCCAACCCGCAGAACATTCTCACGCTTTTATAATTAATGTTTAATTGGAGATAGAAATTACAGATTTGGGAACCAGAATCATGATAATTGGACATAACCTGATATGGATCAAATATTTATGAGGATATATCACAGATGAATCAGCCAGGAATAACGATTATTGGCTTGGGGCCGGGTGATCCGATGTTAATTACCAGGGAGGCATGGGGAGTACTGAATGATGTCAAGGAAATCTACCTGCGTACCAGCGAACATCCTGCAGTCGATGGTTTTCCAAAAGGTTTGATCATCCATTCATTCGATTACCTGTACGAAGAAAATATTGAATTTGAGCAGGTATATGAGGAGATCGTTGAAACGGTACTGGATTTAGGTCACCGTGATTCTGGGGTGGTTTATGGCATACCCGGGCACCCTTTAATTGCTGAAGCAACATCTCCTGAAATCATTCGCCGCGCGCAGCGCGACGGTATCCCGGTCAAAATTCTTGAAGGGATGAGTTTTTTTGAAGCTGCATTTGGACTGCTGGGTATTGACCCGCTTCCACAAACTTCCTTGATCGATGGGTTGGAACTGGCGATTTCCCACCATCCTCCATTTCCCCCGAGTGCACCAGTGTTGATCGCACAAATCTATTCGGCTGCTGTTGCTTCCAATGTGAAATTAACCCTGATGAGTGTCTACCCTGATAATCACCCGGTCCAGCTGATTCATGGGGCAGGAACTGCAGGTGCTTATGTTGAAAGTGTGGAACTCTATAAAATTGACCGCAGCAAGAAAATTGGCCTGCGAACCGTGTTATATGTGCCTGCATTATCAAGCGGTTCATCTTTTGAAAATTTCCAAGAGATCATAGCTCGTTTACGTGCACCTGATGGTTGTCCCTGGGATCGCGAACAGACACATCTTACTCTAAGACCATTTTTGCTTGAAGAGACCTATGAAGTATTGGCGGCATTAGATAATGAAGACCAAACCGCATTAGAAGAAGAATTGGGGGATTTGATGCTTCAAATCGTTCTGCATGCTCAGTTAGCGAGTGAATACGGCGATTTCTCAATGGTTGATGTCCTGGAAAAAATTTCCGAAAAATTGATCCGCCGTCACCCACATGTTTTTGGGGATTTAGAAGTAAAAGACCAACAGACGGTGGTCGAAAATTGGCAGAAATTAAAATTGGCTGAACACGAAGGAGAGCAAGAATTCAATGGAGTCCTGCGAGGTGTTAGTCCAGCTTTACCTGCGCTTGTCCAGGCAGAAACTTTTCAGCAGAGAGTGAATAGAGTTGGATTCGATTGGCCAGATATCCAGGGTGTTTTTAAAAAAATTGATGAAGAACTCAAAGAAGTAAGAAAGGCGAAAACGCCGGTGGAATTTGAGGACGAGATTGGGGACTTATTATTTTCAGTAGTCAACCTTGCCAGGTGGAAAAATATCGACGCGGAGAGTGCTTTAAGAGCCGCGAATGGAAAATTTCGCCAACGCTTCGAAGAATTAGAAGCAGCAGCCCGTAAGCAAGGTAAAGAGCTGGTGGAACTAAATTTGGATGCAATGGACCAGTTGTGGAATGAAGCAAAAAAAACCAATAATTTGAAATAACTATGAATGGTTGTCAAGGTGCTCTTCAGCTCAGCATGTGTGGAAAATTAAGCTGAAAGATAGCCAATAATCGCGTGGTGATCTACGAAATTTCCTGGGGGAGTTCAAGTTAATATTAATCAATCATCAGAAAAAACATCACGTTCCAGGTCAAGCGCTTCCTTCAGGTTGATAGCGCAATCTTCACTGCAGGTAATAAACAGCAGGTCGTGGTCTTCAGCTAAACTATCGCTAGATTTTTCAGGAACCATTGCAAAAGTGGTTTTGTCAATGAGAGATAATCTCAGTGATACAAACTGGCCTGTTTTATTGCTTAAATCAATATTATGGCTAGCTCTGGCGCCAAATCCAAAAAAATCTCCATTTTCATCAATAGAATTACCACACCAAGCGCAAGTATGGAAAAAATCAGGATCTTGAATATCATTCATGGGAAAAATTTCCAGGTAGGTATTCGCTTGCCAATTTAATTATTGAGATCTCGCCCGGACTCAAGTGGTTTAAAGCGAGCGGTGAAATGCCTCAGAAGTTCTGGTTCATACGTAATTTTCAATCCGTGGATGCTTTCTTTCTTTGTTGATATCTTATCAAATACACCGGCGACATAATCAAGGTGGCTTTGCGTATAGACACGTCGAGGGAGAGCCAGACGGACCAGTTCGAGTCTCGGGTATACCATTTTTCCAGTGTCAGGATCGGGATATGCAAACATCACGGAGCCGATTTCAACCGTTCGAATGCCACCTTCTAGATACAATTCTATGCACAGGGCATGTGCAGGAAAATCTGATTGAGGTATATGGGGAAAATAGGATTTTGCATCTACATAGACTGCGTGACCTCCAGGAGGAAGCAGAATAGGGACGTCTTTCTCGATGAGTCTTTCTGCCAGGTATGCAGTTTGCTGTAAGCGGTAGGAGAGGTATTTTTCATCCAGGCCTTCTTTCAGTCCTACTGCCATAGCATCTAAATCCCGTCCCGCCAGGCCACCATAGGTCAAAAAGCCTTCACGCAGGATTAATTCATTGCCTGCTTGTTGGTATAGGTTCTGGTCATTCATCGCAAAGAAACCGCCGATATTCACATGTGCATCTTTCTTTGCACTCATCGTAGCGCCATCTGCGCAGGAAAATATTTCCTGGGCAATTTCGAGAGTAGATTTATCTCCATATCCAGGTTCGCGTAATTTAATAAAAAATGCATTTTCAGCATACCTGCAGGCATCTATAAAGAATGGGATTTCATGTTCCTTGTATATTTTTGATACCGCCTTGATGTTCTCCATGGAAACTGGTTGTCCGCCACCTGCATTATTCGTTATTGTCAGCATCCCGAAGGGAATCTGATCAACACCAGTTTCCAGAATAAAATTTTCGAGCTTTACCAAGTCCATATTTCCTTTAAAGGGATGGTATGTGCGGGGATGGTAGGCTTCATCGATCACCAAGTTGACTGGATTTGCTTTCCTGGCACGGATATTGGCATTCGTCGTATCGAAATGTGTATTTGAAGGGACTGATTGGTTTGCTTCTAGAAGAATGGAACACAAAATATTTTCAGCAGCTCTACCCTGGTGGGTCGGAACAAAGTATTGAAAGCCAAAAATGTGATCGATCGCTTTGGCAAGCCTTATATAGGACCGGGAGCCAGCATAAGATTCATCCCCTAACATAAGGGCAGACCATTGTTCCTGGCTCATGGCACCCGTACCCGAATCAGTAAGTAGATCAATGAAAATCTCATCAGCCTGCAATCCAAATAAATTGAATCCCGCTCGAGTTAAAGCTGCCTGTCGTTCTTTTTTCCCAATCAACTCAATTGGTTCAACCATCTTAATCCGGAATGGCTCAGGTGGATGATTTGGCATAGATATGCTCCATGATGTCAGAGATGCTACAGTTTAGCATGCTTTGATTAAGAATCCAAGACCTCTTGAGTTCTCGAGGAATCAATCCCGGGTAGGGCAGGAAGCAGAAATTCTGAGTTCAGAATCAGTGTAATTCCGATCGATTAGCGAGCATATTACGTTAAATTATCAGACTACGGATGGCGAAATTACTTCTGTACCTAATTAAAGATGAATCTATCACGGATATAAATATCTATGACGACCAGCCAGTAAAATTTTTGTCCTAATAAAACGTTGTCCGGATCACTGGCTGGAATAAATTCTTATTATGCGCACATACCGGATCAACCGGGCAGAGGGCGCACTCGGGCTCTGTCATTTCCGGGCAGCGTGTGCGAGAATTGAAGAAAAACCAATCGACTGCTCCCATGCTCTTTCCAGATAACTTTGTGACTCGTTCCATTGCAGCATATGCAGCAAATCTTACTGCTTCTTCGTCGACTGGATTCAGCAACTGCCTGCCAATAATTCTTTCTCTCAGCTCCTGGTCGAGAACTTCCACCAGACCGGTTCGCAGGCAGGTACGCATTACATGGTAATCTACCACCGGCGTGATTTCCTCCATATCTGCCAAAGGGAGAAATTTTTCGGGTCGCTGGTTCAGTATGAAAGCCAGAAGACCGGATTTCTTGCGTAGGGGGTCTTCTTTGTAGCCGCCCACATGATCCAAAATGTTAAAGAAAGTTTTCAATGGTGTAGTGGATTCCCGGGACTGCTCCACAATCATTTGAGGTGTTAATTTGAGAGAAAGCATGTCTTGGCCGTATTGCCTGGCCAGGTCGAGATGAAGTTCTATTGCCGGCATTGGATCAGTGCCATCATCTGAGCGGTAAAGTTGGATCATATCTTTGAGTGTTAAATTCGCTTGCCTGGCAGGGGAATAAAAATCGGGATCTGCAATAAAAGGTTTCATGTATGCCTGCCACAGGTAATCGGACCCTTTCAGCATTTTTCCATTGATTGGAGCAATCAGGGGTAGGTGATATATTCCATTCTCAATTGTCCAGAAGCTAAACTGCTGCAAGGTGCTCATGAAAAACCAATCCAGTACCAGGTGATGCCCGACAGGGGGTAAACCCTCTCCTGTGAAGTCAAATGGGGTCACCTCTGGCAATGCTGCAATGAGCTGAGCAATCCTCTCAACCAGGTGATCAGCAACGATTACCCTATTATCCGACGGGCTATCTGGAGCGGGTTCAGAAAGTAGAAGGGCGGCTGGACCGGGGTGTTGGATCATCTCTGCTGCCAATGCCATCGCTTTTTTTGCTGCGATGATGGGGTGATTGCCCAAGATCAGCTGGGCATTGGTACTGCCACAAAAAGCATCTCCTGCACCTGTAGGATCTACTACTTCGCAGGAAACTGCAGCAAGCTCAGTAACACAGGTTCCCTGGATTACAAGGGCACCTCTTTCACCAAGGGTGATAAACATAACCTGTCCAGGTTTGCATTTTATTTGCTCGATCGAACCGTATAGTGTATTGGCTTCCTCCATGTTCATGAAACAATAATCAGATTCTTGAAAAACTGCGCGTGCTTCCTGCGATTGTTCTGCTGCGTTAAACAAACCTGTCCCCGCAGAAATTTTATTTGCTCCACGTTTCTTGCAGACCTGGAGGAATGAGAGCTGTTTCTTCGCATCACCAACAGGAGTTAGATGAACCAGATCGTATTGTGATAAATCCGTGGGTAGCATTGCTGTGGTGAGGTCTGCTTCGGAGTTAATATTCGCTTTCAAATATTCGGTTTTCCCATGTTCATATGAAATTTCAAATTCTGGTAATTGATCTGCGGATATTTCTGGTCCGAACCATTGAAGTAATTTGCTTTCGATTGGAATCAATTGATCGGGAATCGGATCAGGTCGAGGACCAAACATGGAAACCTGGACTCCGTTTCGCGCTGCTGCCATTGCTGTATACATTCCAGCCCCGCCTGCTGCAGAAATTTTCTGCCCAGGGATGTGAAGTACGTCGGATGAAGCACCACCAATGATCAGTAAGTGAGCCATTGCAGATCACTCCCTTTTTCCTTCACAACGAGGTCATAGACGGATTAACTTTCTGTCCTTTTCCTTACTCGATTAATTCTTGGAAAGGATATAAAATAACTCGAGAAATATTATATACCAGTGGATTTGAGATTTCAGGCGAACTCAGCAGCTAGCAGTGACTGGACAGAATATCTAAAATTTTGGGAGAATCGAATTTTCGCGTCATTAATTGAGTTCAGCTAAACTGCTTACCGGGAAATTATGAGCACAAACGAGATGGATTAGGAAATAAAAGGAGAAATTATTGCAGAGCATGTTATCAATTATTTCATTAACTTTAGGACCGGTCATGACGAATACTTATATCGTTGCGGATGATAATACAGGTGAAGCTGTGGTGATCGATCCTGCAGATGACGGAGCCCAAATTTCTGGTGAAATTACCAAACAAAATTGGCATTTGGCAGGTATTTGGCTGACTCATGCTCACTTTGACCACCTGGGAGGCGCTGCAGAGCTGGCAGATTTAAGCAGTCCGCCTCCTCCTGTTGCGCTGCACCCGGATGACATCCCTCTGTGGAGAATTGAAGGTGGGGCAGCGTTTTTTGGAATGAAGATCGATCCCGGACCGGAACCAACGGTTGAACTAAAAAATGGGCAAGAACTGCATATCGGTGAGTACAAATTTCAAGTGCTCCATGCTCCTGGACATACTCGGGGACATGTAATGTTTTACAACCGGGATGAGGCGATTTTATTTTGCGGTGATGTCATCTTTCAGGGAAGTATTGGCCGGACAGATTTGCCTGGCGGTGATTTTGACACGTTGATCGACAGCATCCGTCGCCAGGTAATGGCACTGCCTGATGATACCAGGTTACTTAGCGGTCACGGACCGCAAACAACTGTGGGGCAAGAGCGCATTTACAATCCATTCCTCCGTTGAACCTTAAATAAAAGAACCCCTCTTTGGCTTTTTACCGAAGAGGGGTTCTTTCCTGATTACAAATATTTACTTCGCATAATCCACGGCTCTTGTCTCCCGGATAACGGTGACTTTGATTTGTCCAGGATATTGCATAGATTCTTCAATCTGTTTTGCGATATCTCTTGCTAAACGGATGGCATCCAGATCATCAATATCCTCAGGCCGTACAAAGATGCGAATTTCACGACCAGCCTGGAGCGCATAACTCTGGTTGACCCCTTTAAATGAGTTAGCAACTTCTTCAAGGGCTCGTACCCGTTTAATATATTGCTCCAAACTTTCACGCCTTGCACCTGGTCTGGCTCCGGAAATCGCGTCAGCAGCTTCAACGATGACTGCTTCAACCGATTCTTGGTCCACTTCATGATGGTGTGAAGCGATCGTGTTAATTACATTCTTTGGGACACCGTATCTCTTTGCAAATTCGGCGCCAATCATTGCATGGGTGCCCTCGGTGTTGTGGTCCATTGCTTTCCCAAGGTCATGCAGCAGGGCACCAGTCTTTGCGACCTCGACATTTGCGCCTAATTCTGCCGCGATCACCCCTGCTAATTGGGAAGTTTCAACCGCATGATCAAGTTGGTTTTGTCCATAGGAAGTGCGGAATTTCAAACGTCCCAGCGTCCTTAGTATTTCCGGATGCAAACCAGTTACACCAGCATCGTAAGCGGCCTGATCTCCAGCTTCCACAATAATGCGCTCAACCTCTTCTCTTTCCTTGTTGATAATTTTTTCAATATGTGCGGGGTGGATGCGACCATCCAAGACCAGCTTAGCCATAGATCGGACTGCGATCTCTCTTCTTACCGAGTCAAAACTTGAAATTGTAATGGCTTCCGGGGTATCGTCCACAATGACATCAACACCAGCTGATTGCTCGAAGGCATGAATATTGCGTCCATTCCTGCCGATGATCCGTCCCTTCATTTCATCATTTGGCAGGGGGACAAAAGATGTGGTGACTTCTTGAACATGCTCTGAGGCGACTCTCTGGATCGCGCCTGCAACCAGCTTTCGCGCGCGAGTTTCTCCTTCGGCTCTGGCTTCGGCCTCAATTTGCCTCATGATGCGCGCCATATCTGATCGGGCTTCCTTTTCAACTTCAGCGAGAAGTGTCTCGCGCGCTTCATCCTGGCTCATCTGAGATATACGCTGCAGTTCTTCTAATTCCTGGGAATACATTTTTTCCAGATCATTTGATTGTTTATCCAGGGAGCTTTGCCGCTTGTTTAATACTTGCTCACGTTTTTCTAATCTCTCTGAACGGTCATCGAGATCGTTGCGACGGTTTTGCAAGCGGTCTTCTTCTTTGCTCAGCTCGGAACGACGGCGGCTGATCTCATTTTCTGCGGATTGACGAATTTCGATTGCCTTGTCCCGGGCTTGAATTTCGACAATTCTAGCCTCCTCATTCGCTGTATTGAGGATGTTCTCTGCTTCGTCGCGCTGTTTGGAGATTCTATTCTTGTACATCATTTGGCGGATGTAGTAGCCAATTCCTGCGCCAATTAACAAGCCGAGAATGATAAATAATATGTCATTCAGTTCCATGAAATACACCTTTCCATCCCAGAAGTAATATTCAAATTGAAATTACCCAATAACCCTCAAACCTTGTGCTTTTCTTTCCAAATTTGTTCAATAACTGGTCTTATGATCGAATAGGAGAACCCACGTCGGGCGAGATAGGAACCCATTTTTTGATAGAAAGGATTCCATTCGAGATGTTCATATCTTCTCACCCTTTTTTGAGCAGCTAAATATGCCAATTCTTCCTCTGGCATCGTGTCTTTTAGAGCATCCTCAATGATTTCAAGGCTAATCCCTTTATTTTTTAACTCCGAGGTAAGCAATCTACGTGAGCGAGGCCTGAATTCATTGCGATTTTCGATCCACAGATGTGCAAAGAACTTATCATCCAAGAGTCCATTTGATGTTAACCGTTCGATCACTTGGTTGATGATGGGCTGCTCAATTCCTTTCCCGTTAAGATATTTTTCAATTTCCGAAGTCGTTCGGATCCGGTAACCAATGAATTTCGCTGCAGCTTGGTAAGCTGTTTCCTGTGCATCTTGAATTAATAGTTCTTCGATTCGCTCTTCGGTTAATTCTTGTCCAACCTGTAACCAGGCTGCGGTATACCGCGATAATCCAAAAGCGAACTCACCATCCAAATATACATTCAACCGTTGTGGGTTTCGTTTTTGAGCTTTGAGTCCACTGATTTTTTGTACCATAAACCATTTTTTCCACTCGATTATATATCCACAAAATGAAATTAATAAGCCGCGACCTAGTCTCCAGGCCACGGCTCTGAGTTATGAGAAGAAAATTGGTTTGTTGTTTTGGTGTTAGATCTGATCTGGTAGCTAGATCAGCATAGAATAGCGGTAAGATCGATGATGATTGTTGCAATCTATTGCGTGAATACTTCCCAGATTAAAATATCTGTAGGTTGGGAAAGTGTTTTCGCGAATTACTAAATTGGCTAATTGCATATAGATTATCAAATGCACCAAAACGAATTATTTTCAACTTACTTTTGCATATACCGCGGCCAAACAAATCATAAAAAAATAATAATCTGTGTTAAACAAATAATGATTTGTCTGATCGGTCGATCATATTCAATTTGTAATCAACTGAGGTGAAGAATTATTTACTCTTTACCTAGGTTGCTTATTATACATTATCATAATCTGATTGTGCAAATCGATAATTTCTGAGATTGGGGATAGCAATTGATTTTTCACAAAGTATAATCATCTCTCGGTGAGTTATTTGTTAATCAGGAAACAAAAGGTACTTTAGGAGGTATTGAACATGAGTGATTTGCGTGCTGATGCTTTAGAGTATCATCGTTTGGATGGAAAACCAGGAAAGATCTCTATTCTACCTACCAAGCCATTATTGACCCAGCGGGATCTCTCGCTGGCGTATTCGCCCGGCGTGGCTTATCCAGTTCTTGACATTGAAGAGAACCCAGAATTAGCATACGAATTTACAGCGAAGGGGAATTTGGTAGCGGTCATTTCAAACGGCACCGCTATTCTGGGGCTGGGAAATCGAGGTGCCCTAGCATCTAAACCAGTAATGGAAGGCAAAGGGGTGTTGTTTAAAGTATTTTCTGATATTGATGTCTTTGATATTGAGGTAGATTCTAACGATCCTGACGAATTTATCAATGTTGTGGCAGCCTTATCACCTACATTCGGCGGAATAAACCTGGAAGACATAAAAGCACCAGAGTGTTTTTACATCGAAGAGACTTTAAAATCAAAAATGGATATACCGGTCTTTCACGATGATCAGCACGGAACAGCGATCATTGCCAGCGCAGGTCTTCTCAACAGTCTCGAGATCGTAGACAAGCGGATTGATGAAATAAAAATGGCAATCTCGGGTGCAGGTGCTTCGGCAATCTCTTGTGCTGAATTAGCAGTTCGTTTAGGTGTAAAACGTGAAAATATCCTGCTGGTGGATAGTAAGGGTGTACTTACCACCGCGCGCAAGGAAGAGTTGAACAAGTATAAATTACGGTTTGCTCAAGATACTGATGCGCTAACACTGGCAGATGCTGTACGAGGTGCGGATGTGTTCTATGGGTTATCTGTTGCCAATGTGCTTACCCCAGAAATGGTTCGAACTATGACAGAACAACCGATCATATTCGCCATGGCCAATCCGGATCCAGAGATAAATTACGATCTGGCGAAACAAGTTCGACCGGAGGCGATTGTTGCGACGGGGAGATCGGATTTTCCAAATCAAATCAATAATGTGCTTGGTTTCCCCTTCATTTTTCGAGGTGCTCTGGATGTTCGCGCAAAGGCGATCAATGAGGAGATGAAAGTCGCCGCGGCTTATGCCCTGGCGGGGCTCGCCAAAGAAGACGTGCCTGATAGTGTCTTGAGTGCATACCAATTAGAAAGTTTAAAATTCGGTACAGATTACATAATTCCAAAACCCTTGGATCCCAGGGTGTTGATCTGGGAATCACCAGCTGTGGCTGAAGCAGCTCTACAGACCGGTGTTGCGAGAAGGAATGTCGATATTGATGAGTACAAAGAACAGCTAACTTTCCGGCAGGGAATGGGACAACAGATTCGCCATTACATAATCGATAAAGCAAAATCTGCACCCAAAAAGAAGCGTATTGTATTTGCAGAAGGTGAAGAACCAAAAATCATTCGGGCAGCAGCTCAGATCAAAGATGAAGGAATCGGCCTTCCTGTTCTTGTTGGGCGACCCGAAGAAATCCATTTGAAAATGGAAACATTAGGTATTGAGTGCGAGCTGGAGATTGTCGATCCAGCAAAATTTTCGAAGATTGAAAAATACGCAGATGCTTACTATCAGCTTCGTAATCGCAAAGGTGTCACCTGGTCAGATGCACATAAATCGGTTCACAGACCGAATATTCTTGGACCGATGATGGTTCGGATGGGAGATGCGGACGCGTTTGTTTCTGGGTTGACATATGAATACCCGGAGGTAATCCGTCCAGCATTGCAAATACATCACACTGAAGCTGGTGTCACCAGGGCTGCCGGAGTTTATATCATAATTATTGAAAAGAAGGTTTTCCTGTTTACTGATGCCACAGTTAATATTGATCCATCTGCAGAAGACCTGGCAGAGATAGCCTGCCTGGCTGCGAATTACGCACGTGAATTAGGACTCGAGCCACGTGTTGCCCTGCTCTCGTTTTCAAATTTTGGCAGTACTCCTCATCCTTTATCAGCGAAGATTCGCAAAGCAGTTGATTTAATTCGGGCCCGGTGTCCAGATTTTGATATCGATGGAGAAATGCAAGCAGATACCGCTGTGGTCCCAGAGATTGTAGATCAAAGGTACCCCTTCAGTCAGGTAAAGGATGCGAATGTCCTCGTTTTTCCATCATTAGAGGCAGCGAACATCGCTTATAAATTATTAGCCCGATTGGGGAACGCACAGGCGATAGGACCAATCTTGTTAGGCATGGGTGCACCGGTTCATGTGTTGCAAACCGGAGATGAGGTTCGCGATATAGTGAACATGGCAGCTGTTGCCGTGATGGATGCAATGAATCGGAATACCAACTAATGGTGATTGAATAAACCAGCCATGGGATATCCCATGGCTGGTTTGTGCAACCATCTGACTAGTTATTCAGGTCAGGTATTGAGAAGAAATGGTCAAAATTAGGTTCCCATCCACGGGGCACATAATCACCAGAGGCTAGATCCTGGTGGTATTCACCCTCATAATTGCCTGATTGAATTTGCTGCAAGGCATCAACAAAGTAATCTATTTCATCGAGGGAATTATATAAACCGAATGAGGCGCGCAGAAAACCGGGCATATCCGATCGATCTCCAGCGAGGATTTGTTCTCGGACCTTTAAGGACTCTTCTTGCGTGATGTCCAGGAGGTGGAGGACATAAGGGTGTGCACAAAAGCATCCATTCCGAATCCCGATTCCAAATTCATGACCTAAAATTGCTGCTATCAAGAAGTGAGATTTATCCTTCAAATTAAATGGGATCACCCCCAACCGTTCAGCAGCTCGAGCCGGATTATCATCCCCGTAGATCCGGACATCCTTGATCCGTTTCAGTTTTTCGAGCAGGGAGGCAGTTAGCTGGGATTCATGTTCGGCGATAGCATCCATACCGATCTTCTCAAGCTGGTAAATTGCAGCCGCAAGTGCGATTACGCCGATAGTATTTGGGCTGCCTGCTTCGTCTCGCTCTGGAGGGATAGTCCATACCACATCATCAAGAGTAACGATATCTACTGTACCTCCCCCCGTCACATCTGGATCTCCTTCGGCAAAAGTTTCCTGTAATCCGATTAACGCACCAGTGCCAAAGGGAGCGTAAAGTTTATGGGCAGACAATGCCAGAAAATCGATGTGGGAGGGATCTTGAATTGGCAGCATATCAATTTTTCGGTGGGGAGCCAGCTGGGCACCGTCCAGGGCGATTTTTGCACCTGCTTTGTGTGCTTTTTCTGCCAAGCGATGATAGGGATTGATGTAACCCGTCACGTTTGTCGCACCTGTGATTGCTACAAGCGCCACTTGGTTGGAATACCGTTCCAGCATTTCATCGAAATGAGATTCATCTAATTTTCCCTGCTTTGTCACCCGGATGTGAATCACCTTTGCAACTGACCGCCACGGCAGATCGTTGGAGTGGTGCTCCATCCCACTGGTGATCACCACGTTGCGTTGCTCTGAGAAAGGATATCTCCTCGCCAGCTTATTAATAGCTTCGGTGGTATTTTTGCCAAATATGCATGTGTGGAACTGTGGATCAGCTCCCACGAAATTCATCACGGATCTACGCGCAGATTCATAAGCGTGTGTTGATATTTGACTCTTGTAACCCGACCCGCGGTGCACACTGCTGTAAAAATTCATAAATTCATTTACCGATTTTTTCACAGCTTTGAGAGGAGGGGTTGAAGCTGCATTATCAAAATTTATATATCTGTTGGAGCCACCGTTCAAAGTAGGAACTTCAATATCCAAGCCATCAAATAAGGAAGAAAAGTCGAGATTTTCGTTGGTCTGCGGCATTAGGCTACTCCATGGTTTATTGATTTGCATCCAGGAAATTTATGGATGAATCCACGAATTGTACCTTACAAAATTGTAAATATTAAGAACGTGGGGAAATTGGAGAAAAATACTTGCAATTAATCCTGAATTAGTATATACTGTGTCTAATTGTGGGAGAAAGTGGATCGAAGTGGAGCGCCGGATAAGCCGGCGTTCGGACATTAAAGGCATATTAGAACAAATGTTTTTGGGACAATACCACCACACTGTAGATCAAAAGGGACGCCTGACAGTTCCGGCGCGATACCGGGATTTGTTAGCGGCTGAAGGTGCATACCTTACACAGGGCTTTGACCAAAACATAAATGTTTATCCGATACCAATTTTTGAGCGGATTTCAATCAGGGTGAATAAACTGAGTATGACAGATCCAAGTGCCCGAACCCTTCGCAGGTTAATGTTTTCAAATGCAGAACTGGTTGTTCTTGATAAAGCGGGTCGTATTCTGATTCCAAATTTTCTCCGGGAAGCGTTTAATCTTGATAGCGAGGCGGTGATTATCGGTATGGGTGATTATTTCGAGATATGGTCGCCTGAAAAATGGGATGGTCAAACAACCATGATGGAGGAAAGTGAGCCGATTGCTGCAAGATTTATGGATTTAGATCTCTCAACAGGTGAGTAAACTCGGATAAAGATAAATCGGATCCGTGCATGGTTTACCAATGGGTATCACCAAAGCTCACCAACCAGTTCTTTACAATGAAATTATACACCTATTACAGCCACACCGGTCAGGTCGTTATGTTGATGGAACAATAGGCGCAGGAGGTCATGCCCTTGGAATCCTGAAAGCGAGTGATCCGGATGGACGTCTTTTAGGATTGGATCTGGATATTTATGCATTGCAGCTTGCGCAGAAACAATTGGAATCTTATCAAGAACGGGTTACCCTGGTTCAGTCATCATTCATAGATCTGCGAAAACAACTCGATGCGATGGGGTGGCAAATGGTCGATGGTATATTGCTCGATCTGGGAATCTCTTCGATGCAAATAGATAACCCGGAAAGAGGTTTTTCATTCAGAAAAGAAGCTGTGCTGGATATGAGATTCGATCGAACGAATCCATTGAATGCAAAGAAATTGGTTAATGAATTACCAGAGGCCGAGCTAGCAGATTTGTTATTCAATTTTGGTGAGGAGAGACGTTCCAGGCAGGTTGCCAAGGCTATCATCAAGGGCAGACCTATCGAGACCACCATCCAACTGGCGGATATCGTGGCTTCAGCAACATCGAGTGGTCGAAGAGGGTTGCACCCAGCTACAAGAACCTTTCAAGCGTTGAGAATCGCGGTGAATGATGAGCTCACAAATCTGGAGAAAACACTGCCACAAGCGATTGACTCGCTGAAACCTGGAGGTAGACTGGCGGTCATTGCGTATCACTCACTGGAGGATAGGATCGTCAAGCTTTTTTTTCGAAGAGAGAGTAAGGATTGTATTTGCCCGCCCGAACAAATTGTATGTACTTGCGGACACAAAGCCAGAATAAAACTGGTTGCCAAGCGCCCAATACGCCCGCAAGAAGAAGAAATCAGCCAGAATCCACGAGCAAGGAGCGCCCGGCTCCGAGTGGTTGAGAAGATAAAAACTAAATAGCTTTGGCATTACTCTTGCAAGATATTCTTTACTGTTAAAAAGGAAAATAGGCGCAAGAATTCGCCTAAATTAATTTTCCACAAGAGTAGATTATGTACCGAGTTCACAATATCACCCAAGCATATTCCCAAGCCCCCTGGAGAAAACAATTACAGTGGGTTGGCTTGTTCATGTTAGCCATTATTCTAGTGGCTATGGTAGCAGGCATTTACTTATCTGTGAGTTCGCAAGCATCCTCGGCAGGGCGTGAAATCCAAATCATGTACTCAGAGATGGAAGAAATCCGCCGCAATATCGAGGATATGGAATCCCAGATTGCTTTCATGGTTTCTAACACTGAAATGGAGAAGCGAGCGCAAGAAATGGGGTTCACCAAGGTTCCTGCTGAGGATATCTTTTATATTTTAGTGCCGGGATATTTTAAACCCAACCAGGTTGATTTAGCCGGCGTCCCTGGACCTACCTTTCCAAGTGTCGCGACAGTTGCTCCGGAATACACCCAATCCCTTTTCGATTGGTTGGAGGAAAGAGTGTTTGATCCAGCATCTCCGCTTGTCCAGGAGGTGAAACCATGAGCAACTCGGGTTCCTGGCGGTACACCACATTAGGAATTTTATTGACTACCCTTGCGATATTTATTGTTGTCCAGATGCTGCGTATTCAGCTCAGTCCACAAGCAGAAGCCCTGAGAGAGAAAGGTGAACTTTATTCGGGGACCTGGCGCACGATCACTCCTGCCAGGGGACAGATTTATGATCGCTGGGGGCACCTCTTGGCTGGCAATAAGACAGTTTATGAAGCCGGAGTAGTCCTGGACGAGGTCGAGAACCCATCCACAATTGCGTTAGCGTTAAATGCGGTGCTCGACGCAGATTACGACCAGGTTTTTGCTGCTGCCAGCACCAAACCATCACCGGATGCGATTTATGCAACTGTAGCAAGATTTGTCACGGAAGATCAAAAACAACGCTTAGATCAATTATCCGAAGAAATGAAGTCTGCCTACAGTGATCAAAAAGATGGAAATCGTCCAAGCTTGGCCGGTTTGACCTTTGAACCACGTCTTCAAAGAACCTATCCCGAAAAAGACCTGGCATCTAACATCCTCGGTTTTGTAAACTGGGAAGGCGATGGATTTTTTGGTGTTGAAGAAAAATTTAATGATGAGCTGGCTGGTTCTCCACTGAGAGTTTGGATACCTTTTGATCCGAATCGAGTAGAAGAGTTTCCCCAGGTACCCCAAGGTTCAAGCCTCATCCTGACCATTGATCGCGTGATACAAGCTGAGGTAGAAGACATCCTTGAACAGGCAATCGAAGAGAGCGGTTCAGAGTCGGCCACTATTTTGGTCATGGATCCAACAACAGGAGATATTCTAGCAGCCGCAACATCGCCTCGCTTGGATTTAAACGAGTTCTGGCGCTATGATGAAGTTTTCGAAGGTTCCACGCCTTTTAACCGTGTGGTGAGTGAAACTTATGAACCTGGATCGGTATTCAAGGTGCTGACAATGTCCGCGGCAATCGATAGCGGTGCAGTGAAACCGAAAACGACCTTCCTTGATACGGGATCGATTGAGGTTGGTGGGACCATTATTCGAAACTGGAACTCTGGTGCTTGGGGGCCTCAAGATATGCTGGGTTGCATGCAGCACTCATTGAATGTCTGCCTAGCTTGGGTTGCAACACAATTGGGAGCCAATAGGTTTTACCAATACATGGAAAATTTTGGTATTGGTCACCTGACTGGTGTGGATATGGCGGGCGAAAATGCTGGTCGCCTGAAGCTGCCAGGTGATGAAGATTGGTATGAAGCAGATTTAGGAACGAATTCATTCGGCCAGGGTGTGGCTGTGACCCCAGTCCAGATGTTAATGGCAGTCTCAGCGTTGGCTAACCATGGTCAAATGGTTTTCCCACGGATAGTCCTATCAATTATCGATGACGGAAAGCAATATGATACTACTCCCCGCATTTCGGGAACACCGATCAGTGCGAAAACCGCTGATAGGCTGACGGAAATGCTGGCTACCTCTCTTGAAGTCGAATCCTCCGTTGCGCTGGTCGATGGGTACCGGGTTGCGGGGAAAACTGGAACTGCAGAAATTCCAACGCCATATGGATATACCAGCAGTCAAACCAATGCCTCTTTTGTTGGTTGGGGACCTGTTGATGATCCGAGATTCCTGGTTTATATCTGGTTGGAAAAGCCAACTACTTCTCCCTGGGGTTCGGTCGTTGCTGCACCGGTTTTCCGGCAGGTAGTTGAGCGATTGGTTGTTCTTATGGATATACCGAGTGATGCGATGAAAGGGCAATTATTAGAAGGGCAATAAAGACGATTTTGTAAGATTTTGATTGGAAGATTGTATTGAAATGTTGACGATTGGCTTGGCGATCGAAGCTTTAACTGGCGTAAAACCCACAGGTGATGACCGGATCATTCGAGATGCGGTCATTGACTCGCGCAGGACAACACCTGAGTCATTGTTCATTGCACTGCCTGGTGAACACGAGGATGGGCATGATTTTGTCTCCGATGCCTTTGCCCGTGGGGCACAAGTAGCCATCGTTGATCGCAAGCTCGATGGAGAACTGCGCCAGCTTGATCTTCGTGATGGGTGGAAACAGGATCAGCAATTGGATCTTGGGGATAAACCTATTTGCTTGCTGGTGGAGAATAGCCTGGAAGCGATGCAAAAAGTCGCTCGATTTTACCGCAGACAGCTCAAGATCAAGGTGATCGGAATTACTGGAAGTGTTGGTAAATCTACCACGAAAGAAGTGATAGCAGAAGTACTTAGCAGCCGCTATCGAACATTAAAGAGTCCCGGCAATTTGAATAATGAGATTGGTTTGCCATTGACCCTGTTGCAGCTAACGGAGAGACACGAACGTGCCGTTCTTGAAATGGGCTTTTACGTCCGGGGAGAAATTGAGTTCTTGTGTGATCTCTCTCTACCACAGGTTGGCGTGATCACGAACATTGGAACGGTTCATGCTGAAAGGGCAGGCACAATGGATGATATTGCAAAAGGAAAATCGGAGCTCGTGTCAGCTTTGCCACCCGATCCAGATGGCTTGGCGATACTGAATTTTGATGATCCTTTGGTCAAGCAGATGGAAAACTTGACCGATGCACGGGTATTCTCTTATGGATTAACTCCCGAAGCAGATTTGTGGGCAGATAATGTCGAAGGCCTGGGTTTGGAGGGTATTCGTTTCAGATTGCATCATCGGAACGAAGTCATTCACCTGCGTGTTCCATTGATCGGCAGGCATTCCGTCCATACTGTATTGCGGGCAACTGCCGTTGGTTTAAATGATGGATTATCCTGGCAGGGGATTGTGGATGGACTTCAATCCAGGAAAACACAATTAAGGCTGGTTGCTGTCCGAACAAAAGGCGGAGCGACGATCCTGGATGATACATATAATGCATCTCCAGCATCTACACTGGCGGCATTGAATTTATTGGATGATCTGGATGGTCATAAGATCGCAGTATTGGGCGATATGCTCGAGTTAGGCCAGTATGAAATGCAGGGGCACGAATTGGTTGGCGCACGTGTTGCGGAAGTCGCCAACGAACTGGTTGCCATCGGTGAAAGAGCAAAGTGGATCGCAGAGTCGGCTTCCCGGGCTGGTCTTTCCAGGCAGGATATCAAGGAGTTTGAGAACTCCGAAGACTCAATCGATTACTTGAAGGGGCATCTTACTTCTGGGGATATCGTCCTGGTTAAAGGTTCCCATGGAATGCAGATGGACATTATTGTCACCGCTCTGGAGCATGTGATATGACCCAGATTGCCCTGGCGATAGGTTTAGCAGGTGTAAGCTTCCTGCTCGCAGTAATCTGGGGACCTCCGCTGCTGCGAGTATTGAGGCATTACAAGATTGGCGAAACGATTCGCATTGAAGGACCTGAACGGCATTATACGAAGCAGGGAACACCCACAATGGGCGGAATCATGATCGTTGTCCCGGTAATCTTTGTTACCCTGCTGATGAATGCCGCGACCCTGCTAGGATTCAATGTCACGGGTACGTCCATCTTGTTGCCACTCGGTGTGATGGTCATATTTTCACTCCTGGGCATGATTGATGATTGGGAAGGCATTCGAGGACCGAGAAGAGGGATCGGCATGCGTGCCCGGGTGAAGTTTCCACTCCAAATTCTCTTGGCTACCATCGTTGCGATTGGCCTGGTTTACTTCCTGGATGTTCCCCAGCTGTACATCCCAGGTGCAAAAAAAGCTGTTGACATCGGGTTCTGGTATTTCCCTTTGGCGGTCTTCTTAATTGTAGGGACTTCAAATGCCATGAATTTTACTGATGGCTTGGATGGTTTGGCAGGCCTGATCTCGGCTACCGCTTTTGTCGCTTACGGAGCCATTGCTTTACTGCAAGGTCAGATCTTCCTGGCAAGATTTTGCTTCATCCTGGCTGGAGCGACTTTTGGTTTCCTCTGGTTCAATGTCCATCCTGCAGATTTATTCATGGGTGATACCGGTTCACTGCCTTTGGGGGCTACATTAGCAGTAGTAGCTATGATGACAGGTCATTGGATCCTCTTGCCTTTGATTGCAGTGATCCCGGTTAGTGAAACATTAAGTGTGATTCTTCAAATTGCCTATTTCAGATTGACTGGTGGCAGGCGAATGTTCAAAATGGTACCCATACATCACCACTTCGAGCTGAGTGGATGGAGTGAAACCCAAATCGTTCAACGCTTCTGGTTGATCAGCTTGTTGTTTGCTATGTTCGGGATTGCTCTGGCAATTACCTAGCGGAGAAATGAGAAAGAATTGACTGCGACTTCATATGTTTGTGATTAGCGATGTGGATGAGATGAAACTGGCAACGAGGTGGACGAACAAAAAAGTCCTGGTGATCGGTATTGCCCGGCAGGGAATCGCCCTGACGCGCTATCTGTCTAATCATGGCGCTAACTTGATCGTAAACGACCAGCGAACTTTCGAGCAACTTGGTGATGCCTGTGAGAAATTGGCAGATTTACAGGTTAAATGGGTTGTTGGGAGTCATCCACTTTCCATCCTGGAAGGAGTCGACCTGGTGTGCATCTCAGGTGGTGTTCCACTCGATAATCCGCTTGTATTGGAAGCGAAAAGGCGAAATATACCGATATCCAATGATTCCCAGATATTCCTGGAAGAGTGTCCATGCAAGGTGGTCGGTATAACCGGTTCAGCTGGGAAAACCACTACAACAACAATCGTAGGATTAATTGCACTGGCTGCTGTAGAAAAGATGAGAGGTGATTCAAAGGTAAAAGGATCAAGTCATCCAAGATTTATCCCATATGATTCGAAATCAAAAGTATGGGTAGGAGGCAATATTGGTTCCCCGCTAATTTCTAAAGTTGACCAGATGCATGAGAATGATCTGGCAATTATGGAATTGTCGAGCTTTCAACTCGAAGTTATGCGGAGTTCACCTGAAGTCGCTGCGATTCTCAACATCACACCAAATCATCTCGACCGGCATGAAACAATGGACAATTATGTTGCAGCAAAAGCCAGAATCATCGGATTTCAATCTTCGCAGGATATCGCGGTATTAAACTTTGATGATCCCATTGTTCGCAGACTTGCGGAGGATATAAACGGGGAGTTGGTGGTTTTCAGCAACCAGAAAATTAACCAAGATTCTACGTGTGTTTACTTTGATCCTGGTTCCCAATCTGTGTTGATCGATTATCCAGACCAGTGGGGATTAAATTCTGAAAAAATTATCCATCGCCAGGCAATACCTTTGCGTGGCGAGCATAACCTGATGAATGTAATCGGTGCGTGTGCAATCGCTGCAGCATGTGGTTTTCCTCCAAGTGCGATGGAAATTGGGGTTAGGAATTTCCAGGGTATACCACACCGCCTGGAATTTGTTCGCTCGTGGCACGGCGCAGATTGGTACAACGATTCAATTGCCACGGCACCCGAACGTACAATTGCAGCCTTAAATTCATTCAATGAGCCGATCATCTTGCTGGCAGGTGGCCGCGATAAAAAACTTCCATGGGATGAATTTGCTGCTCTGGTGTGCCGGCGGGTTAAGCATCTGATTTTATTTGGTGAAGCTGCAGAAGTAATTTCTGCGGCACTGACCCAGTATGAGCAGGAATCAAAGATAAAAGTGACCTATTGTCTTGGATTGCAAGAGGCAGTTAAAACCGCTGCAACCATCGTTGAACCTGGGGATGTGGTCTTGCTTTCGCCTGGTGGTACAAGTTTTGATGAATTTACTGATTTTGAACAACGAGGGGAGGAGTTTAAGAAATGGATCATGGAGCTAGAATGAATATGGGTAGGGAAAATACTTCCGTAAAAAATAACCAAAAGTCAGCCTGGCGACCACCCCGCATCAAGCTGGACATATGGTTAGTGATAGTTGTCTTTATCCTATTGGTATTTGGACTGTTGATGGTTTATTCTGCCAGCACAGATTATTCGATGGTGGTTCTGGGAGAAGCACCCAGCTATATGTTCAGAAGGCAGATGCTTTTTGCGCTGACGGGTATCCTCATTGCAGCATTACTGGCATGGTTTGATTATCACCGCTTCAGGAAGCTGGCAATCCCAATCATTGTCTTTACAATCGTCGGATTGACAGCAGTGCTTTTTATTAATGAAGTGATCAATAATGCTGCCCGCACTCTTTTCCAGGGCTCTGGGCAGCCATCAGAATTCGCAAAATTAGCAGTAGTTATTTATCTTGCCATTTGGCTATTTGCCAGAAAAGAACAGCTGAGCAATGTTAGCTTTGGCCTTTTGCCTCTCGGTGTAATCTTGGGTATCATCGGTGGATTAATCTTGCTCCAACCAGACCTCAGCGCCACAGTCACCATCTTTATTATTGGTGGAATTATGTTCTTCCTGGCAGGTGGGGATATTCGCCAGATTGTACTGTTTTTAGTTGTTGGCACCCTTGTAGGTTGGATTGTTTTCACATTCCATCCAACAGGCAGCCAGCGCTTATCGGAGTACATCGTCAGTATCCAGGACCTGACTCAAGCACCGCTTCACCTATCACGTTCCTTGGAGGCATTGGTAAAAGGCAGTTGGTTTGGAGTTGGGATTGGGCGTGCAGAAACAAAATTAACTGGTCTGCCCGTACCACCAACGGACAGCATCTTTGCGGTCATCGGTGAAGAAGTCGGGATTTTGGGTTCATCTCTCGTGGTCTTATTGAATGTTATCTTACTGTGGAGGGGATTAAAAATTGCTCAAGCAGCGCCGGATGGATTGGGAAGATTGCTGGCAGCAGGATTGAGTATCTGGTTGGCAGTCGAAGCTTTTATTAATATGGCAGTCATCGTAGGATTAGTTCCTTTCGCGGGAAATGCATTGCCTTTCATCAGTTACGGAGGTTCAAACTTATTAGTCTCTTTGGCCGCGATCGGTATATTGTTGAATATTTCGCGGGTATCAGCCAGTACCCAGGAAGAGGAAGAGAGGTCCCTTGATGCGGTTATTGATCTGCGCCGGCGGAACAGGCGGTGGGGTGTATCCAGCACTCGCCGTACTAAAGGCGCTACAGGATAAAGTGCAGCTTGACGCACTTTGGATTGGCGGAGAAGGAGGTATTGAGGTTGATTTGTTATCCAGGGAAGATATCCCCTTCACAGCGATCCCAGCTGCAGGCTTGCATGGAGTTGGATTGAGATCATTTCCGGGAAATTTATGGAGAATTTTCAAAGGTTTCTTGTCCGCACGAAGAATTATCAGAGATTTTCACCCTCAGGTGATTTTTTCAACGGGTGGTTACCTGGTGGTGCCTGTTGTAGCTGCAAGTCGCTTGAATTTGATGCAAAAAAGGGATCCGAAGGTTGCGGTTTATGTACCAGATATTGAACCAGGATTGGCATTGCGTTTTGCAGCACGGTTTTCCGATCAGGTTTTTCTAACAGTCAGGGATTCGATGGATTATTTTGACGAACAGCTAAATTTATTGGTAACGGGTTATCCCACACGCCTGAGCATGGTTGAGGTGGTTCGAGAAGACGATCTCGATTTGTTTGGGCTTCTCAGTGATATCCCGACAGTGCTGGTTTTTGGTGGTAGCAAAGGCGCCCGATCGATCAACCGGGCAATAACAGCCTGTTTACATGAATTGCTGCAGGATACGCAGATAATTCATATCACCGGTCAGCTTGATTGGCCAGATATTAAAGGAATTTCTAAGAAGTTGCCACCAGAGCTAAGAAGTCGATACCATGCATACCAATATCTGCATAATGAAATGGGAGCAGCTCTGAGTGCTGCAGATCTGGTGGTTTCACGTGCTGGAGCGTCCATTTTGGGTGAATTTCCACTTTATGGGTTACCCGCGATATTAGTTCCATATCCGCACGCTTGGCGGTACCAGGAAGTCAACGCAAACTACCTCGAAACAAGAGGAGCAGCGCTGGTGTTGCAGGATTACGATCTGGAAGTCCATTTGCTTTCAACAATCCGTAAGCTGATTCATGACCATGAAATGAGGAATGAAATGAGCCAGGCGATGTCTTCCCTGGCAACTCCACAGGCAGCAGAATCGATCGCCAATGCCTTACTTGGATTGGTACCGGTTTCCAACCCTGGAAGGATGTAATCAATGGTTAGTCTAACAGTCTTATTCTGGCTCTTTCTCATTTTATTTGCGATCATCGGCGCGATGCGCGGCTGGGCAAAGGAAATCCTGGTTACATTCAGCGTTTTGCTGGCAATATTCATCATCGTATTGATGCAGACTTACATGCCGCTTTTATCACCAGATTCGAGCATTTCACAATCTAGTCGCTTCTGGATTCAAACCGGAGTAATTACTTTACTCGTATTTTTTGGATACCAGACCCCGAACTTGAGAGCTCTAGCTGGGCCTCGATTTGCGCGGGATAGGGTCCAGGATGTTCTACTGGGATTGATTTTAGGTGCGGTAAATGGTTATCTTATTATCGGATCAATTTGGTATTACATGGCCGAAGCTGGCTATCCGTTTCAACCATATTTCATACCCCCAGATGCGAACACCGCGATGGGACAAGCTGCCTTGGCTCTATTAGAGAAAATGCCACCAGTGTATCTCGTTCCGCCCTGGATATATTTCGCTGTGGCGGTGGCATTCTTGTTTGTGGTTGTGGTTTTCATCTAATGACGCATGTCCATCTGATCGGGATAGGAGGCAGTGGTTTGTCTGCAATAGGCAGGTTTTTGATCGAAAGAGGATACAAAGTGAGTGGATCTGATCTTGAATTATCTCCCTATGCCAGGGAATTGGAAAACCTGGGCGCCGAGGTATTTATTGGTCATAAACCGGATCAGATCAAAGGTGCAGACCTCGTGCTGCGGTCTTCTGCGATCCCAGAAAATAATGTAGAAGTAATGGCGGCCAAAGAAAAAGGTATACCTGTTTATAAAAGATCTGAATTTCTCGGAAAGATCATCGCTGATTCTGTATGCGTGGCGGTTGCAGGTTCGCACGGCAAGACAACCACCACTGCGATGATCAGCTGGATGTTGACTGCTTTAGATCAAGATCCGTCCTATTTAATTGGTGGCAAATCTAAGAATTTATCCACGAATGCCCACGCAGGAACCGGGCCAGTTTTTGTAATCGAAGCGGATGAATATGATTATATGTTCCTGGGGCTGAAACCACATATTGCAGTGATTACCAATATTGAGTATGACCACCCGGATTGCTTCCCGGCGGAAAAGGATTTTTATGATGCCTTTGTCCGCTTTCTGCGCCAGTTAGATAGAAATGGGAAGCTCATTGCGTGTAGAGATGATAAATTAACTGCGCAGATCATCGAATATACAGCTGAGAATCTGGATCTTCCCTCCTATACTTATGGTTTTGAGGGTGGTGAGGTCCACCCTGAGACAGAGTTTAGTGCAAAAGGTCTCGTTCTGAACCAGCTCGGTGGGTATGATTTTGATGTATATCTAGCCCAGAATTTCCTCACAAAAATCTCTTTGAAGGTACCCGGGGTACATAATGTATATAACGCAACGGCTTGTCTTGCAGTTGCCTATCTTCTAGAACTGCCAGTTGAAATTGCCGCACAATCTTTAAGTGATTTTAAAGGCACCGAAAGACGTTTTGAACTTCTCGCTGAAGTTTCTGGGATCTCAGTGATAGATGATTATGCTCACCATCCAACGGAAATTAAAGCGACGATCGATGCAGCTCGCAAACGGTATCCAGATCGAGAAATATGGGCTGTCTGGCAGCCACATACCTATTCTCGAATAGAAACACTTTTTAATGATTACCTGACTGCATTTCAAGCAGCAGACCATGTTCTGGTCACCGAGATATTTGCTTCAAGAGAAACAAAAAGAAATGATGATTCTGCTATTGAAATTGTGAAATCCATGCAGCACCAGGACGTCCATTACCTGGAAAGTAACGTTCTCGTAGTGGATTACCTGGTGAATCACTTGAATCCCGGGGACGTCGTCCTTGTGTTGTCAGCCGGTGATGCAAATCAAATAAGCTTGCAACTCGTAGAAAAATTATCGCGAAATGGCAACGGAGCAGGATCTCGGAACTAAGATGCTTAAATCATTCAGCATTGAGAAACTAGAAGAGAGATTTGGCCTGGGTTTTAGGTCAAATATTTCACTTGCTCCTTATACCTCTGCACGCATTGGTGGATTGGCAGATGGAATGCTGACTGCGAATTCAATAGATGATTTAGTTGAGATGGTCACATACCTCTGGGAAGAGGAACTTCCTTTCATTATCCTGGGAGGGGGTTCGAATGTACTGGTGAGTGATGCCGGAGTCCGTGGAATAGTTCTGCTCAACAAAGCGCGAAAAGTGGTGTTCGATGAAGAAGTAGATCCGCCAACTGTATGGGCTGCCTCCGGCACAAATTTTGGTCAGCTATCTAGGCAAGCTGCAAAGCGTGGTCTTGGTGGCCTGGAATGGGCCTCTGGAATACCAGGAACAATTGGTGGTGCGATCATCGGCAATGCAGGAGCACACGGTGGTGATGTAGCAGGAAATCTGTTGATGGCAGAAATCTTGCATCGTGAACTGGAGGACAACAGGTCCAATAATGGTAATTCACCGGAACTGGCGATCAGGCGCGAGGAATGGGGTCCAGACCTAATGAAGTTCTCCTATCGCTCAAGCCTCATCAAGGAGCAAAGTGCAAATAAAATGCACACCGGTGATGAAGCAAAAATGGGGCGGTCGGAATTTGATCAACCATCCATGGTTATTCTAGCAGCATTAATGCAGCTTGCGCATAGTAAGCGAGATCAAGTTGAAGCGCTGATCAATGAATACAATGCTCGCAGGAGAGAGACTCAACCTGCTGGTGCAAGCATGGGATCTATGTTCAAGAATCCTCCTGGAGATTACGCAGGAAGGTTGATCGATGAGGCTGGATTGAAAGGCATCCGAGTGGGTGATGTTGCAATCAGTTCATTGCATGGAAATTTTTTCATCAATTACGGCAATGCACGTGCTGCCGATGTCTGGGAATTAATCAACCTCGCGCAGAATATAGTATCCAGTAAATTTGGGATCAATCTGGAGCTTGAGATCGAATTAATTGGAGCTTGGTAATTTGAGAAATAATGATGGCTGATCAGAGACTTAAAGTAGGCATAATTTTCGGTGGTCGATCTGGTGAACATGAAATTTCACTCCTGTCCGCTCGTTCGATCCTGTCAGTCATGAGTCCGGAAACGTATGATGTGGTCCAGATTGGAATTACCCATGAAGGAAATTGGTTGGTAGGCCAGAATGTCTTGGATAAGTTCGCTTCCTCAGATCAATTAAATCAACTGTCAACGGCGGCTATCTTGCCAGATCCCGGATACGAAGGGTTGTTCGTCATCAGATCCACAGAGCAAGGTGAAATCATCGAGCAACTATCCAAACTGGATGTTGTTTTCCCGATATTACATGGAACCTACGGTGAGGATGGAACGATTCAAGGTTTATTTGAGCTTGCAGAAATCGCTTATGTTGGAGCGGGTGTTTTAGGTTCATCCGTTGGGATGGATAAAGGTGTTTTCCGGGATATTATGAATGCAAATGATATTCCTCAGGTGGACACGATTATCCTCCTGCGCAGAGAGGTTGAAAAATCTTTAAACGAAGTCGTTGAGCGTGCTGAAGCGCTTGCCCCTTACCCTTTATTCACAAAACCAGCAAATCTAGGTTCATCAGTCGGGATTACAAAATGCATGAACCGGTCTGATCTGGTAGAAGGACTGATGGAAGCTGCCCGCTTCGATCGCCGGGTGCTGGTTGAAAGGGGGATAAACGCTCGCGAGATCGAAGTGAGCGTTTTAGGCAATGATGATCCCATTGCCTCAGTGCCCGGTGAAATTGTTCCCGCAGCTGATTTCTACTCCTACGAGGCAAAGTACCTTGACGATCGTTCGGAATTGATAATTCCAGCCCCATTGCCATTTGAGGTTTCCCAGCAATTGAGGAATTTTGCCGTACGAGCGTATAGAGCGGTTGATTGTGCTGGAATGGCCCGCATAGATTTTTTGCTTGATAAGGAAAGTGGCGAATTATTCTTGAATGAGATGAACACAATTCCTGGTTTCACCAAGATCAGCATGTATCCAAAATTATGGGAAGCAAGCGGCTTATCTTATGAGGATTTAGTAAAACGATTGATTGAATTAGCCATTGAAAGAAGATCTGAACGAGATAGGACTGAATGGCGGTATCAAAGGTAATGAATTATGGCGGCTAAAGGAAAGCCAACACGAGCTGAACAAATACGGGAAAAAAGGGAGGGGCGACCTCGAATGAGGAAATCCTCCTCTAAGCGCCGTGCAGAGACCAACCACAGGAGTGATTTTCCGCCCGTGTTCGTCCGGGGAGAATTAGCTGCACCTTTCTCGGGGAACCCTAGAAAAGACAGCCACGGCCGGCGGCGCTTTGATATTGCCTTGAACGGCCAGGGTGCAGAAATGAGGTTACCTTCAATTCCCAGGATCACCATCGGCTGGCGATTCCTCTCGGCTTTTCTCGTCGGGGCATTGGGTTTCTTGATTTATCTCTTCTGGACGGCCCCCATTTTTAATGTTGACTCAATTCAGGTAAAAGGTATATCTCGATTATCGAACGAGGAGTTAAATGCAGTTGCAGATGTGATCGGTAAATCAATCATCTTTGTTGATCCGGAAAAAGTTGAACAGGATTTAAATGCTGCATTTCCAGAATTAGAAAACATTTCTGTTGAAACCGAAGTACCCAATAAAGTTCTGGTTAGTTTGGTGGAGCGCAAACCAGTCCTGGTATGGCAGCAGGATGGACAGACTTTCTGGATAGATCAGGACGGTATGGCCTATCTTCCACACGGCGATGCTGCTCCCAGTATCAAAGTCCAGGGAAGTGCATTAATAACCACATCAGCAATTGGTAGTGAGGATTTGGTGGATGGTGAATCTCAGGATCAAAAGATTCCTGTAGAGTTGGTGGATGCGATTCTCGCTCTTAGCCAGGTGTTACCTGAAAACTCTCCCTTGACATATGACGAGCTGCATGGCCTGGGGTGGTTCGACCCTCGAGGCTGGCAGGTCTATTTTGGTAAGGATGGGCAAGACATGGAACTCAAGTGGAAAGTATATTGGAAAACTTTTAAACGCTTGAAAAATGCAGGAATCATTCCAGCAGTGATAAGTGTAGAGCATCTTCATGCCCCATACTATCGTCTGGAGCAATGAAAATGGATGAACCGATCATCGTCGGAATTGATGTTGGTACAACAAAAATCTGCACGCTTGTGGGACGTGTGGAGCCAGATGGGATTTTACGTATTCTCGGTGTAGGGATAGAACCCTCCCAAGGTATGCGTAAAGGAGTCCCTGTGGATGTGCGTGCAGTAACGCAGGCAATCTCACGCTCGATTGAGAAAGCTGAGCGGACCTCGGGCTTTGAAATAACCTCTGCGCTGGTAAGCCTGGCAGGTTCACATGTATCATCGGTGAACAGCAGGGGCGTGGTTGGAGTATCAGGGAGGACGATCAGTGAAGATGATGTAATTCGTTCAATGGAGGCTGCACGGGCGGTAGCCATCCCCCACAATCGTGAAATCATCCATGTGATTCAACGTGGTTTCACTGTTGACGGGCAACCTGGAATTCGGATGCCTCTGGGAATGCATGGATATCGTTTAGAAGTCGAAACCCATATCATAACTGTGGCTGCTTCCGCTGTAGAAAATTTAAGGACTTGTGTGCTTCAGGCTGGTGCAAATACGAATCAATTTGTCTTAAATCCTCTTGCTTCTGCTGAAACCGTCCTGTCTGAGACAGAGCGGGAGATGGGGGTTGTGGTCTGTGATATTGGCGGGGGAACAACAGATATGGCGATTTTTATCGAAGGTGATGTCTGGCACACCATGGTATTGGGGGTAGGTGGTGATCATATTACCTCGGATATCGCCCATGGCTTACGGCTACCAATATCCCAAGCAGAGGAGGTTAAAAAACAACATGGACATGCGGTCGAATCACAAATTGGCGAGGATGAAGAATTTCATGTACGACCATTTGGGGAAGATATGCCGCTTCAAATTCGCCGCAGGGAACTGGCGTTGATCATCGAAGCAAGAGTGGAGGAGATCTTCAGCCTGGTCTTGCAGGAAATCAAACGTTCTGGGTATGATGGGCTGCTACCTGCCGGGATCGTGTTAACTGGAGGATCAAGTAGTATTCCAGGAATCCAAACTATCGCTTCCAGGGTTTTGGGACTTCCTGTGCATGTTGCACAGCCAGAGAATTTGATTGGAATGACAGATAAATTATTCAATCCGGCATTTTCTACCAGCGTGGGTTTGTTGAAATGGTCGATGTTGATGACCGAGATTGGTGGGGAAATTGCCCAACCAAGAATAAGCTTAAAAGGAGGAGGTTTCGATTGGGATTATGTAAAAAATTTATTACGCCGCTTGTTTCCTTAGGAGCATTTATTTACCTACCTTTAGTTGGTACTGTTAGTGGTATTAGAAAAACAAAACACATGATTCGATGGAGGAGTATATTATGAACGCAATGGTCAGTCCACCCAACCAAGTTGAATCCTTTGCCAATATCAAAGTTGTTGGTGTTGGTGGTGGAGGTTGTAACGCCATCGATCGGATGATCGAGGAAGGCTTACAAGGTGTAGATTTTATCGCTGTGAATACCGATGCCCAGGCCTTGATGTTGTCCAAGGCGCCCATCAGGGTAAGAATCGGGGATAAGCTGACTCGCGGCTTGGGGTCTGGAGGCAATCCTGAGACGGGCAAAAAAGCCGCTGAAGAGTCTGCCGAAGAAATGTATGATGTCCTGCGGGGTGCGGATATGGTTTTCATCACAGGTGGTATGGGTGGTGGAACAGGGACTGGTGCCTGCCCAATCGTGGCTCAAATTGCACGCGAGGTAGGTGCGCTCACCATTGGTGTGGTGACTCGCCCATTTACTTTTGAGGGTTCTCGCCGCATTCAATCCGCTGAGGGAGGTATCACAGAACTCAAGGAACAAGCGGATACGCTAATCGTGATCCCGAATGATCGCCTGCTGCAAATCGTTGATAAACGAGCCAATCTACACGATGCTTTCAACATTGCCGATGACGTGCTTCGGCAGGGTGTTCAAGGTATTTCAGAGTTGATCACCGTTCCAGGTCTGATCAACCTGGACTTTGCCGATGTCCGCACAATCATGTCCGAAGGTGGTGCAGCTCTGATGGCTGTGGGAAATGCCAAGGGTGAAGAACGAGCCCGAGAAGCTGCTGAGAAAGCGATCTCAAGTGATCTGCTGGATATCACCATCGATGGAGCGCGCGGGATCCTGTTCAATGTAACAGGTGGTCCGGAATTGACTTTATTTGAGGTCAACCAGGCTGCTGCGATCATCAAGGAAACGGCACACCCAGATGTCAATCTGATCTTTGGCGCTGTGATCGATCCTTCCATGGGTGACGAGCTGCGCATTACTGTGATAGCTACGGGTTTTGAGCGCACCGGAATTCCGCGTCGCCTATTGGAAAGAACCTCGATGCCACGCGAAAATGAAGCCACTCAAATACCAGAGACCAGCGATGTTATGGCACATTCGGGAAAACCTTCAGATTTCCAACCCCGGACATTTAATACCGAAGATTTGGATATTCCAACCTTCTTAAGAAATCGAACGCGATAAGAACTTCAAATATAGAATAGTAACTGCCGTGATCTAAGTCTCTGACCAAGAAGATAGCAACAAATTTCGCAATTGGTAGGATCGGTTGGGAAAAGGTAAAAATATAATTTATTGGGAAACTCTTGTTCGAATCATGAGTCCATTCATCTCCTTCCCGGGATTGCCTTCCCCTGGGAAGGAGATGAGGGTGGTTAATCCAATTCGAATTTTTTAAGATTAATTCTATCTTGTTCGGCTTGCCAATGTGCCACACGTATGCTAGAATATTTGCCCAGCCTAAACCACATGTAGGGGTGGTTTTTCAAACACCGCCATATTTGGCGGCAACATTTGTTCTAATCAAGGGGTTGTGATGCGTTGTCCTTACTGTCAGGACGAAGATACTCGGGTGGTGGATACCTCTCATGATTCCAAGGGTGGTATTCGCCGGAGACGTGAGTGCAACAATTGTCACCAAAGGTTCAGTACATATGAACGTGCAATACTGGCAAATCCCTTAATGGTCAAACAGGATGGTACAAGGGAAGAATTCGACCGGGATAAATTGCTGGCTGGTATTCGGATTGCTTGCGCAAAAAGGCCGGTATCCGCAGCTGATATTGAACGGCTGGTAGGAGAAATTGAATCAGCCCTCCAGGCGATGGGACGCTCAGAAGTGTCTTCAAGGGTTGTGGGGGATATGGTAATCGCCGGTTTAAAGGAGATGGATCAGGTGGCTTATATCAGGTATGCCATTGTTTATCTCGGTCTGGATGATTTGAGGTCCATCCGGGATGAAATAGATCATTTGCTCGAAATTTAATCATCAAATTTAAAGGTTTACATCCTGTTCTATAGGATGTTTTTCTTTTCAAAAAGTTGGTAAACCTGCCAGGAGGTAAATTAATGTTGAAAGAGGAGAATGCAATTGTTGATAGTCAAAGATCTGGAATCTTACCTACACCACCTGTGCCACCGGATTTGGAAAAAATTGAACTGACAGATAATGCTCACCAGGTTTTTATTCGCCGCTATGTCCGCCGGGATGCAGACGGCAAACCGGTTGAAAAAGTAGAAGAAACTTTTTGGAGAGTTGCCTATCACGTCGCTAAAGTTGAGACGGAGTGGGGTAATGATGTAGATCCTATTGCCAGGAAATATTACCGATTGATGTCCACGAGGCGGTTTTTTCCAAATTCCCCCACATTTACAGGCGCTGGTACACCACTTGGCCAATTAGCAGCTTGCTTCGTATTACCTGTATCTGATGATATGGGTAGAAATTCTGCTGGAATTTTTCAAACATTGAGAGATGCTGCACTGATTCAACAAACTGGTGGTGGAAATGGCTTTTCTTTTTCCCGTCTACGCCCAAGAGGCACCTTGGTGAAAACTTCTGCTGGACAGGCAACTGGACCAGTCGGTTTCCTGCGGGTTTACGACAAAGCTTTCGGTGAAATCGCCCAAGGTGGTACCCGGCGTGGGGCGAATATGGGGGTATTACGGGTAGATCATCCAGATATCGAGGATTTCATCACCTGCAAAACTGATGAGCATGCGATCACCAATTTCAACATATCTGTTGGAATTACGGATGCTTTCATGGATGCAGTAAAGAATGACGAACAATGGGATTTAGTTTTTCCTGATGTTTCTTCCAGGGAATATAAATCTTTCACCGGGACTTTGGAACAAGCTGAAAACGAGGGAATCCCGGTCAAGGTTTATAAACAGGTCCGTGCAAGGGACTTATTCGAAAAAATCGTAAACCAAGCCCACCATAACGGTGAACCGGGCGTCTTGTTCTTGGATGCCGCAAATCGTTCAAACCCGGTACCACATCTATATATGTTAGAGGCGACAAACCCGTGCGGCGAGCAATGGTTGGGACCTTATGAAAACTGCTGTTTAGGATCGATTAATCTGGCCCAGCATTTTGGTCCCAACGGGAATGTGGACTGGGACGAGTTACGGAAGAGCGTAGAATTGGCAACCAGGTTTTTAGAGGATGTGGTCCAAGCCAATTCGTATGTTCCTGCGGTTCCACAGCTCCAGGAAGCAGCTTTCAGAGCACGCAGGATTGGGTTGGGGATTATGGGTCTCGCCGACCTGATGTACCATGTTGGTGTGCGCTATGGTTCGGAAGCTGGTCAAGAGTTTTCTGCCCAGGTTATGGAGTATATTCGATTCCATTCGATGTTAACCAGCGTTGAACTCGCCAGGGAACGTGGAGCTTTTGAAGCAATCGAGGGATCAATCTATGATCCGCAGGGGATGACCTGGGAACCACCAATACCACTCTTTGAGTATCTAAATGACTGGAATCGCCCGTCTATAAATTGGGATTTAGTTGTTGATGGTATCCGCAAGTATGGAATCAGGAATGCTGCCCAGACCACGGTCGCACCGACTGGAACCATCGCAACCGTAGCAGGATGTGAAGGATATGGTTGTGAACCAGTTTTCGCTTTAGCCTACATCCGGCACGTTAACGATAATGGTAAAGATCTCAAGCTGAAATACACCAGCCCACTTTTTAATCAGGCATTGGAGAATGCGGGACTTGATGAAGCCACCAGAACCAGTATATTCGACCGTGTACTGGAGACTGGCACATGCCAAGGGATAGAAGAGATACCAAATGGGATTCGAGAAATTTTTGTTGTATCGCATGATATCACTGCTGAAGAGCATGTCCGTATGCAGGCTGCGATGCAAGCATTTGTTGATAACAGTTTATCCAAGACAATCAATTTTCCAGAGATCACGTCTGAAGAAGATATCGCAAAAGCATATAAAACCGCCTGGGAGTTGGGCTGCAAAGGTATAACAGTCTACGTGACCGGATCAAGAAAAAAAGTTGTGCTTGAAACTCATTCAGTAGCAAAAGAGAAGGAGATCGGAGCATCCAGCCCTGTTGCGGGTCTCGAAATTCCGATTGGATGGGAGCAAGCAAAAAAACCACGACCGCGCAGGCTGCGAGGGAATACAATTTTCGTGGAAACTCCACTCGGTAAAACTTTTGTAACCGTAAATGAAAATGGAGGCCGTCAGCCTTTTGAAGTATTCGTCAACACTGCCAAGGCTGGTTCCGAAACAGCTGCGGTATCCGAAGCAATTGGCCGCCTGATCTCCTATATTCTGCGCATGGTTTCACCAATTACACCTCGAGAACGTCTCAAAGAGGTATGGAGGCAATTATCAGGCATTGGTGGTGGCAGACCGCTAGGATTTGGTCCGAATCGAGTAAGGTCACTTCCCGATGGAGTTGCCCAGGCAATTGAAGAATATTTAAAGAACTCGGATCAAGAAGAAATTCATTTTAATCAAGATGGGAATGGTCACTACCCGGCGAAAGAAATAAATACCGAAACGGGTAAATTTCAGATAGGTGACCTTTGCCCTGAATGCGGGCAGGCAGCTGTTGTGTATGAAGAAGGTTGCAGAAAGTGCTATGCCTGTGCCTATAGCGAGTGCTGATGCGTTGAAGAAGAGTTAACCGGATTGCTCAGAAAGCGATAAGGGGATTTTTTCCAAGCGAGTATTAAATGGCGAAACGTTTGATTGTTGTTGCTGGGAATATCGGGGCGGGAAAAACATCATTGACCGAACGTATTGGTACCCGTCTCGGATGGGAGACTGCTTTTGAGTCTGTATCCGATAATCCATATCTGCCAGATTTCTATGCGGATATGCGTTCATGGTCCTTTCATCTTCAAATTTTTTTTCTTGGTCATCGTGCGGAACAATATCTAGAACTCGCGCGCACTTCCCAGTCGGCGATTTTGGACCGCAGCATTTACGAGGATGCCTACATATTTGCCCGTGCCCTTCACCATCTCGGAAATATATCTGAGAGGGATTATCATGCATATTTGCGGGTGTTTAATTTACTCGTCTCAACCCTTCCTCCTCCTAATTTGCTCGTCTATTTAAAAGCTCCTGTGTCAGTATTGATGGATCGAATTTTCCAGCGAGGCAGAAATATTGAAAGCGGAATCACAGAAGAATATCTGGCTTTGCTAGATTCATTTTACGATGATTGGATGACAGCGTTTGATATCTGCCCTGTGCTCACAATTCACACAGGAGAATTGGGACGAGAGAGACCTTTGGATTTTGTCCATAATCAACGGCATTTAAATATTGTCGTTGAACGCATCCAAAACAAGTTAGCTGGCAAAGAAGATCTGATTTTTCCTCCAGAGGATTAAACCCCTTTCACTTTTTGATCAGGAGGAGAATAACAAACCCGACCCGCAATCGATCTTTGCGGGTCGGGTTTCTTTATTCTGCACAAATTGTATTGATTTTCTTGATGTTCTTTCTTATTTGCCCAATCCAAGGCTTGTTAACTGACCTAAGTTTTGCAAGCCCCCCGAATGTTTTTCAAGTAGCAGCTATTCACTTTCCATGTATAGCTCAGCTAAGCCCTGGTAGTGAGCTGAAATAGATTCGAGAGCTCTTTGTGAGGCAGCCAGCTGCCTGGCGGCATACAGGTCGGCCTGACCCTGGTACCGGGCGGAGATCGAGGTGAGTGCTTTCTGGTGTGCAGAGGACCGGTCGGCTAAACCCTGGTAGTGAGCTGAAATAGATTCGAGAGCTCTTTGTGAGGCAGCCAGCTGCCTGGCGGCATACAGGTCGGCCTGACCCTGGTACCGGGCGGAGATCGAGGTGAGTGCTTTCTGGTGTGCAGAGGACCGGTCGGCTAAACCCTGGTAGTGAGCAGAGATGGATGCGAGAGCTCTTTGCGAGTCAGCCAGATGCTTTGCCGTGTGCAGGTCGGCCTGACCCTGGTACCAGGCAGAAATCGAGGTAAGTGCTCTCTGGGATGCGGGAG
>JBJYXV010000063.1:53016-251418 GCA_046260155.1 Anaerolineales bacterium
GGTACCGGGCGGAGATTGATTCCAACGCTTTCTGGGAGTCAGCCAGCTGCTTTGCCGTGTGTAGGTCAGCCTGACCCTGGTACCAGGCAGAAATCGAGGTAAGTGCTCTCTGGGATGCGGGAGACCGGTCGGTTAAACCCTGGTAGTGAGCTGAAATGGATGCGAGAGCTCTTTGCGAGTCAGCCAGCTGCTTCGCAGCGAACTGGTCTGCCCAACCCTGGTACCGGGCGGAGATTGATTCCAACGCTTTCTGGGAGTCAGCCAGCTGCTTTGCAGCGTACAGGTCGGCCTTGCCCTGGTACCAGGCGGAGATCGATTCCAATGCCTTGACATTCATGGTCGGATTATCACTTCTGACCTGCATTCCTGCGATAACGATTATCGCAATTAAAGCTATGATACAGGTCATGATAATCCAAGGTTTAAGGTTTAGGCGATTCTTGATTGTAGCGGGGTAAATTTTGGTTGATTCGTTAAACTGCGTTTGGGTAGTCATTGGATCATCTCCTTCTTGAGTATCGACCGTATAGTGATCGAATAAAATATATTTGAGTCTAATTTAGCAAATACGGCATATTTTTCCGTATTTCGTGGCGTTTTTTTGCGTATTTTCAAGATTAGAATTCTCCTAACGGAAGTCTTTATCATGAAAATATTAGTTCGATCTATTCCATGGGTTTATTTATGAATATGTCCCGCAAAGGGGATGCTGAATCTTTTTATTCTGACTTAAACGCGCAAATCAATTTGTTTATAAGATGATCCGGGGTCAATCTATGGCTGCCAATTATTCAATTACTAATTGAGGTAATCTTTGGGCAATTAATTGATGCATACTTCCCCCAGGTGTAGGAATGGTAGCGGGACTGCTTTCCTAGGAAGGCACCTGGAATATTTTATCTATGAAAGCTCTTCAAGCAGTTTTTTAGCCTTCACCAGGTCCGGCGTATCGAATCCTTCGGAAAACCAATAATAAATTTCGGATAAAACATCCCTGGCTTCCCGATTCTTCCCCTGATTCCCCCAGAGGCTTGCTAAATCTACAGTTGATCTGATCTCCCAGGATTTAGCCTGTTGCGTTCTTGCGATCTCAATCGATTTTTGGAGGCATTCTTCTGCACATTCTACGTTATTTTGCGACAGCAATAACCCTGCTTTTAAGCGGTAAATTTCTGGTTCCCAGAGATGCTCACCTGTTGAAATTGATTGATTGATCGCTTTATCAATGGTGGTCAATCCTTTCTCCAGTAAGCCCGCGGATAACTCTGCTTCGGCTAAGGCGCGCAATGATCCGATCAATGATAATCGAGATGAAATTAATATATCTTCCTCGATACTTTCCTGGATTTTTTCAATGCCTTCTGCATATCTTCCTTGACTGGCTAAGGCTTCACCAAGAAAGGAGGTTGCCTGTCCAGACCATCCAGCAAAATTTCTGTTGAACGCAACTTCAGCCATTTGTTCTGCGTAATAATAAAGTTTCTGAGTGTCGTGTTGCATGGCTGAGAGAATACAGCCTCCATAACAGAGGGCGTCTACCAATGTAAAAGGGTGATCCAGGTTATGGGCTAATGATATTGCTTCCAGGCTTTTCTTGTTGGCTTGATCCGGATAACCGAGCACCCAGAGGCAGAGGGCATCATAGGCGAGAGCGCTTGTGCCAGCATCTGATCCGCGCAGAGTCACAAGGATGCTGTGGTGTTGTAGCGGGTCATAATAATCAAGGACAAATTTTAGGTGTTCACGAGCGGTGATGAAATCAGCAAGGTAGAACCAAATAAAACCAAGGTACCAATGTCCCAATATAATTTGGATGGGGTCGTTTATTTGTTCGGCCAATGCGAGAGATTCTTTTGCTATTTCCCTTGCTTGAGTAAATTGAGCGTGCACAAAATGCCCTACGGATAATTGGCCCAATACCTGGCACAGAATATGAATTTGCCCCAATTGCTCTCCCAGTTGACGAGCCCTAGTATAAGCAGATTGAAAATTTTCCCCATATCCTTCAGGTCCAATCCATGCCTGGCCAAGTGCTAATTGTATTGAAAGTTCTTTTTCAGCCCGCTCTTTTGTCCCCGGTTGAGTCATGAGCAAATCTAAGGCTTTCGACAGATGGTTGATTGCTTCCTGGTAAGCGGACATCAGGATAGCCCTTAAGCCAACCTGGTAAAGGTAATCGATCTCCTTCGGTACTATCCTGGCCTCTCGAAAGTGGCGTACCAACTGGGGAGCGATAGAAAACTTGCCTTCTTTGTCTTTATATAAATCTTCGAGTGCTCTCCCCACATTCTCATGCAGGTGAACCCTTTCAATCTCATCCATACTGGAGTACAGGTATTTCTGAAAAAGATTATGTTGAAACCGGTATGAAGACAGCAGCTGGCCGTTCCTGCGCTGAATACTGTCTGCTTTTATCAGGCGGTGTTTTTTTTCCAACTCTGTACTTAAGCAGCTCAACATTTCTCGGGGATCGATTTCAAGTATTTGAGCAAGGATTTCAGCGGTGAAAACTTCACCTTCCACCGATGCGACTCGCAGAACCTCCTTCATGGGTTGCTTAAGACGTCCAATTCTTTCTGCGATCACCGCTTCAATGCGGCCAGGTATTTTTTCCCAATTAAGTTCTGGTCCCTCGACCCAATTACCATTCTGATCCTTGATTAAATCCCCCCGATCCTGCAAGCCTCGCAGTAGTTCGACTGTGAAGAGTGGGTGACCTGCGGTTTGCTTGAAGAGCATTTCACGAAATGATGGTCCGAGTAAATTTGGTTCGCAGTCCAAAACTGCTTCAATAAATTTTTGACTGCGAATCTTGTCAAGGTTGATTGTGCTCTCGCCATATTGCCGCTTGAGCTCGTTGATTACAGATTCCAGTGGATTTCGCTCTCCACCCCAATCCAATGCGACTTCCTCAGGACGGTAAGCGCCAATCAACAGGATTCTATAACCTGGAATTTCACGTCCGACATGAAACAATAAATCAATCGATCCAGGATCTGCCCATTGCAAGTCATCAATAATTAAAACTAATGTCCTCTCCTTGATTAACTCTTGTAAAACTCTTGTATATTGAACGAATAAATTCCATGACTGTGGGCCGCCGGGTTCGATTGGGACGGTTGACCTGTGCTTGATCAGATCTCCCAATTTTTCCAATTGCGCTTCGCTCATTTGAGAGCTATTGGAGACACGATTAAGAAGAGCCATGCCTGATATATATGTACCGATCAGATCGGGTCCGAAATCCAAGATCGCTTGGATAGTGGTAGGAACCGTATTCCACAGGTTACGGGCATGTTCGGTCGAGATTGCACCCGCAACCCAACGAGATTCAACATCACCGGTGAGCAGCTCTAAGATCTCGCGGTAAGGTAAGTAAGGATCACCAATCCCTGAATGTGCGTTGCAATTTCCTTTTGCTATGATCACATCCTGGAAAGACTCTTGGATATGTTGGGAGAATTCCTGGAGTAAGGATGTTTTTCCACTGCCAGCTTCGCCAATGATAAAAACCACCCGTCCTTGACCATTGTTTACCTGTTGGAAGTAGTTCTCCAGTTGGGCCAGTTCGCTTTCTCGGGCAACAAATCGTGATTTTTCCACCTCAGGGGGCACATCACAAAGGAACCCAGGAGGGTTCATTGATGGTGCAGGTGGATCAGAGATTAAATCGGAGTTTTTGCTCTGTCCTTGACGCAGCTGCTCATAAAGCTGTTTGGTTTCCAGGGATGGTTCCAGGGCCAGGTCCTGATCCAGGGCATCTTCGCAGCGCATGTAAGTGGTAGCAACCATGCTCTGATCACCTAAACCGGCGTAAGCACGCATTAAAGCGCGGTATGCCGGCTCAGGTGAAAATCCAAACAAGATCCACTTCTCGCTCCAATTTATGACTTCATTCCAATTGCAGTTTTTAACCAGGCATTCAAGAAGCAAGTTCATCTTCTGGTGATATGCGGCTTGGACTTTGTCGCGCTCTAAAACGATCCAATCGTCATAGAAACCCGGTAACAGTTCACCCTGGTACTGGTTAACGATTCTCATTAACACTTCGTCTGAAGATGGTTCCGCAGGATTCACCAAAAGATTCACATCCAGCCAATAATCAGCATCCATCTTGAAACAAACACTGATATCATTAATCTGGAGATAATCTTTCCAATTGAGAGAACCACTTGAGAACGATTTTCGGATGCGCCATAGAGCTTGCCGCAGGTAGCTGCGCGCATTAGACTCTACTGTTTCCGGCCAGAGCAGGCTGGCTAATTTTTCCCGCCTGTGAGCCACACCTGCATAAAGCACCAAATATGCCAACAAAGATTGGGCAGGTCTGGAAGGCAGTTCAATAGGATGGTCGTCAGCTTGGAGGTTGAACTGCCCAAGAAGGTAGATTTTAAGGGACATACCCACTTTCCTATAAGGATGAGACAGGATGTTTGGGTTATCTTATTTACTTGGGAAGTATAATTTTCTTAATTATAGCAAGATTTTTCTAGATAGCGTGCGAATACAATTGGGAGGGAACCCTGATAAATACCATCTTGCGTATAACCAGCATCCGATTCCTCTTGGAATTATTATTTTTGCTGTTCAACCGCTTCAGCGGTTCGATTCGGAACGAGACCATGCCATGAGGCCAATATTTAACTGTGGCATTAGAACAAAAACCAGGTATAACTCCTAGCCTTTATTCATTTTTCAGAAGACACAAGCGAATTTCTAAAAATAATTTACCATAACATACACAGCCAGGACATTCAGCATCAATCCAAGTAAGAAAAACAGACCGAATCGGCGGTTGTGTACGAAAGCAGCTGCTACGAAGTAATTTGGCCAAACATCCGGATAGTTTTCTGGTTTTTCTTCAGGCTTGGGGCTAAGAAATATTGGGATGATCTGTAATAGGACTGGAATAGAAAAGAACACTATCAGCAGAAGCAGGGTGAAGAAACCGGTAACCACAAGGTAAACCACCAATAAGTACTGCAGGAATACCATAATCAGTGCAAGGTAGCGGGATACCTTCTCGCCCAAAATTACAGGTAGGGTATGGATTCTTTTCTCCTTATCCATCTCATATTTGTCGATATGCTTCCCAAATATCACACCTGTGACACCTAAAGCGTATGGCAAACTGGCAAGAATCACGTTCCATTCCCAATTTCCAGTGATAACGTAATAGCCACCACCTATCATAAGTGGTCCCCAGACAATGAGAACAGCCAGCTCACCCAGTCCAATGTACTTTAGCGGCCAGGTGTAGAAGAGTACAAAGAACACTCCTAGCGCCAGTAATATCCAGGTAATCCCACCTTGGAGGAGTATTAAAGCAATTCCAGCCGCGAGCGCAATCAGCCCAGAGACAGCTGCATAGGTCAGCAGCTGGCGGGTAGTCATCAGATTATGAACGAGCACCTGGGGCCCATATTGGGAACGGTAATAATTATCTTGGTCAACGCCCCTATTAAAATCAGTGTAATCATTCAGCAAATTGTTCGTGGCATGGGCCATCACCAGGCCGACCGCGAGGAGACACCATCTACCAAGATGAAAAGCGCCATCTTGAATGGCAAGAATGCCAGCGATCGCGGCTGATAAAAAGGTCATGATCAGTACAGCCGCGCGCGTGGAAATCAACCATTTCGAGATTACGTCCAATGATTGCCATTCTTCTGGGCTGATCCTGGGTATTACCTGCAGGGCTTTACGCCACATTGTCACATTCATTCTACTTCTCCTGCTGATGAGGCATTTTCAATGGAATTAGAATAATCTACTAATTTGCTGTTGAAAAAACATCATCCAGATAATTCTTACATATTCCTGATCACGATATCAATTGACTCGCAAACGTAATCGACCTGGTCCTCAGTCATAACGCTTGAGAAAGGAAGTGCTAAACTGCGCTGCCCAAGGTCCTCAGTATTCGGGAAATCACCCTTTTGATAACCAAAGCGGGAAACCATATAGGGTTGTAAATGGATGGGGAGAAAATATGGCCGTGCAGGAATCCCCCGCTTGATTAATTCAGCAGCTACTCGATCTCGATCGACGTTCTTTGAAAATCTTGCGACATAGACAAACCAGCTCATCCTGGTCGTGGTCGGAGTTATCGTAGGAACCTGTACATCAGGAATAGATGACAATCTATCAGCATACCAGGATGCTACTCTTGCTCTTTTCCCTATCATTCCATCCAAGCGTGTGACTTGAACTTCACCCAGAGCTGCGCTCATTTCATCCAGCCGGTAATTGTAACCCAGGTAGGTGTGCTGCAGCCATGTATCCCCCGGTGCCCGACCTTGATTCCTCAAGGAACGCATCAAGTCCGCAGCTTCATCATCATCTGTGACGATGACAGCCCCTTCACCGGTTGTCATTTGTTTGTTGGGATAAAAAGCAAAAACTCCATAATCCCCAATTGTCCCGGCTTTACGACCTTTATATTCTGCTCCCAGTGCTTCACAAGAATCTTCAATCACCTTCAAATCATATTCTTCCGCGGTCGCGGAGATTGGGTCGAAATCTGCTGGTTGGCCAAATACATCAACGGGAAGCAAGGCTTTCAGGTCCTGAGGTATTCCAGACGTGATCCTTGGAAGAAATTTCTCTCTCGCAGCTGCGGAAGAGGTAAGAGCTCTAGCCGCTTCAGCCACAAGGGTGGCATCAATGTTCCCTGTTTCGGGATCAACATCTACAAATATTGGAATGGCTTGCTCAAAGAGAATCACATTGCTTGAAGCGACAAATGAGAATGGGGTTGTAATTACCAGATCATTTGGTTCAATGCCTGCTGCACGGATGCATAAATGGAGACCTGAAGTACCGGAACTCACTCCGATAGCATTCTTGCAGCCAGTATATTCACAAAAAGCATTTTCAAAACCCTCAATTCTGGAACCCATACTAAGGGATGGGGTCATTAATACCCTGGCAACAGCATCTCTTTCAGCATCTGTGATATCAGGTGAAGACATTGGAATCTGGTGCATGGAATTCACAAATTTCTCCAAGAACAGCTAACTTTTTTTCGTTTCTTATTCAGGCCAGATTGTCCCGGCTTTCACCAGACTGTTGTCGGGGACATCTGCTTTAATGGTGGCACTATTTCCGATGCGGACATTTTTCCCTATGGTGACCTCAAGATTTATGGTTACACCCATACCGATCAGTGTTTCTTTACCAATTGTTACACCACCAGCTAATAAAACACCCGGTGACAGGTTTACGAAATCACCCAATGTGCAATCGTGTGAAACGACTGCTCCAGTGTTAATGATTACCCCAAAACCAATTTGTGACTCACTGCCGATATATGCTTGAGAGAAAACCTGGACACCTGGATCAATTTCTGCGCTCATCTCAATAACTGCTGACGGATGGATTACTACCGGGCATGTGAATTGATTTTCCGCTATAAGATGGAACACCTTCACCCGGCTTCTGATATCTCCAATTCCTCCGACAGCATTCACGGCTTGTCTAATGCCTTGATCAAAAAGGTCATGGAATACCTCGCTGCCTCCCAGGATGGGTATGCCCAATATCTTGTCACCAGGTTTCAATCCATCGTCTACAACTCCATGGATGTGATAGATGGATTGCGTACGGATTAGTTCAATCAATGATTTCCCGTGCCCGCCTCCTCCATAAACGACCAGCTCCCGTGGATTTATAGCCGTATCTAATGTATTCATACTCACCGATGCTCCGGACACATCAAGGATCATTTTTTCTGTTACCAGGGGTCCAATTGGAAGTAATGTTAAATCGAGGTTCTTTTCTCTGGCAAGCTTCAACGCCGGTTGAGAGATCCTCAATCCGGCAGGGATATGAGAATTCAATTCTTCTGAGGTGCTGGCTTTTGAAAAGGATTCCGAACCGGCCAATCCAGGCTGCCAATTTTGGGTATTTGCAAGAAAACAAATTATTGAACCTGCTTGTATGAAGTCGTTTTCCGACACCTGCAATGCAGCGATGTATCCGTCAAGCTCGGCAATGACTTCGGCGGTTGATTTCGTGGTCTCGAGTATACACAAAACCGAATCCTTCGAAACATATTGACCCTCCTGTACCAAAAGGGAAACGACTCTTGCTCCTGGTTCGTTCGGGTTCAATAGAGGTGCTGTAACCTGATATGCGTCCTGGTTCATAATTCAGCTCAAGTAAATATGCAAAAATGCGCTTATTTATACCATCTTTTTTACGGCGTTCATAATGTCGTCTACACCAGGCAGGAAATCATTTTCTAACGGTTTAGACACTGGAATGGGAGCATCCAGGCTGGCGACTCTACCAGCTTGTTGAAGATAATCACTAATTTCTTCGATGCAGCTTGCCAGGAGCTCGGCACCCCAACCAGAGGTTCGTGTCCCTTCTTCAACTACGATTAATCGCTGGGATTTTTGCAATGAATCGATGATGGGTTGAAGGTTCACAGGCAGTAATTGGGAAAAAACAATCAAATCAATGAATATTTCGTTTTCATATGCCAAGCGTAATGCTGCCTGACGGCAAAGATCTGCCATGTACCCATAAGTGGCGATGGTTACACTCGCAGGCGGTGCATCCCTGAGCGCCAATTTTATAGCTGGTGACCCTGTTTTGATCTTCCAATTGGAAGTTTCGTCGGAAATATTATCGATTTTGGTTAAATTAAATTCTTTTAGATGCTCATCCCTCATTATTCGTTGAGAATATTGGACCTTATTCTCAACGAATAAGACGGGATCTTCCAAGTCAAATATTGCGTGAAGTAATAAATCTCCAGGGTCTATAAATATGTTCGGTGACAGAATGCTGATTCCAGGCGTACCCAAAAATATTTTTTCGAGTGTTTGGCTGTGAGTAGGACCATACCCCCTGCGCCCCCCCATTGGTGTGCGGATCACGATTGGTACCCGCACCTGGTCATTGTACATATACCGGAATTTAGCAGCATGATTAATCACCTGATCCGCGATTAATGTTGTGAAATCTCCAAACATAATCTCGGCAATGGGGTGTAACCCGCGCAAAGCCATGCCTGTGGCCAGACCGATGATACCGGATTCCGAAACAGGTGTGGTAAATACCCGTCCTGGATAGGAAGTTGATAGGCCCTGTGAGACTTTGAATGCTCCTCCATATGGATCGAGAATATCCTCGCCTAGGATAAAAACGGTTTCATCTTCCTGCAACGCTCGATGTAAAGCCTGATTGAGTGATTCGAGTACTGTGGTCATAGCAGTAAATCAATATTCCAGTTTACTAGATCTATATGTTTTGGATAAGGTTATGGAGCTGAGAGTGCTTGTTGAAATGCCTCTGCAACCTCCTCTGCTGCTTCAAAGTCAATTTCAATTTTCTTGTCTTGGTTTATGCGCTGTCCCTGAATCGAAATGGGGTCATGGTGTTTTTTCAACTCAAGGAGATATTCCCCGGATCGGGTATCATCTCCTTTTGAATGAGGTCCAAATCGATGCGTATTTAAGATCATCGCAAAAGGGTGGCGACTCTCTCTTACCCTGGATAAGATATCTGTGGCAAGGGAATTGATCTCAACGACATCGCTAGACTCCAATTCCTCCACTGCAATTCCGAACGATCCGAAGCGTTTCCCAATCTCACCCGCCAAGTTCACTTCAATGGGCGTGGTTTGGGCAATCTTGTTATTTTCAACAACGAATAAAATGGGGATTGACCAGAGGGAGGCCAGATTCATGGATTCGTACACTACGCCTTCACCGAGTGCACCATCGCCGAGAAAAAGAATGGTGATCGTCGCTGTACGTTTGATTTTTTCGGCAAGAGCGATACCACTTGCAATCGGAGCAGTCCCTCCGAGAACTCCATTTGAGTAGAAGTTCTTCCAATGCAGGTGTTGTGATCCTCCCCGTCCTGCGCAGACGCCTGTAGGTTTTCCCATCAGTTCTGCGAACAAGGGTTGCATCTCACCGCCATAAGCAAGGAAATGACCATGACTGCGATGGTTGCTGACCACAATATCCTCAGCATCTATTTGATCGAGCACACCAACAGCATTTGCTTCTTGACCAAGATAGGTATGCGTTGTTCCCGAGAATAATCCGCTCGAAAATTCGGCAAGCACTTTTTCCTCAAAATAACGGATGCGAATCATCTCACGATAGAGGTGTTCATCTCTGCTGCGTGAAGCCTGGTATTTACTTGTTGGTTTAATACTCATCATCTGACTTCATCAGTTTTTCTAGTTACATAGCTACTTCACATGATCATTTTTCTTGTATTTCGATCCCATGAACTCCCCTGCCGAAATATGACCTGGTTCATCGATGCCCTCTCGGATAATTACTTTCCAAATTGTCAATAAGATGATTTTCATATCCAATAAAAAACTCCAATGATCAACATACCAGAGATCCAGATCAAATTTTTCCTCCCAGGTGATCGCATTGCGCCCATTGATCTGTGCCCATCCGGTCAAACCCGGGAGCACATCATGGCGTTTGGCTTGCTCAGAAGAATAGCGATCCAGGTACTGGATCAATAACGGCCTGGGTCCAACGAAACTCATCTCACCTTTGAAGATATTAAATAATTCAGGAAGTTCATCCAAACTTATTGTGCGCAAGAACTTGCCTAATTTTGTTATTCGCTGGTCCTCTGGAAGCGGTTCATCCTTGAGGTTGAAATTTTCAGACATCGTTCTGAACTTGAAAATCGTGAACGGTTTACCACGATACCCGGGCCGTTGCTGTCGGAAGAGGATGGGTAATCCCTGAAAAATTACGAGTAATATCGATATGAATAGTAACAGGGGAGAAAGGATGATCAATCCACAGGTTGAAATGAGAAGGTCAAATCCACGCTTGGTGAGGGGTACCTTATCGGGAAGCAAAGGCATTCCGATTATATGCTTTGAATAATGTTGCTGTACAAGTTCCCAATTGCAGGACCAAAGAGGTAAATCACAATGATCACGATAATTGCAACCAAAATTAATATTAAAGCGTATTCTATTAAGCTTTGCCCATTCTGTCTTCCAATATTATCCATACCCATATCCTCCTTGTAACATCCTTTTTATTTTACCTGTTATTCATCTAAAGTGGTGCATATTAATTTGATAGATACAAGTAGTTATCCCCTCAGGAAAGATCGATAAGAATTTGAATTTATATTAGATTTCGATATAATAGGAAAAGCAATCATACTGGTAGTTAGCGGGGATTTATCGTTTGTTATCCACTGATATCGGTGAAGAAAAGCAATTGCAGAGAATTTGTTAAGTCCTTGCTGGGGTGAAGGACGTGAAATTATGGCGAGCAGAGCAAAGGGGAAAATGCTTATAATTATCGGTTTTTTGGTGCTGTTAATACCATTGCTCGGGTTTTCAATCCTCAGTTCAAATCACAGCGTACAAAATATATACTTCCCAATCATAAGCTATTTAATGCCCGTGAATATTGAATTTAAGAACAAGCTAGTGATATCAGAAATCATGATCAATCCATTGGGAATTGAACCGGAGAATGAATGGATCGAGATTTTCAACCGCAGTGCGATAGATATCGATCTGCGTGGGTATAAAATAGGGGACAGCGAAATCAAAGGCGATTTAGAGGGAATGTATGCTCTCCCCGATGGCGCCCATGTATCTGCGGGTCAAACAGTCCTGGTTGCCAACCAGGCATCGTTATTTGCCCAAAATTACGGTTTTTTTCCAGATTTTGAAATCACGGATAGCGAACCAGAAGTACCTGATTTATCAAAATACCGGAGCTGGTCAGGTGGAGTGATCAATTTGAGCAATTCAGGAGATGAATTGCTGTTGCTCGATCCGGATGATCAAATAATGGACTCTGTTTCCTGGGGGAATTCAATTTTCGCATTCAATCCATCCGTTACCAAGCCACAAGATGGAAGCTCTATCGAACGTAATCCAGCAAACATTGACAGCAACCGTGCGGAGGATTGGGTAATACTTCCTATACCCGGTCCTGGAGAGGTGAATTTAGAAATTATTCCATCACCCACGACAACTCCGACTGCTACCCAACCATCGTGTGAGAATGATGCAATTCTCATATCAGAGGTATTTTATGATCCAGAAGCGCTCCCCGAACCAGATGGCGAATGGATAGAGCTCTTCAATTATGGGAGTACAGATTTTAACCTTGAGTGTCTTAAAATTGGTGATGAAGAAACTCGTGACGGGGGAGAGGGAATGCTTGTTTTTCCTGCAGGGAGCAGGGTAGCTCCTGGGAAAGTGATCCTGATCGCAAATCAAGCAGATGCTTTTTTGGGATACTTTGGATTTGTGCCTGATTATGAGATTAATAATACCGTTGAGACTGTACCAGATTTATCCCCATTTTCACTTTGGGCTTCTGGACCAGTAAACCTAAGCAACACCGGAGACGAAATAATTATCATGAATATTAATGAATCCATTATAGACATGGTTTCATGGGGTACATCTGATTACGCTTTTTATCCACCTGTACCTGGGGTAAAGCCCGGGCATTCAATTGCAAGACAGCCAGCAAACCTCGACACGAATACAGCGGATGATTGGGTAGATTTACTAGATCCACAGCCCGGAGGTATTGTCCTTTCCCCGCCTGTTCCGACAATCTCACCGACCCCCACTTCAACAAAAACACCGTCACCGTCGGCGACGATCACCCCAACTCCAACCTTAACACAGACTCCTGAACCGGTGATTGAAATTGTGATCAATGAAATCCTGGCTGATCCTGGTCCGTATTCTGGAGATGCAAATCAAGATGGGATCGTGGGTATTTCAGATGATGAATTTATCGAAATAGTGAATTTTTCAACTCATCCAATGGATATCAGTGGATGGGCTGTTGGGGACATGATTGATATTCGGCACATCTTCCCAGAAGGTTCTATTATTGAAGCAAATTGCAGCATGGTTCTTTTTGGTGGGGGAACTCCTAATGGGGTGTTTGGTAATTCTATAGTTCAGGTTGCTTCAAGCGGAAAGCTGGGCTTGAACGACGGTATGGAAACTATTTTCCTGTACGATCCACAGCTGAATATTGTTTCGAGTCTGAGCTACGGAGAAGAAGGCAGCGATGATCAATCCATCACCCGTGATCCGGATATCACTGGATCTTTGCCTTTGAAAAAGCACAGTCTTGCTGCGGATTCAGGTGGAGCACTTTACTCCCCAGGAACGCTGGTAAATGGCGGTTATTTTTCAGGTTGCCCCTAAGTAATGCGTTAAACGCATTATCCCATAAACAGCAATAGGTCGCCTTGACTTTAGCGACCTATTCCTGAAGAATGAATCAGCAGCTGGGCACTCATTCAGCTGGATTGCAATCTCCTAAATTTCTTCTGAATTAATCAGGCAGGTAGTCCTGAAATCTGCCGAATAACCATGACCACCTTCCCACGAACCTCAAGTTTACTCGGATCTGTAATAATGATCGGCTTCATGGTCGGGTTTGCAGGTTGAAGTCTCACCTGTCCATTTTCCCTGAAGAAATATTTCAAGGTGGTCTCATTTTCATCGCTGATCCAAATCATCACCATCTCACCATTTCTGGCTTCGCTGGCAGGCTTCATGATAACGATGTCACCATCGTTTACCATGGCATCGATCATCGAATCTCCTTCGACTTCTAAAGCGAATAAATCTTTCCCCTGTTCTCTTCCCGGAAGCTGACTTTGGGGAACTTCAATTGTGCTCTCGAAGTCATAGTATGAGAAATCAGAGGTCGGGATGGGAGTCAATTCACCAGCGGTAATTCGACCCATTACCGGGATTTGGAGCATTTCAGATACTGCTTCCGCGGTTTTCTTTATTTGTGAAGAAACAGATATAGATGCATCCTTGAGGGGTTTAAGTAATCGAACCCCTCGAGAAATCCGTCGATCTCTCTCGATATAGCCCATTTCTTCAAGCTGTTCAAGATAATAATTAACTACTGAGGTTGATGATATTTCCGCTTCAGAACAAATTTCCCGGATAGAAGGAGGATATCCATTTTGTTCTTGAAAGGAATCAAGCACTTTTAGAATCTTCTTTTGGCGATCGCTCAACCCTTTTTTGCGTTTTCTAGGCATGCTGATAACTCCTGGCAATAATAAAGGAAACACTTGTGCTATAAATAATACACGAACATACGTTCTGTGTCAAGAGAATAAATTGCAGTTATTTATCAGTAAACTATGGTTTAATTGATGTGCTATGGCAAAGAAAAAAGACCTTTACACAAGGTTGGTCTATGCACGTAGTAGTCCCGCATTTGGAAGTGTTGCTTATTTCTTATTAAAGATTTTAGGCGTAGAAATACCAAAATCGGTACAAATTGGCGAGGATTTCGAGCTGGCACATGGTGGATTTGGGGTGGTGATTCATCCAAAAACTGTCATTGGAGATCGGGTGAAAATATATCCAGGGGTAACTTTGGGGAGATCAGATGTGCATCACTCTTTTGAAAAATCAGGATTCAAGGGCATCCGGATTGCCTCCGATGTTGTTCTCGCTTCGGGAGCGAAGATCCTTTGTGGGGAGGGAATTCTTGAGGTAAAACAAGGTACGATCGTTGGGGCGAATGCAGTTCTTACTTCTTCTACTAAAGAATATGAGATTTGGGCCGGTGTGCCTGCAAAAATGATTGGTCATCGAGAACAAGAATAGGATCATTTAAGACCTCTGGGTATAATTTCATCTAAGTATGAAAATGCAGCCAAAAATTTGTTTCATTCCTCGATTGACCGGGATCGGGGGTATGGTTTCATTCCAATCAAAATTCACGCGGGAGCTTTCACGTCGTGGAATTCAGGTTAGTTACGATTTAAGCGATCCGACTATCGATTCCATTTTGGTAATTGGTGGCACACGCTATCTCGGGAAATTACGATATGCGAAACATCACGGAATTAGAATCGTACAAAGATTAGATGGAATGAATTGGATCCACCGAAAAATAAATACAGGTGCGGGTCATTGGCTGCGTGCAGAATATGGGAATTTAATATTAAGTATCATACGCTCGCATTTAGTGGATGCAGTTGCATACCAATCCGAATTCTCAAAGGAATGGTGGGAACGTGAGAAGGGAATTACTGCCTGCCAAAATTGCGTCATCTATAATGGTGTTGATTTGCACAGGTTTACACCTGGTGGTGCTGTATCTGCCGGGGATAGAGTCCTGCGAATATTGATGGTTGAGGGTAGCTTGCTAGGTGGCTATGAATTTGGATTGGAGAATGCAGTTCATCTGGCCAACCAGGTGGCGCAGAAAGCAGCAGAAGGCAGACAGGTCGAACTATGGGTGGTAGGTAAGGTTTCCAGCTCGACAAAGGATAATTGGGAGAACTGGTTATCCGAACATGGGGAAGACAATTCTCTGCACATCAATTGGTTGGGCACGATTGATCATGAGATGATCAATGAAATTTACCAGCAATCACACCTGCTTTTCTCCGCTGATATTAATGCTGCCTGTCCAAATTCTGTGATTGAATCACTCGCGAGCGGGACACCTGTGATTGCATTTGATACCGGTGCATTGAAGGAAATTGTGGGTGATTCGGGAGGTAGCGTTGTACCTTATGGTGGGAATTCCTGGCGTTTAGAAAAACCGGATATTCCTGCCCTAGCTGAAAGCACATGGAAAATTCTGGAAAATCTGGATGCCTATCAAAAATCTGCTCGGCAACGTGCAGAGTCGGTTTTTGGTCTCGAGCTCATGGTTGATCAGTACCTGGATCTATTGCTGGGTTGATAATGCAAGCAGTCAATCGATGGAGTGGACAATTTCAAGACGATGACTCTCAATAAAATGGTGTTCGATTTTACTGCGTATTTTGCAAACCTGCTGCCTTTACCGATTAAACGTGCCTTCTATAAGAATTTAACCATCTCTAGGATGATCCGCTCAGTCTTAAATCGTTTCGCACCGGGAGAATTGGTCAAAGTCAATCTCATGTTGGGTGGTGATGAAAATCTAAAGATGTTCCTTGATTTAAAGGAAGAAAAAGATTATTGGTTGGGAACCTACGAGCCTGAGCTGCAGTTTGCTGTTCAGTCTTTGGTTGGACGAGGTCAGGTAATCATGGATGTTGGTGCAAATATCGGCTTCATCAGTCTCATATTTGCCAAAAAAATTGGACCAGAAGGGCATGTTTATGCTTTTGAAGCGCTCCCTGAAAATGTGATGCGCTTGAAACAGAATATTGAGATTAATGATTATCTTGACCGAATATCCATCGTCGAAGCGGCAGTACAGGATCGGACGGGTGATGTGATTTTTCTAAAAGGTCCTTCAACAGGCACGGGAAAAGTAAGTGGTTCTGCAGGCAGAGATTCTCTCGAATACATGCACCAAATCGAGATTCCTGGGATATCCATCGACGAATTTATTGATCGTCAAGAAAATTTTGTTCCTGATGTGATCAAAATAGATATTGAAGGCGGGGAAGTGTTGGCACTGCCTGGAATGGAGAAGACCTTGCGGTTAATTCGTCCGATACTTTTTATAGAGCTGCATGGCACAGAAGCGGCGCAAGTGTCTTGGGAAGTCCTTAATAATGCGAATTACCGCATTTCCCGGATGGATACTAAATTTTCTCCGGTGCGGAGCCTGGAAGATTTAGATTGGAAATCATATATTGTGGCCTTTCCGAATGAATAAATCGCTGAATCATTATCCAGGAAAATTGGGAATCCAGCAGAGAGTTCTACCGGAATACCGGGCGGGGTTTTTTGATTTACTAGCTGAGGCGTGTGAAGGAGGTCTCAGCATATTTGCTGGAGATGTACCTCTCAAGGAAACAATACCGGAGGCAAGTGAGCTGAATGTTGCAAAATACGTAAAATCCCAAAATTATCATTTCTCAGACGTTGCGTCGCGCTATTATTTTCTCTGGCAGAGGGGATTATTAGATTGGTTGGAAAAGTGGGACCCCGATGTATTGATCGTTGAAGCGAATCCCAGGTATTTAAGTACAAACAGGGCAATACAATGGATGCATTCCAGAGGGAAAGCAGTGATCGGATGGGGATTAGGTGCACCTCCCTTAGAAGGATCGAGGACCCTTGGAGGGCAGTTTAACACGTTCTTGAGAAATTACCTGAGGCACAGGTTGTACAATCAATTAGACGCCATGATTGCGTATAGCCACAGGGGGGCTAGAGAATATCGTGATTTCCTTTCCACCCATAAACAAATCTATGTAGCTACGAATGCTGTCGCCAGACGTCCAACGGAAATTTCCAACGAGCGACCACCATATTTTGAGGATCGCCCAGTAGTCCTTTATGTTGGACGTATTCAAAAGCGGAAAAAAATCGATCACCTTATTCGCACCATTGCATCTCTTCCGGAGGAATTGCATCCGGAACTATGGATCGTGGGGGATGGACCAGATAGAAGCAACATGGAGCAGCTTGCAAGAAAGATCTATCCAAAAACAAAATTTTTTGGAATCAAGAAAGGAGAATCATTAAGCAATATTTATAGAAACGCAGACTTATTTGTATTACCAGGTACAGGGGGCTTGGCTGTTCAAGAGGCAATGTCGTATGCCTTGCCGGTCATTGTAGCGGAAGGAGATGGGACGCAGGGTGATTTAGTAAAACCAGGCAATGGATGGTTAATTCCGTCAGATGATGAGGAAGCCTTACTTGAAACACTAAAAATTGCTCTTTCAGCTCCCGAGCGATTAAGAAAGATGGGTAAAGACTCATTCCGGATTGTTCACGACGAGGTAAACATAGAACAGATGGTGAGTATATTTATCGAGGCAATCAACCATTCTGCCGCGAGAAATACCAGTTAAATGATGCGCATATTGTATGTTTGTGACGGGCGCTCGCCGATCGCTATGAACTGGATAGCCTACTTTGTCGAAAGAGGCGATGAAATCCATCTTGCCTCTACTTTCAATTTGCCACCTCATCCAGAATTTGCAAGCGTAACTTTCATCCCGGTTGCATTCAGCCAATTAAAGGAAAACCAATCTCAAAGAGAGCGGGAGCATAAGGAAAGTATTCTTTGGAAATCCTCTCTGGTCAACCTTAGAACTGCCGTCAGGCGAATTGTCGCACCTTTAACCATACAAACTGCAGCAAACAAACTTGCCAGTTTGATTACTGAGATCGAACCGGATCTCGTCCATGCAATGCGGATTCCATTTGAAGGCATCTTAGCCTCAAGGGCTTTGGGTTCATCATTAAAAATTCCCTTGCTGGTTTCAGTGTGGGGTAATGATTTTACTTTTCATGCAAATGCAACACCATGGATGCGTAAAGCCACCCGGCTGGTATTATCGAGAACAGATGGCCTGCACACAGATTGCCAGCGTGATCGTAAGCTGGCAAAAGCCTGGGGATTCCCGGGCGATCATCCAGCTCTTGTCATTCCAGGAAATGGTGGCGTGCAAACCGATCAATTTTATCCTCCTGAGGTTGAGACAGATTGGCGAGGTCGAACTGTGATCAACCCACGTGGAATCCGGGCATATATCCGTAATGACGCTTTTTTTGAGGCAGTTCCCCGAATTCTAAGCCAGCTACCCGAAACCAGATTCCTGTGTCCTGGTATGTCCGGTGAGCAGGAAGCCGAGAATTTGGTTGACAAATACGGGATCAGATCGGCGGTCGAACTGCTTCCGCGAGTCTCAAGACATGAGATGGCAGAGTTATTTCGGAAATCCGCGGTCGCAGTATCTCCCAGTATGCATGATGGAACGCCAAATACCTTGCTGGAAGCGATGGCAAGTGGTTGTTATCCTGTTGCAGGGGATCTAGAATCGATCCGTGAATGGATCGAACCTGGCGTTAATGGGAGTTTGATTGATCCTGGAGATCACGAGGACCTTGCAGAAGCTGTAATCAATGCTTTGTCTCATCCAGAAATTCAGCTCAAAGCTGCTCAGCGTAATATCTCCATGATCGCTGAAAGAGCTGAATACCAAGCTTCGATGGAGCATGCAAGAGAATTTTATCGTACCATTACAAGATAAAAAAAGAGAGGCTGCAAGCCTCTCTCGAGAGCGTCAGATATTGATCGATTGCCCCTCTGCCACGTGTGCAGCTTCCATGAGTACTTCGCTCAGGGTAGGATGTGCGTGAACGTTGTGTGCAATTTCAGCGGTAGTGATCTCCATCATCTGGGCAAGGGTTAATTCTGGAAGAAGTTCAGTTACTTCTGTTCCGATCATATGCGCACCAAGAATTTCACCATATTTTGCATCGGTGACGATCTTTACCCAGCCTGTGGTTTCTCCCAATCCAAGTGCTTTCCCATTAGCCTGAAAAGGAAAACGACCGATTTTTACTTCATAACCGCGCTGCGCAGCAATCTTCTCAGACATTCCAAAGGATGCTACTTGAGGCTGGGAAAATGTAACTTTCGGAAGCATCTCATAATCCAGCGTGATTGTATCTTGCCCGGCGATATTCTCTGCGCAAACTATTCCCTGGGCAGATCCAACATGGGCAAGCATTAATTTTCCAGTTACATCCCCAATTGCAAAAATCCCAGGGATATTGGTCGCCATCCGGTCGTCGATCTCCACCATGCCTTTCTCGGATAATCTCACGCCGATTTCTTCCAAACCAAGGGCACCGCTGTTTGGTTTCACCCCAATGGCGATTAATGCTTGCTCTGCCTGCAGGGTTCTACTTTCACCATCGGTTACTATTTCGGCTTCCACTTTGTTGTCTTTGATTACCAGGGAAGAGACCCTATGATTTGTAAGAACATTGATCCCCTGTTTCTTAAATGCCTTTGCCAGTTCGCTGCTGACTTCTTCCTCTTCCAAAGGCACAATATTTGGCAGCATCTCTACAATGGTGACTTCCACGCCATAGGAATTCCAGATCGTTGCGAATTCTACTCCGATCGCTCCTGATCCGATTACTATCACCGATTTCGGAAGATGCTCCTGAAGGATAGCTTCGGTATAGGTGAGGATGTGCTTGCCATCGACATCCCATCCAGGTGGAACAATTGCACTTGCACCAGTTGCGATTACAATGTTCTTCCCCTGCAGCGATTGGGATTTTCCATCAACACCAACAACCTCCACAGTATTTTGGTCTACCATCTTTGCCAATCCCATGTGGACGTCGATGTTGTTTTTCTTCATCAAGAAACCGACACCCCTGGTTAAGCGGTCGGAGACTTTTCGGCTGCGTTTTACTGCAACGCTGTAATCAATTTTCAAATTCTCGATGGAAAAACCAAATTCCTTACCCCGCTCCCTAAGGGTATGGACGACCTCTGCATTTTTGAGTAAGGCTTTCGATGGAATGCAGCCAATATTTAAACAAACACCACCCAGCCATTGTTTATCGATTATGGCAGTTTTTAATCCAAGTTGAGCTGCTCGAATTGCACAAACATAACCGGCGGGACCTGCGCCGATTACGATAACATCATAATTTGACATGCATTCCTCCTAAAATAAATGGTTGTCTCTATCCTGCTTAGATTTTTCAAACCCGAAGTATCTATCTCCAATTTTCCAACGATTCTACCACTTTGGCTAAGAAATTATCTGCTACCGCCCCATCTAAGATGCGGTGATCAAAAGTAAGGGTCAGATAGACCATTGGACGTATAGCTATTGCATCATCGATCACAATGACACGTTTCTGGATCACCCCAATTCCTAAAATGGCTGCCTGGGGTTGATTAATAATCGGAGTCGCAAAAAGAGAACCACTCGTACCGTGATTGGTCATTGTAAAAGTTCCTCCTCGAACCTCATCAGGATCAAGCGAGTGGTTTCGTGCTCGTGTTGCCAGGTCGTTTATTTTTCGAGCCAAACCCAATAGCGATAACTGGTCGGCATCCTTGATCACGGGAACAATTAACCCTTCTTCACCGAGAGAAGTTGCCATACCAAAATTGATCTGCTTGTGGATTTCAATACCTTGCTCCAGCCAGGACGAATTCACGATGGGCTGACTTTTCAACCCGGAAATGGCTGCAGAAATGAAATATGCTGTAAAGGTAAGGTTTACACCATCTTTCTCGAAAGTCTCCTTATTTGCCTGGCGGTGGGCAACCACATTGCTTAGATCGGCTTCCATCACTGTGGACACATGCGGCGAGATGTGCTTACTTTTCACCATGTGATCTGCAATAGATCGCCTCACAATCGAATGAGGTAATAATTCACCCGGGAGCACAGAGCGAGATCGATCTAATCCTGGTAATGGTTGTGGAAGAGGAGTCTCGAGTTGATGTGATTTCTTCGCCTCAATATAGTCCAGGACGTCTTTCTTGGTAATCCTGCCACCCTGACCCGTGCCAGGAACTTCAGTCAGATCAATATTTTGCTCCTGCGAAATTTTTGCGACAACTGGTGAAATAAACCCCAGGTCTTTATTGCGGCCAGTCTGAAAAGCAGACTTCGGAACCAGATCGGGTTTGACAGGGACAGGTGCTGGTTGTTCTGCGTTGATAGGTGTCAGGTCTTCTTTTGTTTGCGCATCGTTTGGAATATGTTCTCCTTGCTCTCCGATCCAGGCTAACGTAGTTCCCGCACTAACTGTAGCACCTTCATCCGCCAGAATAGAAAGAAGCACACCATCGCCGGGGCTGGGAATTTCTGAATCGACTTTATCAGTATTTACTTCGAGGAGCGGTTCAAACTCCTTAATTTCATCACCGATCGCTTTCAGCCACTTGCTTATTGTGCCTTCTGTAACTGATTCGCCGAGCTGCGGCATAATTACTTTCAGGGGCATTTTCCACCAACCTTGTTTGCTAGATTTAGAAAAAAACCGGATACTGCTGTGGACGGCTCTCACTCATCATCTTGTAGATTTCTTCGAATACCTGATCTTCATTTGGTTTCGACCAGTAATCACCATCTGACCCATAGGCGGGACGGTGAGATTTTCCAGGTAAGGTGCGAGGCGGCGAATCAAGCCAGTAATACCCACCCTGGCGTTCGATCACATCCTGCAGCATATACGCCGTGGTGCCTCCTGGAACGTCTTCGTCAATAAATATCACGCGGCTGGTTTTTTTTACCGACTCGAGGATTATCTGTTGAAGGTCAAAGGGCAGGAGAGTTTGAACATCGATCACTTCGCACTCGATCCCAACCTCGCTCAATCGGTTGGCTGCTTCAAGGACAATGCGACAGGTCGCACCATAAGTGACTACACTAACATCCTTGCCGGTTCGCAGAATTTCTGGAACTCCGAGAGGGAGAGTCATGTCTTTGATATTATCAGGAAGCAGTTCTTTAATTCGATATCCGTTCAAGACTTCGATAATCAGCCCTGGCTCATCGGAATGGAGCAGGGTATTGTAGAATCCAGCTGCATGGGTCATATCCCTTGGAACCAGGACATACATACCACGCACGAGGTTGATGATGCCTGCCATTGGAGAACCCGAGTGCCAGATGCCCTCCAGGCGGTGACCACGGGTGCGGATGATTACCGGTGCTTTTGCACCACCATGGGTTCTCCACTGCAGGGTGGCAAGATCATCTGACATGATCTGCAGTGCGTACAACAAATAATCCAGATATTGGATTTCAGCAATCGGCCTCAAACCACGCATGGCCATCCCGATCGCCTGACCGATAATGGTTAATTCTCGGATGCCGGTATCAGAGACTCTCAATGACCCAAATTTATCCTGTAGACCCCTGAATCCTTGATTAACATCCCCTAACCTGCCAACATCCTCGCCAAACGCAATGATGCGTGGATCATGGGTGAGGGCAGCTTCGAAAAAAGCGTTCAATATTTCATATCCATGGATGGAAGGCGAATCTGGTGAATAGACCGGTTCGATGATGGGAACTTTAAGTGCGGATTGTGCGGATTGGCTGTACAAATTTGAGGCGTATCGTTTCTCGTTCAGTTCATATTGAGAGGTTTTCCAGTCAAGTAACAAGTTCTTTTCGCTGATTTCTTCGTCCCGGACAATCGTCAATGCCTTCAATGCTGCGGAGAGCGTGTGTCGCCGAAAGGGAGCAGGGTTTGATAATAGCTGTGATCGAATCTCTTCAAGTTTTCCAGAATTTTGAGATACACTCGCCAATTTCGTGATCATTTCGCCAACCTGGACTCTCTCAATTTCAATCGGAGAAATGTAGGCCAGCCAGGCTTGTTTGCGCGCCTGCTCAACCTGGTGGATTTCCTGCTCTTCGATACGAGCCAATTCGTCCACGGAGATATATTCTCTTGCGAGAATCCATTCTCGGAATTTAACCAGGCAATCGAACTCTGCCTCCCACTCCAGCCTCTCTTTGCTTTTATATCTTTCGTGGCTTCCGGATGTTGAATGCCCCTGGGGTTGTGTCAATTCGTAAACATGAATGATGGCAGGAATATGGTCTTTCCTGACCGAGCGGGCTGCCTCTTCATAGGTAGAGATCAGGCCGGGGTAATCCCAACCAGCCACGGAATACACCTGGAAACCTCGCTCAGCCTCAGGCCCTACCTTAAAACCTTCCAGTAGTTCTGATATATCTTGTTTGACGAGTTGGTGTTCACTAGATACGGAAATTCCAAAGCAATCATCCCAGATGGAGATCAAAGCTGGCGCCTGCAAGACACCAATTGCGTTGACGGATTCCCAGAACATTCCTTCAGCTGTGGCAGCATTACCAATCGTTCCAAAAGCAATTTCGCTGCCTTGGTCAGAAAATTGTTTGAACCTGTGTAATTCTTCGATTTCTCTGTACATACGGGAGGCATAAGCCAATCCGACCAAGCGAGGCATCTGGGAACCAGTTGGAGATACATCCGGGCTGGAGTTATATTGTTCCATCAAATTTTTCCAGCTTCCATCCATGTTCAGACTGCGGGTGGCAAAATGAGCATTCATCGATCGGCCAGCACTTGCAGGATCTGCCTCTACATCCGCATGTGCGTACAATTGAGCGAAGTATTCCGACACGGATAATGCCCCAATGGCAAACATGAAGGTCTGGTCGCGGTAGTATCCAGAACGAAAATCGCCCTTTCGAAAAACTTTTGCCATGGCAATTTGAGGCAGCTCTTTCCCACCACCAAAAATCCCAAATTTCGCCTTCCCACTCATCACCTCTCGTTTACTGATCAAACTTACTTCGCGGCTTTGAAATACAAGTCGATAGTCGTTAATGATCGTATTTCTATCTGCAGTGATGTCATTTGATTTACTGGTAATTTCGGTCATTTGAGTACCTTTTTTATGCTACATCAACTGGTTCACATCGAGAAATCAGAGTCAAAAAAGAGAATGGGCTGATTGAACCCATTCTCTTCCCTGTGGGAATAATACCTGAACTGAAAGGGGAAAACCATTAAGGTAAAGCTCTCTTAGAGGGAAGATAAGAACATATCGTTGCTGCATGTACATCTTCTTGAGGCAAAATCTCATATGTTGCTGTTGCCTTTATTATTGTCGACAGAATTAAGGACAATTTCAGCAAGATCCAGGATTTCCAGGTCACTACCGCTCTCTTTTCCAGCATCAGTGAGCATTACCATACAAAAAGGACAGCCGACAGCAAGTGTATCAGCTGAAGTTGCCTGGACTTGTTCAAATCTTTCTGCACTGACGCGTTGCAGCCCTTCTTCTTCTTCCTTCCACATTTGTGCACCACCAGCACCGCAGCAAAAAGATTTCTTCCCGCTGCGTGTTAATTCCAGCAGGTCGCTGTTCGTCTTTGACAACACCTGCCTCGGTTCAATGAGAATATCATTTTGACGACCCAGATAACAAGGATCGTGAAAAACAACCGAGTTGCTTGCTGGTGATTCCAATGTTAATTGCCCTCTGCTAACCAGTTCTGCAATCAGCTGGCTGTGGTGTATTACCTGGTAATTGCCATCAAAAGCTGGGTACTCATTTTTTAAAGTGTGTAAACAATGCGGGCATGTAGTGACGATTTGTTTTGGTGCGATCTCATTGAGCAGTTCAACATTGGCTAGAGCCATTTCATTGAACAGAAACTCGTTGCCTGCTCGGCGAGCGGAATCTCCGCTGCATTGTTCTTGCTCACCGAGGACTGAGAAGTTGACACCAGCAATATGCAGGATTTCTGCGAAAGCACGGGCAGTTTTCTGAGCACGTGCATCCGTGGCCGGTGCGCATCCGACCCACCAAAGTATATCCGGGTCAGGATTATTCTCTATTGTGGGCACATCCAATCCTTCGGCCCACTTCATGCGCTCATTTTGAGCAATATTCCAGGGGTTCATGGTTCTTTCCATGCCTCTGAATGCCGTCTGGAGCTGTTCGGGAAAATCATTTTCCATGAGCACCAGGGAACGCCGGATCTCGAGAATATCCCGCATTGGTTCATTGCCCACCGGGCAAATGTCAACGCAAGCCCCGCAGGCGGTGCAAGCCCAGATGGCTTCTGGCGTAATCGCAAATTCAGTTAGCGGAATTTGACTCCGCTCGCCTGCAGCTAGTTTCGCCCCTTCGGTGTTCAGGAAATAGCGCTTGTTGATCTCCAATGTTGCCGGTGAAAGTACCTTCCCGGTATTATATGCAGGGCAAACCTCTTGGCAGCGGTAGCACATGATGCAGGCATAGGAATCGAGGATCAGTTTCCATTCAAGATCTTCAATAAAGGATGCACCAAATTGTTCGATTGTTTCATCTTCAAAATCCAATCTATCCAACTCACCGATTGATCGACGTTTTGGCCGGATGAGAAAATTGATTGGAGCGATGATCAGGTGCAGATGTTTCGAATAAAGAAAATAGGGGATAAAGAGTAAAATTGTACCAATAGCCAGCCAGAAAGTGATGTGAATTCCAAGATTTAAAGTGGAATCCGGGAATCCACTCCATAACCTGGATAAACCGCTTGCAAATGGTTGCCAAGGATCGGGAGATCCTGTACCAATTTTCAAGGATTGGCCAATAAATCGTGCACCAACATGCAGCAATATGAAACCAGCGACGATCGCGGAATCCCGCTTGATTGATGATCGAACCTTCGTAGATAGAAGAATGTCATCACGCGCTGATAGTGTAGCGGGCTTGAGAAGAAATCTGCGAATGACCAGGGCTGTCATACCCACAAGCGCAGCAACGCTTAAAAGATCTGCGGTCAACCTCAACAAATTCCCCAATGTACCTGGACCGAATAAGTCAAAATCCTGGAAAAGAGCTTCTAAGATATCTGCCAGATTAACCAGCAAATAGAAAAGAAATGCCCAACCAATAAGAGCATGGAAAAGGCTTGGTATCAACCTCAATCGAAAAACCGGTTGAAAGGTGACCGTTTTTGCGATCACCCCAAACAAGCGCTTGGGGGCTTCATTCCAATCGACGCTTCCGTGCCCGCGTTTAATGATTCGAATAATCCGTACGCTAATCCAAAGAGCTGAAAGAAAGGATAGCAGAACTGCAATGATGAAGATGATTTTTTCAGCTGTTGTGAGCACAGGTTCCTCTTGAATTCATTATTGGTAGGTGAGTCGGTGAAGGTAAAAATTTCTGGAAACCGCAAAAAAGTTTACCATAGCCATCCAATAGGTGCAAATTGTTGGTGGATTTTCCAAGTATTCGCAGCTTACGTAGCAAGATGGGCAATCTTTACAACCAGAACCAGACGAATAGGAGAAAACAGTCTCCTGAGAACCTATGCGCCACCATCTCCGTAAAGTTCTGGATCGGTTGGTGTATCTCCGGAGGGATCCCAAACATAGACCCAATCACCCTCCCTCGCCCAATCAAAGAGCCATCGAGCGTCACCAACGGACATATTTACACATCCATGGGAGCGAGGTGAGCCAAAGCTGTTATGCCAGTAAGCGCCATGAAGAGCCCTGGCCTTATCATAATACATCGTCCATGGAACATCTTCCAAGTAATATGCATCGGATTGGTCGGCTTCAAATGACCCTCTCATGGGTGTAGAGTCAAGTTTTTGGTAAATTTGGAATAAGCCAGGCCGCGTCCAAAAAGGTTCTATCCCACTGGCAATTAATGTAGCAAAAACCATCTGATTCTGATCGTATGCTGATATGGTCTGATCATTGAGATTTACTTCAATCCAACGCCCATTATCCACACCTTCCGGTGGCGAATAGCTCGGAATCACCCGCCCAACGATTCTTTGCCAATCCACTTTTTCGGGGATCCATTCGTCTGGACCGATCATGTACCAATTAATGCCTTCGAGTTCTACCGTTGAGAATATCTCGATTTCTTGATAGCGGTTGACCTCTCTCCCCGTATAATCCTCGATGGTGAATCCTGGTGAGCGCTTCGTTTGAACTGGAAAATTTATCCATCCAAATGAACGCTCAGGTGTATGGTCAAATATTTTCCCCTGGAATAAAGATGGAGTGCCGATCCGAGAAATATCATTGGCTGTCATCCACCCACCATAATCAACCATGTAATATCTTTTTCCATCAATGACTGCTTCATCGAAGTAGGAGATAAAACTATAAGGAGAATCGATTCGCCTGGTTACACTGCCATTATTAACCGCATCATCCAAGCTGGCGTAAACCTTGGCATTCTCGCGAGTTACTTCTCCATACCGCATATCGACAACCGTTAAGGATGGATCGGGAGCAGTTCCAAGATCTTTGTGAAGCGGAAAGGTTAATCCGAGCTCAGCCATGCGTGAGAGGTAAGCTGCCGGGCCCAGGTTAGCACATTCATTTGTCGGTGATAACGATGATCCGGGTAAGCATAAAACTTCTCCGGAGACCGGAGAGGAATCTGCGCTTATTGCAGCAGCTTTAGTTTGGATCGGGAATATTGGAAGAAGAATGAAGAAGATCGATACGATTAACTTCGATCTGGTGGTGAGCATTGTATCTCCGTTAGAAAACCAGTATTGAGAACGAATTTTAATCTCTTTACAGGGTTCTGTAAAGTAACCGATAGTTGCTGAACAATGCGAACCCCCGATTGAAAATACCTGGCCAACCCGGTGGGTGAATTTGAGCGACCGGGAGGACTGAGCGTTAGCAACATCTCCTGCAAGTAAATCCTTGTTATTTAGTTAACCTATCAATATTATCAAGTCCCTCAATTGACAGCTCATATGCGCTGTGCTACATTAGCGAAACATCCAAAAGGATGTTGGCGTAACCATTTTCAGGAGCTATACAATAATGAAATCTCGTTCTCAACTGATGGTGGATCGTTTGCGCGATTTACAGGCCTCTTCACCTGATATCGAAGCATCAGCAATCGTAAGTGTTGACGGTCTCAGCATTGCATCGGCTTTGCCGCAGGGTGTCGAGGAGGATCGTGTCTCAGCCATGTCTGCAGCGATGCTTTCCCTGGGAGAGAGGATCGCGACAGAATTGGGCCGCGGAACTTTAGAGCAGGTCTATATCAAAGGGGAGAGTGGGTATGTGATCCTGATGTCTGTCGGTGAAGAAGCGGTGCTGACGGCTTTAGCGCGAGAGCAGGCGAAACTAGGATTAATTTTCCTTGATATGCGTCGAGCGACCGAGGCATTGTCCGAATTAATCTGAGGAAACATCAAAATCATGGATCCTATTGAAAAGAGTGGCTTATATTACGCCAATAAGTTTGCATTAATCATGTTGGATGCACTCGAAGATGTTCTGGGTAAGAATGGTCTCAAAGCGGTTCTCAATATTGCCCATTTACCTGAATTAGGCGAAAATTTTCCTCCCGATAATTTGAATAAGGAATTTGATTTTTCTGACGTATCCGCCATCAACCAGGCTCTGGAAGAAATTTATGGTCCCAGAGGTGGTCGTGGCCTGGCTTTACGCGCCGGTCGGGCAACATTTGCAGATTCATTAAGAAATTTCGGCGCTCTTGCCGGGGCAGGCGACCTGGCGTTCAAAGTATTGCCGCTGAGCACTAAAATGCGTATTGGGGTACCTGCGATGGCTAGGATATTCACGCAAGTCAGCGACCAACACAGTACTTCACAGGAAAAGAATGATGTTTTTATATATACCATTCATCGCTGCCCGGTCTGCTGGGGCAGGCATGGTCTGGACAAACCGGTATGCTTTATTGCAGTCGGTCTCCTTCAAGAAGGTATGAAATGGTTATCCGGTGGGAAAGAATTCAGAGTGAATGAATCGAAGTGTGTCTCGATGGGGGATGAAGTGTGTGAATTCGTGATCGAGAAGACTCCAATGAGATAATCTCGCTCTTTCTGGTTATAATTTACCAATGGGAAATTCCAACAAAATATTTGTCGTTGTGCCAACTTTCAATGAAGCAGAAAATATCCCTCGTTTGGCAGAGGCGATATTTTCATTACCAAATGATGGAATTCAGATATTAATCGTTGATGACAATAGCCCTGATGGGACAGGCCAGATTGCAGATCATCTTGCTGATGACTATCCAGGCCGTGTAAACGTGCTGCACCGGATGGGGAAGAAAGGATTAGGTACGGCATATATCGAAGGTTTCCAAAGCGCACTAACATCTGGAGCGGATGTGATTGTACAGATGGATGCAGATTTTTCACACCCACCAGAAAAAGTTTTGGAATTGGTAGACGGCTTGATAAATTCAGATCTTGTCCTGGGTTCGCGTTATATACCAGGTGGAAAGCTTGATGACCATTGGCCTTTATGGAGAAAGGGGTTGTCTTACTTTGGTAATTTTTACGCTAAGGTGATATTAAACCTGCCAATAAACGATGCAACGGGTGGGTTTCGGGCTTGGCGCAGAGAGACTTTACTTGGCATGCCGCTGCAAAGGATTCGCTCGAACGGTTACGCGTTCCAGGTTGAAATGCTCTACGTCGCCCAGAAACTGGGGTATGCATGTTCAGAAGTGCCTTTCTATTTCGCAGATCGGAAATGGGGGAAATCTAAAATGTCTTTCAATATTCAACTTGAAGCTGCGGTACGGGTCTGGAAGATGCTCTACGAATACCGGGATCTCAATAATACGGAAAATTCAAAACACAATTCTCTAATTATCTGAATCTACTGCAGAACGAAGCTTTTCATACTCAAGCGAAAGCTTCTTCCATTGCTCAATTGTCAGATTTTCAGCTCGTTCACCTGCATCAATGCGGACGGATTGAAGCAGGTTTTCCGTGATTTGTTTATCAATTCTAAGTCCCGCTGATAAGGAATTGCGCAGGGTTTTTCGCTTTTGGCTGAAACCAGCTTTTACAACCAGGAAAAAAGACGCAAGGTGCTCCTCAGGTATCAAGGGAGTGGGATGGCGATCGATCCGGACGATCGCAGAATCCACTTTGGGCTGTGGGTAAAAAGCAGCTGCAGGGATCTTTGATTTAATTTCAGGATGTCCGAAAATCTGGACACTTAAACCCAGCAGGCTCAGCTTTCCAGTTCTGGCGCAAATCCTGTCTGCTACCTCGTTTTGAATCGTGAGGATCACATTTTGGGGGTAGGCTGAGCTGGTCATCAGTTTGCGGATTAATTTGGATGTGATGTAATAGGGAATGTTAGCAACAACGTGATATGAAGTGGCACCAACGAGTTCCAATAAATCAAGTTCCAGGATATCACCTTGAACGATCGTAATATTTGGATAAGTCTTCACAACTTGATTAAGGATCGGGATCAGGCTGGAATCGATTTCCACTGCGATAACCTGTTTGGCTTTCCTTGCGAGTAAAACAGTCAAATTTCCAACCCCAGCTCCAATTTCAAGAACTTGATCTTGATCAATAATCTCACCAGCATCGGCAACCCGCTTGAGATACCGTGGATCGATCAGGAAATTTTGTCCCAAGCGCTTGTTGGGATGGTGACCCACCTGCTTCAATAACTTCGGGATATTGAGATCGGAAGAGTTCAAGGGATGGTCCATACAACATTCTCTGGTGGGGGCCAGAGGAAGTAAACTTTCACCCACTGGTGCCAGGATACATAATCTTCATCCAGGTATCCGAGATCGATCATGCGACCTTGAATACCACCGCCCGTGTCGGCAGCCAGCGCCTGCCCATAGCCGGGAACATACATTTGGGTCCCATACGGGATATAGGTGGGATCGATCGCAGCAACCCCCTTTGCAAGGGGAACGCCTGTTGCGGTCCCATATCCCCCATTACTGGTTACATTGTAGGAGATGGCATACATATCAAGAACGCGCCAATAGGTGATCTGGCCTCCAGGTGTATCTAAGGTGTGGGGAACAATTTTCGTACCGAAACCGATGATTTCGGATTGCGGTGCCTGGGAGATGTATTCATCTTCGACTTGGCGAGATACCTCCTGTTCATCTTCGTAGCGCACGCGGATGCGTTTCGTCATTAAACCCAAAACACCAGATTGGACGACACTCCGCTGATCGAGTTCCAAGTCTGCGACGGGTTGGGTCTCCGTGTCATAAGGGATGGGTTCAGATTCCAGATATTGTTCCTCCCTGACGCGAATTACCTGGATAGATCCATCTTCAGGAATGGGAGCATTGATCCCCGGGCGGCTGTAATCTAAATCTTGTAAGATGATGCCAGCTTCCTTTAATGCCTCCCCGACCGTTCCAGCACTGGTTTTAGAGAGGATGCTCCCGTTTGAAAATTGAATTGATATTTCCTGCGATTCTTGTATCTCGACTTCGACAGAACCATCAAGAGGGGAGTCGAGCGGGAGATCGAGATGATCTCCTGCCTCCAGGGTTACCCCATTCATCCATAAACCTTGCCCCAGAGTGGGAGCATTTGAGAGGAAGGTTCTGGATAAATTGCTGCCCCTCAACAAAATCGGTTCTGACCTGAGAATTTGGAGGCTGTGATTGGAACCGGCTGAAACCGTCGATTCTGCTGAAACAAGCTTTCCATCCAGGTAAAGCAAATCATCTGGAGCAAGTTCAATTTTCAAATGCGAGAGAATTTCTTGAATTGAATCGAATCGTGAAAAAACCGTTTGTGTGACCCCGTGATCATTGATTGTGATCCAGGAGGCTTGTTGGATTGAAATTTCTTCATCACCAGCCAGTATTTTTAATAATCGGGCGCTGATCTGGTCTTCTTCCCGTAATAAAATACCTTGTTCATCAAGAAATTGGGCAACAGTCCAAGCGGAGGTTTGAATTTCATGCGGCAGTCCATTCACTGATAAGACAACAGTCTTTTGAATACCCTGTGTGAAGAGCAAGGTAATCGCAACTGTAAATCCTAAGATCAGGACTGAAAGATATACCCGTTTCATAGCCCCACGATTCTAACAGAATTGTAGACCAACGCAGGCTTTCAACAGGGTATCATGGTGGAAATTATTCTCCCCGATCCCTGAGTGTGGTTTCGCATAGGGACCCGGGATGTTGGTATTTGGATTGATCAATGAAGATTTACATGATGGTCAATTATGTAACAAAACATGGAATTCAACGTTCATAAGGGTGGAGGAAATGCCTAATTGGCAGGACTCCGAAGACAGTGAATTAATAAAATTTGCTCAGGAAGGCGAATCGGAAGCCTTCGGCGAATTATATCAGCGTTATGCTCAGACGATCTTTAGATTTATCTATGCGAACCTGAATAATCGCCTTGACGCTGAAGATTTGACCGAAGAAGTTTTTTTCCGAACCTGGCGCTCACTGTCTAAATACCGGCAAAAAGGAGTACCATTCCTGGCCTATCTCTTTAAAATCGCTCGCAATGTACTTATCGATTTCTATAGGCGAGCGGGACGGTCCGGGGGGATCATGTCTATCGAAGAAAAACAAATCACCGATTTCAATCCTGACCCTGGCGAAACAGCCATACTTAATATTGAACACCAAGAGGTCCGGCAAACATTGACCCAGCTGCGGGAAGACTACCGGACCGTGATCGTGCTCAGGTTCCTCAGTGGATTATCTCCTGAGGAGACTGGACAAGTGATGGGGCGGACACCTGGTGCCGTGCGTATCTTACAACACCGTGCCTTATCTGCTCTGCGGAGTCTATTGGAAATCTAGCCATCTGAAGCAGATGCTGTAGCAACTGAGATGATAACTAAAATGACTCGAAAACAGGATGAATTAAGTGGGATTCTCGATTCGTGCCTGGAATTAATCGCCAGTGGTGCTGCAACTGTGGACTCGGTTATTGACCAGTATCCGCAGTATAGTGATCAGTTAAGACCACCTTTAGAAGCTGCGATCTGGCTACAATCCCGAAAAGAAGTATTTAATCCCAGGCCAGGGTTTGTCAAACTTTCCCATCGCAGATTGGTAAATCGCTTCAAAGAGCAGCGAAGTCCGGCGAGCGCTTCCGAAACATGGAGCCGCCTTCCAGCATTTTTCCAGGAAAGACGCATCGCTGTTCAATACTCAGCTCTGCTAACTTTAACCGCAGTCCTGCTTTTTGTAGGTTATCGAAGTACGGATTTCCTGGTCCAGCGAAGCATCCCAGGTGATCCACTATATCAGGCGAAAATCACTCAAGAAGAACTGCGAGTTAAGCTCGCCCCGAACGAAGAAGGTCAAACACGGTTGCGAATCGAGTATGCCCAGCGGCGAGTGATCGAAATGCAGGAACTGGTCCTGGTTGGCCGGACTGATATGGTGGATGATACTCTAAAGAATTTTGAATTTCAACTTGACCTGGCTGCGGAAGGTATTTTAACAGTTGCCAAAACAGACGGGTTTAAAGCAGCTCAACTATCATCATTATTCGAGCAAACCCTTCGGGTACCCGTAAATAATTTCGTGGGTATCATCGATTCAAATCCTGAACTCGCTTCGGGGGGATTCATGGAGAAATTTATCGCCCTCGCTGCAGAACCATTCGAGGAGCGACCTATCGAATTCTTGTTGGTAGCTGACACGACAACCCCAACTGCAACTTCTACTCCTACGTTTACGTCCACTCCAACACCAACTTACACAGCAACGGCTACCTTTACGTCCACGGCAACGGTTTTCATCGAACCAACGGCGACTGCGACATTGAAAGCAACGCAACCCCCGGCAGCTTCACCAACCTCAACCTCTAAACCTGTCACAAGGACGGATCCTACAGCTACGGCGATCTCCCCACCAACCAGTGCACCTCCACCAACAGATCCGCCACCACCGACGATCGCGCCCAAACCGACGGATGAACCAACTCCGGAGCCTGCTCCAGAGAAGACGAAGAAACCCAAACCGACACAACACCCAACTTACCAACCTTAAGTGCGCTGCAAGGTATTCAGAATCAGGAATCGCAAACCGTGATTCCTGATTTTTTTTTGCCGTACGAAATAACCAATAATTTTTCGAGTCAAGGTAAATCCTTGCTACCTTTGAGCAGGATGGGGAATTGGAATTACCATCGAATTACACCCGGGAAACCACCTTTTGACAATATTCCTTGCAATATTCTCTAAATTTGCAAAGCTGTAAGGTAACAATTTGGTTATGAAATCGTTCTCCTTTGTGTATACAATTACATCAGAGTGTCCCATTAGTTCTCTCAAAGTCTATGGAAGGAGACGATGGAGATTAATACATTTAAGACGGGTAACCACAAAATAAAAGGCCAGGGAATGGTAGAGTTTGCCCTGGTGATACCGATCCTGTTATTGCTTATTTTCGGGATTATTGAGGGTGGGCGTTTGCTGTGGCTTTACAGCACGGTTTTGTCTTCAAGCCGGGAAGCTGCTCGCTATGGAGCGGCTGCCGGAGAGCTCTCCGGCAGTCTCCGGTACTATGCGGATTGCGACGGCATCCGTGGTGCGGCCATGCGGATTGGCAGATTTGCTGGAATTTCCTCGACGGATATATCTATCTCATATGATCATGGGCCGACCAGCGGTTCACCTTTTGCGATTTGTCCGTTGCCCGCAAATCAACAAATCAAATTGGCTGACAGGGTTGTGGTGCAAGTTGTCTCAAATTGGCAGCCCCTATTACCGCTCGCTAATTTTGGACCGTTTCCCATCTCAGCCATCACCCGCCGCACGATCATCAAAGATGTTGAGATTGAGGGGACCCCACCTTCACCGATTACACCGACGATTGCTTTTGTGGAAAGCGGGCAGACGGTTGATGAAAGTGCTGGTGAACTCAGGATTCTTCTCCAGCTGACCGCGGCGACTGATAAAACTGTATCGATACCATTTTCTCTTGATGGTACTGCTGCACCGGGAGATGACTATCAGGTGAGTGGCAGCCCAGTTGTAATCCTTCCTGGGTATACGACAGCTGAAATCGTAGTCACCATCACCGATGATGATGTCGATGAGGATGAAGAAACCGCAGCATTGATCATGGGCTCGCCAACCAATGCAGTGAGGGGGAATCCTTTTACACATATCATAAAAATAGAGGATAATGACGATCCCCCTGAGGTGTCCTTCCTTATCGCGGATCAGAGCTTTCCAGAAGATGTAGATAACCTGGCACTATTACGCTTGAGCCACCCTTCCAGCAAGGACATTGTTGTGGATTTTGACACTAGTGGAATCGCTCAGCGCGGTGTGGATTACACGATCCTCTCCAGTCCAATTACGATTCCAGCCATGGACACCACGTTCCCGATCGTTGTCGATGTTGTCGATGATTTGATCGATGAAGAAGACGAGCCATTCAGTATTACTTTGTTAAGTGCAGTTAATGGAACGATCGGCAGTCCAAGTGTGCATATATATACCATCCTGGATAACGACGATCCCCCGGATGTGTTCTTCACCTGGGAGCAGCAGAGCGGGGATGAAACGGTCGGGACCATGACCGTTGAGCTGCAGCTGACGATTGAATCCGCCAAAGACATCACCGTTCCATTTATCCTTGGTGGATCTGCGACCCGAGATATTGATTACACAATTGATACCACACCCGTCTTTATACCAGCTGGTGACACCACCGCTTCGGTCTTGATAACCGTGATCCCCGATTTGGATGATGAGGAGGGTGATGAAACGATCACTTTAATGATCCAGAATCCAGTCAATGCAAACAGAGGAACACCATTCAAGCATACAGCGACGATTACTTCGGATGCCATGGAGCCCAGCGTTTCCTTTGCTTCTGCCAGCCAAAGCAGCGGAAATATGGTTGATGGCAAGCTGGAGGTCAAGGTGTTGCTGAGCGCAGCGTGGAGTGAGGATGTTTTTGTTCCATTTACTTTCGCAGGTACTGCCACAAAGGACCTGGATTATACAGTGAACGCAGAATCGGTGGTTATCCCTGCTGGTGGTGCCAGTGCCAGCATATATGTTAGTTTTTATGATGACGCGATAGATGAATACGATGAAACGATTGAAATCGTCATGGGGACACCTACCAATGCCACCAAGGGAGTTCCAAATGTGCATACCATCACGATCCCGGATAATGATCCGGAGCCTCTGCTTTATTTAACTTCCAGCGGTCAAACTGTAGATGAGGATGCAGGGATCGTGACCATCACTGCCCAACTCAGCGTCATATCTGGGAAGGATGTGACCGTTCCATACATAGTCCTTGGATCTGCAACAGAAGGACTGGGGAATGATTACACCATCATTCCCAGCCCGCTGGTCATCCTAGCAGGTGATCAATCCGTTGATATCCTGGTCGAGGTGCTCGAGGATGATCTCATCGAACTTGACGAAGACGTGATCGTCACCCTGGGAACACCTACGAATGCGGTTTTATCCTCGCCGGGGACCCACACCTTGGTGATCAAAGATAATGAACCGAACTGCCCCACACCAACTGCGCTGCCTTATTTTGGGACCAATACTAATGGCGATATTCTGACCTGGTCATTGCAGAGTCCTAACCCGATTGTCCCGGTTAACCTGGTTTCGGTAACTGTGCACTGGCCTGTGGCTTCTGCTGCAAATATTACTGGGATCACCTTCGGCAGTCCGATCTATACCGGGAATGCTGCGCCACCGCACCTGGCAGTTAACTCGCCGAATCCTGTGTGGAGCGGTGCCTTCAATACCCGGGACATGATCTTTATCTTCAGCCGCACACCAAAGAGTGTTGCAGGTGATTATTACCAGATCATTGCAACCTTCGCAGGCTGTGCGCCGGTGAGCGGGATCATCCCAAGTGATTAGTCAACAATTTTTTTCAAGGGATCAAATCAGAAAATGGTAATCCATCATGGATGAAACGACAGTAAGCATTCAGGAAAATTTTTCAGAAAGGGGACAAAGCCTGGTCGAGATGGCAGTGGCGCTGGTCATTTTATTACTCCTTGTGGGTGGGATTATTGATATCGGCCGGGCGTTCTTTACCTACATGGCGATGCGTGATTCAGTACAAGAGGGTGCAGTTTATGGGTCTATTAACCCGACTCTCACCCAGGAGATCCGCAACCACGTACTGGGAAGTTCCGAAATGATCCCGGATATATTGAGCAGTGATGACATCACTGTTGAAGTGATTGGCGCTCCCTGTACGGGAAATGGCATCCGGGTTACCGCGCTGTATCCTGATTTTCCGCTGACTATGCCGTTCCTTGGAGCTGTTATCGGTGGTCAAACGATTCCTATCAGTGCAACCGTTACGGACACGATCTTGAGTCCAGGGTGTAATTAATAATTACTTTCCCGGGGAGAGAATGGATGAGAAGGATAAATTTGAAATCTGAAAGAGGACAGACTGTTGTGCTGCTTGCTCTGGCGTTTGTTGCCTTGCTCGGGTTTACTGCCCTGGCAATCGATGGTGGTATGGTTTACGCCAATCGCCGCCATATGCAAAACGCATCCGATGCTGCATCTTTGGCTGGGGGTAGTGCGGTTGCAATGTACCTGGAAAATCACTACGTGGTTTATAGTGATTGGAGCTGCAGTGATTCGCGTGTGATCAGTGCCCAAATTAATGCCACCAATGGGGGAGAAATCACTGCCATCCGCAGTGCTGCTGTCAATGATTACACGATTGATGCAGAAATTGCAGATATGAATGGGGTCGATACAGACTGCATCCAGGGATATGATAACGGCAGCTGGATCGAACGCTACATCGATGTAAAGACCTTTATCACCTCGGATACGCCGACTGCATTTGCTCATTTTGTATACAACGGGCCGCTCAGGAACACTGTTGAAGCAGTTACCCGGGTAAAACCCCGCATACCTCTGGCGTTTGGTAATGCGATTGTTGCATTGGGAATGGACTGTCAGGATGCCGGAATCGATTTTGACGGAGATAGCGGCGTGATCGTATCGGGGGGAGGTATTTTCTCAAATTCTTGCATCGATACCCAGGGTGGTGTTGGTGTTGCAGTATATGGCGGGTATGATATCACCTGCCGCACACCAGATTGTTATGACGATCATGGTGGTGCTGGATCGATCAGTCCCATGCCTGAAGAGGGCATGGGGCGAGCGTTGCCGCGTGAATCCTATGCAGTCCCCACTCCCGATTGTGCCAGTTTGCCCTATCATGGGAATTATAACGGTGACGGCACACTTGAACCCGGTCGATATGACCGCATCCGCATCCTAAATGGTGATCATGTTTTCGAACCAGGGTTATATTGTGTAGCGAATGAAGTGACAATCACCGGTGGTACTGTAGCAGGTTCGAATATTACCCTTTATCTCGAAGGTGGGGATTACACCTCGAATGGGAATGCAACCATCAACCTGACCGCACCACCTGTTCGCAACTGTGGAGATCCCTGCAAGACACATAATGGTTTACCAGGGGTATTGATATATCTGGCTGATGGCAATACCGGTGAAGCAGCTTTGCTGGGGAATGAGGATTCGAATTACTTGGGACTGGTTTACGCCCCAGATGGTACCGTCCAGGCCGGAGGAACCAGCTCTACCATGGCTGCTGTGCACGCACAATTGATCGGCCATTATGTCAAAGTTCACGGGAACACTGATGTAGAGATTAACTTCGATGATGGCCTGAATTATCAAATACCAGCGTCGCTTGATCTAAATAAGTGACGAAATAAACTTACCGGGCGAAGGGGGTGTGATAGGGACTGCCATACACACGGCAGTCCTTTCATTTAAACCTTCTTGAGCGGAACGCAGTACAGTTAAAGGGGTACTAAAAGAAGACATCCTGAAACGGAAAAGAGTCAAGGCTAGTGATGGGAAACCCACGAAAGGAATCCTGAGCGGAAGGGAGTCAAGGCTAGTGGAGGGGACTCCAGAAAAGGTATCCTGAGCGGAACTCAGTGCAGTCGAAGGATGGTCCGGGTGGAAAATGAGATCACCAAGCCAGGTCAGCTGGAATTAAAAGAGCAACCAGGCAGGCAACCCGGCGGCGCCCAGAGGGACTCACTTACCGCTGCTTCCTTTCGGACCTGACGGGGTTCGCAAGTTTCTGCCGCGCCGGACCCACCCGGCTACTCAAGCCTGAGGATACCTCAGGTAACTTTCCCTGTCAATCAGCCGAATTTCTCTGCCGGCTGTAATATACGATCACCACAATGATAAGGATGAATGCACCAATGAAGAGAATCCATGCCGGCCAACCGGTCAGCGGTCCAACAACCTGTTCTTGAGAACCCGGAGTAGATGCGGGACCTGACCAGGTTAAGATATAAGCGACGATGTTATCGATCTCCTCTTCGCTGAGTGGCCCCCCGTTTGCCTGGCTCCAGGCAGGCATTGCAGCGCCCTCGACTCCATTTTCGATCACTGATTTCACCAATAAATCTGGCCGGGTGGAAGACCATTCCCGTGCCAGGGTGGCGCCGATTCGACCTTCACCGTTTGGCCCGTGACAGACAGCACAGTTCGTTGCATAGAGCTGCGCGCCTGCATTGGGATCCCCACTGACTCCAGGTGGGGGTGTCAAAACGATCCTAGTGTCGATTGTAGGAGTGGGGTAAATAAAACTGGGTCTACCTGATTCCCAGCTCAATATGTAACGTGTGACAGCCTCAATTTGATCGTTATCCAGGGGTCCCCCAAATGCCATACCCCAGGGTGGCATAAAAGTGCCTTCAATACCTCGCTCAATAGTGTCTTGAATTTGCAGATCAGGGCGAATGGAAGACCAATTTTTTGCCAGCGTAGCACCGATTCTGCCCTGGCCATCTTCTCCATGGCATGCCGCGCAGTTTTCCGCAAAGACCTGCGCCCCTTGTTGAAGCAATTCTGAATCATCTCCCTCCTGAGCAGTAGCAGAGGTAAACAAAACCATTGTGAGCAGGATGGTTGAAAAAGATATTAACGTCAATCTCACCGGCTGCTTGATGAATGAACCCATAGCTGCTTCCTTAATCTCCAATCGGTTATTTCAATGAAAGTAAGAAGGCAATCAGGTCTGACAATTGATCCGGTTGGAGGGTTTCGCTGTAATTCTTGGGCATGATGCCATCTGTGAACCCTTCGACGATATAAGCGCTGGGATCTACGATCGATTGTCGGATGTAATCCTCGGCTGACATACCTGGAATCCGGGTTTGCGCATTGGTTGCTAAATTGGTCTGGTTTGGACCAACTGTGCCTGAAGTGAGGCCTTGAATTGTATGGCAGCCTCCACACCCACTATCCAGATAAACTTGCTGTCCTCTTGCAACCGGATCAGCTGCTTCCTCTGGACTGGGGGTCGGGGTGGCTAATTCTTCGAGGACTACCTCTTCTAGAGCAGTTGATTCCCAATTCATAATAAACTGGGCAATACTGGCAATTTGATCCTCACGTAAGGGGCCACCATATTGATCTGACCAGGACGGCATGGCGGGATTCCCCTGACCAACATATTGATCTGGCCTCGTTGAAGCGACACGTCCACCAGCGACGGTAGAAATTATGTAGTCTTCGAGGCTGCCTGACCAGCCTACTTCTTTCATGCGGGTGGTGAAAAACTCCTTGTTATTGAGCGGGGGGCATAATCCGGGAATACCTTCTCCCTTCAATCCATGACAGCCAGTGCAGTTATTTTCGAACAAGGTAGCCCCAACTTCTATTTCCCTGGCCTGTTGGTTTTCACTTTCTAGAACCATGCGGTCCTGTTCATTGAAACCATAGACAACCAATATGACAGTGGTAATCGAAACCAGGATTACACCCAGCAGTATCTCCAAATTAGAACGCGACATTTGTGATCAAAGCCCTCCATGCCATATTACTTGGGATTTCATACCCCACCTGTGAATTGCGATGCATATAGACATGCCGTTCGTAAGTCTTGGTCTCGCCGCTCTCCTCATCATCCCACCTGATGCGCATCGTAACTTTCTTCAAATCCGCCTGCCAATCTTCGATCACTAATACAGCATCTCCATTGACCAGATCACCGGCATCAATCGCCAGATTTACTTTATCAGTGTATAGTGCGAAGAAGCTTTCAAATTCAGGACATCCATAGTCCATTTCAGGACACAGATTTTCAGCCGGGCTTTCATTGACGATATAAATTCCCTGCTGCAGCTGTTCGTAAGGGACCTCGCGCAGAGGTCCTTCCCCCTCCTCCGGGGACAAATCCTGGATGATCCTGGTTGATGCAGTTTGTTCAATACCGTAAATAGGAAGCCCCATGTAGCTGAGCAGGATTAATACGAGGACGCCAAATACGCCCAAACTCACCGCAACAGGTCGTTTAACAAACGACCGGTAAGGATTACGATCAATATATGGTACTGCGAAAAGCAGAATAACGAGCAGGGTTGGGACGATGATCCCCATGATTGTTTTATCGCCTAATTTGAGCATGCCCTGCAACCACCAGAAGTACCACGGAGCTTCTGTATCTAAAGGTGTTTGCTGCGGGTTGGCAATATGTTCAAGGGGTGCCCCTCCATAAAAGAATAGCGTCACTACCAGGAGTATAAATAAGCCCAGGATCGTGAGATAAATCTCGTGAGAAAATAAATCCGGAAGGAAATCAATCCTCCGCTTAGCTTCCCTTTTCTTTTCTTCTGGTATATCCCCCTCTTCAAACCTGGCAGGTAGGGAGATACCATGCTCACGGGATACCTTGTAGTAGTGGATGCTGAGCACCAATAGAGCCAGCAGTGGGAGCAAAATCACGTGCAGTAGATAAGCTCTTAATAATCCTCCAGCTCCAATATCCGGTGCACCGCGAAGCACTAAATTCAACTGGGTACCAACGAAAGGCGCAGCTTCAGCCATGCTGGTACCAATCGTAACTGCCCAATATGCCAGTTGATCCCAGGGCAGCAGGTAGCCGAAGAAACTCAGAAATAGGGTGATACCCAGCAGAATAACACCTGTGAACCAGGTGAACGAGCGTTCTTTTTTATAAGAGCCGGTGAAGTAAGTACGCAATAAATGCAGGAATGTGAAAATAACAGTAGCTTCAGCTCCCAGGCGGTGCAGATCACGCATCAAATTTCCGAAAGGAACTTCGCTCATGATTTTGATAATGGAGGGGTATGCACCACTCGGTGTTGGAACATAGTAGATCATTAGAATCACACCGGTGATCAATTCAACCGTGTAAAAGAAGACGGTCATGAAACCAAGCCGGAAGGTATGCGACAGGATCGTGCTTCCCTGCTGGTAATAACGGGGCCGGATATGGAATAGGAAGCTGGTGGTATGTACTTTAAAGCGGGGGTTTGGCTTCTCAGTCGGCGGGTCACCTCGCAAGACAGCGCGCAGTTCATGAATACCCAAACCAGCTGTAATAATCCGAACCCTGTTATCGACCGCGGAGTAAATTTTCTGGCGTAAATCCTGGAAATTAATTGATCTTAGCATTTTCCTTCCCTACTGATTAAGAATGTGAGTGATCAAATTATGCGTGGCGGGCTCCGATTATGCGTTGGCCTGTATCCACCTTGATGATCGCATCGGGATTATCCGGTACCTGGATTGGGGCACCGGTTGTTGGATCCGTTTCAGCCAGCACTTCTCCATCAGGGGTTTCGATGCGAATCACAAAGCGGTCTAGACTGCGGGGAGCTGGACCCTGGATGTAGGTCCCCACTTTCTGAAATTGGGAACCATGGCAAGGACAGATGTATTTAATTTCCTGCCCATTCCAGTTATACAGGCAGCCCAGATGTGTACAAACTTTGTAAAGCGCTATCAACCCTTCAGGTGTATTGCTTAACCAGAATTTCGTTTTGGCATAGTTATCCGGTGGTTCGGTAATGGAGGGTAAGTTTTCAACAGTACCTACCGTTATGATTCCACCGAATTCTCCTTCTTTAAAACGTGGCAGGGCAAACAGGAAGGTTGCCCCGGCAGCTGAAACCGTAAAAAAGCCTATGGAGACCAGCCAGGCATAATTAAGAAATTCTCTCCGGCTAACAGGCAATCTTTCTTGGGTTTCCTCAGCGGTCATGTTGATCGCTCCTTCTGTATTTATCTTCTATTAATCTCGGGTATTCTAGCATAGCGGACCACAGGTAACAAGACAATTTAGGTAAAAAAAGTATTCCTCACCACAGAGTTTAGTTTACCAAATTTCCTGAACCAGGTATCAACAAATGACTCGATGAACAGAGTGATTCATGCTACCAAAAAGGGTGATCCTGCCATCACCCTGGTAAAATGAGTTTATTTCTTAACAGCTGGTAATTTACTCACGTGGAGGTTGCAATGTCTTTGGTGGAAGTGCACGCCCGCATGGCAAATACTGCCATAATCTACTGTGTCATCATGGCTATCTGGGGATTGATACGTTTTTTCAGAGGCCTTGGCGTCAGCGGAGGTTACTTTGGAGCAGTTGTGATTGCTGAGATATTATTGGCGATTCAGGGAGTCATCGGGTTGATCCTCTGGTTTGGGGTAGCGCCGGTTCATCCTCAATGGGTTCATTGGTTGTACGGGATTGTCCTGCTCTTTGCAACTCCCCTCGTTTATGCATACACCAAGGGAAGGCAAGATCGCCCGGAACTGCTGCTTTATGCAGTTGCATTTGTGATCATGATTGCACTCGTGTTGCGGGCGATGGTGACTGGGGCAGCATAACCTTCAGGCCGGTGGGTGGGATAGATATGAGTTCACCAGGTTCCGCCGGGATAGATGTCCCCAGGTGACCAGTTCGATCCACATTGGTCCACCTAAAAGTTCTTTACTGATTTCATTGACACTCATACCGCGGTCAGCAAGTTTCAATACCTTTTCCCCCATCTTTTCAAGGTAATCAATTTTTACCTGTATATCTATCTCGGGATTATGCCTGACTCTGGCTGAACTAGGAAACATTATTTTAGAAGGGAAGGAGGCGATGACCCTGAGTGATTCGATAATTTGCCAGATATCACTTCCCGCCCGGATGGCTCGATCTTTTCCCCCGACAAAGAGATCTCCTGTGAACACCCACTGCTGATTGGATTCGTACAGGCAGAGGTGATCCGGAGTATGACCGGGTGAATATATCACCTGGAATTGATATTTTTCGGTTTCCACAACGCTCCCATTTTCCAGCGGCAGGGCTTCTGAGGGTCTGGGCATACCCCAAATCATTCTTCGATAAAGCTGAAGAGGCTGATATCTGCCGGGATCCTGGAGGATTGGAAGTGAGAGAGGGTGGGCAAATGCTGCCAAATCTGGATACTTTTGCTGGAGACTGGCATTTGCACCAATATGGTCCTCATGACTGTGGGTATTGATGATTCGTTCGATCCTGGACCCAGAAAGGATCTTAATCAACTCTTCAGCAGTGAATGCACACCCTGTATCGATCATTACACCATCGACCAGGTAGGCTGTGGTCCAATATACCCCATGACCAAAAAACGATCTACTGAGGTCAAAGCGGGAGATATCTCCGAAGGTTGAAACTTTGATCACTAATCCAGCTCACCAGTTCATTTAGTATCAGACCAGTTCCACAGCCAATAAACCAAACCCTTCCATTTTCCCCATCGCTCAAATACATCCTTGACATCTTGTGGGCTGATTTGATCCCCGTTGAAAAATTCCTGTGAGACCATCTTGAGCGCCCATGAATCAATGGTCAGGTAATCGTAATACCCGAGCAGCATCATCAAGTTTGCAGCAGCATAATTTCCAATTCCCTTGATAGAAAGCAATTGAGAGTGTACCTGATCGGGTTCCATTTCACTGGATTTGTAGGCATTCAGGTCCAATGACCCTGATGATACTTCCTGTGAAAGTTGAAGGATATAGGGTGCACGGTACCCTAAACGAGTAACCTCGCGCAAGGTTTGTTCATCACTCCTGGCGATGCGATCTGGCGCCGGGAATGCATACTCGTTATTACTTCCATGGAATGGGTCACCAAACTGCTCAACCAAAGCTGCAGTCATGCGTATAGTCCCGGACCAGCTTGTATTCGTGGTCAGTATGGTCTTGACTATATCCTCAAATAAGTTCGGGGAGCGGAGCAGACGCCCCTGTGCTTTCTTTTCAACCTGCTGTAACTTTGGTTCATGATTTGTGAGCGCATAAAATTCTGTAAAATCTTCATCCAGTGCCAGCATCCACCTAACCGCGGAATTGATCTCTTCAAGCTGGCTTTCTTCCATATCCCCCACAAGTTCAACCGCAACCCCATCTGTCGATTCTTTGATCACCAACTTGACTACCTGCAAATTCTTTGCTTGGTAAATATAGATGAGGATATCTTCTCGATCCATCGTTCCAAATGGTTTCAATCTCATCCAGCCATGGGAATTAATGACCGAGGACAGAGAAAAAGGTGGTTTGGCAGGGATATTTAGGATCATCAAAGGTTACCCAAGTTTGTAGGCTTCTTCGAAGGATTAACCAATTATAAACTCTCGAGGGCATGAAGGCTTGTAGAACAGCCTAAAGGCGATTAAAAAACAGATATGGCGACCATCATATAGCAATTTGAGTTTCAAAGGGAGAATGCCTTGTTTTTCGCCATAGGGGGTGTGTTTGTAGTCACATCTCGGAGTGTAAGAGAGATTCATGCTTCGTGGAGCAGGTAGCATCAAATTGGCAAACGATCAATAGATTTGTATACTTGTGCTAAGGGATAGATTCTGCTTTCTGTTCAACAGCACAAGCCACCAACGGTATTTTTGTAAAAAAAGTCTGGATCAGCTGATCGGTTCAACCGGTTGGATCGGTGAAGGATTGGTCAAATAATGGTGAGAGTCATGAATCCGAGTGAGAATTTCATGATTTCGCAGCGCGATTGGCAGGGAACCTTGAGATTGGATTAGCAATGCAAATCATTTTAAATATTATTGGTATTTTATTGATCTTAGCCGGAGGAATCTGGTTTTTGCAGGGCATAATAGGTTCATAGAAATCACTCGTTTGCAAAGGTTCTGGCTGTTTCGTTGGAAATTGCTGGCTATCGAACTGAGCTCCCAAGACATCCTCATTTTCCCAGACAATGCGAAATAAAGAAAGAAAAAAAATGCCATTTTATTATTACAAACCATGAAATTCACATCGTATGTATAAATTTGTATTTTCTGCATTTTGATGTTAACTCAAAATTCGCACATTGTGTTGAAAACCCTAGTGATAGATGCCGGGTCTGAGAAGGGGTGAGAGGGTTATACAATAATTCTGGTAATATTTACAAAAGAAAATCAATAAACTTGACACACAATAGATCGGTGATAAACTGGAAATGAAAAAACAAAGGTATTGAACAAGACTAATAGGTGTTAAAGCGGGGCCCAGCGAGTCGGGTATAGTGCGAGCCGATGCCAGCGCAATTACTGAATGGACTTGAGAACTGCAAACCGAAAGTTGCCAGATTGGCAAATAAGTAGGCTTTGACGCAGGGGAAGCGTTATCAAATCCCAGGGTTTTGAGGTTATCAATAAACTGACAACCTCGAAACCTGATCGAGATGGTCTGCGATTTCTGTTCACACAGATGACCAATAAGGGTGGCACCGCGGAGTCAACCTTCTGCCCCTTCAACAGAGCAGAAGGTTTTAATTTAATTCTCATAGAGAGTCAGGAGGAGAAATGAATTGAGAATCTGTAAAACCAGAAATATTAATTGCTATGTCATGAATATTACCTAATGATGAAAAATCTAAATGGCATAAATATAAAAAATTGTTAGGAGGACAAAATGGAAAGAACGAAATTTGTGTTGGATGAAAAAGATATGCCATCTTCCTGGTACAACATCCAGGCTGACCTGCCAGAACCATTACCACCAATGCTCCATCCCGTCACCAAGGAGCCAACGATTCTTCCACCTCCTCTTTTTTGCGACGAACTTAACCAGCAGGAATTCAGTAAAGACCGCTGGATTGAAATTCCGGAAGAGGTACAAGCAATCTACCATACATGGAGACCAACCGTCCTACATCGTGCTCACCGCCTTGAGAAAACTTTAGATACACCAGCAAAGATTTTCTTTAAATATGAGGGAACAAGCCAAGCAGGTAGTCACAAACCCAACACAGCAGTAGCTCAAGCATACTACAATAAAAAAGCTGGAGTTAAGCGCCTGACAACTGAAACCGGTGCTGGCCAATGGGGAAGTGCTCTGTCAATGGGTTGCATGTTCTTTGGTATCGAGCTAAAAGTCTATATGGTCAAGGTTAGTTACTTCCAGAAACCTTATCGCCGGGTGCTGATGGGAACATGGGGTGCAGAATGTGTCCCCAGCCCGAGCGAGGACACAGAAATAGGACGCAAATTACTGGCAGAGAACCCTGATACTACAGGAAGTTTAGGTATCGCAATCAGTGAAGCTGTCGAGGATGCTGGTAGACGAGATGACACTAAATACTCTTTAGGGAGCGTCCTAAATCATGTTCTCTTACACCAAACAATAATCGGATTGGAGACTAAGAAGGTGATGATGGAGCAGGCGGATGTTTACCCTGACATCATCATTGGGTGCATCGGTGGTGGTTCCAACTTTGCTGGCATGTTTTTACCTTTTATTAAGGATAAAATCGACGGCACTGAACCAGACCTACGTATCATAAATGTAGAGCCAGCGAGCTGTCCCACAGTAACCAAAGGTCTTTACGCCTGGGATTATGGTGATGTCGCTGGAATGGCTCCAATAGTTTTGATGTATACCTTGGGGCATACATTTGTACCACCCCCAGTTCACGCCGGGGGACTCCGGTATCACGGAATGGCGCCCATTATCTGCCACCTCCATAAATTAGGACTAGTAGAGGCGAGGGCAGTTCATCAACTGGCAACATTCGAAGCCGGAGTAACTTTTGCCCGTTCAGAGGGAATTATCAGTGCACCAGAGACCAACCATGCCATCAGAGTAACCATTGATGAAGCTTTAAAGTGCAAGGAAACCGGCGAATCTAAAAACATCCTCCTGGCACATAGTGGACATGGACACTTTGATATGGCTGCTTATGACGCGTATCTCGCAGGGAAGTTGGAGGATTATGAGTATCCTGAGGAAAAGATTAAAGAGGCTCTAACCCACTTACCCGATGTACCTGGGAAAGCTACAGTCGAATAATAGAATTTTGGGCCGAGGTCCGAATCCTCGGCCCATTATTTTTCCTGAATTATTTTAACTAAGGAAATAAAACCAGCCGTTCAAAGATAGAATACAACCAATAAATTATCTTGCCTATAGCGCGATTATAAGCATAGCGACTAAACTATAATGGTCTACGAGCAATTATTTATCGTCGCTTTTCTCTAGCTGGTGTTATTGAACCATCCCCTCACGAATTCCAGCGTGTTTTCTGCTTATCAATTTGCACGAAGGAACGGACGGACATATTTACATTAGCAAAATTGATGGGTCACGAAACTAGAGGGGTTTTACAAAGACACCTAAAACAGACAAATCAGGATACAGAGTAAGCCCACCTGCGTTCTGTGCTGGTTGATAATTTAAGCTACTAATCCAAATTGAGGTCGAAAAATATTTCATGTATCTCAATTCCCCGGTGAAACTAATCGGGGATTTTTGTTCGCTAACGTGTAATACTTCCCCAAAATATTAAAGGGTAAAAGCATTACATTTCCATCCATAGAGATTTTCATGCTAATAATCCCCCTCATAAAAAAAGAGCGGAGAGGGAGGGATTCGAACCCTCGTTACCTTTCGGTAAACGCGCTCTCCAGGCGCGCGCACTAGGCCAGACTATGCGACCTCTCCTATTTCAAAATAGTATTTTATTTTGGCGGCGAAAATTATACCATGCAAGATTCCCCAACGCTGGTTATTAAATGCCTGGAATCCAGCCTTTGCTTGATTTTTCGAAGATAAGCAATGACAAATCCCAATCTCTGACCAAGCCAGCTTCAGCAGTGATTTGTTCAATACCTGGAATCAAAGGAGCCAACCAAGAGATACCTACATATCCAATTTGAGCAGCGAGTATTTGTGTGTGGGATATTAATTCTACCAAATCATTTCGATCACAAGCCAGCATGCGTACTCTTCCCCAGGATTCCAGGTTTTCTTCTTTCTTAACCAAGATCAATATCCCCTTATCATTCCGCCACCACCAAACCTGATTCGCATTGATGAATTCTGCAAAGTATTGCTCGCTGGGAGGGGCAAATTGCCAGCCAAGGTCCATTAAACCAAATGGTAAGCGATCCTTGGATGAGGAATCCAACCATTGAATAATCTTGCGTTTCTCACTGGATTTAATCAAGGAAAACTGATCCATATTCTCGGACATGCTGTCCATCACTCTTGACTTAAAAGTGGAATATTCTCCGACCCGCTGAAATCCATTAACCTCAGCGAGGTGTTTAACAGCTTCACGAGAATTAACAGTAGCAAAGCGAATCTTTCCCGAAGCAGATTTTTCCCAAATATCAAGCAGGTACTTATGAATGTGTGAAGCGATCCCCTTACCTTCGAATTCCGGGTGAACGCGTAACCCTTCCAACCACCAATTATTTTCAGAAAGCTTCGTCAGTTTTCCAATTCCAACCACTCTACCTACGAGTTCAGCAATTGCTAGTACTCCATCCGAATCTAACAGCCATTCATCCCAAGCGTCTGGAATATAATCATCACCTTCCCATATTTGACTGCATAATGCCAGCATACCTGGTGTGTCTAACAGTAAAGCAGGACGGCAGACTACCTTTGGAGAGATTTCTGCAAAACTCTGGTGCATAGATTGATTATCCTCCAGGGAATAAGTTCTCAAATATCTGGGGGGCAAATTGCTGTACAATGTCCGATGAAATACAATTTTCCCTGCATATGGTTGCGTACAAGTCCACACTTGGACGCCTGCGGCGCGCCTGGGTTTCTACATCCAGATCCCAGAGCCCAAACCTTTGTGTCCAACCCCGTTCCCACTCAAAATTGTCGACCAGTGTCCAATAAAAATATCCCTTAACTGCCCAATTGAAATTTACTGCCCGCCAGATCTGGTGCAGGTGCTGGAGCAGATAGCTTGGGCGGACGCTGTCATCTTTATCCTCGACCCCATTTTCAGTTACGATGATTGGCAGCTTGAACTGCAACCCCCATTGCAACGCTTCAAACATACCCAGCGGTTCGTTCGCAATGAACCCTGTGGTGCTCAATTCTGCACCAGGTCGAAAACTTGGCTGTAGAAACCCTTGGACTGGATGCAGTAAGTTGAAGGCGAGATATTCCCGGGTGTAGTAATTCAAACCGAGAAAATCCTGGGTGCCTTTTGCTTGTGGGATGCGAGTCCTTTTTCCGGGCAGTCGAAAGTACCCGTCTTGGAGACAACGAGGAACCGCATTGTTGAAGACTGAGTACAGTAAACCTACCAAGCTGCGATCAAACGGGTTCCACGACCTGGAAGGTTTTGCACTGTGAAAGTTTGAGGCAATCCCTACCCGGGAAGTCGGTTGTATCCGGTGGATGGTCTGGTAAGCGGATGAGTGTGCCTTGATCAGGTTGGAATATACTTTACCAAGGTTCCAAATATTTTTCTTTCCAGGGGGAAATAAACCCAGCACATATGCATACGTCGCTAAAACATTCGGTTCGTTGATTGTGATCCAGAGATTACAATATTCAGAAAGTGCTTCGACCGTTTTTTCGACATAAGATCCGAATAAACCGATGATGTCTTCATTTTCCCAACCACCTAAATCACTTACCCAAAGTGGATCAGAGAAGTGGTGTAATGTAACCATCGGGGTAATTCTATATTCATAGAGGCGTTGCAGCATCTGGCGGTAGTGATCTAAAGCATCTTCATCCCAACGATCGGGCGTCGGCTGTATGCGGCTCCATTCGACTGAAAACCGGTGTGCATTTTGATTGCTTTCCACGATGCGATCGAAATCTTCTCGCCAGCGGCCTCCCCACCAATCGCAGGCTAAACCAGATTTTTGATCGTCAATAATATGTCCTGGCTCTTGCTCCCAAGCCCAAAAATTATTGTTCTTATTATTCCCTTCAACCTGATGAGAAGAAGTTGCAGTTCCCCAAAGAAACCCCCGGGGAAAATTGTAAATGGCGCTTGGCATAATCCTCTCCACGTTTTTTTAATTATTCAATCTTTTGCCAATTTTAGCCGTGTGTCTTTTTTTTGACAACTTGAATGTATTTAGTAGTTAGAAATATTCAGGTTAATGGTAAATTTAAAATATGTCCGAGGCATTTATCCTTTCAGCGGTACGTACACCAGTCGGCATTGGTAAAAGGGGGGGAGGTCTTTCCTCCTGCTCACCGATAAATTTGGGAGCGATGTTGCTCGAGGAAGTTATCAAGCGCTCCAGGATCAAGCCCGAGGCCATCGATGATGTGATCTGGGGATGTGTTACGCAGAAAGGTGACCAGGGTGCGAATCTCGGACGTTTGACGGCACTTCGAGCAGGAATTCCACCCAGTGTACCAGCTGTGACAATTAACCGTATGTGTGGGTCCAGCCAGCAGGCGATTCATTTCGCTGCCCAGGCAATACTCTCTGGAGATATGGACCTTGTGATTGCGGGTGGGACGGAGATGATGTCCCATGAACCAATAGGATCAGATTGGCCCGAGGAATGGCCCAGCGATTTTCCGTATGCTCTGGTCCACCAGGGGGAAAGTGCAGAATTGATGGCTCAAAAATGGAATTTAGATCGAGAAGCACTGGATGATTTTGCTTACCAGAGTCATTGGCGTGCGATGGCGGCCATCCAAAAAGGGTATTTCGATCAGCAAATCATGCCCGTCCCTTTGCAAGCTGGTGGAGTAATGACCACCGACGAGGGTGTTCGCATCCCTCCGGACAGGGAGAAGATGCGAGCATTACGACCAGCGTTCAAGTCGGATGGGGTGATTACCGCAGGAAACTCCAGCCAGATCAGTGATGGAGCTGCCGCGGTTGTTGTTGTTTCACCGAAACTGATTGGACGTTATAATTTGATTCCGCGCGCAAAAATCATCGGACGGGTTGTGGTCGGTTCGGATCCGGTTTTGATGTTGGATGGTCCAATCCACGCAACGAAATTAGTTCTTGAACGCACGGGCCTATCCTTGGAAGATATGGACGTGATCGAAATCAACGAGGCATTTGCCTCCGTAGTCCTTGCTTGGCAAACTGAATTCCAGGCAGATATGGGGAAAGTAAATCCAAATGGAGGCGCGATTGCATTAGGCCATCCGACAGGCGCCACAGGAGGAATTTTAATGACAAAATTGTTACACGAATTAGAACGGATGAACGGCCGATATGGTTTGCAAACCATGTGTATAGGCCATGGGATGGCTACTGCCACCATTATTGAGAGAATATAAAATCATGCCTCAAGCATACCTTGCTCTGGGTTCAAATCTCGGTGACAGGGCAGAGAACCTGCAGTCTGCAATCAGTTTCTTGAGATTGAAGGCAAATGTAATCACCTGCTCAGCGGTTTATGAAACGCCACCATGGGGATACGAGGAGCAACCAAAATTTCTCAACCAGGTGATCGAGGTTGAAACAGATTTAACACCCGGTGATCTCCTGGATTATGTCAAAGAAGTAGAGAGGGAAATCGGTCGAAAAGAAACATTCCGTTACGGTCCGCGCTCGATTGATATCGACATCCTTTTCTACGATGATCTGGTTGTCAACACCCCACCATTAAACATCCCCCACGCCCAAATAGCAGAACGTGCTTTCGTGCTCGTTCCATTTGCCGATATCGCTCCTGATTACGTCCATCCTGTTCTAGGCAGGTCGATCGAAAACCTTCTGTCCTCTGTAGACCGGGGAAGCATCAAATTTTTTTCTCCAGCAGGTTGTGACAGAAGGGCTCACTAAGTTTGGTAAAATGTATCATAGCGAATAGGAGGCAGCCAATGACCCAAGAAAAGATCAAACCCCTCAACTGGGAACCTTCACCTGGCATCGGGTATTCGGTTGTACGCCGTCCTGATGGCGGTATGCACTACACATTTACAGACCTGTCTCACCAGACTCTGGAGCACTGGCATGAATTTGCGGTTGAACATTTGCTCGATTCGGATCGGTTAACCACAAATCTTTACGATTTACGCCAGATTGAAGATATATCACAAGAAGCAATCGATTATGCCATTGAAGTGAACTCCGACCCTGCTGCGCGTAATATCCGCTTGGCAGTGGTAGTGAAGAGTGATGAAGTACGCCGGGCAATTGAGAAAATCCCATCTTTAACCACACCGGGTGGTGTAGAGTTTGGTGTTTTCACAAACATTGATGAATCAGAAGCCTGGTTAGATCGACCTTTGACATTGATCGTGTGATCAGGGTATCTCCGAAAAAAATCAAAATCCAATTTTAACCGGGGGGAGCTGACTTATGCTACACAGTGCCAGTTTATCAATTGGGAATCATGTATTCGAATGGGGAACAAAGACCTATTTGATGGGGATAATAAATTTAACTCCGGATAGTTTTTCGGGTGATGGGTTGTTGATCAATGGTGAATCTGGGCATGATGTCTCGATGCTGGTTGATTCAGCACTTGGTCAAGCGCGCGAATTTGTAAACGCCGGTGTAGATATTCTGGATGTTGGTGGCGAGAGCACACGCCCTGGTGCTGACCAGGTGACCGTTGACGCTGAATTGGATCGGGTTTTGCCAGTGATTCAAGCACTGGCTGGTGAATTTGAAACCCCAATTTCGGTGGATACTTATAAACACCAAGTCGCCCAGGTGTCTATTGAAGCCGGTGCAAATATGGTTAATGATGTCTGGGGATTAAATGCTGATCCTGAAATGGCTGCAACCATCGCTGCTCGAAATGTTCCGGTTATTTTGATGCATAACCGCAGCTCCTGGGCACATGCGGATATCAAGGACCGTCTCGGCGGGCGATATGTTGGCGTGCCCTACGAGGATTTAATCCAGGATATAAAAAGGGAGTTAATGGACAGTGTAAACTTGGCCAGGTCTGCAGGTGTTGCAGATGAATATATCATCCTTGATCCTGGAATAGGTTTTGGAAAAACGGTCGAGCAAAATTTGGAACTGATTAACCTGCTGCCCGAGATTCGCGAGTTAGGCTATCCAATTCTCGTTGGTCCCTCAAGGAAATCTTTTATCGGGTATACACTGGACCTGCCTCCCGATCAGCGTCTGGCAGGGACTGCAGCTGCTGTGTCAGTTGGAATTGTGCGGGGGGCAGATATCATCAGGGTGCATGATGTAAAATTCATGCAGCAAGTTGCGAAGATGACCGATGCGATTGTGAGATAAGGCCAAGATATAGCTACATTTTCCAATTTCCACGCGATATTTTCGGAGCATGAAACATAATTCTTGCTTGCTAAAGGAGTAAATATGGCAGAAGATTACTTTGCATCAAAGGAGTCCTTAAAAACAAACCAGGGAGAATTCCTGTATTACAGTGTGGGACGCTTACAAGCGCAAGGATTAACGCAGGTAGATCGATTGCCTTTCTCAATCCGCGTACTGCTTGAATCTGTTCTGAGGCAGTGTAATAATGTTGAGATCACCACGGAGGATGTGCTAAATATTGCTTCCTGGAAGCCAAAAGATGCTGTGCGGAAAAGTTTCCCTTTTCGACCCGCACGGGTGATCATGCAGGATTTTACAGGGGTCCCGGCGATTGTAGATTTAGCGGCCATGAGATCAGCGATGATCCGCCTCGGTGGGGATGCCAAAAAGATCAATCCGGTCATTCCGGTTGACCTTGTCATTGATCATTCTGTTCAGGTAGATTTCTTTGCTACACCGGATGCATTGCAGAGAAATGCAGAAATTGAATTTCAGAGAAATAGAGAAAGATATGAATTTCTTCACTGGGGGCAGCAAGCTTTTGAAAATTTCAGAGTGGTACCCCCCTCCACTGGTATTGTGCACCAGGTAAACCTGGAGCATCTGGCAACTGTTGTCAGGATCGAGCAGTTTGATAGTGGTCCGCAGGTGGTTTTTCCAGACACCCTGGTTGGTACCGATTCGCACACTACCATGATCAACGGGTTAGGTGTGGTTGGTTGGGGTGTGGGGGGGATTGAAGCTGAAGCTGCAATGCTCGGCCAGCCACTGGATATGCTGATTCCTGATGTAGTCGGTTTCAAATTATACGGGGAGTTGAGGGAAGGTGTGTTGGCGACTGATCTGACCTTAACCGTAGTCCAGATGCTGCGCGAGAAGAACGTTGTTGGTAAATTTGTTGAATTCTTTGGTTCGGGATTGGATGGATTGTCCCTGCCGGATCGGGCAACAATTGCCAATATGGCACCCGAATATGGGGCGACTGTCGGATTTTTCCCGGTCGATGCAGAGACATTGCGGTATCTCAATCTAACCGGGCGGCCTGCTGATCTGGTAAAACTTGTGGAATTGTATACAAAAGAACAAGGCCTCTTCCGAACATCGTCCTCCCCAGAACCAGTATATAGTGAATACCTTGAATTGGACTTATCTACGGTTGAAACCAGCCTGGCAGGTCCAAAACGACCTCAGGATAGGATTCCACTGGGACAGATGAAGAGGAAATTCCATGCAGATTTGGTTGCCCCGCTGAATGAACGCGGATTTAATTTATCCACCAATGAGTTGAACCGGAATGTTGAGATCGGGACAAATGGAACAACTGCCGAGGTGGGGCATGGGTCAATCGTGATCGCAGCTATTACCTCCTGTACAAATACTTCTAACCCTTCAGTAATGATCGCTGCCGGGCTGCTTGCCCGGAATGCAGTCGATAAAGGATTGAGCACACAGCCGTATGTCAAGACGAGCTTGGCACCGGGATCGCTGATCGTTACGGATTACCTTGAGAAGGCTGGTTTATTAGATCCGCTTGCCAAGCTTGGTTTTAACCTGGTAGGCTATGGATGCACAACTTGCATTGGGAATTCAGGTCCTCTATCCGGAGAAGTTGTCAAAGGAATTACCAGTGGGAATCTGGTGGCAGCAGCGGTCTTATCTGGGAACCGCAATTTTGAGGGCCGCGTCCACCCATATGTTCAAGCAAATTATCTTGCTTCCCCTCCTCTTGTTGTCGCCTATGCGCTTGCAGGGACGGTTGATATAGACCTGCTGACTGAACCACTGGGAAAAAATCAGGTTGGAGAACCGATTTACCTCAAGGATATCTGGCCTTCACCCGAAGAAATTCGTTTGGAAATCGCTGAGTTCGTGCAGCCGGAAATGTTTGAAAAAGAATACAGCAATGTTTTTACTGGCAATAAAATCTGGAACGCGATCGAAGGGAATGAAGGCGAATTATACAGCTGGGATAAAGCCTCAACATATATTCAAGAGCCACCATTTTTTATTGGCCTAACTCCTGAACCAGCCCCGATTCGAGAGATCGTCGGAGCACGTACCTTAGCTGTCCTGGGTGATTCAATTACGACGGATCACATTTCTCCAGCCGGAGCAATACCTGCCGATAGCCCCAGTGGAAAATACCTGCTCGAGAGAAATATTTCAATGCGAGATTTTAACTCCTATGGATCCCGGCGCGGCAATGATAGGGTAATGACCCGGGGTACATTTGGAAATATTCGTCTAAAGAACAAGTTGGTTCCTGGTGTCGAAGGCGGGTATACAAAACACTTTCCTGATGGAAAACAAATGAGTATATATGATGCAGCCCAGCTTTACAAAAAAGAAGGGGTCCCCCTAATCGTATTGGCTGGAAAAGAATATGGTACGGGTTCAAGCCGGGATTGGGCAGCAAAAGGCACTCAATTGCTGAATGTGAAAGCGGTCATCGCAGAATCTTTCGAGCGCATCCACCGTTCAAATTTAATTGGCATGGGGGTGTTGCCCCTCCAATTTCTGGAAGGTGATAACGCGGATGTCTTGGGTTTAGCTGGGGATGAGATCTTTTCCATCATTGGCTTAGATGATCAGGTTGAACCCAGGATTATATTAACTATTAAAGTGGAAAATGGAGATGGCGCAGAAAAACAATTCCAAGTGTTGGCAAGGTTAGATACAGACCTGGAGGTTGAATACTACCGGAATGGAGGTATTTTGCATAAAGTACTGCGAAACATGGCAGGTTTTTGAAGAAGAGATTTGATCATTACCTCAAAAGCCTGCTCGAATGCTGGAGCAGAAGTTGCAATCCTGCCTAATCCGTGAGTTGAGAATACAAATTGTCTCAATGTTTCTATAAGGTCCAACTACACAAGAACAGGAGCCGCCTCAGAAGGTAGGAGCAGCCCCTGTTGATTTTTTAAATTTGAAAGCCCGAATATTACTCGGAATTGTCTGGTAGTTCGTCCACATCTGTGTTTTTATCTTCGAGGTGATCATCCGGAAGAGGCTCATCTAAGTTCGGAGATGTCTCGTTGCCTCCGTGATCGATTCGTTCAAGTCCCTGGGTAAACAAGCCTACCTGTGCTATTCCGAGCCAGATGAAAATAATTGTAAATATCCATGCCGTGATGGTGATCCCCAGCTCAAGATTTTCCTGGAAAGAATTTAGTTTTTCCTGCAACTTCGAAATCACTTCTTGGTATTGATCGAATATATGCTGAATCTCATAAAGACTGTTTTTTAGTTCTGAAATATTTCGAGCAATAATATTTACCTGCGCCGTTAACATCACCAAGTTTCCCTTTGTGGTGTTCAAGGTGGATTCCATTTCGGAGAAGGATTCGGGAATAGCTTCAAGGGTTTGGGAAACATCAGCAAGCGAATCGGTTAAGGATACTTCCGGATTGTATGGTTCTATCGGCAGGAAAGGAATAGAGGTTATCAGCCGCAAACTGCTTTCCAGGGTACCTGCGGCCTGCTGCATCGTACCAAGCCCAGTTTGGGTCGCATTTATCGCCTGGGGCAGATCTTCAGATAGCAAGGTTGATAATGTCTCGACGAGCGGTACAGAATCATCGATGCCTTTTCCAGCAGTTTGAACGGTGTTTTCAATTGATCCCAGGTCTGTAACTGCACCGGTGATCGTATCCCCAGCAACGGTCAATCCTGAGCTGGTTGCTTCAAGGGTTGTATCTATGAGTTCAAGGGATGTTGCCAAATTTTTGGTTAAAGGAGTTCTTACTGTCCAAACAAGAACAATTCCTGCCAGGCTAAAAATTAGTCCAAGAATGGCAGCAACAATGAAGGTGTACCCAATTATTTTTCGAGCCATGGAACTTCTCCTGAAATGTGATTGTTTTTACAGTTTGGAATTCGCCCAGATGGTAATACGATTATAATGGGCAACTGGAATTATTAGGAGGTAAAAATTAATAGAATATGCATATTTTGGTAACCAACGATGATGGAGTAGCAGCAGCTGGTTTATTGACCCTTGCTCAGGAGCTGCTCAAGACTCACCAGGTGACGATCCTGGCACCAGATCGGAATTGGTCCGCATCTGGGCATGTGAAAACAATGCACCGGCCTCTGCGAGTTAATGAAATCTTGCTGGATGGTGGAATGCATGCATTAACAACCGATGGTGCTCCCTCGGATTGTGTCGCCCTTGCGATGCTGGGATTAATAGAAGAGAAAATTGATATTGTCGTATCAGGTATTAATCCAAACGCGAATATTGGGCATGATGTGACTTATTCAGGGACAGTCACGGCTGCCATGGAAGCCGCGATTTGGGGAATCCCGGGGATAGCTGTATCTTTGGATTCGCCAGAGCATCATTCTGGGGAGTTGAATTATGGACCTGCTGCAAGAATAGCAAACCAGGTTGTTGAAATGGTGATCAATCGACACCTGGAGAGCAAGACAATTCTCAACGTTAACGTCCCTTACGGTGATGATGAGAGCATAAAAGGATTCCAAATCACCCGCCAGGGTTTGCGTGTTTATCATGATCGTTTAGACCGCCGGGTTGATCCCCGCGGTAGAGAATACTACTGGATAGGAGGGGATTTACCTACAGGAGTCGCGGAGGAAGGGACAGATTATGGCTCATTATCCAAGGGATACGTTTCAATCACACCTCTACAACTAGATTTGACAGCTACTAAGATGCTGGAAACCCTCCGTGATTGGGAGTGGAGTTGAACCATATCCAAGTTCCGGAACGCATTCTTTAAGTCTACTTTTCGTGTACGGCAGTCTCGATGATTTACCACTCTATGGGATCAAGAAATCAAATCGCCACGTCTCGTCGTCCGGTGAGGTGATTGAAGTCGATTGACCGACTACCTGGTACCATGTGTTTCCCGGTTTATAGGGAAAAGGTGTACCATCCTCATAAGTCAGGTACAAAACACTATCTTGAGAAGGGATATTCCAACGCACTTCATAAACTTTGCCATCCCGGAAGGCATATGCGGGACCGCTCCCGCTGACTAAAATTTCGATAATTTCTGAGGGTGGTTTGCGGTAGTAGGTATGTTCCATGAATAACACTACGACATTTTCCGCCGTGATCTGTTGATCGTTATTGCGATCGAGCAAGGGAGCGAAGGTTTCCCCTTCACCTTGATCAAAAGAGTCATCCTGGAAACGCAGGTAGTTTCCATTTGACTGATCGTACTCCCAGAGAAGATAGTCATCGTTGGAATAATGGATATATAAATTATCAGCAGCTTGACCGGAGGAAGGAGGTGTCAAATTAAAATACATGCCGTCCAGGTCTTGGCGGCGGTCAACGACACCTTGATTTTGGGCATATGCATGTATGTTCTGGGTTGAACCAAGCAGGTGCGCATAGCCTTGTGGATCATAACGGCATAGAGGAGCACTGTTTGTGGGTGGACACAGTCCACTGCCACCACCTTCCAAAACAAGCCGATCACTGTACTCAGCATTAAAAAGTCTTTCATTAATGAGCGGGTCTGCGCTTCCATAGGCAAAAATACTTTTGTACATGCGGATTAAGAAATTATCTGGAAAGCGTGCCGAACGGATTGGGCCTGCCAAGTCGGTATCCTGTCCATAGAATATCGAATGAAACCTGGTATAACCGTTATTCTGGTAGTAATCATAAGCAATATCTGCGTTAGTTAATCCCCACGGCGGGCGAGTCGATGTGCGAGGCACAATGTTAATCTTGATCGCCACCGGGCGTTTATCCAGGAATTGATCATTATCCACATATAAACCAGTGAGGGGGTTTACATTGCTGGGAAAATTGTCTGGACCGTACCCCTCTTTGGGGTATGGAGGAGTTGGGGTTGGTGTAGCAACAGTGGTTGGTGTGGCTGATGGTGGCAGTTGAGTCGCAGTTGCAGTTGGCTTAGTTGCTGTCGCAGGCGTTATGGAAGCAGCCAGCCGAACTGCCTCGGTTTGAGTTGGACCTCCGTTCGAGCAAGCAGAAATTAAGATCATGACTGCGAGCAATACGATTATTCTTTTCATCCGTTATCAGCCTCCACGTTTTGAAACTCAAAATGGAATCATACTCCAATTGAGAGAGTTTGCCAACACGGCTTGTCATTTGAGTTAGAAACCTCTATAATCTCATCACGATGAATGGTTATTTGGCAAGAGTAAGTATCCACAAGCAATATTGGAAGGCATTGGTCATCTTTACTTTTTTGCTGACTTTATTTGCATGGTTGTTAAATACTCCTGCGGGGATTTTAGGTAAAGCAGATGCGATCGGGTATGCGGTTTGCCACCGCATTGATCTGCGTTCATTTCACATTGGCGAGACTCAACTACCTTTGTGCGCCAGGTGCAGCGGTATGTATTTAGGTGCGATGGTGGGTTTAAGCTACCAGTTGGCGATTGGGAAAAGGCGAACGGGTATGCCATCCTGGAAGATCATCTTACCGGTCTCTATATTTGTGATGCTTTTTGCCGTTGATGGATTGAATTCATTTATCAGCTTGTTCTCGAGCGGGGCGGGTTTGTATCAGCCAAGCAACAGTATCCGGCTTCTGACGGGAACTGGTATGGGATTAGCCATTGCAGTCGCCCTGATTCCGGCATTTAATGCGACGGTTTGGAAATATATCGATCCTAGGCCTGCATTCTTGAGTTTCAGCTCTTTCGGGGTAATGGTCCTGATTGCGATAAGCCTCGATGGTTTGATATTGTTAGAGACCCCGGTCATTCTCTATCCTCTGGCACTGATCAGTGCAGCCGGAGTGATCATCATATTGGGCATAGTTTATTCTATGGTATTAATTATGTTGTTTAAATTTGAGAATCGCATTAATAAAATCAGCCAGTTATCCTATGCCATGATTGGTGGATTTACAATTGCTTTGCTTCAAATTGGTTTATTAGATATAATCCGTTTTTTCATTACGGGCACATGGGATGGCTTTCATTTATAGGATGGTTCACTAAGTAATCACATGATTGAAGGAGGTTTGGCATGGACCTGTTGACAGGTGTTATGGCTGCTTTTGGTCTCTCTGCCAGTGCGGGGTTAAACGCTTATATACCGCTCCTGGTTATTTCACTCACCGCCCGTTTCACAGATTTGATCCAATTGAGCGAACCCTGGGATGTAATGACGAGCTGGTGGATTATTGGATTGTTGGCTGTGCTTTCAATTATTGAGTTTTTTGCAGATAAAGTCCCAGCCATTAATCACGCCAATGACGTGATTCAAACCTTTGTGCGGCCCATCGCAGGAGCCATTGTCTTTGCTGCTTCAGCGAATGTGATCACGGAGCTCCATCCAGTAGTTGCGCTTGGAGCAGGAGTCCTGGTTTCTGGGACAGTGCATGCCGTGAAATCGGCAGCAGTACGTCCCGCGGTCACCGTTTCGACAGGTGGAGCTGGAAATGTACCGGTCAGCATGGCAGAAGATTTTTTTGCTACGAGCCTCTCAGTGATCGCGATTGTCATCCCGATCCTGATTGCCTTTTTATTTTTATTATTCCTGGCTCTTGTCATTTGGTTGATCTGGCGGCGAAATAAACGCAAAGCATTGGAGCAAGCCATCTGAGAAGGATTAGTCTTGAAAGAATATAATATTTTGAGGAGATGTGAATGACTGACCAGGAAGATTATGCGGTTATCGCCCCGGGTGAAGAGAAAAAAAGATCAAATGTTTGGTGGATCGTACTCATCGTGGTATTAGTGATTTTTGCCTGTTGTTGTGGGGTGTTCTTGCTCTTTTATTTTGTAATCGGGGACATCATTTTGCAAATATTTAACGATATTTCATACCAGCTCGGGATGAATTATTATTAAGTCAGAGTTATAACCCAAATAAGTGCAGCTTTTCTAATGGGAGAAATTTATAAATCTGGTTTATAAGAAAAGTTGCTGGCAGAAAATATCTCTTTAAGCTGATCTAATCCCTCGAGAGCTTTCAAGCGCACTTCACCTGCGATGGGTAATGCTTCGAATTCTTGCTTGTCAAGAATTACCTGGGCGCCATCCGGGTATACCAGTAAATCCAGTTCGAGATCCCGATAAAATACTGAATCCTGTTCAATCTGCGCGGGATAGCACAGGTTGCAATACCATCCTTTTACCTGGCCGTTTCGTCGATCGTGAATTTGATAAATATTGAACCATTCATTTGAGTAGTAAGATTCAATAAACTTATCACCCCTGCGTAAAATCAACTGATCAACTTGTGTGTCTTCTCGATCGAAATATGCTTCAATCACGATCTTGCTCTTATCCCTCTCGATCAGCTTACCTGAGTACTTCCAGACATCTCTACCCAAATAATCTTGCTTAAAGATGTTGATAGATTTCATTAGATTTGGGATTGGATCTCTGTAATGGGAATAATTCCAGAAGGGTTGATGGTGAATTGTATGTAATCCCCTTTCTCCGGAATCGTCTCAGTGGTGGGGAAATAGAATTTTAATTCACTATCCAGGGTGGAGATGATCACCTGATAGAGATTACCTTGAAATGTCTTCTCAATCACTTTTCCATCTAAAATGAATCCATCCCCACCGTTGAGACTTGCAGCATCAGGACGGATTAGAAGGGATACCTGACCATTAAGTTCACCATCGAATGGTGTTCGACCAAGAGCGGACTCGATGTACGCCCGGCCAGTTCCTTCTTTAACAATCCCAGGTAATAAATTCGATAATCCAAGGAAGCGTGCTACGAAATTAGTTGCAGGATGGTGATAAATTTCCTCCGGGGTTCCTATTTGTTCGATTTTTCCAGCCTTCATCAATATCACCCGGTCAGCAATTGAAAATGCTTCTTCTTGATCGTGGGTGACATAAATCGCGGTTTGCTTCATTTCTCTAAGGATGCGTTTTATCTCAACAATGAGATACTCACTTAGGGCGCGATCGAGTGAACTCAGGGGTTCGTCTAACATTAATAATCCCGGCTGGGGAGCAATTGATCTTGCGAGAGCAACCCGCTGTTGCTCTCCCCCTGAGAGAGAGTTTACATCGCGTTCTTTCATTCCCTCGAGCCCGACCAGGTTTAGAGTTTCTGAGACTTTATCCTGGATGTAGCCACGGTCTTTTTTTTGCATTTTTAAACCAAAGGCTACGTTTTCAAAAACATTCATATGAGGGAAAAGTACATCTTCCTGGAACATCAATCCAAATCCACGCCGGTGAGGGGGAATATCATTAATTCGAGCGCCCCGCCAGAAAATATCACCATGATCCGTAGATTCTATCCCCGCGATGATCGACAGCAAGGTTGACTTTCCACATCCGCTTGGTCCCAGGAGCGCGATAATCTCCTCAGGCTTAAGATCAAAAGTGATATCCGAAAGGACCTTTTTTTCCTGGAATGATTTTTCTAAGTCCTTAATCTTGAGAACCGGTGGAAACATAGGGTTATGGACCTGTATCCTCGGGTGGAAATAGATTAATTTATCGTTTAAAACTCACCGATTTGAGCTATTCGCAACCGTTCAATGATGATTATCCCTGCTGCAGCTACTGCCATTAGAATTGTACTCAGTGCCATTGCCTGGCCATAATTCGTCGCGCCTGGCTGTGAAATAAACCGGTAAATCATCAACGGTATGGTGGGATATTCTGGGCGAGCAATTAAAGCGGTGGCACCGAATTCTCCCAATGAGATGGTGAAGGCGAATGTTCCGGCGATGATAATTGCTCTCCCCACCAGCGGTAAATCCACAGCATGAAAAACCTGGAATGGAGATGCACCCAGAATCCCTGCAGCCTGCCGGAGGCGTGGGTTAATACTGCGCAGAGAGGGGGTGAGACTTCTCACCACGAATGGAAAGGCGACCAGGGTATGCGCTAAAGGGATCAAAATAGGCGAAGCCCGGAGGTTCAATGGTGGCAGGTTTAAAGCCACGATGAAGCCAAGACCCATTGTTACTGCAGACGTACCCAGTGGTAGCATCAGAACAGGATCGAGCAGGCGGTTGAAGAATGAGTCGGAATAGCGAGTCAGTGCCCAGGATGCTGGCATGCCAATTGCCAAGGTGAGGATCACTGCTATTGACGCATAGACTAAGGAATTGCGAACAGCGATTAAGGGAGGGACAAAGAAAAACGATTCACGACGGTTAATCGAAAGCTGGCGGTAATTATCAAGCGTGAATCCAACAGAACGAGAAGTCCGTTCACCGCGTCCTAGGCCCGGGTTGGTGAAAGATTTTATGGAGAGCGCCAATAATGGTGAAATTAGCAGGGAGAATAGAAAAAGAATAAGGATGCCCGCAAAAAGCCGTTGTCTCCAGGTTGTGATCCGTTTCTGAGTAAAACTACGTGCTCGCAGCTGGATCGGTTGGGACATGCTGCGGTTTAAATGAGTATAAATGACCGTCATTACCAGGGTAGAAGTCAACTGCAGGATCGAAAGCACCGCAGCCAAGGGCAAATTAAAGAAGCTGATCGTTTGGTTGTAAATTTCCACCTCTAAGTTGGCAAATTTTGGTCCACCGAGAATTAAAATCACGCCAAAAGATGTGAAATTGAAAATAAATACCAGCAAGGCTGCTGCAGTAATTGCCTGACCTAAGATTGGTAATGTGACTTTGAAGAAGGCGGTTATGGGGGTGGCACCTAAAGTTCTGGCAGCTTGGTCCAGCCGGGGGTCAATATGTGACCAGAAATCACCGACCATGCGAAGGATTATGGTCGTATTATAAAAAATGTGGGCGAGCAGTATGGCATAGATGGTATTTGTGAATTGAATTGGGGGTGCTTCCAGGCTAAATATCTGTACTAGGGCGTTATTGACGAATCCGGTTGGACCCAACAATGCATAAAAGGCAGCTGCTACGACAACGGTTGGCAGTACAAAGGGAATGACAGTCAGCGCCTGGAGAATTGATTTGCCTCGAAAATTAAAGCGAGCAAAGAGATACGCTCCAGGTAATCCAATGGCTAAGCATAATAATGTAGAAAGAGCTGCTTGCCAGATCGTGAACCAAAATACTTGGCGAATGGATGGTGAATTAAGAGCTTCGAGAAAGGGTGTGAGAATGCCTGAACTTTGCCGTTCAAAACTAAGTTTTAGGATACTCGAAAGTGGGTAAAAGTAGAAAATGAACAGGAATGTGAGCGGCAATAACCATAATAAACCAAGCGGAACAATCCGTCTTAAGTAACTATTCCAAATCTGAAGCATGCTGATTAGGCTACCTTAATACCAGCTGGGTCCATTGATTGATCCACTCTTCACGGAATTCTGCGATATCCTCGGAACTGACGATTGCCGGATGCTCTGGAATAGCCAGATGCTCAGTAAATACTTGATCAAGCACAGCCTGCTCATTAACCGGAAAAACAAACATCTGCAGTGGTATATCTTCCTGAAATTCAGGTGAAAGCATGAAATCAATCCATTGTTCCGCTAGAGCTCGATTCTGGGTACCTTTCAGGATGCCAACAAATTCAATTTGCCTGAAACAGTCACCATCACCAACGATTGCTGCGGTTGGGGGTTCTGAATCAGGCGTAGCGGAATAAATAACCTCAAATGCAGGGCTGGAACTATAGGATACAGCCAGGGGGCGCTGCCCTCCAGAGATACTAAATTCCTGGTTATAAGCAACTTCCCAATCATTTACTACGAGGACATGATTGTTGACGAGTCCCTGCCAGTAATTTAAATACCCTGGGTCTCCATACCGACCTATCGTGGTCAGCAGGAAAGCCAGACCTGGTGAAGAGGTAGCTGGGTTTTCCACCACCAGCATATCGCTGAACCCGGGATCAAGCAGATCATCAAGGGATTGCGGCACGGGGAGATTGTGTTTCTGGAAATAACCCCGGTCATAATTAATGCAAACATCTCCATAATCTACTGGCAGAACACGATATTTTGAATCCAGCTCAAAATTATCGTCAATTGCGGATAGCCATGGGGAGGGGTAGGATTCAAAAATATCTTTCTGCAGCGCTCTGCTGAGGAAAGTATTATCGACTCCGTACAGCACATCTGCCAAAGGATTATCTTTAGTGAGAATTGCCTTGTTAATCGTGGTCCCGGCATCCCCAGATTTGAGAAATCGAACTTCGACGCCGTGATCGGTCTGGAACTTCTCGAGCAGCTGTTCTGAAATCGAAAATGAATCATGGGTCATTACCGTTAGGGTGCGGGCCTCGTCTCCCTGGTTAGTGTAGATGTTAGATTCTGACTCGCAGGCTGAGAGTGTCAAAGCGCTCAAGACAATTACTATTAATTGGATTGAACTTGTTATTTTCATTACCTTATTCCTGGCGAGTGACATTCACCATCTCCCGATGGACCAAAAGCAAGGTTCCAACTCCAATTTTTACCTGTCCAGAGTGCTCAAGCAACTCATTAGAAACACTGAGCGTACTGCCTATGCTGAGAACTGCTCCATCTAGTTTCCAGCGCAATCCCTCTGTTGAAACACCTCGTACTTTTTCGGAAAGGGGAATCAGGGAGATAATATCTCCAGGATTTCCTGTAAAAGAAATTGTGTTCCCATTTCTAAGCACATAGGCGATATCAGGTTCATCAACAACCACCAGGGATAATGGTTCCCAATCATCCCTGGCCAATAACAGTAGGTTGGACAGGCTGAGATCGAGTCGACCTCCAAGAACACCGTAGAAATGAACCTCATTTACTCTTTGCTGGTAAGCGAAGCTGAGCGCTAATTCTAAGTCGGTTTGATCTTTATCCTTTGGATAGATGATAAATTTTACTTCCCGATCCTTCAATAAGTTGTGTAATTCATCTGAGATTGAATCCAAATCACCGATGACAACTGCTGGAGTGATATTTAACTCGTGGCAGTGATTCGCACCCCCATCCGCTGCAATTATTAAATCACCATCCCGCAGATTGGATTGAATCCTTGAAGGATTTTTTATTATTCCATTTGCAAAAATTAATGCCCGCAAAAAAACCTCCTTCTGGGCGGAGGAGGTTTCTTTATTGATTTCTTAATGCATTCCCTCCGCCGGTATGATCCGGATCAGGTTCGTGGGTCGAGAGCTTCTCGCTCTCCTCTCAGTCTGGAATTTCAGACTCCCCAAGCAAAGCGTATTCGTTTATTAGAGTATAAGCTGGCTCAATCGCGTTGTCAAGAAATACTCAACGCACTTTTCTTCTCCAAATTTCTTTCACCGCCATTTGACTGGGATCATCCCCGGGAGGTAGGTTAATAAAATCAGTAAGCAAACGATTAAATTTTCCTGGCTCATCAAGCATTGGATAATGACCAGATCCTTCGAATAATTGGAAATTTGAAAGTCCGGGTAATAAATTGAATTGCTCAACTCCAGGACTACCGATTGCCCGATCATTTTTTCCGTATACCCATAAGGAAGGTACCGATAATCGATTGATCAATTGGCGCCAATCAACCTCCCTGAATTCATCAAGAGATTTCGAGATCGCACTCTGATCGGCTTTTTCCGCATCCTCCTGAGAATTTCTGAACATTGGATCATTACCAAACAACCAACTTGCAGAGTCAACCGGAGACTGGGATGCTAACCGTGAATCCGTAGTTTGTATTCCCATGGGAAAACTTACGACCATCATTCTCTCAACAATATTTGTGAAATCAGCTGCGAAATATATGCCGATGATACTGCCCAAACCATGGCCCACAAGGGTTATCCTGTTTATACCCATTTGCCTGATAAAACCGGCGAGGAGGTCAACCTGGCGTTCTAGGGAATATCTAATAGCATTTTTATTACTTGCGCCAAAACCCCAAAAATCGATCGCATAGGCGCGAAATCTGGAGGAGGTAAATTGCATACTTGGAACCCAGTACCGCCAGGAACCAATCCAGCTATGTAAAAAAATTACTGGTTTTCCATGACCTAACACTTCATAATGGACGAGCCCATCATCATGAATTATCGCACTCATAGCGTCTATTTAATACCCGCCACCAAAATCAGCACAATCATAGAGAGATTAAATTCTCTCCATCAGATTGGTTGTTGAGTATCTCAAGTAAACGGTTAAGCAGTTGATCTGGTGCAAATGGTTTCAGGATGTAGTCAACAGCTCCAGAATCGTAGCCATTCTTTATCTCAGACTCCTGTCCTTTTGCCGAGAGAAATACCACCGGGATATGTTTTGTTTCCTGGTTCGATTTTATCTTTATACAAACCTCGTATCCTGACATGCCTGGCATACGAACATCCAGCAATGCAAGATTCGGCTGTTCTCTCTTGGTCATTTCCCACGCCTCGGATCCATTCGAAGCTGAGATCACCTCGTATCCACCGTATTGAAGTGTAAATTGGATCAACTCTAAGATATCGCGTTCATCCTCAGCGATTAATATCTTGAACATATTCCTCGCGCATATTGATGGCATGTTTAGAATGATCATAGATTGGTAGGGTGAATGAAAATGTACTGCCTTCACCTTCAATACCGCTGGATTGAACCCAAACGCGACCATGGTGCATATTGATCAGCTTGGCAACGATGCTCAAGCCTAATCCAGTTCCTGCAGTAGCGATAACCATGTGGTTATCACCTCGGTAGAAGCGGTCGAATATCCTTTCCTGTTCTTTCGGGGGGATTCCGACGCCATTATCGTTAATATCAATTTGAATTTCTTCTCCAACCCGAAAGGCAATCAGGTTCACCTCTCCATTTTCCAGAGTATAGTGGAATGCGTTACCCAGTAAATTGATCAAGATTTGGCGAATTCGCTCAGGATCACCATTGATGGGTGGTAAATCATTAGGTATCTGGATATTGAATTGCATGGATTTATTCTCGGCAACGGTCAATCGATTAATTTCCAGCATTACATCATCAACAATCTCCTTAACATCCAGGGAGCGTTTGACCAAGCTGACCTGGCCCGCCTCAATGCGGGATAGGTCCAGAAGATCATTCACCAGGATGGTTAACCGTTCTGTATTTTGTTGGACGACTTCAAGGAATTTCTTTTGCTGTTCTGATAACACTCCCGCCACCCCCATCAGCAAAATATCTACATAGCCTTTAATGGAAGTCATCGGAGTACGCAATTCGTGGCTTACTGTAGCCACAAATTCGGATTTCAAACGATCGATCTCGATTAGATGGGTGATATCTCTAAAAACTGAGACAGTACCAAAGAATTCACCATTGTTGATAACAGGAGCCAGGTTGACGGATAGCACATTGCCATTCTCCAATCCAACCTGTTCGGTAAATGTTTTAAGCGGATTGATCGCATCAGGATTCTGGGTCCAGTCATTAATCATATCCATCCAAGTTAATGCGACATCTTCGAACAACTCACTGAAGTGCTGAATAGGTCTTCCGACAAGTTCAGCTCTTTTCATTCCAAGCATGTTCTCTGCTGAATGGTTGAAGAGAGTGATCTCTCCATCTTGATCCGTGACCAGCACACCATCAGCAATCGCTTCGAGGATAGACCGCGATCGACTCGTTTCTACCCTTTGATCCCTGAGTAATGCACCTAATTCCTCCTTTTGGTTGAGGGTAAGATGAAAAAGCTCTGCGTTCTTGATTGCCACTGCCATCTGATTTGCCGCAGCTTGAATTAAATCGAGTTGCGCTTCGGAAAATTTCCCGGTCTCTGGATAATAGAGCAGCAAAACCCCGAGCAATTGGTCACCCATGATGATGGGAGCACCTACAGCACTGCGGTGGTGATACCAATTGTTCGGGAGTTGGATCCAGCGATCATCCTCCAGGACATCCTTGATCAATACTGACTTTCTATTTGCGATAATCCATCCGACCAGTCCCTGGTTAATATTTAACGCAGACTGCATACCACCGGGAGGCAGTGGATTCGAGTACCCGACAGTTGCTAAATGGCGTAATTTTCTATTGTCCGATTGAAGCACCATGCAGGTAGCGTGACTCGCACCAATAACTTCATTAAGGACTTCTAAAGTCCGTTGAAGGATTTTTTCAAAATCCAGGCTTGAAGATAATTCTGTCATGATGCGCAATAATGTCTCAGTGCGCTGGTGTTCCTGACTCAGCTGTTTTGTCTTGAGCTGGTATTTTTTATCAAGTTCATTCGTCAAGCTTGAAGTCGGAATTCTCCTCGAATCCAAATTAATATCAAGTTGATCCTCTACTCCAGTAATGGTTGGAGAATAGACGGTACCACGAATGAGGCTGGCTGCTGGTTCTTTGGAATAGAATTTGTTATTGGTTTGAGAGTTATTCCCCTTATCTTGGAATGTCACTAACATGTGGGGGTATGAATTATGAGGAACTTTATATGATTTTCCTTCGATTAATCTATCCCCAACATTCAACCGTGCTTTTCCTTCCTGCGAACATAAGGCAAAAAATGACTCTTTTGGAGTCAGCAGGGATGCGAACAATTCTAAGCTGGTTTTATCACCATTCAAATTGAAGAATTCCTTGATGCTAGGACTTGAATACGCAATCTTCCCACCCTGCGTTACCAGGAAATATGCTTCATAATGGTTTGGTAAGTGGAGGGGAAGCTGAATACTTCGCAAGTGGATTGAATTTTGGCTGGTTTTCCGGAAATAATCAATAAATTGGGAAACCAGGAAATACCCAAGCATCCCCGAAAAGAGCAGTATTGCACTTAAACTCAAGCCATTTAACTCGATCATTTGCTAGGTAGTATCACGCCTGCGCGCATCGGCTGCCATCTCGGTAATCTCCCGGATATCGGTAAATTCATTGTTCGAAGAAGTGACAACACCAATTTTCATGGAGATGATGGGGCTTTGACTCGAAGCACCTCCATTACCTGAATATTCGATGTAACCCTTCTGTCGATCCAGGTAGTTATAATGAGTCAATATTTCTTCGGAAAAACGAGCAAGTAAACTCTTTTTAATCAAAGGTGCACATTCTTCGGTCGTGAAGATCACAAAATGATCATTCCCGGTATGTCCCACAAAATCATTGATTGTGCCATATTCATCGACAATCTCCCCGATCAACATTGCAGTAAAGCGCAATATATTATCACTGGCGACAAATCCATAGGCTTCCTTGAAGGCGTCAAAATGATCAAGGCGGATATCAAAGAACGACCAGCCATCCGTATGAATGGTTTGCCGCAGGTGATCTTCGATTAATCGACCGGAAGGCAGGTTTGTGTGCGGTTCTGTAAGACTTTCGCGCTCCGAGCGGGCAATGGCGTTATAGACTTTGAGCCTCAGCTCTTCAATATCAAAAGGTTTTGTGATGTAATCATCCGCTCCCAGTTCTAGCCCCTGCAATTTATCGCTGCGTTCATCTTTTTGGGTTAGGAAGATCACCGGTATATGGCTGGTGCGGGTATGGGTGCGCAATGTCCTGCAAACTTCATAGCCGTCAATATCCGGGAGCATGATATCCAAAATAATGATGTGCGGTAATCTTTGGCGGGTTTTTTCCAATGCCTCCGAGCCGCGCACGGCAATATCAACTTCATAATGGAGGCCGCCGAAGTAAATCTCCAGCATGTTGGCAATATCGATATCATCTTCTACAATCAGTAGTCGTGATTTAGCCATCTCCAACTCCCTTGCGAACTAGTTAATCATCAGCTGTTAAACGGGGTGCTAATCCCCCGGGTTTTGAAGGACCTCTTGGGATAAATATTTCCACGAGTGTCTTTCTGTCATTGCATGGCGGGGATACAAACGAGGATGAAGGTTGCCAAACGTGAGTTGATGGTGATCGCTTTCTTCATATGTAATGTCCTTCTCAATCACCCGCCTATCCTTGGAAGCAAATAAAATCACATCAGACTCTATTGTCCTACCGGGAAAAACAATCAGTCCCGAGCCAAGTCTGCAATTGTGACCTACGCAACTGCCAAGGATTGGGCGATTTGCATCTTCGAGTTCATTATTACCATTACGGGCACGAATCGGAATCGGTACCAAATTAAAATCTGTGAATGTTGAACCTGCACCAATGAAGGATTTGCGACCGACAACAACCATCTGGAGACAGGTATTTTGAGCAACCATGCTGTTTTCCATGAAAGTGCTCATAAAAAGGGAGGCGCGAAAAGGTAAGAATGATCCATCTCCCACAACTGATAACATCAATTGACAGTCTTGCGAGATGTTTACGTTGTCACCAATGATACAGTTCTCGATCACTGCGCCAGCATTAATAGTTACATTGTCGCCGATAGTTGTTGGTCCGTGGATAACAGCCTGTGGGTCGATCGTGCAATTCCTTCCAATCTTCACCAGCTCTGAACATTGAAGAACTTGTTTTCCCTCAATTAGTGCTTTTGACAAGATACGAAGCTTATAAAAAGGATCCCTTTTTAACTGTTCTTCAAATCTCAACCCACGCTTGAACAAACCAAAGACGATATCGGCAATAAAAACATGAACCCAAGAATCGATCGCCAGCATGCTGCGAATTGGAATTTGAAATACTAAATCGGACTGGTTGAAAGCGATATAGGGTGGGACATGGTAATTGCCCACCTCATGAGCCAGCATATCGATAATTACAGGTTCCACATCTTCGGCATACCCGTCGGGAAAATACCATAGGTCTGCCAGGAATGAATCTTCATGAGGAGTATATGAAGTTGATAGGGGTAAGGCGTGTTCTCTGAAAGCAGGATCTTTTATGGAAAAACCGGCTCTACACGGTGCTTGAGCTTTCTGAGCCTGTGCAAGGAAAGTACTGATAAAGGCAGAATCAAAATAAAGGTTATCCTGGTAGACAATAGCTGGACCTGTAAAATCTGGAATGGGATACCCCGCAGGAAGTTCAATTTCATGATCGGTGTAGGGAGACAAGATGTCCCGTTGAATTAACCAGAGCGGTTGATTTTGAATACGCAGGTCTCGCGCACGTTCATTGAATGGGGTTATATATCGTAAATCTTTTATAATTATTTTTAACATCACAGTCTACCAGTAATTTTGATTTGGTCCTCCAGGTCGCAGATTCAAACCTGATCCAGGTAAGATTTCAGGGTATTTTTAAATTGGATTGGTTCATCCAGCATTATGAAATGACCAGCACGATGAAACCTTTCAATCTGTACTCGCTGCAAATAATTATCCAAAACACTCCATTGGTTTGGATTCACGATCACATCCCGGTCTCCATACATTCCCAATACAGGCTGGTAGATGGGCGGAAGTAGAGGAGTCAGGTCAGTTTGGCGCAGTGATGATATGCTCATCAGGAACGATTCCAAGGTAATCTGATTCAGGTCTTGGTGGATCATTTCAGGCCATCTGCTTTCGCGTGTGATTACTGGAGCAGCTAAACGAATGCCAAGTTTCAGTGCGTCCATCATTTTGTAAACGAGTCTGGCGATGGAACGAATGCTGGCTAACTTTAATAAAATGGATAAAGATGATCCCTCTACTGGTGAACCTATCACGACAACTTTACTTACTTTCTCTGGATGGTTAATAGCAACAGAAAGACTCACAGTGCCACCCATTGAGTGACCGACCAGAGGAGCATTTCTGATCCCCAATTTCTCCATGAAATCATTTACCAACATAACGAAATCCGATACCGAGAATGATTCCCGACGTTTGTCAGATTCACCAAATCCCCAGAAATCGATCGCATATGTACGGTATGAGCTACCAAGAAAATCCATGGTCTCTTGCCAGAGACCCCATGACTCCAACCACCCGTGTAGTAAGATTACCGGACGCCCATGTCCATAAACTTCATAATGAACGCTACCCTGGTCAGTGATCAGCGATGACATGAAAACACATCTTCCTAATTAACAGTCTGATAATCTAGTTCCTCTAATTCGGCCAATATGCTGTAAAGGAGCTCAAGGAGAATGTGTTTGACGGACTCTTTATCCGTGGCGACACACTCCAGGAGCTTAATATTTGATCCCAATCGCAAAGCGATGCGCATATCGTCAATTTCCCACGCATCCTCACAATCTTGCTTGTTTGCAGCGACCACGTATGGGGTTGGTGAATAAGCGCGGAAAGTTTCCAGAATCTTTCTCGCCTCACGAAACGTCTCTGGTCGATTGCTGTCAATGATCACGACAAACCCCAGCATGCCTTCTGATAAGATCTCCCACATAAAATCAAATCTTTTTTGGCCAGGCGTTCCAAATAGATAAAGGACCATTTCATCGTCCACTGTGATGCGTCCAAAATCCATGGCAACCGTGGTGGTTTCTTTTATCCGCTCGATTTCTGAAGAAATCTTGCGTTCAGTAGATACAATATCTATCTCGCTGACAGATTTAATGAATTCAGTTTTGCCAGCATTGAACGGACCTGTAACGACCATTTTTAATGTTTGCATGTCCAACAATTATCCATCTACAAGGAACGAATGCGATCAATGATGCGGAAGAGTAGAGATTTTCCTTCTTCCTTATCACCATTAACAAGTTGATCTGCGAGCTGTACTGGTTTTGGAGAACCTTCTGGGGTTTCCAGACGTACCATTTCGATGATTCCTGCCTGTACAAGGCTGTAAATCACCTGTCGAATTTGGGCATCGCTCATACCGGTCACTCTGGCAATTTGACCAATTGTATTCTTGGGATCGACATAGGGAATTACCTGCCATTCCTCAGAGCTCAATTTCAGATTTGAAACATCGGCACTTGGACGATCGACAAACTTTACCCCGATTTCGAGGCTAGGTATTTCGTCTTCAAGCAGTTCCAGTTCTCTAATCTGCCTTGAACCTTCAAGGATTAAATTTTCCAAACCCACCCGGACTGTGATCTTATCATCTGGAGGGAAAATGTCTGTTTCGAAATGGAAAAAACCTTCCATCCAGGTAAATAATCGATTAACCACCTCTGAAAAATGAGCTTGTAAGCTCAGGAGAATATCTTGTTGGCTGAAGTAATTAGCATTTATTAATAGCAACCCTAATTCTTTATCGCTCATTCCATTCACATTCGTTTTGATATTGCGATATTGAGAGGGGGTTAAGAGGTGAGATTTGTGAAGGATGCCTGCAAGGCTGTTATCTTCTTGACCAGAATTGGCATAAGCCAATTTCCCATTAGTGAAAAACACCTCGACTGCCTCATTCGACCTCTCTACAATCAGGGTTCCTGATTTTTGAGCGATGGTTATTAAATTTAGCAATTGGGCGAGTGTAAAATCGTGAAGATTTCCTTTGATTGCCATAGTAACCTCTTGAGATTGCTAAGCGATTAGCTGAATTAATGTTGGGAAGTAAAGAACCAAAGAAGTTGTTTCCCACGTCAGTATTTGATTATCTTGACATGCTTTCGCCTTGTGTATATAATCCATACGCTATTTTCCTCGGTAGCTCAATTCGGCAGAGCGGGCGGCTGTTAACCGCTAGGTTCCAGGTTCGAGTCCTGGCCGAGGAGCTGACATCTCTTTCTACCTGATAACTCCCTGCGAAAAACCATTGCGATTTTTCCAAGAAAATAAATTTTTATTGCTTGATTGTATCAAAAAAAGGCGTCTCAACTATTGGAGACGCCTTACGATTGGTATACAATTCTGATAGGGTGATCAGTGATGATTACTCAGTTTTCTTCTCAGAAATTGGTTTTGATTCTTTCTTTTCAGTCGCCTCACTACCCGAATCTGCTTTCGATTCACCAGACCCCTCTTCCTTGGTGCTCCCATTTTTTCGAGATACTCCAGAAGGTGAACGGTGATCTGTTGCATAAAATCCAGAACCCTTAAAAACAATACCAACAGGTGTGTAAATTTTCCTCAGAGCTTTCTTTGAACATTCTGGACACACTGTAAGTGGTTTCTCTGAGAATTTCTGGCGACGGTCAAACCTGACACCGCAATTATCACACTGGTAAGTATAGATTGGCATCTCATTAAATGGTAGAAAATTTAATCGGGTACGAATTGTCTGAGATTATAGCGCGCATTAATCCCAAGTGCAAGGCAAGCCGCGATAGAAATTTGTTAATAATTTGTCAAATAGTTAGTCCAGAATAAGATGAAAGAAAAGGTACCAATGCCCATTCAATTGTTGGATCGATCATGAAATAGAATGGAATCTTCAGGTAAATTTTCCAAACCTTCTCATTTTTGATCAACAGAAATGGGTAAGGAAATGGCAAAGTTACTGCCTCCCGCGGGTCTTTGTTCCACCCAAATTTTTCCTTTGTGGGCTTCCACTGCTAATCGACAATAAGTTAAACCTAATCCTGAGCCACGTTTCCGACTTGGGCGGTCGGGAATTTGGAAAAAGCGGTCGAAAATTGAATGAATATACTTATCTGGAATCCCCGGTCCGCGATCGAGTACATGAATCTCAACAAATTCTTGATTTTGGAGTTCAATCGTTACCTTGATTTCTCCATCTTGGGGGCTGAACTTCAAAGCGTTATCGATGAGATTATTTAGAACGCGCTGGATCTTGTTTTTATCCAGCCTGACTGGCGGAATTTTAATATTGGAATCAAAAATTATTCTTATTCCATAGTCGATTGCCAGCGGTTTCAATTCTGCGATGGATTCGGACAATAATTCCACCAGATCTATGCTCGATAAATTCAAATCGATCCTGCCGGATTCCATGCGGTTAATTTCGAGAATCGATTCAACCATGGCTAGCATCCGTTTCGAACTGCGTTGGGCGATCTGGATCGATGGTTCCAGGATGCCAGCTGGATCTCCACTCGCGTGAGCGTCATAAATCACATCTAATGCACTGATCGTTGAACTCAGGGGTGAACGCAGATCGTGAACGAGCGTCTCGCTGATCAGATTTTGAGTTTGCTTCAGCTGGTATTCATCGGTGATATCCTTCAGGTTGATGATCAAACCACTCAGGGTATTTGAACCGTCTTCGACCTGGATAATGGAACGTTCTATGAAAAGTTCGGGTGAGCGGTTAACCATCTGATACGTAATTTTCTCAGTTGTCAGGTTATGTTTTGTCATCAAGGCATCCAGAATTTTTCCGGTGCGCGCATTGGAAAAACCAATTAAGTCAGCAACCTGGGCCGGTAAATCTGTGAGTTTGTGCCCGATGAACTCGCTTTGTGGCAGACCAGTCAGAACAGAGACAGCTTCATTGATCAGGGTAATTTTTCCTTCTGCATCAATCAGCATCAGTCCATCATGGACCGAATTCAAGATTGTGGTCAATCGATCTCGCCCGATGGTGATATCCGATGAAAGTAGCGCGTTATGCAATGCGATTTCTATCGCAACACTGGTTTGTCCCGAAAGGATACTGAGCAGGTTCATGTCATCCTGGGTGAACTCAGTATTTCTACTCATTGAGAATAATGCAAGGCAACCAATCGTATGTTTGGAGGTAATTAAGGGTACGCCAATCCAGGCATATGGGTCATCTTCACCTGTGGGTAATCCTATCTGGGAAAGGTGCTGGCTCGCGTTATTCGCAAGTAAAATGGGTTTCGCTTCCAGGATGACCCTGTCGGTCAAGCGGTCAGTGAGCGGTCGCCTCTGCCATGTTTGCCTGATGCCGTGCTTTACCGCTAACGGGTACCAAATCTGCTGATCTACCGGATCAAGCAATGCGACGTAGAAATTGTCAACATCCAGCAAACCAGTCAATTGGACCTGGATTGAGCTCAGCAATCTTTCTAAATCAATATCGGAGCTGAGCACCTTGCTGATCGCTTCCAATGCGGATAATTCATCCAACCTGCGTTCGAGATTTTTCCTGGGTGCATCAAGATAGAATATCAATAATCCCAGCGCAAAGTTTGCCACACCGAGAATAATGATTGTCCCATCAGCGACAATTGGGTAGAGCAGCAAAGATATAAATCCAAAAAACATGGGCAGAATTTCAATCGAAATGAGCGCTAATATGTCCCAATTTTCTCTGGTAAACGGATTTGATCCAAATTTTTCCATGCTGGTGAAATACAGCAAACCATGCACAGTTCCATAAACGAGTCCAGCACCGAGAATTTCCAACCACCACAAACTTTTATTGAAGTCGAGTGCTGAGATGCCCTGATTTATGCCGAACAACAGGAAGGTGATTACGATTGTGAACGAGGTGATTCCAAAATTGAAGATTGTTCCCCACAATCTTGAAGCATTCTTCGCGGGGATCGCCAGGAAACGGGATGGCATGAACAGGGAAAAGGTTGTTGCTGCAAAAACACCGACAAGATTTGCAGTTACCGCAAGACCAGTTCCATAAAGAAGACCTGCCGAGAATAAGGCAATATGGATTAGAGAAAAATAATTATTAAATAGTCTCAGCGGAAGTATTTCAATCACGCCCACGATGAGGATCATAAGAACCAATGGCATAATCTGATCCTGGTTTAATGGGGAGATTACCAATCCCAGGATCAAAGCTGCAATACTAATTATGAGAACAATGATTCGAAAAGTTCTCTGTTTGGGATCCTCTATTTTGGGCATCTGCACTATGCCGAGAATTGTTATTGTCTAGGCTGGTAGGTTTGTGATGGTCGAATAGTGGGACTCGGGCTTGGAGTACTTGAGACCAATGCAGGAGTCCTGGTATTTGTGGCGGTCGAAATGACCCTTGTCGGTTGAGGTGTTGAAGATGGGGTGATGGAAGGTGTCACCATGGGTGTATCAGTAGGTGGGATGGGCGAGCTGGTCATTGTTGGTGTGGGTGTTAGTTGTATCAAGTAGGTTTCAGCTTCTTCTAGCCAGTCTGGAGGTATATCTTCTGATTGCAGGTCAAGGAGAGCGGTGAAATCAAGAGCTGCTGAATTGAACTCTTCAATCTGATCAAAAGTCCTTGCGCGCCAATAGTATACCTCAGCTTGTTGGTACTCGGTACTGGTAAGCAGTTCACTCCCCTTGAATTGGCTTATGGCATCATCATAACGTTCGGCAAGGGATAAAGCTCGTGCGAGGCCCAGACTCGCCTGGAATGACTCCCGGTCAAAATTCCGAGCAATAAATAAATCGTTAACCGCCAGTTGTCCTTCCCCCAGCTCCAAATATGCATAACCTCGGTTGAGTAGAGCAATAAAGGAGTTTTCGTCTAATTCAAGGGCTAGGTTAAACGCCTGCATTGCCTGTTCTAATTGACCGCCGCTTTCAAACAGGGCCTGACCGTAGATCGCCCAGGTGTATGGATCATCTTTGACATAGCGCAAATATATTTCCAGGAAGTTCCTGGCCTGCCGGGTATTCCCAGATAAGAGATTTAATTCTCCCAGTGTACGGTAAACATTTAATATTGTTTGATCAAGCTCATATGCGGTTTGGGCAGCTTCTAATGCCTGTTCATAATCCCCGGTTTGCATCAAGGCTTCGGAAAGATATGCATAAATCAATGGTGATTCGGGGATTATATTCTTGGCTGATTCGAGAAGAACCAAAGCCTGATCGTAATTCCCAAGGGACAAATAATATGCAATCAAGTCCAGGTGGGCAGCTGCCAGATAAGGATCGATAGCAATTGCTTGTGTTAAATCACTCTCAATATCGAAATCCGGATCAATCATGGATAACGCTCTTGCTCTTCCCAGGTAGGCAGGCGCGAAGCTCTGATTAACTTCAATAGCTTTTTCATATGCGTAAAGAGCTTTTTCCGGCTCCCCAGATAATAGATATGCTTCACCCAGGTGGTATTGGATATCCGCCGAGTCCGGTTCTGACCTGACCGCTTGCTCCATGAAAAAAGCCATTTCTGGGTAATCCCTATTAAGAAAGGATCGAATCCCAGCCCGGTATGCTTCTGTCACAGGATGTGGGGTATTAACATAAAGTGGTGTTGGGGTATATGTGGATTCCAGGAACATCCAAAGCGGTGTTGGCCCAATAAAGGTTGGAGTTGGGGTGACCACACGGGGTGTGTTTGTTGGTAAAAGTGTCGCTGTAGCCTCGAGAGTGTTAAATATCGGTGTAACCGTAAAATGTTCACCTGCAATATTTCCGGCGCGACTTATCCAGGGCCCGAGGATTCCAAGGGTGATAAATCCGATGACCAATAGACTTGCCCCAATGTATATCGCAAAACGAAAGATCGTTTTTGGGCGGCTCTTTAAGCCAGTGGTTTTGTATGCGTCTTTCCAGTTGCGGGGTAATACTGGAATTGGTTGGAAATCTTTATCGGGACCTCTGACACCTTCTAGTAAAAGACCCAATAATGCAGCCCGGTTTCCAGGTTCCAGCTGGATGGTTTTTTGTAAACAATAAATTCGCTCTTTGGCTGATTCAACGACCGAACTCATCCAAAGCCAATATTTTGGGTTTGATTGATTCGCCCGCAGGAGACGGGTCAATAGGTCCCGGGCGCGTTCCCGGTGACCATTTGCGACAGCTTCTATCGCTTCTTGAAGCATTTTGTCGTCAGCCATTGCGAACCTCGCAGGTCAATATAGCACAGTAAAAGTCGAGAATAATAAGCCTCATATAACTGTAAGGTTGGTTGACTGGGTTATAATCGCGGCTATGTTCCTTGGGAATTACCTGAAACGACTCATGAGGTTTCTCTTGATCATGCTGTTTTTGGGGTTGGCGAGCTGCTCAACGAAAGGGACAGCTTCCCCACTTTTTGATTCAGATCCAGCCGAATTAACTCCATATTTGACCCCAACATCCACCGAAACTCAAATAGTGAAAAAATCTCAATTGGTCACCCCTACTCTGCTGCCTACTGTGACACCAACGCCCAGGGTGTATACGATTGTTGAAGGTGACACTATGCTCGCTGTGGCAATTCGTTATGGAATTAGCCTTGAGGATCTTCAGGCTGCAAACCCGGATGTGAATGCCAGGCTGCTGGTGGTTGGAACTGATTTGGTCATTCCATTTGGCGAGAATGCACCACCTGACCCCGTGACAGCAACACCAATTCCAATTGATATTGAGATGACAAATTGTTATTCGGGGCTGGACGGTATCTGGTGTTTTGTATCGATCAAGAACGATCGAGCCAGGCCATTGGAAAATATCTCTGCTCAGATCGTCGTTTATGATGATTCTGGAGCGTTATTAACCCAGGGAACGGCAATCGGTGGTGTAAACCTGCTGCCTCCCAATGAGGAATTTCCCTTGATTGTTTTTTTCCCAGGAAGATTTCCTCCGAAAATTAAAACGACAGCGAAAGTTCTGACGGTTCAGCTATCACCCAAAGAGGATGATCGCTATATCAATGCCTGGCTCGAAGTAGATGAAATTACAACCTCGGGTGGAGGCGATCAGGCTGAGATCAGCGGAAGGTATGGAATACCGCTTAAGAGCCAACCGGGAAATCTTGCATGGCTCCTTGTGGTTGCTTATGATAGCGATGGTAATGTGGTCGGGGTCAGAAAGGAAGAGCGATTTGGTCGCTTGGAGCCCGGTTCAAGCCAAAAATTTAATATTGGGGTGTTCAGCCTCTCATCCGAAATTTCCGATGTAAAGGCGTTTGTTGAAGTGCGACCTTGATTGTTCAATCTTCCTGAAAATGATTTTTCAGTATAAGTAATTTACTTTAAGAAAAAATACTTAACGGAATTGGGGTAAAGACAAGCACGAAAACTACCAGGCCGAGGACAGCCAATGCCTTCCGTCTGGGATCAAGAGGGGTAATCTGGTCCAGTGGTTCAGCATGCGATCGACCCAGAAGAAAGATCAAAAATGCCCAAAGCCACCAGCCTGACCATACCGTTCCCAAAATAATTAATGCTACCAATATAAATGGCAATAAGATTCGAGAGCGCTTCCCGAACAAGGCATACAGAATGTGTCCGCCATCCAGCTGGCCTGCTGGAATTAGATTAAGGGCTGTGATCAGCAAACCGGCCCAACCTGCCCAGGCAACAGGATGCAGCATAACATCAACTGCTCCATATGGGATTGGTTGACCCGTGAAAAAGTATCGCAGCCAGTAAATCAATGGATTTACATTGCCGAAAGTTGCTGGAGCAGGCAACCAATTCCCAAAAGCAATGTATTTCATGAGCAAGTAAAGTATGGAATTACCTTCCAGGCTAATCGCTTGACCTTGAGCGAGAAATAAAGGTAACCGGTCAATTTGAGACAGGTATAAACCCAGGAGGAGGAGAGGTATCGCGACCACTAATCCAGCGAGGGGACCGGCAATACCGATATCCAAGAGAATCCTCTTATTCTTGGGTGGTTCTTTTAATTGGATGAAAGCCCCCATCGTTCCAAATGGGCTAAATGGGAAAGGAATGAAGTACGGCAATGTGACCGCGGAGCGGTGGTACCGGGCAGCCAGGTAATGCCCGAATTCGTGCGCAAGCAGTATGGCGAGCAGGCTGGCTGCAAATGCTAATCCCCGCAACAAAGTTGGTACAAGATGAGGCAGGAGTTGGTTTAAATCGGAAGTTAATGGTCCTCTATATTCGAAAAAAGTCCCTGCAAAAACTACACTCAATCCGGTCAGAAGAAACAAGATCAAATTGATCCAAGGATTGGAGGGTTTTGGTCTAACGATACCTCTCAACAGTACAATGATCTGGTCGCCATCTTCAATGCGGAAGAGAGGGGTTATTTCGAGATTTTGCAAGCTCTTTGAGAGTTGTTGGTAAGCAGCCTCGGATTCCAGGAGCAACCTTCCTCGATAACGTACCAAGAAATTTTGTTTTTCATCCCCCCAGGTGACCTCTTCAATCTGGAAAACCTTTTTTACGAGTTGAAGATAAGGATCTGGTGGAGGGGCTGGTTCAATTGATTGCGTATATGTAATTGTCATGAATGAGAAACCGGTCTATAAAGTGAAGGATATTGAAAGGATTATGCGATGAAAAGGCGGGAGTGGATGGGAGTCGAACCCACCGCGGCCCGCAACGCGACCCGCCGCCGGTTTTGAAGACCGGGGAGCCCACCGGGACCCAACCACCCCCGTAATAGATTCTTGGAAATCTATTCTAGATTCCGGCGAAATTATACCATTTAGTGCCTCTGGCATTCCACACCTTAAGGGATTATCATTGTTGGGGTTTTTTCACCAAGGAATTTCTTTTCTGATATATTCAAGGTGGCAATCTGAAACCTCGGAATTCATCCTTGAATTTTAAGATGTTTTTGTAATCTTAACCATTAGCCTATTATTAACAGTTTATGGAGCATTGGTATGGAAAACGTCATATTGTGGGATTTGATGCGTAATGCCTGGTCAAGGATTGAAGCAAGGTACAAGCCAGCGCTCAACCAAATGGTTTCCAGGAGTAAATTAACTATTCGAGAATGGATGCTTTTAATAGCAACTTTGACTTTCGAACCCGAGGACACAACACCGTCTCATCTCATGGTGCGTGGGCCGTACACCTCCAGTGACAAGTACCTGGCTGGTTTAGAGAAAGCCGCCGGGGCTGGTTATTTGGTTAGAGTGGGCGATGGGCGATACCGGCTCTCCGAGGAAGGAAAGAAGGCTGTACAGGAGTTGATCAGAGTAGCGAGAGAAGCAATGACTCCCCCAGGAAATCTCACTCATCAAGAATTATCAGAATTGGCCGAACAGTTAAATAAGTTGGTAAACAATTGTCTTGAAGCACCGCCCCCACCGGATTCCTGGTCGATCACCTTGAGTCATAAGTTGATGCCACCCATGGATCCTCCTCTGCCGTTTATCGAGCAATCCATATCCTGTCTCAAAGCGTATCGTGATGATGCCCATCTGGCATCATGGTGTTCATCGGGGTTGTCTGCAAGTGCAATGGAGAGTTTAACACTGATCTGGCGGGGACAGGTTTATACTTTTCAAGAACTGCTTGCCAAGTTATACTTCCGGGGTCATCCAGATGTAGTATATCTTGATGCCATCGCTGAACTGCGAGCAAATGGTTATTTAACCGGTTCACGTAACAACATCAAGATCACATCTGAAGGCATAAAATTTCGAGATCAAGTAGAACAAAAGACCGAGGAGTATTTCTTTCGTCCTTGGGATCGCCTCTCAGAGAGTGAGAGACGCCAAATTGCAGGTATTCTAGAACAGATTTGATTTACTTTACTTCCAATGATTATTCTTTCCAGAATATACTAATAATTTAATGGAGGTTTCTGAACATGGATGTCAAGGAACTAGCAGCTAGGATAAAAGAAGACCAGGTACGATTTTTGTCCCTTCAATTTACTGATGTCACAGGGGCAGTCAAAAGCCTGGATATTCCAGTTGCACGGGTAGAAGAGGTAGTAAATGATGGTGCCTGGTTCGATGGCTCCTCTGTCGAGGGATTTGCCAGAATTCAGGAAAGTGATATGCGCCTGGTGCCTGATATAGAAACATACGCAGTCTTACCCTGGAGTCCAGAAGAATCTCGCAGGGCAAGAATCTTTTGTGACATTTTCTTGCCGGATGGATCGCCGTTCACGGGAGACCCACGTGGGGTGCTCAAGCGAATTCTCCGGGGGATTGAATCGAGAGGATGGAAATTCAATGTAGGTCCAGAACCAGAATTTTTCCTCTTCAAGCGCAATGGGCCTGCAAGTATTCACCCGGTACCCCATGATGTTGGTGGGTATTTTGATTTTTCAGCAACTGATGAGGCAGTTCGCGTCCGTACACAGTTGATGGCCGCGCTGGGGACCATGGGTTTAGTGGTGGAGATGGGTCACCATGAAGTTGCTCTGGGACAGCACGAAATTGATTTCGAATATGCCGATGCTTTGAAGGCAGCCGATAATATCTTGACATTGAAATATACAGTGAAAGCAATTGCTGCACAATACGACCTGGTTGCTTCGTTCATGCCCAAACCGATATTCGGGATCAATGGGTCAGGTATGCATTGCCACCAATCGATCTTTGATGAGAAAGGGAAAAACCTCTTTTTTGATGCAGAGGACAAACATAACCTTTCGAAATTGGCCTATGGTTTTATCGGGGGCCAACTGCACCATGCCCGGGCATTATCTGCGGTCGTCGCCCCGACTGTTAACTCCTACAAGAGGTTAGTACCGGGTTATGAAGCCCCGGTTTATGTTGGGTGGGCGCAAATAAATCGATCTGCATTGATTCGAACACCAATCTATACACCTGGTCGAGAAAATTCGATTCGCGCCGAACTACGTTGTCCAGATCCGAGCGCAAATCCTTATCTGGCCCTGGCAGCGATGCTGGCGGCAGCTCTGGATGGAATCGATCAGGAAATAGAGGCTCCCGAGCCTCTGAACGAAATCAATGTATATGATCTCACCAGAAAGGAACGCGAGGAACATGATATTGCCGAACTTCCTGGGTCGCTTGCAGAAGCTTTACAACTGCTAGATGGGGATCAAGCGCTTAAGGAAGCTCTAGGTCCAGTCATTTACGAAAGCTTCAAACGGGCAAAATGGGCTGAGGTTGAGGAATACCGTACCAGGGTGACAGATTGGGAGGTTTCCAGGTATCTGCAAACAACTTAGTCATTCACCTGTCTGGTAAGAGCGGGGAAAATCGGCAGAAGTGCTATAGAATTTCTTGCAAGCTAAGAGGATCTTCATAATTTTTGAGGATCCTCTTTTTTTTGGACCGGATACATTTTTATTAAATTCGTGCCTGGTATTAATCTAATTATTTTGGAGCACGATCAAAAATTGGTTTCTATCTCCTGGTACCAGTGCTAATAAAATCCATGATGATCTGGTTCACCTGTTCAACATCAGATAGGTGGGGTTGATGACCAGCGCCTTGGATGGGTTTGCCGGTTGCATGTGGCAGCGCTTCTACCAACGATGGAAAAGAATCCGGGTTTAGAGTTAAATCCTTTGTCCCCCATACGATGCAAGCTGGTGATTGAATTTGAGAAAGGTGATTTTCTATATTTGGAATTGAATCAATGATAAAAACAATCTCGGGGTCAGCGCGGCTAATGTCTTCTGCTTTTTGTTTTCGGGTGTGATCTTCATAGAGAAATTGACCTCTGATATCAAGTGATATACCTAGGTGAATCAACCAGGGAGGTGCAATCTCAAGTGCTTTCTTGTATGGGGCAGGATTGCTGCTAATATACTTGAGGAAAGGATTGAGCTGGGATTTATCATAGTATGGATTGATGAGAACAAGTTTATTTACCTCGGCAGGGTTCTTGAGTGCAAAATATAAGCAAATCAATCCACCCAGCGAGTGACCAATCAAATTGATCTTCCTGTCAAATTGAAGAGAATTGATCGAATGTGCAAACTGCTCATAAAGCATTTTGAAAGTATATCCGGAGCTCGGGGCTTTGCTATTGCTGCTCCCATGACCAACTAAATCCGGTGCAAAGACCTGGTATCCTCTTTTTTCCAACTCTGGTGATAGGTAAACCCAATCAAAGTGAGATGCACCAAATCCATGCACCAAGATTGCAGGTGTTTCTTTTCCACCCGAGAAATGAGGTATCTCTCCTTCCGCCGGACTTGGATAATTCTCAACCATGAAAAATCAAAATAAGATTGTATTTAATCGATTAAATTTCGAGATAAGAAAATATTGTTGGGGACCTGAGTATAATTCTTCTTGCCACATCTTGATAAACCTTTACTTTATTTAAGAAAATATTTTGTATCAATCATTTTCGGAGGTGCATACAAAATGAGTGTCCAATCACATACGATTAATCTAAATACACAAGGCAATGCAGATATCCAGGACATTACCAACCAGGTCTCACAAATCGTTGCTAATAGTGGACTTCTAAACGGTGTCGTCACATTATTTACACCATCAGCAACGAGTGGATTGACGACGATTGAGTATGAATCTGGATGTCTCAACGATCTTAGACGTCTGTTTGATGAAATCATCGATCCAAATAGGAGTTATGCGCATAATGCTCGTTGGGGTGATGGTAATGGGCACAGTCATATCAGGGCTGCACTATTGGGTCCTTCGTTGAGCATACCTTTTGAGGACCGAAGGTTGACTCTCGGCACCTGGCAGCAAATCATATTTATTGATTTTGACAATCGCCAGAGACGCAGGAAATTGGTTGTGCAGCTATACGGTGAATGAGATTTTTCCTACAGGTAAATCTCTTCTTCACCTGCCCGCATCGCCTTAAAAGCAGCGATAGAAACTTCCAGCATATCAAGATCAGGTTCGCGGGTAGTTAAATGTTGGAGAGCCAGGTTAGGTTTAACAATCGTTTTAACAAATCCTGAATCCAGGTGGTTGGCTGTCCAGCGAATATATTCGTATGCAACGCCAGCTAAAACCGGTATCATCAAGATTCGACTGGCGAGCCGCATTCCTAAAGGCAGTGGACCAAGAAGCGAGAAAACCAAGATCGAAAGAACGATTAAAGTCAGCAGGAAAGCTGTTCCGCAGCGAGGATGTTCGAGCGAATAGCCCTTTACAGTTTCGGGGACTAGCTCAGCGCCTGCCTCGAACGCGTTTATCGTCTTATGTTCAGCCCCGTGATATGCAAAGACCCTTTTGATATCGGGAATCCGCCCGATAAACCAGATATAAGCGATCAAGATCGCTAATCGAAGTAATCCTTCCAGCAAATTACCGATCCATGCTGCTGTATATGCTTGTGAGGCATCTAATGTAAAAGTTGAAGTTACAAATCTCTCAAAAAAGTATCCGACCCCAGCGGGCAGGAGGAAAAATAGACCTACGGCAAATGCAAGTGAAATTCCCAGGGTAACGAACAATGCAGCTCCCTCGATCTTTTCATCCTCGCCGCTTTGTGTGTTTGCTGAGATGGTTAATGCCTTCATTCCCAGGCCCAATGCATCCCAAAGTAAGATCATGCCGCGCAGAAAAGGGATTTGAACAATCTTGCTGCGGTATACACTCCCCAAGCCATCCTCATGGATGACGATCGAATCATCTGGGGCGCGCATAGCAATCGCCACGGATTGTTTTCCCCGCATCATAACCCCTTCAATTACCGCCTGCCCACCGTAGGTTGGTAGTTTTAATTTGTCCATTTTGGAAGTAATTGTATCCTATTCCGCTAAATTATAAATAAAATTGATCATTGTTTCGATACCGTTATTCCAGGTCGGTAAGTGCAATTTCTCATTAGGACTGTGAGCATTATCATCTGGAAGAGAGAAGCCACAATTCACTGAATCCACCTTTAACAAATCCATGAATAAAACAACAACCGGAACACTGCCACCCTCTCGACGGAACAAGGGTTTTTTATTCCAGACCTGCTCCATTGCCTTCTGCATCGCTTTAACGCCTGTCGATTCCTGGGCGGAAATTGAAGCTGGACTGCCTACCAAACTTGTGACTTTGAATGTGATCGTATTCGGTGCATTGTTTTCAAGATATTGAACTAGCTGCTGGTGTACTTCATCCGGATCCTGATCAGGGACAAGGCGGGTGGAGATTTTTGCCATAGCCCAGGCAGGCAGGACTGTTTTCGAACCATCTCCGATAAAACCCGAATAGATTCCATTTACCTCGAGCGTTGGCCTCGCACCGACCCTTTCGACGGGTGAATAATCCATCTCGCCCCAAAGTGCAGGTGCTCCTGTTTTCTGCAAATAAAATTCCTCACCCATTGGCAAGCGGGATAATTGCTCCCGTTCCAGATGGTCAATTTCACGGACTCTATCATAAAAACCGGGTAAGGTTATCTTCCCATCTTTATCGTGCATGCCTGCAATTAACTCGCACAGTGCTTGAGCAGGATTATGAACCACACCGCCGTAAATTCCGGAGTGCAGATCATGATCAGGTCCATCGATCCTTACTTCAAAATACGCTAAACCTCGTAAGGCGTATGTGATCGTGGGCAGATCGGGAGCAATCATTCCAGTGTCCGGATTGAGCGCAAAGTCGCATTTCAACAGATCAAGATGATCAGAAATGAATTCACCTAAATTTGGTGATCCAATCTCTTCCTCACCTTCAATGAGGAATTTGACATTGATGGGCAGTTCACCAGCATTGAGGACTGATTCTAGGCCCTTTATGGTTGCAACGACCTGGCCCTTCATGTCAGAAGCCCCTCGAGCAAACAAGTTATCCCCCCGCTGCACTGGATCAAAAGCATCGCTTGTCCAAAGTTCTAACGGCTCTGCAGGTTGGACGTCATAGTGACCATAAATTAAAACTGTTGGAGCATCCTGACCTGCAGGAGTTAATTCTCCATAAACTACCGGGTGGCCGCTGGTTTGGAAAATTTCAACCTTTTTCAAACCAAGGTTGCGAAATTGGTTTCCCACCCAATTCGCTGCCTCAACCATATCTGCTTCATGGGAAGGATCCGTTGATATAGAAGGAATCCTTAGGAATTCTTTGAGTTCTGCTAGAAAACGTGAGTTGTTTGCTTTGGCATAATCCAGGGCATTGCTTCTTGGGCTGGTCATTCAGTTCTCCTTATTAGTATTTACCTGATGAATTTTACTCCAAATTATGATCCTAATTGGGAGTCTCTGCGAAGAGATATGAACACCATGTAGCAGATGATCAAGAAAGCGGTGATGATGCTGGTAAACCCATAGAAATTTAGATTACTTAATGGATTGACCGCGCGCACAGCAACATCGAGGAGAATTTCCTTTGGAGAAAAGAATATATCCCAACTGTTCCAGCCTGAGAAGCGACCAAGATAAATCCCGATGCTGGCTAAGATGAGGGCACTTCCAACGAAAAGCCAGCTTGGCAGCCAACCAAATTGGTTTTTTACCAGCAGCTGCATTGTCCTCAAAGAAGCGATTGCTAAGAAAAATCCTGTCCAGGCAAAAGCAGCCAGCATGATGATGTCATACCAGATTGGAATTCCCGGACGCTCCTTCAGGTGGAGGAAATCGGTGATGATATAAGGTGCGTTGGGAAAGAATAGCAGCCAGAAAAATCCAGGAATCAATACTACCCACTTGCTGTCTGGTCTGGCAATATAAAGCCCAGCAGCCCAAAGGCTGAATAAGAATGGCAACCAGGCCAAAAATAGGTTCCAAATTAAATTGGTGTATGCAAAACTATAACTTTGAATCACACGTGCTGTGAACAAAGCCAGGGCAAAGATTGTGGATAAGATAATCGGATAAAGAGTTTGATTTGCCAGGAATTGGTGTAATTTTTCAAATTTAGCGATCAAGTTCTGCATCATCTGCCTCCTAGGTAGGGCTAATTGCAGAATTTCTATTGAAAATCGTTTTTAGAATATTTTCAAATGGCGGTAAGTTCCAATCGGAGGTTCTTATTATATGCGAAAAAGATCACGGTCCTGCTCCAAAATGTATTTCTAAAAATACTTTAATAGAGGGGTTGTGCTAAAATTCAATTGCGGTTGTTCCAGCTAAGATATTGGTCGACCGTTCTGCTGAGCAAAATGACTTTTACAAGGAAATTTCGAGTGTTTATCGACTCGAGGAATGAATTAGCAGTACACGCCGAAGGTAAAATCTAATTATTAAGCTAGTCGATAAAATCGTCCAAATAGAGATAAAATCGCACAATTTCTTTGGCATTATTAGTTTTTTTGTTACGACCTGCGTGATGTGGATTTGATTTTCCCGAATCCCATCCGGGTAGTGAATTTTTTGAGCAGAAAATAATGGTGAGACGCGAAGGGAAGGTCCAAGTTACCACGCAGCATGAAAAGAAAACCTGAACATGATCAAAAATTTACACCGTTGTGGTTAGAGTGGGCACGGGAGATCCAGGCGATCTCGCAAACCGGTCTGCACTACGCTGAAAATGATTATCAAATCCAGAGGTATTCACGTTTATTAGAAATATCCGCGCAGATCATCAGCAGTTTTTCTGACCTGGAATATCGGGATTTAGTCAGAATTTTCAACCACCAAATCGGGTATGCAACTCCGAGAATTGATGTGCGCGGGGCAGCATTCCAGGCAGGTAATTTGCTGATGGTGAAAGAAAGTCTAGATGGCGGCTGGACGATGCCAGGTGGTTGGGTCGATGTGGGTGACACACCTTCCGGTGCCGTTGAGCGTGAAATGTATGAAGAATCGGGTTTTGTGGTTAAGGCTCGGAAAATTATCGGTGTTTATGACGCAAACCGCAGCGGTCCACTGGAAGTATTCCACGCATTTAAGATCGTTTTCCTGTGTGACATTCTTTCAGGCGAAGCACGGACCAGTGAGGAAACCTCCGACGTAAAATTTTTTTCCAGAAACGAACTACCCGAAACATTGTCAGGGGAAAGAACAAAACCACGCCATCTTGAAGATGCATTTAACGCATTACTGGATGAGCGACCGACATATTTTGATTGACTATGGAAATGACTCTGGTTCCTTTCAAAGTCCCTGGAAAGATATTCCGCAGTGCGATGCCTTACAGCCGTTATGATCCGCAGGGGATGCTGATTCCGGCTTATACGGAGAACAAGATTTCGATGGTCGTGATGTTGTCGAGTGATGAAGAGGCAGTAAGGATCACTGGACGTGATTTGACGAAAATCTACGAATCTGAAGGATTCGAAGTGGTCCACCTGCCGATTCAGGATTTTGGAATACCAGAAATATCAAGAATCCGGGAGGTCATCTCGATCGTCGCTTCCCACTCAGAATCGGGCGGTAATGTGGCAATCCATTGCCATGCGGGAGTGGGGCGCACTGGTATGTTCCTGGCTTGCTTGGCAAAAATTACGAAGGGGTATTCACCAGAGGACGCGATCAATTGGGTTCGTGAGTTTGTCCCGGGTGCAGTTGAAATCCCGGATCAAGAACGATTAGTGAGCATGGTGTGAATTGGACGAGGTAATTTCATGATCATTAAAAATGGAAAAATAATTACATGGGATGATCCATCTCAAATTTTGGAAAAACAAGCAATTCGAATTGCAGATGGTCTTATTGCAGAGATTGGTCCCCAGGATCAAGTAATCGCCGAGAACCCTGATCTGGTTCAGCTGGATGCGTCAGGTCAATACGTGATGCCCGGGAATATTTGCGCCCATACTCATTTTTATGGTGCTTATGCCCGTGGATTGGCGATACCTGGACCTGCACCAAAAGATTTTCCGGAAATTCTGCAGAAGTTATGGTGGCCGCTGGATAAATCCCTGAATATGGGTGATGTACGTGCATCTGCTGAAGTGATGTTGGTGGATGCGATTAAGAACGGTACTACAACGCTGTTCGATCACCACGCTTCGCCCAATGCAATCGATGGTTCGCTGGATGAAATTGCAGATGCGGTCGAAACAGCAGGGGTAAGGGCAGTTCTTTGTTATGAAGTCACAGATAGGGATGGGAAAGAAAAAGCACAGGCTGGTATTCGGGAAAATTTACGCTTTCAGAATCGATTAAATTCCGGTGATTTTTCAAGATCGAGAATAGCTGCCACATTTGGTTTGCATGCCAGCTTGACGTTATCCGAGGAGACCCTGGATGCTTGTCGAGCAGCTCAATCTGCAGGTGAGGGTTTTCACATCCACGTGGCTGAGCATGAATCTGATGAGTATGATAGCTTGGGGAAATCGGGATTACGAGTGGTCGATCGTCTCGCAAAACACGAAATATTGGGATCGAAAACAATTGTTGCCCATGCCGTTCACATTGATATCAAGGAAGCTCGAAACCTGGCAGATACAGGCACTTGGGTGACCCATCAACCGCGTTCAAACATGAACAATGGCGTTGGGGTTGCACCTATTGAGGGATTGCTGCGCGCGGGGATAAAGGTCGGGATTGGAACAGATGGTTTCAGTCATACCATGTGGGATGAATGGAAGACAGCCTATCTGCTGCATAAAGTCTGGAATCGTGATCCACGACGTTTTACAGGGATGGATGCAATCCAGCTTGGAGTTTATAATAATGCAGCATTAGCAAATAAATTCTTTTCACAAGCAGCTCATGGTCGGATAACACCAGGGGCGGTCGCCGATATTATCTTTGTAGATTATCATCCCCATACTCCTTTGACCCCGGGAAATCTTCCCTGGCAAATCATATTTGGATTTAATGAAAGCATGGTTACCACGACAATCGTAGCAGGAGAGATCTTGATGAAGGATCGAAAACTGCTAACCCTTGATGAAGAAAAGATCACCTTCAATGCACGCCAAAGAGCTCCTGAAGTATGGGCTCGCTACAACACTTTTGTACCAATTTAATCGGAGATATGATGACCGCAGACAAACCTTTACCTACTATTGCGATATTAGGCGGAACTGGCAACGAGGGTCCTGGATTAGCCTTGCGTTGGGCTAATCTCGGCTATCCAGTAGTGATTGGCTCTCGCCAGAAGGAGAAAGCTCAATCCACAGCGGCGAAGTTAAACGAGCAGCTAGAGAGCAAAATAATAGAGGGTTTTGAGAACGGTGAAGCTGCTCGGAAAGCAGATATATGTATACTGACTGTGGTCCATACGGCACACCAACAAGCGATCGAGGGGTTGAAAGCAGATTTACAGGGAAAGATACTTGTGGATGCCACCGCACGGGTAGATTTTCGGAACCCGAAACCCCCATCTCCTCCTTCCGCAGCGAGGATGGCGCAAGAGACATTAGGTCCGGAGGTGCGGGTGGTCGCAGCATTTCAAAATGTGCCCGCCGCAGCCCTTCACAAGAATCTTGATCGGCTGATTGAGGATGATGTACTGATCTGTGCGGATGATCCCAAAGATATCGAATTGGTCAGCGAATTAGTCCAAGCCCTGGGTATGGGTGCCTACTATGCCGGGAACCTGGACAACGCGATCGTTGTCGAAGGATTGACATCGATATTGATCAGCATGAATAAGCATTATGGGAGTCGAACGGGTTCTATCCGGGTAAGTGGAATAAACAAATGATCACATTTAGGTTCCTATTCTCTTGAAAAATAGTCTGGTTGATTAACTTGCAGCTCAAACTAACACCTTTGGCTGGAATTCCGATCGTAAAACCAGGCGATGATTTGGCTGACCTGATCATTTCCACGTTGCAGCAAACCGGGATGCACCTTGAAGGGGGTGATATTTTGGTGATTGCGCAAAAAATCGTTTCCAAGTCAGAGGATCGTTTCGTCGATCTTGCCACTGTCTCTCCATCCGGGGCAGCATTGGAACTTGCTAAAGAAATCAACAAGGATGCGCGATTGTTAGAGTTGATCCTTCGAGAGAGTAAAGCGGTATTGCGCTTCCGTCCAGGCACGATCATCGTAGAACATAAATTGGGTTTCATTTGTGCAAATGCGGGCATCGATCACTCGAATGTCAGTAAAGAGTTCAATTCAGATCAGTGGGTATTGCTGCTACCAGAAAATCCAGATCGTTCAGCGGCTTTGATCAGGGACAAACTTCAGGCATGGTGTTCCCAACAAATAGGGGTGATGATTATTGATTCTCACGGTCGTGCCTGGAGATTGGGCACGGTTGGGATAGCAATCGGATTTTCTGGTCTGCCCGGTCTGGTTGATTTGCGAGGTGATCCGGATTTATTTGGTCGTACCTTACAGGTCACCCAGGTCGGTGCCGCGGATGAATTAGCCGCGGCTGCATCACTTATAATGGGTCAAGCAGCCGAAGGTACTCCAATTGTCCATGTGCGTGGATTTCCTTATGCGCTGCGTGAAGGGTCCTTAGAAGAATTAATCCGACCCGAAGAAGATGATATGTTCCGGTAAAAAACCAGGCTTGTACTAATGTGGTTAATACCGGATTGTTTATACCCAAATATCAACCGGAAATAATTCGGGAATTCAAATGGAAGCAGAATTCTGGGAAGCCTTGGAGAAATTCGTAGCATCCAAATCAATCGTCATTGATCGACCGAAAGGATCTACACACCCGCGATTTCCGGGGGTGATATATCCATTGGATTACGGCTATTTAAAGGATACAAAATCCACAGACGGGGCTGAAATTGATCTTTGGTTAGGCTCAAGGAGGTTAAAAAATATTGACGGAATCTTGGTGACAATAGACCTCCAGAAAACTGATCTGGAAATCAAGCTGCTGATCGGTTGTTCGGAGGATGAAATGTATGAAATTCTAAATTTGCAAAATTCCGGTCAAATGCGTTCAATCATTGTTAAAAGAGGAGATATATGAGTATAAAGGATATTCCGGAATCACATATTGACTTGGTGAGAGACGATGTTTTGTCTTATGCTTATCTGGCAACGATTATGCCTGATGGGACGCCCCAGTTGAGTCCAGTTTGGTTCAATACAGATGGAGAACACTTATTGATCAATTCTGCAAAAGGCAGGGTTAAAGATCGGAATATGCGCACTAGGCCTAATGTTGCTGTGGTAGTTCATCTGCAGGAACAACCTTACCGGTATATTCAATTTCGCGGCAAAATCGTTGGGATAACAGAAGAGGGCGCCAGACAGCACATCAATAATTTATCAGGGAAATACACCGGCAATTACGAATATCAGCTCAACGATCCTGATGAAGTCCGGGTGATGTACAAGCTGCTTCCGGAACATATCCAGGTGATGTGACGAAATCGTTGTTGGAAGTTTATGGGAATTAGCCATCAATGAAGACAATTGATCATCATAATTTCTTGGGAGGCAAGTGGTTATGAAAGTGGTCGCATTGGCAGGTGGTGTGGGAGGAGCGAAACTCGTTGATGGCCTGGCGCAGGTCCTGCCAGAGGATTCTCTCACGGTGATCGTCAACACAGGAGATGATTTCGAACATTTGGGTTTGCGAATTTGTCCTGACCTTGACACCGTTTGCTACACGCTTGCTGGGATCGCAAATCCTGTAACAGGCTGGGGGCGTGCAGGAGAAACATGGCATGCATTGGAAGCAATCGATCAGCTGGGTGGACCAGCGTGGTTTCGGTTGGGAGATTATGACCTTGGGGTTCACCTGGAGCGTACCAGATTGTTATCCATTGGAAAAACTCTGAGTCAAATCTGCCAACATTTTTGTTCAATCTGGGAAATTAAACCCCATGTCTTGCCGATGAGCGATTACCAGGTTGCAACCATTGTTCATTCGGATGAAGGGGATTTACCCTTCCAGGATTACTTTGTAAAGCGTAGATGCGAACCCCAGGTGTCCGGATTCAGTTTTGAGGGGGCAGGACAAGCAAATCCTGCTCCTGGTGTCCTGGAAGGAATAAACAATGCTGATTTGATCGTGATCTGCCCTTCAAATCCTTGGGTAAGTATTGATCCGATCCTTGCGGTTCAAGGAATAAAAAGCGCCATTGTTAATCGTGATAATGGAACCCCGGTGATCGCTGTATCACCAATCATCCAGGGGAAAACCATCAAAGGCCCTGCAGCAAAAATGTTCTCAGAACTGGGAATAAATCCTTCGGCAAGTAACGTTGCAAAACATTATGGATCGCTACAGGAGAGAGGTTTCCTGTCTGGTTTTGTGATTGATGATTTAGATGTTAATGAGCGCGCATCCATCGACAAATTGGGGTTGAGTTCAATTGTAACGAACACCATAATGAAAACTGAGGAGGATAGGAAAGAACTTGCAAATGTTATTCTCCGTTATGCTGGTTTGCATTTTGAGTTGTAACTATCAGTAATTAAATTTTAATATCCCATGAAAATAACAAAAATAATTAGTTAAAAATTCTATATGGCTGTTATACTGCTTTTGGTATGTCCATCAATTCCAAGAAAACATTCAAAAGAAAGGAATAACAAATGACCTTCTGGGCGATCGTTCCGGTTAAGCCCTTGCGCAGGGGAAAATCACGTCTTGCGCAGGTTTTATCTGAGGAAGAGCGTTTAGGTCTGAACAGCCAATTATTGATCCATACCGTGGATACCTTAAGAGAAATACCGGCGATCGAGCAGGTGCTGGTTGTGAGCCGGGATCAATCTGCTCTGGCACTCGCCCGTGCTCACGGAGCAAGAACCGTTCAAGAGAATGGGGCCCCTGAACTGAACGTTGCATTGACCCGGGCAACGATAGTAGCTAAGCAGTATGCAACCAGGGGAGTACTGATAATTCCATCAGATTTACCGATGATCTCCAAAGAAGATATCAGTGCGATGATTGGAATGGTCAAGGAACCTCCTGTCGTTGTGGTTGCACCGGATCGAAAGAGAGAAGGAACGAATGCCTTGCTGGTCTGTCCAGTGGGTCTGATAGAGTATGATTATGGTCCACATTCATTTGAACGGCATTGCTTGAGAGCCCAAGAAGTTGGAGCGCGATTAGAGATATGTGACCTCCCTTCCCTGGCGCTGGATATGGATGTTCCGGAGGATCTGGAATTGGTTAGCGATGAATTGGGAAGCTGGTCTACCAGTTAAAATATTGGAAATATATCTACGATAGTGCGGAGGTAAAGATGGCGAATCGGGTGGCTTTATATTTACAAGATGCTCATGAGCTACGAGATGGATTGGAGTATGCCCGTTATGCTGAGGAGCAAGGATTCGAGGCAGTCTGGCAGGCTGAATCGCGGCTGGTGAGGGATGCAATTGTCCCGATGGCAGCTTATGCCGCAGTGACAGATCGAATCAAAGTTGGGTCTGGGGTGATTAACAACTGGACGCGCAACATTGGATTGTTGGCTGCGACATATTTGACACTTGATGACTTGGCACCGAATCGCGTTATTTGCGGGATTGGAGCCTGGTGGGACCCGCTGGCAAGAAATGTGGGTATCGATCGCAAGAAACCACTCACCGCGATGCGAGAAACAGTTGAAATTTTGCGTCGCCTGTTGAAATTGGAACGCGTCACCTATCATGGTGAATTCGTCCACGTCGATGGAATCGAGCTAGATGTGGTCCACGGCCGCAGAGAACCCAGGAATGTCCCGATCATGATCGGCGCAACTGGGGATAAGATGATGGAGCTTACCGGTGAGATTGCAGATGGTGTGGTTCTTAATTATTGTGTGCCTCCCGCTTACAACGACCGTGCCCTGGAGCTGTTGGAAAAAGGTGCCAAAAGAGCAGGCCGGTCACTGGATGATTTGGATCGTCCCCAGTTAGTGGTTTGTTCGGTTGATCTCGATCGTGATAAAGCCATCGACAATACCCGAAAATTACTGACACAATATCTTGCACAACAACCGCACATCGCCAAGGCATCCGGGGTGTCATCGGATATCGTAAGTGAAATCCAGACCATTCTTGGTTGGCCGGCAACCAAGGAGCAGATAGATAAGGCGAAGCACCTGGTCCCAGATGAATTAATCGATCACATTACAGCCTCAGGGACTCCAGAAGAAGCTCGTTTAAAGGTCGATGAATATCGCAAACATGGTTGCACTTCACCAATCCTTTATTCGGTTGGAGGAGATGTCAAGCTGCTGATTGATACTTTTGCGGAATAAGGTTAAGCACATTCCGTTGCTCAATTTTTAAACATGTGATCGTGATCTCGTTAGGTGTATCAGCCATCCAGGGGTTGCCTTAGAAAAGAGGGTCAACCCCTGATTAGTTCTTGATCACGATTTATGATTACCGGGAAGGGATCTGTAAATCACATCTGGGCTCACATATGTTTCTAGATCCCGCAAATGCTTTCAAGAAATCCTGTAACTGTTCAATTCAAAATATCGCTCAACTTGGTGTGGTTCTAATCCAATCTTTCATCTGCTGAGCATAGTATAATTTTGTTGATGAGCACCGAAGAAAGACAATCGCAGCTGCAGCCCAACTCCAGGCATTGCTTTGTGTGTGGGTTAGAAAATCATTATGGTCTGAAGCTGCGTTTCATTGAGACTGGACCGGGCGAAGTAACAGCCTATTATACAGTTCCAGAACATTTCCAGGGCTATCCGGGTGTTGTTCATGGGGGTATCGTCACTGCAATGTTGGATGAAGTCACCGGACGGGCCCATATGAGCAGTGAACATACACGCTTCATGTTTACTGCAAAAATTGAGATTCGATTTCGAAAGAACGTCCCGATCGGTCAGCCGCTCAAAATTGTTGGTTGGGTCGAGAAATCGAAGAGCAGGATAGCGTCAAGTATCGGGAAAATATTCGGACCAGAGGGCGACGTACTGGCAGAGGCAAAAACTTTACTCGTCGACCTCCCCGAGGATGAACTCCGCGATGTGGATTTAGAGGCACTTGGTTGGAAAGTCTATGAGAATGAAGATAGTAGCAATTAATTAGGATTGATGAATGATCATTGAATATTATCGTCCCAAGGATGTTGACGAGACATTGGAACTCTTAGAAAATCAAGATATCGCGCCTATCTTGATGGGGGGAGGGACAGCTATCGATCGATTCAAGACCGAACCCATGTCTGTTATCGATTTGCAGGATGTGGGTTTAGGTAAAATCCGTGGAAAGGGAAATTTTCTTGAGATCGGGGCCATGGTATCCCTTCAATCCTTGTATGAAGAAACCAGGGTATTGGTTGAATTAAGGGAAGTGATCCTGAGGGAAGCGACGCACAACTTGAGGCAGGTAGCCACCGTTGCCGGCACCATGATTGTATCGAATGGGCGGTCACCTTTCATCTCCGCGCTGCTTGCTCTGGATGCATCGGTCACTTTGCTGCCTGATGAGCATACGGTACCTCTCAGCGACCTGCTCCTGATGCGTGGAAAAATAATGGGATCAAAACTGATCACAAAGATCACCATCCCCTTGAACGTCCAATTGGCTTATAAAGAGGTGACCCGGTCACCAGCAGATTTACCAATTATCTGTGCGGCTATTGCTGTTTGGCCAGCTGGTCGCACCCGAGTAGTATTGGGTGGTTACGGAGAGTCTCCAGCGCTGGTATTTGATGGACCTGAAAGGGGAGGCGAGCAGGAAGCTGCAACGGATGCGTATAGCCACGCAGGTGATGAGTGGGCTTCTGCTGAATACAGGCGCGAGGTTGCACCAATATTGATCAGGCGCTGTTTCTCCCATTTGGAAGAGGAAAATTAATAACGAGATCAGGATTTCACCGGTGATTTGCGATGAAAATATATCTGACGATTAATGGAAAAACACAGCAGGTTGAAATTTTACCTGGCGCCAGTTTGTTAAATACTCTGCGCTCAATGGGTTTTGTCGGTGCAAAGCATGGCTGTGAAACCGGAGAATGCGGGGCATGTACCGTGTTGCTGGATTCCCGCCCGATTAATGCCTGTGTATTTCTAACCGCCCAGGCAGAAGGTCATGTTATTGAAACGATTGAATCAATGGGAGAACATCCAGAGCAGGGATGGAAAACCACTACTGGTCTGCATGCTCTTCAGGAAGCTTTTGTCGAGAGCGGTGCAATTCAATGTGGCTATTGCACCCCCGCCATGCTGTTGGCTGCAAAAGAACTCCTTGACCGGAATGAGAATCCGAGTGAAGATGATGTACGAGAGGTTTTCTCCGGGATTTTATGTCGTTGTACAGGCTATCTAAAACCGGTTCAAGCAGTTCTGAGAGCAGCTGCTGCCGCCCGGGGGGAAGCAATCGAACCGATAGATGGTAAATTAGAATCTCCACCGGATTGGTTTGGTCATGATGCAAACCTTTCTCCTGGTACTGGTAACATCCCAGATGAGGTAAAAGGAGACGAGATTTATGGTGGGGAGGTGATTGCACCGGCAAAGGTTATGCCGCGAATAGAGCTAACCCCTGAAACCGAAGGCTGGCACCGGGTGGGTAAACCAGAGGTAAAAGTCGATGCTGTTAAGCTGGTTCAAGGTAAACCCGCTTTTACAGCTGATTACGATCGCCGGGGTATGTTGGTTGCGAAAGTACTGCACAGTCCAATTGCACATGCTCGAATAAAGAACATTGATAAATCCAAAGCGGAACAACTGCCAGGAGTTGCGGCTGTCCTCACTTGGCGAGATATCCCGCGGGTGGCGTACTCAACCGCAGGGCAGTCAGATCCCATACCCGGGCCATTAGATTCATTTTCCCTGGATAATAAAGTCAGGTTTGTTGGAGATCGAGTAGCCTTTGTTGCCGCTGAAACTGAGCAGATAGCGCTCAGTGCTCTTGAGCTGATCGAGGTTGAATATGAACCTCTCGAAGCGATCCTCGATCCGCAAAAAGCCCTTCAACCAGGTGCACCAATCATCCATGACGAACCAGAGTATGTGGATTTTGCAGAATCAGATGCGACCAGAAATTTAGCCGCCGAAATCCGCATCGATATTGGGAATGTCGAGCAGGGTTTCGTGGAAGCAGATTTTATCTACGAAGGGGAGTATGAGGTCCCAAAAGTTCAGCAAGCGCATATTGAACCTCATGTATCGGTTTCTTATTGGGATGAGGATGATCGGTTGGTTATCGTCTCGAGCACCCAGGTACCTTTTCACGCCCGGCGCCAGCTGGCACCCGTATTGGGTTTACCGATCAAGCGGATACGGGTGATCAAACCTCGCATTGGTGGTGGATTTGGAGGGAAACAGGAGATATTGAGCGAGGATGTAGCTGCTCACCTCACTATTGCAACGGGAAAACCGGTGATCTATGAATACACGCGAGAAGAAGAATTCATCGCGGCCAGATCACGCCATCCAATGCGAATAAAAATGAAGACCGGGGTTAAAGCAGATGGCACGATTACGGCGAATGCGATGTATGCCCTATCGGATACCGGTGCTTATGGTGGTCATGCGCTCACAGTGACTGGCAATACAGGGCACAAAGCGATGGCTCTATATGTGGGTGATGGCAAATATCGCGAGTCCCCGAATATCCAATTTTATGCAGATATTGTGTATACAAACCATCCACCGGCTGGGGCCTACCGTGGTTATGGGGTCCCCCAGGGATTTTGGGCAGTTGAAAGGCACATGGAGAAAATTGCCCGAGATCTGAAATTGGATCCAATCGATTTCCGCTTGAAAAATACGTTACGGCAGGGAGAACTGCAGCCGTTCAGCACTGCCTGGAGTGAAGGAAGGGAACCGCAACCGGAAGTGATTGCTACCTGTGCATTAGATCAGTGTGTTCAACAAGGGAAAGCAGCACTGGGTTGGGATCAAAAATTTAACAATACGCAGTGGAAAGCAGTACCTGGAAAGCCATATCTTAAACGCGGAGTAGGTGTTGCTCTCGTCATGCAGGGAACCGCAATACCATACCTGGATATGGGAGGGGCAAGCATAAAAATGAATGATGATGCTTCGTTTAATCTCCTGGTAGGCGCAACAGATTTGGGCACCGGGTCTGATACAGTTCTTGCTCAAATGGCAGCTGAGGTTTTAGGAGTGGGTGTGGATGACATCCTCGTCTATTCCTCGGATACAGATTTCACTCCTTTTGATAAAGGTGCCTACGCATCGTCGACGACTTACATTTCCGGCGCAGCAGTTGTTCGCGCTGCTGAAGCAGCTGCAGAGAGGATTAAATCACGCGCAGCAAGCATGTTTAATGAGGATAGCGAGGAAGGACCGCTGGATGCCGGAGATATCCAATTGGTTAATCGCCAAGCAGTCTCTCCTGATGGACGCACAATTTCACTGAAAGATATCGCTCTTGAAACCCTTCATCACAAAGATCAGGAACAAATCATGGGGATTGGCTCATTTATGTCTCCCGTAGCTCCTCCTCCATTTGCCGCCCAATTTGCTGAGGTAACGGTGGATGTCGAGACAGGGCAGGTCGTGGTTGATAAACTGGTGATGGCGGTTGACTCAGGTGTGATCATAAATCCATTGACAGCTTCTGGTCAGATCGAAGGTGGCATGACCCAGTCGCTTGGGTATGCAGTCAGCGAAGAGATGGTTTACGATGATAAAGGATACCCAAGGGAAACAGATCTTCGAGATTACCATATTTTTCACGCCCACGAAATGCCGGAATTAAGCACAATCTTCGTTGAGACCTTTGAACCCTCTCACCCATTTGGGGTGAAGGCGGTTGCTGAGATTCCCATGGATGGCGTAGCACCAGCAGTCGGTAACGCAGTATTCGATGCGGCAGGGGTGAATATTGATCAGAACCCGATCACACCAGAAAAAATCTGGCTTGCGCTTCAGAAAAAATGAAGCATGAATTGATGCTATCGGAAAGAGAGACTAGTCAAGAAAAGAGGCGAATGTCCAAGATTTACGTTATCGGTCATGTTAACCCTGATACTGACTCAATCGCTTCAGCTATGGGATATGCCTGGTTCTTGCACGAGCTGAATGGTGAGGATATAGAGGCAGCCAGGGCAGGCCCAGTAAATCCTCAAACCAGTTGGGTGCTGAAGAGATTGGCCATGGACGCTCCAATCTTAATCAATGATGCATCCCCAAAATTTGAGTCTGTATCTGTCCGCTTGGATTCCACTGCTCCGGACGAACCATTAAGAACAGCCTGGGCTATTGCCAGTCGAACCTGGGGAGTAGCCCCGATCGTAAAGGAAGATGGTACACCCTATGGTTTGGTCAACGGGCCCAGTTTGTTTGCCTTGCTGAGCACTCTTGTTGGACCTCATCCTCGTAGCCAGGAAATGCAGCTATCAGATATTCTGGATTTACCTTGCCGAGATGCAGCGAGTACCAACATACCCAGTTTTCAGGGATCAAGCCGGATCAGAGATTCATTATTGAGAATTTTACGGGCTGAGGGAGATGATTTCTGGGTTGTAGATGGCCAGGGCAAGTACATCGGTGTCTGCAGACAGCGGGAGGTACTCAATCCACCACGCTTAAGATTGATCCTGGTTGATCACAATGAGCCGAACCAGGCGATTGGGGCATTAGAAGAAGCTGAGCTGGTTGAGATTCTTGACCACCACCGGCTGGGAAATAATTCAACCCATGTTCCCATTCGGTTTACGATCGATGTGGTTGGCAGCACCAGTACCCTGGTTACAGAGCGAATTCATGAATCTGGTCTGAGTGCACCACCCGATTTAGCTGGATTATTGCTGGCAGGGTTATTATCAGACACATTATTGTTTCACTCTCCAACAACCACTGATCGGGATAAAATTGCTGCAGAACGCCTGGCTCGCTGGGCATTTATCACTGGATCTCCATTAGAGGGAGAATCAGTAGACTCTTATGGCCAGCAGGTAATCAAGGCAGGGTCTGGTATTACAAGTCGTGAACCCGACCAGGTAGTGAGTAATGATATCAAGGTGTACCAAGCCGGTGGGCTGGATTTTGCAATTGCCCAGGCCGAGGTGACTGATCTGCTTCTGCTCAAGGAGCAGTTACCCTCGTTGAAACAAGCGCTCTTTGATCTCAAGGATAAACGTGGATTGGATTTCGCCATGTTGATGGTGACGGATGTTGTGGGAGGATCGAGCCGGTTGCTCCTCACTGATGAGCTACCGCTCCTGGGGGATTTGCCTTACCCGAAATTACCTGATGGCACCCTGATGGCTGAAGATGTCGTATCCCGGAAAAAGCAACTTTTACCGGTGGTCCTCGGGCTGCTCGAAAGCTAACTCACTATATAGGATCGGGTATTTATGTCTATCTGGCAGGCGATAGCAGATCTTGAAGAGAAACATGAAGCAGGAGTGCTGTGCACGATCATTCGCAGTCAGGGATCTACTCCACGTCATGCAGGCAGCAAGATGCTGGTCTATGCTGATGGGAATATAATTGGAAGTGTAGGAGGAGGGGAATTAGAAAGGAGGACGATCTCTGCAGCACTCGACCTCATGCTGATCGGTAGACCGGGTTGGTTGGATTACAACTTGAGCGAACCTGAACTGGGAGACCCTGGTGTGTGTGGGGGTCAAGTGGAGATTTACATGGAACCAATTATTCCTAAGCCAACGCTAGTGGTTGTCGGTGCAGGTCATGTAGGACAAGCAGTCGCCCATCTGGCGCATTGGTTGGATTTTCGGCTGGTGATCAGCGACGATAGACCAGAATTTTGCACGCCAGAGAATATCCCCAACGCTGATCAATATTTTCCCATCCCATTACCAGAATTCACAGAAAAATTTAAGATTACACCCTGGACATATCTCGTACTGACCACGCGCAGTGTGGATGTTGATGTCCCGGGATTACCCGGGATACTCAGTTCTCCCGCAGCTTACATTGGAGTGATTGGCTCGCGGCGTCGATGGGAAACAACGCGCAAGCAGCTGGAAGAAGCGGGGATTAAACCAGAAAAAATAAATCGAGTCCGATCTCCAGTTGGTATTGAAATCCATGCAGAAACTCCTCAAGAAATCGCAGTCAGTATTATGGCAGAGATTATTCAAATCAGGCATGCAAGTGAGGCCACATGATTAAATTTGGGTTGCTGCGAATTGCAGTCTTGAACTTCCTGTGGACCAGCTTCAGTCGATCAAGTATTTATGGAGATGCTCATGTGGAATGAATACCACAATGTAACTAGTGTTGAAGAAGCATTGGAAATCTTGGCTAGAAATCGGGAGAAAGCTCGAATTATCGCTGGAGCAACAGACTTGATCTTAGAAATGGAAAGAGGAATTCGAGTCGGTATTGACACTGTCGTTGATGTGACAAGGATTCCCGGCTTGGATGAGATCATCTTGGATGAGCATGGTGTTATTCATCTTGGCCCACTGGTCACACATAATGACTGTGCCGCATCTAAAATTATTCGTGAAAAAGCTTTACCCCTGGCACAAGCAGCATGGGAGGTAGGATCTCCTCAAATCCGAAATCGAGGTACCATTGCCGGGAATTTAATCACAGCTTCTCCGGCAAATGATACGATCACTCCTCTCATGGCCCTCGGTGCCCTGGTTACCTTACGTTCGCAAACAAAAGAGCGCGTGGTTCCATTGAGCAGGTTCTACCAGGGGGTAAGAAAGACAATCATGCAGCCTGATGAAATGTTAGTAGATATATCATTTCCGTCACTGGATTCAAAGTCTTCGGGGGTGTTCATTAAACTGGCTCTGAGGCAAGCACAAGCAATATCCCTGGTCAATGTGGCAGTCGTGCTGGAATTCTCTGAAACGAAGGCTGCTTCAAATGAAGAACGAACAGTTAAAAATGCCGCTATTACACTGGGTGCTGTCGCTCCGGTAATCATCCACGCAAAAGATGCCGAAGAATTTATCACCGGACATCAACTGGAAGAGCAGATATTAGAAAAGACAGCCAAACTGGCGGAAGGATCAGCGACTCCTATCGATGATGTGCGCAGCTCAGCTGATTACCGTCGTGAAATGGTGAGGGTATGTACTTTGAGGGCCTTGCGAGAAATCGCAAAAGGTGAAGTATCCCTTAGAATTCCCGAAAATCCTGTCCTCTTACGAGGTAGAAATGAACATGGAAACGGAAAGGTACTCAAAACTTATTCTCAGCATTTAAATGAGTCCTCCCGGATCAGCACTAAGATCAATGGCCAGGAATATGTATTCAGAAATCAGCATCAAAAGAGTTTGCTCCATCTCCTTCGGGATGATGCTGGGTTGATCGGGACTAAAGAGGGATGTGCTGAGGGTGAATGTGGAGCCTGTACTGTATTCCTGGATGGCACGGCAGTGATGAGCTGTTTGGTACCAGCAGCCCGGGCAGATGGCGCAGAAATTGTAACTATCGAGGGTGTGTCTATGGATGGGGAACTGCATCCGATTCAGAAAGGTTTTATTGAAGAAGGTGCGGTTCAATGTGGTTATTGCACGCCTGGTTTCATCATGTCTGGTGTCAAGCTACTCGAAGAACGACCACATCCAACAGAGGAAGAGATTCGCCAGTCAATAACCGGTAATCTTTGCCGCTGTACTGGTTATTACAAAATCATCTCTGCGATTGAAAATGCAAGCCGGTCGGAGGGTTAAGATGACAAAATACGATCCAACCTACCAACCTAAAAGCCGCAGGTCAATCATACCTCCGGTACATCCAGTTTGGCGCGGTATCGGATGTTTGTTATTGGTTTTGTTACCGATCATCTCGTTTGCTGGTGCAAAATTATTGGTCCAGGCAAATTCACGCCAGCGATGGGTTCAAATGCCAAGTGAACTAACGAACTCATTTATTGTTCCAGTGATCGGTCGCGTCTTTTTTGCTGATCTTGCATTAGCAGTGATCCTGATTGTGATTGGGTTTGCCATCATCACTGTCGCGTATGCGATCATCTACCGGATCATTGGCATCCCAAGATTTGGTCCGCTGGATTCCCCTCCCGGTTAACGAATTCATAAAGGTTATCCCTCTGTATGGAAAGAACTGTACCAAGCACTGCATCTGATGAGATAGATCTTTATCAGAGAACATATTATTCGTTACTGCGTTCTACCGCTGAAGTCCAGATAAGGACCCTTGAAGAAGCGCATGTGCACATGAAATCCTTGCTTCACCCAAACGCTCAGGGTTCTGCTCCAGACCTCTCTGCTTTAGTTTATTCAATTCTGAGATTACCCCCTATCATGCACCATATCCAGCTTGTTGTACTGGGGCAGAGCCGCGAGATTTTCGAGAAGCGTGGTTTTGGGGATGTGGAAACCTGGCAGCAAGTATTTGCCCCCGCAAGGCGCAGGCGATGTTTCTATGATGGAGGGGATACACTTGCCTGTTATATCGCCAGCCGATCCGATATTGATGATATTGTCCCATTATTGACAGCCTATCAGGTTGAGTGGAATAAATTTAACAACCTGTTGCAGACTCTGCCGAAATCAATTGACCTTTCCAGGATCGAGCATGATCCAGAGACATTCAATACTGTAGCGAAGATCTTAGAGATCAGTGAAAATGATCTTACCCAATTACGGTCATTAATGGGAGATGCGTTTTCTCATATCTTACTAGAGATGTCTGCACGACCCAGCCGGTTACGATTGCTCTTGCTATCGGGATCATTGAGTGATTACTGGCGCGCTACGCGCATCTGGTGGGAAAACATCGAAATGCAGTGCCCTAATTTGCGCGATCGCCCGGTTTATTTCATCTCCAGCAATACGCATAGTGTGGTCAACCTTCTTTCAGGATCGGCCCTGCAGCATAGAAGCGAGCTCTTATCTTTTATTGATAAAAGCGAAAAAAGTGGTTTGGCAAAAGAATGGTCAAAGATAAAGGAAGATCGTGTTCCATCCAACCAGGAAAATTTCTTTTACTATGTGTTTAAAGAATTTTCGGAAACAGCTGAAGGCAGGCAAATTCAGGAATTAATCGAAGAAAATGAATTAGAGTTAGGAATTCAGCGCGTGCCGAGCTTGCATAGTTTTGACGTGGAGGCCCAGGTGATCGATCTTTCCAGGCTCGATACCGCTGTCATGGACCCACGCTTGGGTGAGCAGCTTGAATTCTTATCAAAGAGTGATGCACTGATCCTGAATATTGATTACCCACTCGGTATGGCAGCCTATAATATCCTGACCAAGATTTCTGCTGAAGTTGGGGATATTCTGGGTGTTTATGTTACAGGAAAAGCAGCCACATTGAATGGTGTCAACGGCGATGTGATGATACCTACGGTGGTGCAGGATGAACAATCCCACAACACCTATTTATTTCCGAATTCATTTACTGCTGCTGATGTAACACCCTATGTGATTTACGGTGCTATTCTTGACAATCAAAAAGCGGTCACTGTTCGTGGTACTTTTCTGCAGAACGATGAGTACATGGATGTTTTTTATCGGGAAGGCTACACGGATATTGAAATGGAGGCAGGTCCTTACCTCTCGGCTGTTTATGAAATGTACCGACCTCAACGCCATCCTGTTAACGAAGTCCTGAATCTGTACGGGATCCCATTTGATTTAGGAATCCTGCACTATGCCTCAGATACTCCCTTGAGTAAAGGCAGGAATCTTGGCGCGGGCAGCATGTCCTATTATGGGATGGACTCCACCTATGGAGTCACCATTGCGATATTGAGAAGAATTTTCGATTCTGAGAGAAAAAGAATTTGAATTGTTGGGGATGTCATTAATACAAAAGCAGGGGAAAGCCAGCAATCCAATTTGGGCAGAAGGGATTGCAGGTACTCTCGAAATCCACGAGATACGGAATACCACAGAAAAAGTGGCTATCCTGATCTTCCAGGACAGCCACTTTTTTTATGAAAGGGAAGGTTGATTAATATTTAACGACTTCGTCTGTGATTTCCAAGGCGCTATCAATTACTTTAATGCCTTCCTCTATTTGCTCTTCGTTGATGATCAGGGGGGGGTTGACCATGATCACATTCCAATGGATGAAAGTAAATACACCGTGATCAAGCAAGTATTGTTTTACCTTGTTCATCTCCGGTGATGAATCATTATAAACTGCCATCGGTTCGCGGGTATCCCTATTTCTCACAATTTCAATTGCACTGAAGAGCCCGAGGGAGCGCACCTCTCCTACAGATTGATGCTTTTCGCCTAGATTATTGAGATGGTGTCTGAGTACAACTCCCATTCTTTGAGCATTATCAACGAGACGATCTTCTTTCATCACATTAATATTTGCTATGGCAGCCGCGAGGGAAATTGGATGGGAGTTGTAAGTTAATCCACCAAAATAAACGCGATCATTGAAAAATTCTGCAATTTCATCACGCATCGCGACTGCACCTAAAGGCGCATATGCCGATGTCAGGCCTTTTGCCATGGTCATTAAATCTGGAACGACATTCCAATGATCGACAGCAAACCATTTTCCAGTTCGTCCAAAGCCGCTCATCACTTCATCACAAATCAAAAGAATTTCATTTTTATTGCAGATTTCCCGCATTCCTTGCAGGTACCCTTCCGGCGGGATGATAATTCCATTGGTCCCAGTAACAGTCTCGACAACGACCGCTGCGATAGTTTCTGGTCCTTCGTATTGGATAATCTCTTCGAGATGATTTAAGTAATCCTGGCTGAATTCTGATTCACTGATCTCTGGATTTGTACGGTGGAATGTGGACCGGTAGCGGTATGGATCGAGAAAATGAACAACACCAGGCATGAGATTTGGTTCCCAAGCTAACCTGCGAGGGTCGCCAGTTAATGCCATGGCACCGGCTGTTGCACCGTGATATGACCGATATCGGGCCAGGATCTTATGTTTGCCAGTATAGGCACGAGCTATTTTTATCGCATTTTCATTCGCTTCCGCCCCACCGAGGGTGAAGAAAAAATAGTTGAGATCACCAGGTGTGATCCCGGCTAATATCCTTCCCAGCACTGCTCGGGGTTTGCTTGTCAGCGAAGGGGCGATGTATGGCAGCTCGCGCGCTTGGTTGGCGATAGCTTCGATTACGCGTTCGTCGCCATGGCCAATATTCACACACATCAACTGGGAGTTGAAATCCAGGTAGCGTTTACCATCAGTGTCCCAGAAATATACTCCTTTTGCCCGGGAAACCGGGATGGGGTTTACGCTTCCTTGGGCAGACCAGGTCCAGAAGCTGTGTTTGAGCGATTCTTTGAGAATTTCGGAATCTGGAATATCTTGCATAATATCCTCTTGGAAGGTGTATTTTTTGTGCTGCTGATCGTATCATAATATGAGTAAAAATTGACAGATCCAAGTCGTCTGGTTACAATTTGCTTGCTATTACCGGTTGGCAATTCGAACTTCTTATTTGCAATCACTCAACAATCTTTATAAGGAGCCTCATATGTATGGTTTTTTTCTAGCTGTTCATAATATTTTACGCTGGATTGTACTGATTCTGGTAATTGTTGCTCTGATCAGGGCTTATTGGGGTTGGTTTGGTAGGAGGGATTGGACTCCAACAGACAGGAAAATTGGTATGTTCTACTCCATTTCCCTTGATATTCAATTACTGTTAGGATTAATTCTATATTTCTTTCTCAGCCCCATAACGAAGATTGTATTCAGTGATTTAAGTTCTGCACTTGCAAATTCCGGTTCCCGGTTCTTCGCCCTTGAACACGTCCTGATCATGGTTTTAGCAGTGATTTTAGCTCATGTTGGGGTTGCAATGGCAAGGAGAACAGAGGATGCGGTCCTAAAACACCGCCAGGCAGCAATCTGGTTCAGTCTATCATTAATTGCCCTTCTGCTTGGAATGCCCTGGTTCAGACCTCTTCTTCCAGGATTTAGCTAGGCTCGAATAACCAATTGAATTTGGATCATTTTTGTTCTTTCAGGTTCTGGCTATGATCCATTCTAGATAAGCGAATGAAAATCGGGGACTGAAATCCTCAGGGGTATAATCGCGCTAGAATCTATAATATTTTAATGACCTTGAGAAAATGAAATGGGAGACCATCATATGGCCACAATCGGTCAATCAGTTCTTAGGAGAGACGCCCTGGGTAAAGTGAAGGGAGAGACTCTTTATCCAGGTGACATCAATTTACCCAACCAGCTGTACATGAAAATACTCTTCGCTGGAAGACCGCATGCACTCATCCACAAAGTTGACACACAGAAGGCTGAAGCGGTCGAAGGGGTATTAGCTGTATTAACCGCGCGAGATGTTCCTGTAAACGAGTATGGATTAATCAAGCCCGATCAACCGGTTCTGTGTGGACCGGGTTCGGATAAACCATTCGCAGATAGAGTGAGATTTGTTGGCGATCAAGTCGCGCTGGTGATTGCTGAGAGCGAGGCGATTGCTGAGCAGGCACGGGCCTTGATCGAGGTTGAATATGAGGATTTACCCGTATTAACCAACCCGATCAGGTCCATGGACGAACACGACCGGCTGATCCATCCAGATACAGAGTCAAATGTTTTCTGTCATTACCGCATCAGGAAGGGAGATGTGGATTCTGCATTTTCCCAGGCAGATGTGATCCTGGAGCAGGAGTATCATACCCCAGCTCAAGAGCATGCATATCTGCAACCGGAAGCCGGGTTAGGCTATATAGATGATCAAGGCCGGGTTACTGTGGTTGTTGCAGGCCAGTGGACGCACGAGGACCAAGAACAAATTGCCCATGCGCTTGACCTGCCTTTGGAGCAAGTTAGAGTGATCTATCCAGCCATTGGTGGTGCATTCGGTGGTAGAGAGGATATGTCTGTTCAAATTGTCCTGGCTTTAGCTGCCTGGCGGCTGCAACAGCAGGGAATCAATCGACCTGTAAAGATTATCTGGGATCGAGAAGAGTCGATCATTGGCCATCATAAGCGCCATCCCTATGTGATCAAAGCTAAATGGGGAGCAACGAAGGAAGGGAAAATCACCACCGCAGAAATGACGGTGATCGCAGATGGTGGAGCATATGCTTATACCTCGACGAAGGTTTTAGGTAATGCACATCTCATGTGCACCGGACCGTATGAGATCGATAACGTCAAAGTGGACAGTTATGCAGTGTATACCAATAACCTTCCTGGAGGTGCCTTTCGAGGTTTTGGTGGACCTCAGGGTGCGTTTGCTGCAGAATCGCAAATGAACAAGCTGGCAGAAAAGCTGAAAATTGATCCGGTTGAACTACGGATGCGAAATATCTTACAGGAGGGAAGTTTATTATCAGTGGGTACACCTCTTCCAGCAGGTGTGTCATTACCCGAAGTCGTAACGGAATGTGCGCGAGCAGCAGGCTGGCAGTCGGGTGAAACTGGCTGGAGCAAGGAAGTAAAACCATCCCAACCTGCAGCAAAATATTTAAAACGGGGTAGTGGTTTTTCCTGTGCGTATAAAAACGTCGGATTCTCATTTGGGTTTGTCGATCAGTGCTGGGCAACAGTGGAACTGCATGGTAAAGCTCAGATCGAAAAAGTCATCGTGCATCATGCCGGTGCAGATGTTGGGCAGGGGACGCATACAGTGATGGCCCAGATAGCAGCGGATATGGTTGGCGTGCCGTTGGAGCGTGTTGAAATGATCGTTTCCGACACGGCAACAACTGATAATTCGGGCAGCACGTCTGCATCCAGAATGACCTTCGTGGCTGGAAATTCGATCCGGGGAGCCGCAGAATTAGCGCTGCAGAAGTGGCAGGAGGAGGATCGCCCCGCGATTGGGAGATACCAATATATTCCTCCCCAAACAACCGCCCAGGATCCAGAAACAGGATATTGTGAACCTAACTATTCTTATGGTTATGTCGCCCAGGCTGTTGAGATCCAGGTTGACACAGAAACTGGGCATATCCAAGTATTAAATGTGACTTCTGCCAACGATGTGGGGAAGGCAATTAACCCTCAACAAATCGTCGGGCAGATAGAAGGAGCAGTCGTTCAGGCTGCAGGTTATGCAATCCTGGAAAATTTAGTTCAAGAAAACGGGTATGTGCAAACTCCCCATCTATCGACCTATCTGATTCCAACGGTGCTTGATATTCCTGAAAAGATTGAATCGCTCGTCCTTGAATACCCTGATCCCAGGGGACCTTTTGGAGCAAGGGGAATGGCAGAGATGCCCTTTTTACCTTTCGTACCAGCGTTGGTTGCAGCTGTGTACGAGGCGACAGGCGTTTGGTTTAATGAATTCCCTCTCACCCCAGAACGAGTGCTGCGCGGATTAGGGAAAATCTAGGGATTTCTATGATCCATCGTTTCCAGGGCTAAATTTTTATGTTTGACAACCACCAAATTGTCTTAATTCGCGGCGGCGGTGATTTGGCAAGCGGGGTAGCATTGCGATTGTTCCGGGTGGGGTTCAGGGTAGTAATAACGGAAATCGATCAGCCGCTTGTCATTCGCCGGAGTGTCTCTTTTGCTGAAGCCGTGTTCAAGAAAATCACGAAGGTCGAAAATGTGACCGCGCGTATCGTCACCTCTATCATTGAAATTGAATCAGCTTGGGATGGGCGTGAGATACCGGTGATCGTTGACTCGCAGTGCGAGATTATCTCCACGCTTGAGAATACAGGGTTGTTCCTTTCAGCTCTGGTAGATGGGCGCATGACCAAAAAGCCACCTTATCTTAAGCGGGGGATAGTTCCGTTTATGATCGGATTAGGCCCAGGCTTTGTTGTGGGTGAGAATTGTGACGCCATTGTTGAGACAAATCGAGGACATTATTTGGGCCGAGTTATTTGGGAGGGGAGCGCGCTGCCGGATACTGGAGTGCCTGAAGGGTTTGGAGATCGATATCATGATCGCGTCCTGCGCGCTCCTGATGAGGGGTTATTTAACTCTGAAAGAGAGATCGGCGATCAATTAAATCCCGGTGACCTGATCGGAGAAGTCAACGGGCAAGAAATACGCGCAAATTTCAAGGGGGTGCTTCGTGGATTGCTGCATTCTGGGATCTATGTTCCACAGGGCATGAAGATTGGTGATCTCGATCCCAGGAATGATCCGCAGTATTGCAGGTTTGTTTCCGATAAAGCAATGGCGGTGGCAGGTGGGGTATTGGAAGCGATCATGTCAAGATCAAACTCGAGCTGAGATCCTTCCTGTTCATGATGGATATCCAGCAAGCTCTTCGACTTCAACCTGGAGATAGTATTTCATTCAGTGGAGCGGGGGGGAAAACAACAGCTTTGTTCACCCTTGCTCGAAAGATAACTGCGCCAGTTATTGCCACAACAACGACCCATTTCAGCAAAGACCAGCTTGGTTTCGCAGACCGGCTTATCGAAGTGAGCAATTCCACTAAATTCCAGGATATCGAAAATTTACTTGAACCCGGAATCAACCTGCTGGTTGGTAAAGAAGTCGAGCACGGCCGGTTCCGAGGAGCTTCGGACGAATTACTTGCCACGATTTATAAATTTACAAAACAGCACGGGATGAACCTGCTCATCGAAGCGGATGGTTCAAGAAAACACCCACTGAAAGCCCCGGCAGGACATGAACCGGTGATCCCACCATTTATTGATATTGCTGCTGTCGTCGCAGGATTATCCGCCCTGGGGAAACCATTAGCAGCTCATAATGTGCACCGGGTTGAGAAATTTGCAGAACTTGCAGGGATAAAAGTGGGGGATGAGATTTCTTCCGACGCACTTGCAAGAGTATTGAATCATGAAGGTGGAGGCCTCAAAGGAATTCCGGATTCTGCCCGGAGGATTTGTATATTGAATCAAGCTGACAGTCCACAGCTTCTCTCACAAGGAAAACATCTTGCAAGATTATTGCTTTCAAAATACCAGGCAGTGCTTATCACTTCGTTCCTTGACCTGATCAACAACGGTGATCAGGAAGGAGGGTCTTTAGATCACACGGAGGGAATTTATGCGGTTCACGAACCAGTGTCTGCAATTGTTTTGGCGGCAGGTGGATCTTTGCGGTTGGGCAGGCCAAAACAGTTGCTACCGTGGAAAGGGAAATCACTTATCCGCCATGTCGTGGAAAGGGTGATGATGGCAGACTTGGCCCAGATTACTATTGTGCTCGGGTCTTTCCACGAAGAAATTAGATCTGAATTATCAGGCTTACCAATAAATATTGTCATGAATCCCCAATGGGAATCAGGACAGAGCACTTCGATCCAAGCTGGTTTATCTTCAATTCCGGAGACCATTGGCGCGGTTATTTTCGTCTTAGTGGATCAACCCCATGTACAAACAACCCTGATCCGATCCCTGGTTGAGAGGCATGCAACGACGCTTGCGCCAATTATTGCTCCTCTGGTGGATGGAAACCGTGGTAATCCAGTTCTCTTCGATCGAACGACCTTCAAAGACTTCTTTTCAATCCGTGGAGATAAGGGTGGACGAGAATTATTCTCCCGTTATCCAGTGACTTGGCTTGAGTGGCATGATCCATCTGTTCTTGACGATATCGATACGGAATCCGATTATCAACGAATGTTGTCCGAGTAAGCCAAAATTGCCACGGAATTTCGTCAACTCTTGAATTAATGTTAAACTTATGCTATGTTGGTCGTCAAAAATTCTGACCAGGAAATTGTATAAGATTATTTTGCTATTATTATGATTACAAATTCCTTGAATGTGGTAATTATTGAGGATGAGCCTGATACTGCTGAAATGTATGCAGAGATGCTGCGTCTCAGTGGTTACAATGTGGTTAAATATTTTGGTGGACTTGCTGCAGTAGCCCAGATTCTTGACCAAAAACCCGCCGCAGTGGTACTTGACCTGATGATGCCGGATTTATCCGGCCTGGAAGTTTTAAACTATATTAAATCACAGCAAGATCTAACCAAAATTCCGGTGATAATTGTTTCAGCTAAGACCTTACCTGAGGACATTGAAGCAGGCTTGAAAGCTGGAGCGACAGCATACCTGACCAAGCCGGTATCTTACTCGAAATTAAAAACTGCAATTGATGATGCGATTTCTGGTTCAATAAATGATGATGGTGAGAATTAATGGATGTGATACGGGCTTTTATTGCAGTAAATTTAAACCAGGATATTCTGCACAGGATTGACCAAATAGCGAATGATCTTCAAAAGCGGATGAATCCCGTTTCAATTCGGTGGGTACCCATAGAAAATATTCATTTAACCCTGAAGTTCCTTGGAAATGTATCGACTGCTAACCTTGAGATTTTGAAAGATATCCTGGTTAATGTGGTTTCTAACCACCATGAATGTGATGTCAGTGTTGGTGGGATCGGTGTGTTCCCAAAACCACATAACCCACGTGTCATCTGGGTGGGAATGGAAGTACCCCAAGAACTAATTTCGCTGCAGAAGAATATTGAAATTGAGACCGCAAGATTGGGTTATTCGAGAGAATACCGTCCATTTTCACCCCACCTTACATTTGGAAGAGTGTCTAGAAATGCATCGTCACGGGATGTTCGTGTAATTGCAGAGACCCTGGAAAATTATCAGGTAGGTTTCCTGGGGGCAACAAGGGTCAGGACGGTTTACTTATTTCGCAGTGAATTAAAACCGGAAGGTGCTGAATATACACCGATCTACTCATCAGCACTCAAAGAAGGTGATTCCATTAACTAGAATTACTGACAAGTGAGGTGATATCTGGAAATAATAGAACTTGCTCGATCAATCGTACGCGCCCTGGAAGAAACCAAAGGGGAAAACATAATCCTTATCGATTTACACGACGTAGCCATTTTCGCTGATTATTTCGTAATTTGCTCGGGTACCAGTGAACGTATGATCGGCGCTTTAGCAGATTCAGCGATTGATAGCATCAAGAAAGAGTTCGACCTTTTCCCTCGAGTGGAAGGTCAACCAGAGGATGGCTGGTTGCTTGTAGATTGGGGGGATATCATCTTGCACATTTTTTCACCCCAGAGGCGCGATTTTTACCAATTAGAAGAATTATGGAGTGCGGGAAAAGTTCTACTCCACGTCCAGTAAATTGACCTGACAATAGAAATTCCTTGGAAAATTAAAGAGCTCCTTGAGACCAATCCGATCATCAAGTCGGGAAAGGTTTTATTTGCTATTATCATTTGGACTATGAATAAAGTTGATTGTCACGTGTAGATTAGTCTCGATATAGAAGATCAGTAAGTTGCCTTATACATACCTCCATCAACCACCAGCATGGTTCCAGTTACGTAGGAAGCAGCCGGGGATAGGAGAAAAACGGCTACATTTGCGAATTCTTTAGGTGAACCCATACGATTGAACGGGCTATCTGAAGCTTGTTTCGCGATTTCATCATCAATGGATGAAGCATTGGATTTCGCTCGAAAAGCCATCAGCTCCTGGACCCTTTCGGTATCTGTCCACCCTGGTAATATCGAATTAAAACGAATATTGAAGGAACCAAGTTCGAGGGCTAATGTTTTCGTCAGTCCAATCGTTGCGCTGCGGATGCTGTTTGAAAGAACCAGATTTGGGATGGGCTGCTTTACAGACATTGATGTGATTGTCAGCACACTAGGATGAAGAGATTGCTTGAGGTATGGCAGTGCCGCGCGGATCAATCTCATATGACTGAGAAAATTTAGTTCAACAGCTGCTTGCCAGGTGTCATTATCAATGCTCTCAAAGGGGCCTGATGGAGGTCCACCAGAATTTGTCACCAGAATATCCAATCCATTCATCAAATCTGCAGCTTCTGAAACCACTCGGTCCGCGGCTTCTATCTTTGAGATGTCTGCGCAGATAGAAAATATGTTAGTATGCGCTTGACTTGCCAGGCGTTTCTCCGCGATTTTCAGATTCTCTGGTATCCTGCTGTTTAGACAGACATCACAACCTTCCTTTGCCAGCTCAAGGGCTGTAGCAAAACCCAGGCCCCGGCTGGATCCGGTAACGAGCGCGCGTTTTCCTTGCAATCCTAAATCCATAAGCTCCTCTCTTCGTTAAACCTCGATATACAGTCCTAGCACCGGATGATGTCGTGGGAAACCCTATTGGTTTCTTTGACTGAACAACGAAATTATCCCAGGTTTGAGCGGTACCTGGTTAACTCACGCAGCCCGGTGAAGAAAACTATGGTCGCTGATCCGACCAGAATAACCGCAGTAACTAATGCAATAGAACTTCCAATGATTCGATCGTATTGAAGCATGGAACTGTTGATCATCTGTTTGAATAAAATTTGATAGAACGCACTGAAAGATACAGCCGCGATTCCCGTCATGTAAAGGAAAACTCCAGGCCACAAGACCCACCGGTAATTTTTGCCTTGCTTAATCAACCACACTGCTGCCAAGATTAACACCAGGCTGGCGATGAGCTGGTTGGCTCCAGCGAAGAGAACCCATATCCATTGTCGAATTCCAAAAATAATCAGGAGAAATGCCAGGATAAGAATTACCAGAATGCTAATTCCTCTTTTATTGAACCAATGAAGGTGGGGACTCAGAACCTCGCTTTGAACAATGCCTGCGTAACGAATAACCAGATGAAGGATGGAGATGCTCATGATGGTTAATAAGTAAGCACTGATAGATCCACCCACAACCTCCGAAATTCCTAAAACATTCCAGGTCTTAGAGAATCCAGCCGCAAAGGCAGTTGCGGGACCAGCGGTGAGGGAAAAATTCTGGGTTGCATCAAACGCTCCGGATGATACACCAAATGTAGCTGCCAGGATGATTACGATAGTGACAAGAATTATTTCCCCATACATTGCTTTTGTGATTACAGGTTTAGTCAAGGGTTCCTTTTCAAGCTGGTGGGAGGTGCTATATGTCGAAACCAGGGAGTGCCATCCTGAAACTGCCCCACTGGACAGGGTCACGAATAATACAGGCCATAGGGGACCGATACCTGGTGAATTTGTTGAGATTAGGGGTGGGATTTCGAAGTTTGGATGAATCACCCCCGTAAGAGTGCCGAGGATCAATCCGATTACTCCCAGACAAAAAGCCAGGATGACCAGCCAGGCAGAAATATAATTGAACGGGACTGCAAATCGCCAGGTTGGCAATAATGCCGCCAGATAACAAACTGAAAAAATAATCAGAAGCCAAACCAAGGTTTGCCAAGAAAAATTTTCCTGGATGGTATTAGAGGTATTGAGTAGATTTAATTCTGCAATCCATTGATTGAAAGTCCTGATTTTTTCCCGGATTAATCCCGTAGAGCCAAGCCAAAGTCCCAATATTACGAGAAAGACTGACAGGGTAGTTGTCAATACGGGGTTTATTTTGGTTCGATAAAGGAGGTACCCTGCAAAGAAACTCGCGATTATCAGGAAAATTATTGCTAATGGCAAATCATCACGACCTAACAGTGTAGCTAGGAGCAAACCGAATTGGCTGATTATGATCAGGAAATAACATAAAAGGAAAACCAGGATCAAAATTCGAGACCTCGGTGTGAAATGGGTGCCGATCAATTGGCTTAATGAATCCCCCCTTGAGCGAACGGAGATGATAGTAGCCATGTAGTCTTGCACCCAACCAAAGAAAATTGCACCAACCAGGAGCCATAATATCGCAGGCAGCCAACCAAACTGCAGGGCGATTATTGGGCTGATGATTACATCCAATGAGATGGATTTGAATTGAAAAAGGGTTAATACACCCGGATTTGTTGGAAAGAAATTCACTCCATCCATGTAACGCCGGGCTGGGGTTGAAGCGTGCCAGTTCGGGTCAATATTTTTGTTCACCTGCCTCGAAACATAGAATTTATAGCTGAATCCCAAGACAAGGAGCGTGAAGAGTAGAACTGCGATTCCCATAACTATGCTGGATACTTGAATTTAGATAATCTCAACCTGGTCATCGATGATGGTGACATCAGGCCATGATGTTTCTATCCAGTAAATAACTTTACGCAAAAAGCGCTGCGTATATCCATTCTCGTTGCATACGAATGCACAAGCAATGATTGATTCCTGCCATCTGTCCTGGTAATCTATTTCTGCAACAGAAATATTAAACTCCTTGTGGAGTCGGTGTAAGAGCGGTTTCAAACGCCGCCTTTTCTCTTTAAGGGAGGTGCACCCCGGTATGAGTAAATTAATCGTTAGAAGTCCAATTACCATTGTACGAATGTGTCAGACTCAGCATGTAATTGCTACGCAACCCTGAGATCGATAACAGAAGATTTCTTTCGAATACGGATGAGACTCTCCCTGGAATCGATTGAACAACCATGTTTTACAATGAACCATTCATTTCACCTTTTCAAGGTCCAATCTTGATGATTGTACTTCTGATTATACAGTTCAAATGCCCTACGACCTTCTTTCGGTGTAAGGTCCATCTTTTGCAAATCCATATTTAACATGTTCTTGAATGCGGCTTCAAAGGCGTACGAAGCGATCCACCAATCTCCCTTGTATCCGACTGCTCGTTCAAGTGTAGTTGCGTGATCCAACAAGTTTTTCCTGGCTGAATCTCTTGTTTGAGACCCAGAAAAATTGAGGACATCAAGGATGCGCGTCAGATCACCGTTGAGCGGTAATGAGCCATGTTGGAGCACTCCAGATTTTCTGCGGGCCTGTGCACTGCCGATCAATTTTTTTCCTTCATAAGTGATCTCGTAGTTTGAAGGAACTTCAAAACATACCGGATTAAAATTAGATTTTTGAGTAGAGTTTGGAGAAAGCCTCGGAGTGTCAGCTTCTATTCCCAACAGGTGCAGTGCTTCAAGTAATCCCAGGGATAAACGTTGATAGCTTTCTAAGACACTACCAAGCAATTGAGGTTCGAGATTCTTGCCGGAGATACTGTAAGTGAGTTCATCGGTATGCAGGATCGCTCTTCCCCCTGTTGGTCTGCGCACAACTTCCCATCCGAACGATTTAAGGATTTCAAGATTAACATCATTTGCAGGCTGCGCATAGCCGAGTGATAGACAGGGTGGAGACCATGCGTATAACCTGAGAGTGGGGGGTGCCTCACCCTTGCTGGCTGATTCGAGGATCGCTTCATCCACTGCCATATTCCATGCACCCTGAGCAGGAAAAGTGCGTAATAACCTCCATTGGGTTGGAGCGCCAGTCATCATTTATTTATCTCAGCATTCGAAAGGTAAAGACTGTTGGATAAGGAACCTGTTCAAGGATTAGGATATGGATAGCCCGGTGCAGTGCTCGTTGGTGTACTTTCTGGTGGTGGGTATCCGGGTGGAGGATAACCTTCTGGAGTCGATGTAGCAGCTGGTATCGGTGTGGCTGGTTCCTCAGCGGACTGGGTGGTTGTAATGGAAGGCGTCATCGTTGGGGTCGGGATGAATGTTGAAACTAACTTCGATCGCGCCATGATTGTAAAAGGGTGTCCGGGGTACCGTCGCCACAGATCTAAATACGTAGCGATCGCAGAATATTCATCATCAGCCAGCTGATAGGACAAGCCTAGTAAATAGAGATACCGGGGGCAGAGCAGGTAGGAACATGTGAAATATGGTGAACTACCCAATATTATCAGCTCATCTTGAACAAATTTTGGATCACCACCTGTTAATAAAATTTCCTCTAGGTGATTTAATTCCATCTCTGTCCGGTCGGATGAGAAGATAATCACGGGGTCAACCATAACGATCACGGGTTCGCTCTCCGGGTTGATCTGAAAGTATTGAAATGTGATGTCAGGTTCAAGTAATACGATAGGAGGCTCGATCAACGGTTCAAGATAGGATATCCTTGGGTCAAAATTTTCGACAGAATCTACAAAGACCGGATGAAGTTCAGAGCCGCTGGATGAGACAATCCAAAATTCAAGAGGTGAGCCAGATTGGTGACGGATGATCACCCATTGTTCTGTTTCCCCATCATTATTGAAATCAAAATATCCGTGCGAACGTACCGCTACGCCGGCTTGCTCAAGAACATTTATCAGGTCTGGATAATCCTGGGGTGTCATCGATTTAATCAAACTTTGAAATCCAAGTTGGGGGTCGCAGAATTGTGATTGCAGACAAATCCAATAGATATCCATTTGATCCTGATAGGTTTCAAGAAATGCAGAAGCTGGTTCAACCCATTGGCTATCTGGGGATGCTGGCTCATTTACGATTAAAAGTGCATATTCATTTGCTTGATCCTGGTTACCTAACAATGCATGGTAGATCGCCAGCCGGTATCGCCACTCATCCAGGGCATCTTCGGGGTATTCCTTCCCGGTGATTGTAGCTTCTGGTGGCCAATCAGGTAGTAATGTTTCCATGAGATCAATGGTTGTTTCCACTCCCCAAACATTAATTGAGTGGTTAATCACGATTTCACAATAAGACAGTAAACTTGGATCGGGGTTAATACTGTATCTGGCTTCGACGAAGGAGAAAGCTGATCCATTCCAAGTGTAGAAGTGCTCAACGGTTACAGGGCAGGCTGGGAACACAATATCTGAAAATTTTAGCTCACCAGGTTCACTACCTGCTTCAACAGGCTGCCAATAATTTTTAAAATCTGGTCCAATAGCCGGTGGGGAATTCACTTCGAATGGCAGCTCTTGCGGAGGTTGTTGATGTAAACTGAACAAATTGGGAAATGTATATTGCTGGGAGTCATAAATATTCTCGGGAAAAATTCCGACAACGTTGCTGTTTGAGCCTAATAACTCCACCGCAAAATTATCAATTTGATTTGGTTTAACAAAATCAAAATCATCAGTCAAACTATAAGCAGAATATCCGGTTGATCGTTCAACCAACCAGGAGTAACTGCTGCCATTTTCGCCAGCAGTGATTTTTATCAGATTGCTGCTCTGGAGATCATTTCCATGATTTATGGGAAATGTTTCGATCACCAATTCGGGGATTTGTTCCAAACCCCAAAGATACAATTCGTCCAAGGAGATATTACCGCGATTTAATTCCTGCGTGATCAGGCTGGCGTACACCTGCCCGGCATTTTGATCTCCTGTTCTTGCGAGGTTATAGGCAAGCTGCCATTGCCATTGATCGGCTTCTTGAGCCGTTGGAAAGAGGAGTAATGCTTCCCTCTGGGCAAATAGAGCATATTGGAATGCGTCGAAATATTTCTGATCATCGTCCCCTCGGGCGAAGCTGGAGAGAGTATCCGGATAGACTTCCAGCAGTTCAATTAATTGGTCTGCTAATTGTGGTGTCCAGTCAGCCAGCTCGTATTGATCGTTGAATTCGCTTGGAAATTCGGGTGTCAGGGAAGGCAGTAAAGTCGGCGAAGGTGATGGAGAGGAAGTTGGCCTGACCGTTCCTGTTTGGGTTGGCTTCGGAGTAAAGGTGAGTCTCGGAGTTGGGGTGAGAGTAACAGTCGGGGATTGGGAGGCAATAATCTCGGGTGATACAACAACTGCTTGTGCCGGGGATGGTACCGGGCTTTCAGGTTTCGGTCTGGTCAATATTATTATCGAGACAATAATTATTATTATGAATACAACTCCCAACAAACCAATCAAAAATATCTGTTGGGGTGAGGTTTTTTGACCTTGATCCTGTGGGGAGTCTTCTGGTTGGAGTGAATTCATTGTGCGAAACTGATTCTTCTGGATGAATGTTCAGGTAATTTTACGCCAAGTCTATCAATCTGGAAACTTGATTGGCGGAAGCAGGAGACAGATCTTCTAGGGGGGGACAAACAGGCCAATAGGGAAATTCGAAGGAGTGATTTAACAGGAATTTAATTAATGGTGGAAAGGGTGCAAATTTGTCAGCGATATTGCGAACGTGATCAACCCGTGTTTGGATCATCTCCGTCGATTCATGTTGAGAGTGAGCATCCCAGATAGATTTTAAATCCGGTGAGATTAAATTTGCGAGGGCAGTAATACAGCCTGAAGCGTGATTGTTCAAGGCAGTTGATATCAGCCGGTCATTTCCTGTAAACACGCTCAGATCTTCCCCGAATTTTTCACCAAGTCTCGCAGCAAATTCAGAATCACCAGATGAATCCTTTAAACCAGAGAATTTATTAGGTGCTTTCTCAAGAAGGTTTGATAGCAAGTTGATGGAGATTGGAATTCTGGACATCCCTGGAATATGGTACACAAAAAAATGTCCACCTTCCGGTACGGATCGATCAATAACCTCTGAAAACCAGCTCAGAAGGCCAGAGTCAGCAGAATCACGGAAATAATACGGTGGTAAAACCACGACCCCATCCAATCCGCAGTCAAAAGCGGACCGAGTTAATTGAATAGTCTCATCCAAGCTGGGAGTGCCAGTTCCTGCAAGCAGCTTGAAATCCGGCCATTCCTGGCGGATTTCAGCTGCAGATCGGAATATAGCGACCCTCTGGTCAGGACTGAATGATGGTCCTTCACCTGTAGTTCCAAGCAATAAAGCACCGTGACAGCCCCTATGGGCTAAGAAATCCAAGTAAATGGGTAGAGCTTCCAGATCAGGGGTGTAATCTCTTTGAAGGGGGGTGATGGAAGCGGCAAAAATTCCTTTGATGTTTGGCATAGATTTACTTGTTGGTTAATCACCTTGGATGATTTTGAGAAGATCAGCGGTTTTCCCGTTTAATTAGAATTTCAATCCTCATTCTGCTGATCGGAAAAAGGATGGCGAATTGGCGATGCTCAGTAGTATTCAATTCTTACAAACCAGCTAATTGTATACCAAAAAGCGGGCTAGAGGAACCGATCCAGTGCATCGATTTTGCCGGGGTTTTAAAATCAATTTCGATTACAATACAGCAACAATGCACCTCGATTGGTGGTATGTGTATACCACCAGCAAGGAGATTGGAGAACCTTGGAGTATTTTATGCGTTTTGACCTGTTTAATCGCGGCTTATCCAGGTGGGCGATTAAGCGCATTTATAAACAGTTACTTCTCACATGTAGCTATACGGTCTTCGCTGCCCTGGTGACTACAGCCTGCTCACCAAGTTCAGGTGCAGCAACGCCGTCACCTTCACCGTCACCCCAGGTGACAATCACGATACCAAGTGAAGAACCCACTGACGTGCAAGAAACTGCTGAATCTGAAGAAATAAGCCCGTCAGACCATTTAGAGGTGGCGTATCCTTGCACAATCTCTCTGTGGCATTCCTTCGATGAAAATGAGATCAAGAGCTTGCTCGATGTTTCTGATGCTTTCAAGGAGGTTTACCCAGAAGTTGAGTTTGATTTTCTTTATATCCCGAGTTACGATCTCAAAGGAAAATTTGAAGATGAAGCAATCTCTGGGGGTGGCCCATCAATCATGATTGGTTCTGCGGAATGGGGACCATCCCTGTTTGATCTTGATTTAATACAGGATGTTTCAGATTTCGCTGATAATGAATTCCTCAATTCGATCAATCCAAACGCGCTTGGATCCGTCCAATATGGTGATGCTTTGATTGGCCTGCCATTGAATGTCAAAGGTGTTTTATTATTTCGCAACAACGAGATTATCAGCGAAGCACCGGGATCATTTGATGAACTGGTTGATTCGGCCCAGGCTGCAACGGATGGAGATATTATTGGTGCATATTTAGATTATGGATTGTTTTACTCTGCTGGGCACCTTTACGCTATTGGTGGTAACTTGATGGATGAAGAAGGCAATCCCGCTTTCAATGATGAAAAAGGCGTTGAATGGATGCAGGAGCTGGTCCGCTTCAATGAGGCCGGCTTGATTGATTTCAACGGTGATAATGATCTCAATTTATTCCTGGAAAACAGGGTTGGTATCATCGTGGATGTGCTTTCGAATACCGCAGAACTTGCTGAGGCTATTGGTCCTGAAAAGCTGGAGATTGATCCATGGCCGAAGGATATGTCAGGGTTTGTACAATCTGATGGTATCTACCTGAATACAAACCTCACCGCTCAAGGTTTGGAATGTGCCTGGACTTTCATGGAGTTCTTACTCAGTTCCGAATCTCAAGGTCTATTCTCCGATCCCTCCATGGCAAATTTTGTACCTGCACTTCTTAATTTAGAATTAGAAGATCCCCTAATTAACCAGGCCTCAATTGCATTTGCTGAAGGGACACCCTTCCCGGTAAATCCTGAAATGAGCGCCTATTGGGATCCATTAAATAATGCATTGCTTTCAGTGGTTGAACTTGGATCAGACCCAGCAGAAGCATTGTCGATCGCAGAAGACAGCGTTATTACAAATTTAGAAGAACTTGGAGGGGATTAGTTAAGTCAAAGGTTTTTGTTCTGTTGGGATTACAGGTGGATGGAATTGGATTGCTGTCTGGTTCTTAGATTATTGATACCAGTAATCCGGAATCTAAATTACTCGTCATCCGGCGCTATCATTCCAGGTTGATCGATTTTAATGACCTCACCATGAATATCGATTGTGATCTTGAAACCCATCATTCCCATATAAGCGCGTCCTTCCTCGGGGATTCCACTGCTGAATAACGTATCGAATTGTTTATCAATATTTTTTAATTGAGATTCGATCATTGCCCGCGTAAAAATGTCCTCTTGACCCAACATTTTTGCTGTTTGTTCGCTGAGTAGATCCTCATTTCCCTCGATTAATTTACGCATCGAATCCAGTACCTGCCGGTCAATTTGCTCTGATGGGATATGACGAAGAAAGCCTGCATCATCAACCACATAGAATGATTCGTTACCTACGTAGGTAGTTTCCACTGGCCTATCAAATTCATCAAAAACCAGTCCTTCAAATAACGGTTTCTGAGCCATCATTTCTTCCTTATCTTCCTATTCAAAAATATCAACAATCGTTCCAAAGTTTTCATAAACACTTTCTTCGTAAGGAGGTACGTTTGGTAGAGTCCAGCGGTAGATCCACTTTGCAGCAGATGATGTTAGATTTATGCATCCATGGCTGCGGGGTCGCCCAAAATCATTGTGCCAGTAAGTCCCATGAAAAGCAACCCCTTTCTCATTAATATAACAAATCCAGGGAACACCGGGAAGATCGTATCCATTAGAAGCTAAATCGCCAGCTGCCATATGTCGTGATGGTCGCTTGTGAAAGGTCTTATACTGGCCGACAGGTGTTAAAAAACGGCCGTTACTGAATTCTGCACCACTTGCTACACGGGCCATAAATACGGGATTGTTTTTTTCATACGCGATGGCTAGTTGATCCCTCAGGCGCACTTCTATTCTTTTGTCTGAAGGTGGTATACCTGGGGACAGCGGGGCGATTTCAGATTGTGGGATAACTCTCATGTGATTTGCGGGGGCATAATAAATCATATCCCATTTGTCCTCCTGGATTTGATACCAGGGATTGCCTTGTGGATCCTGGACAAGCGCCGAGACCCAATGGGTGGTTTCATAATAAATACGGTATGCAAATTGATTATTCTTTCCGGGACCCCAATGAACATCAGTATAGGGTACTGTAACCTCAGCCAGGGTGCCAGTAATCGGGATATTTGAAATCGGCTCTTGGAGCTGTGTTTTTACAGGCTGGATACTTCCTGAGTGGACAAATCCTTCTTTATTAACTCGATACCAAATTCTATTATGTGATGGTTCAAGATCACCGACGGTCACCAGCGTAATCGGTAGAATCATGTCTTTCCAATATACATCTGTCTGGTTGCCTTGAAATGAGGGCCGATCAAAGACTGCGGTTTTCATTTCAGCAACGCGGCCCATCTGATCAGGCACCGGCTCTTGTTTGCTGATCATTGGTTCGAGAAATAAACCCGCCATGCCCGAACTACCTAACTTGAGGAAATCGCGGCGCGTTATGGAGTCCTGGCTGTTTTTCGAATTAATCGATGGTTGATCAATAGTGGACATATACAACAGTTCCAACCGAAGCAAAATTAAATATCCAGCTAGAATCAGGGATTGTGAAGTTAACGCATCCATGACTCATCGGTACACCAAAGTTGTTGTGCCAATAAGTTCCATGTAATCCGTAACCTTTATAGAAATACATTACGTTCGGGACGTCAGGTAGATAATATCCAGGACCAGCCATATCTGCATACGGGTATTTTACATAGATCCGAAAAGTACCAGTGACAGTGGGGTGGATCCAAGTTCCAGTTGAAACGATAAAAGTCTGGATCAGGTTTTTACCTTCATATGCCGAAGCAGTTTGATTTGTCAGGTTTACTTCTATCCAGCGTTCTCCACTTTCAACACCGGAAGGAAGACCAGGAAAACTGGCAGCAGGTGGAGGTGCAGGCGGAGGAGTATCTGTTGGGAGAGGCGTAAAGGTTGCGGTGGAGGTAGGAGTATCCGTAGGCGTGTTTGTCGGGGTTGGTGTTTCAGTTGGGGTAGGGGTAGGTGTGAATGTTGGGGTTGGAGTAAAGGTGGGTGTTGCGGTTGGGGTGCGGGTGATTTTGACCACCTCCACTTGAGCAACTGCGATAGGGTCATTGGATGAGAATGCCTTGGAGATCGTCGGGGTACCATACAAGGCGAAGAACCCAATTAGAACAGCAAGTGCAACAAGAATCAGAGGAACCAAAGGTGCTGTCAGGATGGATTTTGTTCTGGTTAAAGAAGCTGAGGTAGGCTTATCAACAATAACCTGCCTGCGTTCTATTGGTTTTTGCGGGACATCACGTATGCGCTGGATCGCCCAGTGCATGCCCTGGCGAGCTCTTTGACTTTGGGGATTTATTTCTAGTGCGCGGTTGAGATATTCGAGGCTTGCGTCAGGGTTTGCGACTGCTGCGAGCAGCAGCCATGGCTCTTCTAAATCAGGGTTTAAAGTGGCTGCTTGTTGAGCAAGTCGCCGGGCCTGATTGCGGTCGCCACCTTGCAGAGCTTTATATGCATCCCGGATAATTTTTTGAACATTTGAGTTGGTGGGATTCATGGTTGATCAGGTGTTGGGATATCTTCATTCCGTATATAGCAAAGAATCCCATCTGAAATACCCTTGGCGATACGATCCTGACCTTTGGTTAAAATCTGCCGATCGAGATTAAGAAATCCGACCTCGATGATCACTGCATTTGTATTACTATCTATCTCATCAAAGGCATGATAGCTGCTCATATCATTAGTGACAGTACTCGGATGATATTCCAGTCCAGTGGATTGAGCGTAACGATCTTTTATGCACGCGGTTAACCGAGCAGCTCTCTCCGGGTATTGATTTGATAAAGCAGCTGCGATTTTAAATCCTGTGGCGTCATCATTGATATATTGGCAAGAATCGGCGTGAATTGATACCAGCGCTAAAGAACGATATCCCTGGAGATTTTGATCGAATTCTCGCAGCAGATCAACATCGAATCCTTGGGCAACCAAGTTCTCCTTAACTTTCGCAGCAATAGCCTGGTTTATTTCCAACTCTGTTAATCCATCGGGGCAGACTGCTCCAGGATCCTTGGTGTTGTCATCCCAATGTCCGACAACAATACCAATTAAAGGTCGTGGCCGGGCTGTAGGTGTTGGGAAGGTCGCAGTTTCAGTCGCCTGGAAGGCGAGTACCTGGGCAAATCTCTCACTCAAGTTCCCAGGTAATAAGCTAGCTGGCGTCCAAGCTGTAAACAACGTCGCCAATATAAAAGCCACAATTAAGATTATCTGCAGCTGGTAAAACATTCCAAATCGGGATGAATTTTGTTTTGAATCAGTAGAATCCATTGCCTAATCCGAAGTCATAGTACCTTAAAGGTACTTGAAAAGCAAGAGTTTTTGGATGATCATCGGGACGATTCTTATTGTCTTGAATCCGCGGTGTTAATTTAAGAATTCCTAATAGCTGTAAAATATCTTGACATTCACAAATACGGCAAGTAATATGAACCACAAGGAAGAATCGATCGGTTACATTTTTCTTGAACATATCCAATGTTGTAAGTGCATTTCCTCACCGGGTAGAAAATATGTCGATAAACGAGAATGAACTTAGGAAGGTAATGCGGAATTGGACATCAGGTGTAAGCGTGGTAACCTCCCATTACGAAGGGATCAATCATGGGATGACCGTCAGTTCTTTCACCTCGGTTTCGCTCAACCCACCGCTGGTTACAATTTCGTTGATGAATTCCTCCCGCACCCTTGAATTGGTCCGCCGGGGAAGAAATTTTGGGATAACAATATTATCTATAAACCAGGTGGAAATTTCCAGGGTTTTCGCCAGGCAAGAATCGGTTTCCGAAGACCGCTTTGCTGGTTTAGAGACTTTTACGCTTACCTCCGGAGCTTTAATGATTAAAAATGGGCTTGCACATATTGATTGCAAGGTATCAGAAATATTGGACTTTGGCACAAATTCATTAATCATTGGTGAAGTGATCACTGCTGAAATCGGGAATAAGAGTAAGCCATTACTATATTTCAACCAACAATACCACCAGTTGCAAGATTAAAACCACAAAGTTTTTATCTTTGCAATAAGCCGGGGAATGTATCAAATGGAAGACAATTTATCAAGTGAAGAAAAGATTTATCTACTCGGTTTGGCTCGTGAATCCCTTGAACTTGGGGTGCGCGGGGTAACCCTCCCAGAATTAGACATCAATTCTGTTCCTCCCAGATTGTTGAAGCCCGGGGCGACATTCGTCACCTTGACAAAGAATGGCGAACTACGTGGATGTATAGGTTCGTTAGAGGCCATCCGGCCTTTAGCAGAAGATGTACGTTTACATGCAGTCGCAGCAGCATTGGAGGATTATAGATTCCCACCGGTTCATGCGAACGAAATGCGACAAATATTGATCGAAATCTCTCGATTAACTGCTCCTAGAAGTGTCAAATATCGAGATCCAGACGAATTATTAAAACTTCTTCGTCCAGGTTTGGATGGTGTGGTCATTCAACGAGGTATCCAAAGGGCGACCTTCTTGCCTCAAGTTTGGGAGAAGGTCCCGGATGTCGAGATATTTTTAGCAATGTTGTGCCGGAAGATGGGAATGTCATCGAATTGTTGGCGAAGCACAGATGTGAAAATATCGACTTACCGAGTTGAAAAATTTTGTGAATGAAGGCTTAACTCAAACGTTTGGATCAGGATTGGCTATTTCGGGGAATTGGGTATTTAGATCTGAAGGAATTGTCCGACATCAAGAACAAATACAGTTGCGGTTCTTTGATTTGTCAGGCTCAAAGGAGCGCATTTTTCTTTTATGATGTTAAGTGCATGTTCAACTTTTTCATCTTCAACGCCAATCATCAAAGTTGTCAATCCGCGCCTCAAGAAGCCTCCGGTAGATGCAATCCGGGTTGCTCGAAATTCATAATTGATCAGTGATTCAAGTGCTACTTCACTGGCTTCATCCCGAATAATTGCAATGATTAATTTCATAACCTTGATCCCATTTTCAATTGGTATCATTTTATCACTCCAATCAAACTGGATAATCCTTGAAATTATACAAATGTGAGAAATCGAGCCGCTCAAATAGTCTCCTATTCTATTCTGTCTACCGAGAATTAAATTTCTAAATAAATACATAATTGTATAAAAATTTGCCGAACCAGTCTGAACTATGAAAAGTAAGAGTATTGAGGCAAATGCATTTTTGATCAGGGATAAGTGAACTCGAATTCGCATGGGGAAGTCTCTACCAATCTTATACCATTTTCCCACCCGGATTTTTGTGAACCGACTGGAGAAGATCAGTGAGTGCTGTCAACTTCAAAATGCTATAATCTAATATCTGATTTGATTCTGGCAGCATCATAGATCATCACCTTGACGGGTATCTCGAATTGAAGTCTGTCCTGACTGGTTAATGAATTTTTCTTCTTGCATACCGAATCCTGCACTATCTGTCCTGCAGGGATATCTTGTACTTTGTTTGGTATTCATCAATAGTAAGAATCTTGATGAATTATTTGGAAATCCCACCAGAATTAGATTTCTTAATCATCAAGGTATCGTTTTATCAAACGAAGACCAGCATACATTGCTGGATCCTTTCCAGGATTTAAACCATTCTGAGGGGGTTTCAAACGGGAGATCAATTATTCATAGTGAATTACCAGGAAAACAAATCAGGTTCGAAAAAATTTCAATTGAAAATGGTTTGTCTCAAAGTACGGTAACGAGTATCTTTCAAGATAGCAAGGGTTTCATCTGGCTCGGAACTGAAGATGGTTTGAATAAATATAATGGCTACGAATTTATTGTTTACCGGCATGATCCGGATGATCCAAGGAGTATTAGTGATAACTCAATCCAATCAATTCATGAGGATCACAACCAGGTGCTCTGGATCGGTACTAATGGTAAAGGATTGAATAGATTCGATCGTGGGAAAGAGCAATTTACACATTATCGTAATGATCCTGATGAACCAGGAAGTATTCCTGGTGATTCGGTAACATCGATAAGTAATGATGCCAGTGGACGATTATGGATAGGGACTAGTGAAGGTTTGGCTAGGTTTGACGATGTATCCCAAGAGTTTTTCTCTTACAGGCATGATCCAGGTGATCCAAACAGCTTAGGAAGTAATCATATAAGTGATATTCACCTTGATGGGAATGGTAAGCTGTGGGTGGGGACATTTGGTGGAGGATTACACAAGTATGATCCTGGTACTGATAGCTTCATCCGGTTTCAGAGCGATAGAAATACTCAAAATCAAATTAGCAGCAATTTTATAACCTCGATCAGTGAGGATAGTTCTGGTAGATTATGGATCGGGACAGGTAATGGTGGATTAAATCTATTTGATCCCGAAACTGTTAAGTTTTATTATTACAATTATGACTCAGAGGAAGATGATCCAAAGGGGGTAAATGCAATCACTTCAGTTGAGGTTGGTGCAGATGGAATGATATGGGTTGGTTTGAATGGAAGTGGGATTGATATCCTGAATCCAAGAACCGGCAGTATCCAAAATCTCTCCTATGATCAGGGGGATCCCGCAAGTTTGAGCAGTGATTTGGTTTACAATATTTTCAGGGATAACTCGGGGATCATTTGGGCAGGTACGTCAGGAGGGGGAGTAAACCGATTTGATCCTTCCACTGCACGATTTATCCACTACCGGCACATCTCAGGTAACCCAGATAGTTTATCCGCAAATAATGTCCAATCAATCGCAGAAGATAAATCCGGAGATCTCTGGATCGGTATTTATGGCGGAGGTTTAAACTATATCAACCGCAGATTAGGCCGTATTCAACGCTACCAACCCCTTTCACAAGATCCATTTAGTCTCAGCAGCGATGATGTAAGGTTTGTACTTGTTGACAAGTATAACGATGTCTGGATTGGCACAATCGGAGGTGGACTAAATCGCTACTCACCGAGTACTAAAATATTTACTCACTATCTCCATGATCCGGGTAACCAGGATAGTATTGCTTCCGATTCCATCAATGTGATATTTGAAGACAGAGACGGATTCTTATGGATTGGCACCAATGGTGCTGGTCTAGATCGATTTGACAGATTAACTTCGAAATTCTTTCACTATCGAAATGATCCGAACGATCCAGCGAGCCTGAGCAATGATCAGATCTGGGAGATTACTGAAGATAGAACTGGTAATCTGTGGATTGGTACGGGTGGAGGTGGTATCAGTATCCTGGATCAAGAGACCGGGAAATTCACACAAGTACAAAATGACCCAACAGATCCTAACAGTCTGGGCGATACTGACATCTTATCCATTTATGAAGATAAGAATGGTGTAATTTGGATCGGGACAAATGGCAGTGGATTGGATAAATTTGATCCATTGACTGGTGATTTTTCCCATTATCGGGTAAGTGATGGACTGGCGAATAATGTAATTCATGGCATCTTAGAGGACCGGAAGGAGAACCTCTGGGTAAGCACAAATCTCGGTTTATCGTCTTTCAATCCCAGTGATGGATCATTTAAAAATTATGATGTCAGCGATGGTTTACAAAGCAACGAGTTTAATAGCGGTGCAAGCTTTTTAGATAGTGAAGGGATGATGTATTTTGGTGGGATTAATGGTCTAACAGCATTTTACCCTGCAGATATTCAAGACAGCACTTATATGCCACCAGTGGTATTTACTGGATTGAACCAGAGTGGTGTGGATCTACTGCGAGAACAACTTGATCGTGATCTGACAGAGGTTGTTCTTAACTGGTCGAATAACAACCTTGAATTCGAATTTGTGGCACTAAATTTTGCTCATCCCGAGAAAAGTCGGTATGCGTATAAACTAACGGGATTTGATGAAGATTGGAATTATATCGGCAGTTCCCGAAATGGGAGGTACACGAATCTCCCCGCGGGTTCATATACCTTACAGGTTAAAGCCACAAATAGTGATGGTTATTGGAATGATAATGGTGCATCTCTCGATATCAAAGTCGTCCCACCTTTCTGGGAGACCTGGTGGTTTATTGGATTAGTTACGATAATAGTGATGGGGAGTGTGATCAGTGCGTATCGATTAAGGATCCGCGCGATCGAATCTCGCAGTCAAGAACTTGAAAGCATTGTCAGAATGAGGACGGAGGAAATTGAGCGCAGACGCCTGGAGATGGAATCGCTATACCAGGCAGATGAGATTATTGATCAGAATTTAACACGTGAGGGTCGCTTAAAAGCTCTGGTTGATGTCTCAATAGATTTGTTGGATGCTGATAATTCTGCCATTTATATATTGGATCAATCCAAGTCAAAATATAACGTCATTGCTGAACGTGGGTTCAAAAAATCTGAAATTTATGAGCTTTCCATATTAGGAAATGATAGTTTAGCCGGGGAGGCAGCTCAATCTGGAGATGCATTCATTGTCTCAGATCTCGAAAAAGTTCCCCTCTGCGATGATCGACCCAACACATTGAGGGAGTACCTTGCTTCTGAAGGGGTCCGCTCATCAATATTCCTCCAAATTAAATTCAGTAATGAAGAGTCTGGATTATTCAATGTCAATTTTTACCGGCCTGATTCAGTTGGGGAAGAACAAATTCGAGTGTTTAAAGTTCTTGCTCAGCACTCAGCATTATCCATCCAAAATGCACAATTATTCGAACAGTTACGCGTGGTTGCTATCAATGAAGAACGCAGCCGCCTTGCGAGAGATTTGCACGATAGTGCCAAACAAAAAGCATTTGCCGCATTAGCTCAACTTGGGGCTGCTGGAGGAATGATTGAACGCAATCCAGAAATGAGCAAAGAACATCTGTTGGAGGCAGAAGACCTGGTGTATGAGGTGCTCCAAGAATTGATCATCCTGATCCAGGAGATGTACCCGGTCGCACTAAGGGAGAAAGGTTTTGCGAACTCGGTTCGGGAATACATCTATGACTGGGAAAACCAATGCGATTTGGAGGTGGACTTAAGAATTCAAGATGAAAGGAAATTACCACTTGAGATTGAGCAATCCCTGTACAGAGTCATCCAGGAATCTCTAGCAAATATTGCCAGACATAGTCAGGCAAAGCATGTTAAACTCTCTGTGATTTATCATGCAGACCGGGTACGAGTCGAGATTAGTGATGATGGAATCGGGTTTGATGTCGATGAACAACCATCTGGACTTGGATTGCGATCTATGAAAGAAAGGATTGACCTAGTTCGAGGGGATTTACGGATATACAGTAAATCTGCAGAAGGAACGAAGATAATTGTTGAAACACCCGTGTCCATTACAGGAGTAATAGATCACATCAAAATCATTGGAGATTTCGATGAAAGAACCGATCACAGTACTAATCGTTGATGATCACGAAGTCGTACGGAAAGGTATCCGAGGTTATTTAAATACGATTACTGATTATGCGGTTATCGGGGAAGCGGATTCTGGGGAGCAGGCGGTAGAACAGGTCAAGCAATTAATTCCAGATGTTGTTTTAATGGATTTAATGCTGCCCGGGATAGATGGTGTCGAAGCTACTCGGATTATAAAGAATATTAGCCCCCGGACTCAGGTAGTTGTCTTGACATCATTTCATGATGATTCGCTCATTTTTCCGGCACTCAAGGCTGGGGCAATCTCCTATATTCTAAAAGATATGAAAATGAATAAATTGGCGGAAGCAATAACAAAGGCGCACAATGGTGAGGTGATCCTTCATCCAAAAGTTGCTGCTCGTGTTCTGCAGAATATCCGCAGAGAGAGCCAGGAAGATGCAATAATTTATACGGAATTAACCGAACGTGAGATGGATGTTCTGAAATTAATCGCAAATGGTTACTCAAATTCTCAAATTGCGGATGAACTAGTGATCAGTGAGAACACAGTCAAGGGACATGTCAGCAATATATTAAGTAAGCTGCATCTTGCCGATAGGACTCAGGCGGCTGTATTTGCGTGGCAGCAAGGAATTGTAAAACGGGATCCATTGGATTAATGATATTTCCCCAATGAGGCTTGGATATACAAAGCGAGTTATCCATCGTGGAGGCAAAAATCTCTCCCGGGTAAAACCAAATACCCCTCGGTGGTAGGGTGGAATACCGATCTTGAGGGGGATGTAAATTAGATTTGATATTTGTAAAATAAAGAAAATATAGGATTTCCAGATTCAAATTTACGGGAAGGATGCAAAACCTCACAGGCTTTGCATTCCTGGCTTGGCTCTCGTATATTGGTAAGAATATTCATGGAGAATTGCAATGAAGATGATGAAATATCTTGCAGATTTTCTCACTGGGTCTCGACTTCTAATTGCCATCATTCTTGGTTGGTTAGGCTGGACTTCGGGGTTGGATGTCTGGTTGATAGCTACATTTCTGGTGATTTACGCCTGGACGAGTGATGTCCTGGATGGTGCGCTCGCTCGCCGGAGCAAAGTAGAAATTTCAACCTGGATTGGCAATCACGATCTTTATTTTGATATGGCAGTAGCAACTGGTATGCTAACATTCTTAACCGCTTGGGGTTCAGTAAATCTATCTCTGAGCATTATTTATATTTTGAGCTGGATCTTAATTTTCACCCGTTTTGGAGTTATTGCATCGCTTGGGAAACTATTTCAAGCCCCTATCTATGGATGGTTTATCTTCACTACATTGCGGACCGATCCAATGCTGGGAGGTTTGATACTAATCTTCCTCTTGATCATGGTTGTTGTCACATGGCCCAGATTTCCTAATGACACGATACCCGGCTTTCTCACTGGTTTTAAGAAAGAAATCAAGTCACCTCATAAACCATAAATCGATCCTAAATTTTAATGCAGCATAACCCGAACTGGAATTCCTGAGGAATCTTTTCTCATTAACCTCCTGTAAGAATCACCACGCATACAATCTACATTGCGACCATCAAACCGTATGTTAGATGGTTGATCTCGATTTATGTCTTGAATTTCGTTTCTAAAGACTTTGTCCCGTCAATTTCGTTAAAGGTGAAATAATAATTCTAAATGCTGAAACCGATTTTATAGAATTACTGGTGCCACTCATCTATCCAATATACAACGGATCTCCCTTGTTTCCATTTTCTCGATCGATGTCCAGTTAACCGGGTAGTATCCAGTGTATGTCAGAAATGTGGTCAAATTTCCCAATGTTTGGCATCCATTAACCTTGCTTTTTGTAGTGAGTCACAGATAATTAAATTGGACCACACGAAATTTTAAACATTGGTTTAGGAGCATTATGATGGATGACAAGGGGTTTAAAACTTTCCTGAAAAGGGGAGGTAGATCGCAAGAGGCGATAGAACGATGTGTAAATTATGTAATTCTGCTGGAGGAATATCTAAAAAATTCCAGAGAAAATCGATCATTAGAGCAAATAAAATCTGCTGATTTAATCGATTTTGTCAATTGGGCAGATTCAAAGTCCAAGACGCAGGCGAAGACCAAATCGTATTTGTGGGCAATTCGATATTACTATGAGTTCATGGAAAATTCAAAGATAAGTATGCTGGCTGGTAACTTGAGGCAAGAGAGAATTAAACGTAAACCATTCTTGTTGAAGGATTTCCAGGGGATCGATAAAGTGCAAATTGAAAATCTACAGAAAATTGGTATTCGCAATATTGAGCAGATGTGCGCAGCTGGCGCTACTGCAGGGGATCGTGAGCGTTTAGCTGATCGAACTGGTATCCCCTTGAGTTCTATTGTAAAACTAGTAAAATTGTCCGATCTTGCGAGGCTTCCTGGGGTGAAAGCGGTTCGGGCTAGGTTATACTTTGAGGCCGGAATTGATACGGTTGAAAAAATCGCTGTGCTTGAACCGGAGGAATTACGTGAAAAGGTTGAAACTTATATCAACCAATCAGATTTCCCCGGTGTTCCAACCCTTCCAGCTGAGGCACGCTATACGGTTGAAAAGGCAAGGGAATTACCAAAAATTATTGAATATTAATTCATAGAAAGTGAATTTATTCTGCATACTACTGCAGGAGGAAATTTCGTGGCAGAGATTACTGATATTAATATTGTACTTGATGAAGTCCGTGATGCATTAACTTCACAGGATTGGGATCGTGCTGTTAAACTTGTTCAAGCCCTACGCCCTCCAGACCAGGCGGATGTATTTGAAGAACTTTCAGTAGATAATCAATCCGAGCTGCTCCCACGCTTGAATCCCGAGGATTCCGCAGACATTCTGGAGGAATTGCATGATCAGGACGCAGCAGAGATTGCGGGGCGTTTGGAAGCTAGCGACCTCTCCCGGATCATCAACGAGATGGAGCCAGATGAAGCTGCGGATTTGCTGGGGGATATGACACCTGATCAGGCTGCTGTCACCCTTTCCTCAATTGAGGATGCTGAGGAAATTCTTCCCCTGATGGCACATAGCGACGATACTGCTGGGGGATTAATGACCTCGGTCGAGGTTGTCCTTCATAAAGATATCACTGTCCAGGCCGCGATCGAGCATTTGAAAAGAACAATCCCAGATGCAGAAATCGCATATTATTTGTATGTTGTAGACGATAACATGAGATTAGTCGGTGTGGTTTCATTATTGAATATTGTCGTTGCCCCTGAAAACACCTGTATTGTGGATATCATGAATCCGGAAGTAATTTCTATTTTCGCTGATACTGAGCAGGAGGTTACAGCCCGGTTGATGGCGCGTTATGACCTGCTGGCTTTGCCAGTAGTTGATTCAAACTTTCAGCTCCTCGGAGTAATCACGCACGATGACATGGTTGCAGTCCTGGAGGAGGAAGAGACAGAAGATATTTTTCGATTAGGTGGTGTTCCTGCAGAGCGTATTACAACGACAGTGGCTCCTCAAACAGCTTTGCGCGCCCGGCTGCCCTGGTTGGTTCTCAACATGGGCACTGCACTTTTATCAGCTCTGGTATTAAGTTTGTTCGAAAATACAATTGCTCAACTTGCTGTACTGGCTGTCTTTTTTCCAATTGTCGCTGGTGTGAGTGGAAGTGCAGGGACACAAACATTGACCGTAACAGTTCGCGGTTTAGCGTTAGGTGAGATAAATCCCAGGGATGGCATCGCCACCATCACCCGAGAAGTATTAATCGGGTTAGCCAATGGAATTGTGCTGGGAACATTGATCGCATTAATTGCGATTTTTTGGAAAAGTTCACCAATTCTTGGTCTTGTGGTAGGTCTGGCGACATTTTTAAACCTGATCGCAGCAGGTTTTGCAGGTGTACTGGTTCCAATGGGTATGTCAGCTATCAAGATTGATCCAGCTCTGGCATCGCCGGTTTTTGTAACGACATTAACAGATTCTCTCGGGTACCTGATTTATTTGTCGCTTGCGACGATCATATTATTGAGGATTATTTGAAAATTAAGTAGCAAAATGTGTGCAGCTAAATAAAACCCCTCCCAAGTATTGGAAGAGATAATCCCCTGGATTGATGTCAATCAAAGGATAATTCGCTATGATGTTAGTGGATTATCCTTTTTCATTGGAGTATTTAATGACGATCGATTCCGACCTGCGTTCGAAAGCAACCTGGTTGATCAGCGAAGATGGTTTGTGGGATATCGGTATTGGTTTATCCATGTTGGGTTTTGGACTGACTATCTCTCTCAAGCACGCCATTTGGTATTTCGGATTTGTGATGTTGGCGTATTTTTTGGTAGTGATGACAGGCAAAGAGGTGATCACCAGCCCAAGGATGGCAAATTGGGTAATTGAAGATAACCAGCTGCTCAAACTAGCAATGTGGATTAAATTTGGATTTGCAGCAATCCTGGTGGGATTGATTTTTGGTGCGATCACTTTCTGGTTCCTAGATATAAGTACGGTCATCGATTGGCTTCCGGCGTATGGTGTGAAATTGCTCTGTTTAGTGATGTCCGTGTTCTTGTTGATTTTGGGATACTTAACTCAAAATGGTTTCCGCTATTATTTCTATGCAGGCCTATCAATCCTTGGTTTTGTAATCTTTGAGCTATTTGATATCAGGATTATATATTTTGTTTATTTATCCGCGATTTTATTAATCGTATTTGGCTCAGGTACTCTAATCCGGTTCTTATCGAGATATCCGAAACAGAATCCACAGAAAGACTTACAGATGTAGAAAAAGAGGAAATCATCTCTACCTTGCCTTCCTTATCATTTGCGGCGCTAATGGATAAATCAAACATATGCAATTGTCTCGAATTTGGATTTATGGAGTTGAATGTGAATCATCGAGAGGTGATTGATCAAATCATTTTGACCTGTACACGAGTTGGATTTATTTTTGTAATCTGTGGCATCCTTGTAGGTGTGTTTTTTTCTGCATGGATTCCAATTTTCATCATTGGTTTCACATTTCTTCTTCCAGAAATCGGCTTGCGGTTGGTTGAAGGTCATTGGTCGATAAAAAGACCAAAATCGGGTTTTGATAATTTACAACAACTCAACAAGGAGGAAATATGAAGAATTTAAATGAGACGGTTGGGTTGAGGCTTGCGCAAGATTATACGAGAGAACGTCTAGAATATGAATACTCCAGGCAGATGATTAAGCAAATTAATAAAAAAATTCCCAATAAGTTCTACTGTGCGGTATGCTTTTCTTTGGTTTCTCTTGGGCACTTACTAGTTGCATTTGGACACAGGTTAGAGCGATTTGATCTGGTCATGCGAGGATCAGAAGCCTAGAATTAAAGACCGATTTGAAAAGCATAAACCTCTGATAATGCACTTGTATTGCGGAATCTCATTGTCAATTGAGTTCAAACTGATATATTGGATATTTAGGTTGACACAGTCTTCGATTAAAAGATTGGGGTGCTATTTGCGATCGCCGACTGCGGTCAGAAATTGTTTTTCAACTATGGTGAGGTAATTTATGTATCTGCATCGCGCGTAGTCAAAATGTCGAAGTTATCAGATTTAACGCATTCACATCAGAATACATCCTGGAAGGTTGTACAATCATGATGGCTGATATCGTAATGAATGATGACAACTCGAAAAGTGTAAATCCGTCTATTTGTTATCAAATTCTAAAATTGGTCCACCTTTACGTCAAATACTTAAAAATTATGGGGATAACAAGGTAGTTCCGAAATGAGAAAGATCTGGTTAGTATTTACACATGATTTTTCAGAACATGTTCGACAAAAAGGGTTTTTGATTGCTTTGTTCAGTTTACCTTTGTTCATCGGATTCTCGGTGGGTTTAGGGTATTTTATGCAGTCACAAGAAATTAGCTCAGATGCAGTCGGATATGTAGATTTTTCAGGCATATTCACCAACCCATTATCAATTGCGAGTACTTCCGGGAGAGAAAGAGTTGAAATACTCCCATATTCGGATACTGCAGAAGTGGATGAGCTGCTTAAACGGGGAGACCTCCAGGCGTATTTTGTCATTCCGAACGGTTATCCAGGGGATAATAATATCGAATTATATTATTTCGATGAACCGGGGGAGAATGCAATCCACGATTTTTATGATTTCTTGCAGTTGAATTTGATGAAAGATTATTCACAGGAGATCAGGAATCGTGTGGCGATAGGAACAAATAGTATTATCCGCACGCCCGATGGTTCGCGTGAATTTCCTGAAAATAATCCAACTGTGAACATGTTCATACCACTTCTCATTGGATTGGGATTTGTGATGTTGTTGTTAATCAGCTCGGGCTACTTGATGAGCGGTTTTTTGGATGAAAAATCCAACCGAACGATTGAAATTATATTTACATCAATCTCTCCCGGGAAGCTAATTGTTAGTAAATTAGTGACGATGGTCGCGATTGGTTTCACCATGCTGATTACCTGGGTAGCAGTTGGAATCATAGCATTCATCGTTGGTTCGCATTTCCTTGAAATCAGTTGGGTCAGGGAAATTGAGATCGATGTGAGAGCAGTCATCACTATCCTGGTAGTGGCATTCCCATCATATGTTTTTGCTGCAGCCCTGATGTTGGGCATTGGATTCTTGCTAGGAAATAGCCAGGAAGCTGAATCTATTGGCCCACTTTTTTTTGTGATCGCATTCATTCCTTTGTGGTTTATAGTTCCAATAACAAGTGACATTAATGGATTAATCGCAATACTTCTCAGTGTACTGCCCATAGCATCGATTCTCACGATCGGTTTGAGGGGTATCTTTATTGAAATACCACTTTGGCAGCTGGTTTTGAGTGTTTCTGTCCAATTATTGCTGGTAACAGCTGCACTCTGGCTTGCAGTCAAAACTTTTCGGATGGGTATGCTGCGATCCGGCAGCGGCATACGCTTGCGAGAGTTGATTACAAAGGATGATCGCCTGATAAGCGAGAGGAAATCATGAGAAAGACCTTGGAAATTATCCGTTACGAATTGGTAACAGCATTTGGGAGAAAATCCTACCTTTTTATCGCATTTGGAGTTCCGGTTCTGGCGGTGATAATCTTCGCAGGATTCTATTTATTTAAAGCGTCCAAACCAACTGATCAGCTGACTCAAGAAGTAGAGGAAAATTTTCAGATAGAAACTGAAGGCTTTATTGATTATGCTGGCATAGTCACCAGCCTGCCAGAACATGTGCCAGATGAAGTATTAATTCCATTCGCCAACCAAGATAGTGCAAAAATGGCATTGGAAAATGGTGAAATAACTGCTTACTATATTATCCCCGCAGATTACGTTGAATCGGGAAATTTGATCTATGTTCACCCGAAATTAAATCCAATTGCAGAGGGGGGTCAAAATTGGGTCATGACCAGCACCCTCTACTATAATCTCTTAGATCAGAATTTCGAATTGGCATCTACTGTTTGGTCTCCTGCAAACCTGGTTCCCACAAATCTGTCAAATATCGCCGGGACTGATCGCACTTCTACTGGAGAATGTTCATCCCCCGGATTCACTTGTGAATCAAATGAGCTAATTCAACTCCTGCCGATATTGATTGTAGCAATAATTTACGTATCCATTGTCACAGGGGGAAGCTACTTGTTGAGGCTGGTGAGTAGTGAAAAGGATTCACGCGTAATGGAATTGTTAATACTGTCAGCTTCACCAAGGCAGCTGCTCAACGGGAAGGTGATCAGTTATTGTATCCTCGGATTCCTCCAGGTGCTCGCGTGGTTAGGCGCAATTTTCCTGGTATTCGAAATTGGAGGGACAACCTTGAATCTTCCTCCAGGTTTCTCGCTTCCGCTTTCTCTCTTGATATGGGGCTTGGTATTCTTCTTGCTAGGTTATGCAGTTTATGCAACGATAATGGCTGGTGCTGGTGCTTTAACTCCCAAGGTATCTCAATATACATCGGTTTATTTTGTGGTCTCTGCGCCCTTAATGATCAGCTATTTCTTCTCGATCATGCTCGCCATGAGGCCTCATTCCCCACTTGCTGTTGGTTTAAGCATTTTCCCATTATCAGCACCCGTTATGATGATCACCCGTTTGACGATCGGCAATGTACCTGTCTGGCAGCCATTGATGGCTGCCGGACTCACAATTCTCATGGCAATTCTGATTATGCGTGCGGTTGCACGAATGTTCAGAGCTCAGATCCTGCTCTCTGGGCAGCCATTTTCACTCCAACGTTATCTTAAGATCCTGATGAATATCTGATGGGATCACTAAGAAGTTGAGAAATGGTGTGGGAACGCTTGCTGTAACAATCGATTATATTACTGGAATAATAAATACTTTGAAGCAGGTGAGAAGGAGAACGCGATGGATCAGGTCCAGGTAAACCATATTTCCAAATCATTTGGCAATATTGAAGCAGTCCGGGATGTAAATTTTGAAGTTGGCAAAGGGGAAATATTCGGTCTGCTCGGACCGAACGGAGCAGGTAAGACGACCACGATTCGAGTGATGCTGGATATCTATAAGCCTGAACGAGGAACGGTCAATATTTTAGGGGGGCCGATGTCCGAAGAGAAGAAGAATTTAATCGGTTATATGCCAGAAGAACGCGGTTTATATCAGGATACATCACTCGAGCGTTGTTTGATCTATCTGGCGACATTAAAAGGTTTATCAACAAAGGAAGCCCAGCATCTGCTGGATAATTATTTAGAAAGATTTGATTTACTTCCGCATAAGAACAAAAAAGTCAAAGAACTAAGTAAAGGCATGCAGCAGAAGGCGCAGATCATAGCAGCGATTTTACACAGCCCTGAATTGATTATCATAGATGAACCCTTCACATCCTTAGACCCGATAAATACTCAGCTTGTTAAGGATTTAATGGGTGAGCTTCGTGAGCAGGGAGTAACAATTATGATGTCAACCCATCAAATGCACCAGGTTGAGGAGTTATGCGACCGCATCTTACTGATCAATCAAGGTATCAATGTTCTTTATGGAAATCTTGACTTGATTCGCAGGGAACATGCTGGTCATGAGGTAGTGGTCAGATCTTTGAGTGAAATTCCAAATTTAGACTCAGTGAAGTCGATGAATTCCAACAACGGCACAATAAAATTGGTGCTCAATGAAGGTGCGACACCCCAGGATGTACTGGCTGATTTGGTTTCAAGTGACGTAAAAGTGGAGAAATTTGAAATTGCCTTGCCAACCTTGGATGAGATATTTATCAAAGTTGTTCAGGAATAGCATGATTAATCATTTTACACGGATTAATTGAAGAGTGCTCTTCAACTTCACCGCGTCTTTGCTGATAGTTCTAATAAATCTATTACTCTTGAGGATCAGTATTCTTCGTATCTCTCAACCTCAAAAACAAATATTGTAGCTCCACCAACATGAACAGCAACCGGATTGGGGAGGGGAATTGGTCCTGATTCAATGGGAGTCGACACATAATCAACCCTTTGTTTGCAGCTGCTGCGGAGTGCCTCAACAATGGTTTTTTCCTGTCCAGATTTCAAACCGATGAGAAGAGTGGTGCTTTGACGACCTAAGAAACCACCAGAGCTTGGCAGGTGAGTAACCGAAAAACCAAGCTTGGTCAGTAAACTTAAGGAGTTCTCCAAATCCTGGTCCTGGATCACTGCCCCGATTAACCGATCTAAATTCGGATGCACTCCCGATTGTTGGCGGATGACTTCCGGCCAATTTCGCACGTCAGTTGTCAAGGCTGCATCAACTTCTGAGACCAATTGGTTGTAAATATCTTCACCGATCACTCCATCATTAAGTAATGAACTTAAAGTGCTGCGTTGGGATTGGAGGGTTTCCCGCCTGGCGGTCTCCATCTCCTCCGCTTCTAATTCTGGGTGTTCGGTCAATATTTCTTTTGTAGCCTCAACCAATACCTGAATATATTGTTCTAATAAAGGCGCAATTGTCTGCCAGGTGTGAGCAGAAATTAATCCCTGGTTGCGCATTTTTTCCATGTGATCGTAGGATGATTGTGTGGCAGTTGCCCGGGCATTTCTGCGTTGATATTCTTCTTTGACTGAACTGCGAATATTAACCCCTAAGCGCCTGATTAATGGTCCAATAGAGAGTCCCTGTACCAGAAGGGTAAAAATTACTACACCAAAAGTCATTACCTGTAATTGGCTGCGAGCAGTGCCCAAGGCAAAAGGTAGACTTAATGCCAGGGCCAGCGAAATCGCACCTCTTAAACCTCCCCAGTTAAGTATATGCTGCCACCGGAGTGGTATATCTTTGCCGATCCAGGCAAGCCCATAGATCGTGATTGCCCTTGCGATCAAAACCGCAACAATAGCGATGCCAATCATTTGCCAAGACTCGAATAGAGATGAGACATCAATTTGTAAACCGATTAACAAGAAAATAAAGGAGTTCGCCACGAATGCTGCGTATTCCCAAAAATTAAATAAAACAATGCGTGTTGTCGGGGACATACCAGCAGGTCCGATATTCCCGGCGATCAAACCCGCACCAACAACCGCTAAAACCCCACTGACATGGAACAATTCTTCCGCAATAAGAAAGGATCCAAATGCTAATATCGTTGTCAATGTGGTTTCAATCAAGTAATCATCAATGCGATTGATCATCTGGGATATGATCGTTCCAAGGACCAGGCCGATCGTTATGCCGCCGCCTGCAATCCGAATAAAATCAGCAAGGCTGGAAAAGAAATTAAATTGACCACCAGCAATCGCAAGTGATAGAACTAATCCAAATAGTACGATAGAGGTCCCATCATTCAGCAGACTTTCACCTTCGAGTAAGACCTGCAGTCTCTTTGGTACCCCCAGGTTTCGGAATAGTGCGATAACAGCGACTGGATCAATTGCAGCGACTATTGCTCCAAAAATCAGAGTATACAGAATTGGAATTCCGGTCCCCCAGCTAACCAGGGCACCGACAATTGCCATGGTCAATATCACACCCGGGATAGCGAAGGTGAGGATAGGTAAAATATCTCTCCGTAAGCTATTGAGATTTAAGTGGAATGCACCTTCAAATACGATCGGTGGTATCAATAGTGCAAAGATCAATGTTGGTTGAATGGTGATATCAACTTGGGGCAGGAGTGTAATCAATAATCCGATCACAACCAATCCCAAAGTGTAAGGCACACGGAATCGACGGGCGATTATTCCAACTAATGAAGCGATGAATAATAAGAAAATGATGACTTCTTCAACGAGGAGGAAGGATTCTTCACCTTGAAGTGTCTCCATTTCGCTAACCGGACCACCTTCTTCACTACCGTTAGTTTGGGTATCTGCTGGTGATTCCGAGCTCTGCTGGTTGAAAATTGGAATATCGGATAATGCACACCCGCTAAGGAAACCACTGAAGACAATTAGAATCGCTAAAATAACAACCAAAAACCTGAAGTGATTTGAATTTGGAAACATTTTATTCCAAGCTAACCAGACAGGGTTCAGGATCGGTGACCAGAATAGTCTGTCCATCCGTAAAAATGATCTGTGTTTTTTCGTGCCCACGTAAGATTGTCGTTCCACGGAATTTTACCGTAACTGGCCAGGGATATGGATTTATCCCGGAGAGATAAATTTTCCAGGGCGTGATAATTCTCAGGCCAAGTGACTCTAGAAACAATCCTAAGGGTGCTAATCCCCAGAGAGCATCATTATCACCAGATCCACCCCCGGATTTAGCGCTGTAAGCATAACTAAAACATCCATCGGCGTCAATTGATTTTTGAATTGAATTCATGATCTTGGTCACTAATTCCATGGCGGCGGTCCGAAACCCATAGGAAAGTAAACCTTCTCCAATAAATAGACACCAGGGCAGGTATACGGCATGGCAGGGCATATCTTCTGGAATTGATTCACTCGCCGGGCAACCCGGAATACCATAATCTAGCCAGAATTTCTTCGGGTTTGTGATGCTGTTTTCAACCATTAATTGGACTTCAACGTTTGATGGAATTTTAGCCCAGATGGGAAGAAATGTTGTGATGTCCTGGGCCAATAATCCTGAATTGGAGATAATCATCGAATCAGCCTTGTCAAGCCCATTTACTTCGATGATGCCAATTGACTGGTAAATTTGCTCGCTGGTTGCAGTGCCGAAACTCGGGAACCAGAGTATCTTTTCGGGTGGAACAATTTCTATGCGGTGCTTGCCGGAAGGGCTGTGCCCATGAATGATAATCTGGGTCTTTCGAGTGGTTTCGTGGGTAGTTTGAATTTGAAATATCAACCTCTGTGGTTCAGCAAAGGATTGGTCAATCTCGATGGTGCCTGAACCCCTGAGTTGACCTAGGATTACCTTTTTCGACCTCTGATGGCTATCTCTGTCCCAATAGGTATAACCGGATAATTCTTCACTCCAAGCATTCTCAACCGCATAACGCAAATTCTCGGCTTTCGCGCCCAATGATTCGATATGCTCATTGATGTTTAGTAATTTCGCTATATCGATCATCGAGTGGCATTCGTTATACAGGAACGCGCATAGCGACGGGCTCTCGCTAGTTGTGATTTCAACCCCTTGTGCTTTGGTATGCCATCGCGCAAAAATTGGATGATCTTCGAATCCTGCCTGAAGTGGGTGATCCCATTCTGGAATTCCATCCCCATCATGATCGTGCCCAGATGAAAACCATGAATTTAGATAGTTGATGAGTTGGGGATATATTTCATGCAAGAACTCCAGGTTTTGATCCACTTGATAAATCTTCCAGGCAATGGATGCCAGCAGTGGTGTCGCTAACCGGTTGCTTATTTGCCCACCCAATCCTGCTTTCCAATCAAGTTCTCCATTTTCATTGTAAGCATCCAGGTGGTTTCTCAGAATATCTTTCATTATCGAAGGGGAGGATGGGAGCAGGATATTCGCAAGGTAATAAGAATCAATTGGAGTCTGTCCGCTCCATTGCGGTCCATAATCGCTTCCATCACCCCGCGGAGAATACCCATCATCTGGGATGCGCGTTGTGACGTAGGAGAGATACTTTTGGTGAGATGTTTTGCCAAATAATAATCCGTAAGCGGTCTTTTGTGAAAATAGGAAGATTTGGTCCCACTCTTCACTTCCAGTATAGATTTCGATTTGGTTTGAATTTTGAAGTTCGACCCTTGCGATCTCAGCGTCCCAATTATGATTGGTGATTGCTCGTGCCTCATCGAAAGAATCATCTACGGTTTTTTGTGCAACATGGCACCAGGTAAATTGACGTGAATTCCCAGGAGGTAAATCAAGCATATTTACCAGGGCTGGATAAGGGCTGTTAACTGAAGATGCACCTCCCGTGATAAAAATAACAGGGAAGATTTCTTCCGTTGAACCAGATAAAACTTGGATTCCTTCTTTTTCAATTGGGACTGCACGAGATCCATTTTCAGCTGGTGTGAGTAATGCTACCAGCTCAAATTTTAGCTGCTGATTTTGAGCACTGATATTGGAGATATGAATTCGACCTGCTACTTGGTGAGAGTTGGCAACCCAGTATTCACTCACAACTGCAATCGATTCAAATGGAGAAAATGCAAGACTGATATAGTTAGGGTAAATTTTTTGGATTAGAGGGGCTTTCGAAAATTTTGCTGGGGTTGTGCTCGTATCATGTCCAATAGTAAAGCGCGGAAACAGGCGCATTTTTGTCGCGCGTAAACCATAAGTTGTTTGTAATGCAAGAGCTTGTGGTTCACCACTATTAAGCGTTAGCTCCCATATCTGATCGTCTAAATAATTCGTAGTCGATGTACGAGGATCTGCAGCGATCGAAATTGAAATTGGCTTATTCGAATTAAGAGTGAAATCCCTCATCGAGTTCTAATATTCCCCGAAGCCATCAGTGACATAACGAGTCAGCTCTGAAACACTTAATCCATCAAGACCCAATTTTCGCAAAGTTCGACCCCGGCGCCAGTAATCTGTGCGGTGAATTATACATGCGATCCGAATAATACTTTCAATACCACGGACAGAAACACCATATCTTTGAGCCATCGAAGCGAGGGGTACTAAACTCATAGGGACATCTTCGAAGATGTACCGGTGGTTCAAGGATATTGGGGCTTTAATTCCATAATATCCCGGTTGGTTATGAATTGCTTCATAGAGATCAGCACCAGAAGTCGTGTAAGCCATCTGTAACCATTCCATAGCGGATCTGGCACGAATCCCAAGTGAGGAGGCGACCGTGACCCGCTCACGATCGAGCACTTCCAATAATCGCGCAACGGAAGGTGTTACCCCATCAATGTAAAATTGGAAGTCCCCATGGGTAGATTCAATCCAACCTGCATTTAAGAGTGCAAGCGCTGGGTGAAAAATTGCACCCATATTATTTAATCCTGTGTTCAACACATCCACTCCATTGATGTATTGCGGATAAGCTTCATTGATCACTTCTAATACCTGATCAGTTTTAATCCCGGGAAGGGATGCAAGTGGAACTGCTTCCTTGATTCTGAAAATGCGAGCTTGGGCAGGTCCATCAGAACGGCTGGCATAAATAAAGGTCTCAGCTTCGGCGATATTGATCTCAGCTTTATTTCCGGAATCACGGACGATTTTTGCTACTTCAAGTGCGCCGCAAGTTCTTCCCGGGTGCAGGATAATCATTTGACCATCTTTCAGGTGGGGAGCAACAATGCGAGTGATACTGGCATGTGCAGATGATGGAACAACAACCATCAATACGTCTGCTGACTTAACTGCTTCTTCAATATCCGAAGTCACAATGTTCAATTTTCCAAAACCATGTGGACCCCCTTCATAGCTCTCTAGTTCTATGCCCCGCCTTGCCTTGATTGCAGCAATATGCTCTGGTGTACGATTGTAGAGATTGACCTCAAACCCTTGAATTGCCAGGTGAGCTGCCATCGCTTTTCCCCCATGACCAGCCCCAATAACTGTGTATCTGGTTGAAAAACTCATCAACCCTCCTTAGAATCAGATTTACCAAATATTAATTTGTGAGTTCACCTAATCTATCTGCTTCATTAACTGGTCTTCCGTTATTGTCTATAGTGTAGCATGCACCGTTTATTATCCGTGTATTAATCTTACCCCTCGCATAGGGGTTATTGCGGAGATGAGGTGCATCCATGATTCCTGTAGAGACCGCGCGAGTGAGGGTACCCGGGTCAATAAGAGGATCTGCCGCTCTGCCGGAAGCCAGGTTTTGGATTGCTTCTATCGTGATTCTACTTTCTGTGATTATTTCTTCTTTTCTTTCCTGAATGATTGGATCGGCCTGCATGTCTGGCTGACCGTTAAGGGCATTTTCAATTGATCTCCGAGCAAGGTTTGATGCTTCGATAATATCCTCAGCGGTGGCAGCATGATCAGCTTCAGTATGACCAACGATGTGGATAATATGAGGTAGCAATGACATTTGTAAATATATACTAGCAACTAAATGTGCTCGGGCAGCATCTATATCTAATGGATAGCTGAGTAACCCGGTTCTGGTCTGGCGCCAGATTCGAAAATCACTGTCTGCAAGTGGAGAGATCAGATCAATGACTGCTGACATTTTTGCTAAATCCATTGCGTCCGACAATCCTGGCGGGCTGTTGAACATTAACTGGGCGATATAATCCTTCACCCCAAATTTTTTTGCATTGTACGCAGAGAGAAAAGCAGAAACAGCAAAAAGGTGATCTGGCGCATCCCGCATACCCCAGTGATGAGGTTCATTCAATTCGACCGGAATATTCCTTTCCCCGTACCATCTCATAACTTGCTGGTGTTCCCTGATGGAGCCTTCCAGATCCCAAGGACCGCGACCATCCATCTGGTTAAACCAAAATAAAGGAATAGCACACCAAGCAATGTTGATGCTCTCCACGTACATCTCTGCCAGCTTGAGGAAATCGTCCGTGCCTGAATAGGTACGCAGTAACGGAAAATTCCCTATGCGACTCGCTGAGTATAATGCTTGATAATCTTCTTTTGAACGAACTGGAACCCCGCCTGCGCCTGTTTGGCGTGGATCCTGCCTTTCTGGATGATAAAAATTCTCCTGCGCATCTTGATCAATACCCAGAGAGATTACATCCAGCGACTGCTGCTCAGCTATTCTGGAAATTCCATTAATTGTTGATTCCATTGTTGGGAGACCAAAATGATGGCGCAGTAATGGGTAAGGTGATTTCCAAAGGATACGGTCTATTGCGTCCTGGGGAAAATCCATCTCGGTTTGCGAGGCAACAGGTTGACCTTTTAAATATGCCAAAACGGCTTCCTGCGGTTCACCACCCACAAAAATTTTCTCAAAGAAACCAATCGATTTTGCTCTTGCAGCGACCGGAGGTGTGCCGCCAAATGCAAAGCGGACTCCCTGATTTCGTAGATCATCCGCTGCTTCTGCAAATTCACCTAACAACCTTTCACCAGTTTCAGGAGTCAACCGATATGAAACTGCAACCAATTCTGCTTTTTCCTTTTCGGCTGCAGCAAGTACCTCGCTGATTGGTACAGCTGGCCCCAGAAAAATAGGTTTCCAACCAGCTTCCTCTGCAAGCCGTGTAAATTTCATCACTCCTGCTACATGGACGCATTCTCCCAGGGCAGCCGTAATCACGGTTTTGTTCAAACCTGACATTTTGAGTAACTTGCTTTCCTATGAATTCAACTATTTTATGAGGGCAATAATAATATGCCCAATTAGTGTCCTGACAAAAATTGGATCAGGGAACTACTTTTTAGTAATTTTCGTCTATTCTGCGATGAAACTTTCCATTTCATTCTATCATAAGCCAATTTTCGTCTCATGGGTTAATAAATGCTGAGACCTGGGTTCCCAAATTACCCGCATGATATAATTTTTGAACTTCCCAGAGTGTAATTTTGAGTGAAATTTATGCTGATGTGATTTTGGTTGGTAATTATTGGAATTTGTTGCTATGGATTACAGGATTGAAAAATGGTTTGCTGTTAAGATGCGATATACGCAAATAGAAGGAGAATCCTGGAGGAGAAATGACTGATTTGCAGCGCGGCAAATATTTCGAAGAATTTGAAATTGGAATGAGTTTTTTTAGTCCCGGGCGAACAATTACCGAAAGCGATATCGTATTGTTCGCCGGATTATCGGGCGATTATACACAAATACACACAGATAAAGAATTCAGCAAAAACACACCATTTGGAGCACGTGTTGCACACGGATTGTTAGGTCTTGCCATTACCTCTGGATTGGCGGTTAGAACTGGTGTATTAGAAGGCACAGTCCTGGCATTTCGAGAGATTGAAAATTGGAAATTTATTAAACCGGTTTTTATTGGAGATACCGTGCATGTAGGACAAGAAATTGTTGAACTAAAAGCTCTTCCCAGACTGGGTGGGGGATTGGTGAATATCGAACTCAAATTGGTTAACCAAAAAGAGGAAGTAGTGATGAAGGGGATTTGGAAAGTCCTCGTGGCTTCATCGCCTGGATGACCTTATGCCGGACCTTGACCGTAATCCATCCGAGGAAGAATTCCCGGACTCTGTTAATGAGGATATCTCACAAGAAGCAGAAGAAGGCAAAATATCTGCGATTGATGCCGGTGATCGATCCGAAGACTCTGACAAACCTGAAGAGGATGGAGATGGTCGTGTGGATATCGATAATGATGAAGGATCTTCAGGTGAGGACTTCAAACCTCAAGAATCTGATTCTCAGGTGGAGATTCCAAAACCTGCTCATCCGGATATCCTGTTAGATAATAACGATCAGGGCCGATCTGAAGAATCACCAGCAGACGAGATTGGTTCATCTGATTTCTATTCTGATTTTAGTGCCAGGGGCTGGTATAACACGGAAGGCGATACCATGCCTGTGCAAATTTCAGCTTCCTCTGGCCAGGAAGGCAGCACAGAGAATCCCTCTGAAGAAACCCAACCAATCATAATTTCTCCCAATTTGTCGAAGGATCCACATAGAAATCCTGCCAATGAGGTATCCGCTTCTGAAGCTGCGAAATCTCCGACCAATTCTTCAACTGGTTCCTCACGTGGTTCACAAGTTCTCAAAACCGCTTATGCAACATCAAGAATTACGGGGATTGAGCGGGGAGCTGATCGCAGACAGTATACGGAATCAGCCTCAGGTAAGCAAACCGTACCTGCAACACAATCTTCGGCTCGAGGGATAAATATTGATCGGGGTGTAGGCTGCCTTCTCAGAGCAGCTATTGCCGGATTATTTTTGATGGTAATCGTGGGGATTATCGGTGTGTCTGGATTGCTGTTCCAATATTATCGAATTGCTGCAACCTTACCGCCCGTAGACGATTTAAAACAGAAGTCAGCTCAATTTGAAACGACCCGCATTTTCGATCGGAATGGGAATGTATTGTATGAAATACTTGATCCGAACGCAGGTAGAAGGACATATGTCAGCCTTGACGATATTTCGCCTTACCTGGTAGCTGCAGTCGTTGCTACGGAGGACAAGGGGTTTTACAGCCATCCAGGGTTCGATCCTACAGCAATTGGAAGAGCTTTCATTCAGAATTATCAGGGTGGAGAGACAGTATCGGGTGCTTCCACCATTACCCAACAGTTAGCAAGGATGCTCCTGTTTACACCTGAAGAGCGGACAGAGATCAGTTATATGCGCAAAGTTCGAGAGGCTATTCTTGCTGCAGAAATAACACGCCGCTACTCAAAAGACGAAATTCTGGAGTTGTACATTAATGATTCATATTTTGGAAATCTCGCTTATGGTGTAGAAGCAGCTTCCCAGACTTATTTTGGGACTCCTGCTGACAAATTGACATTAGAGCAAGCAGCATTTCTGGCTGGATTGATCCAGGCTCCTTCAGTATATGATGTTTATACAAATCGGGACGTTACGATGAACCGATTTGAGCAGGTGCTGTTCCTGATGTATGAGGCGAGCCAGGAGCAGGGATGTATTTTTGTTAGTAACAGCCCACAAAGGGTTTGCGTTGATGCACTTACTGTAGCTGATGCCACCAACTCTCTGGTGGATTATGAATTTCGATCACCCGATATTGAAATGCGTTATCCGCATTGGGTAACCTACGTTAGATCCCTACTTGAATCTCAATTTGATGCCCAAACGATATATAGATCTGGGTTTGATGTTTACACAACACTTGACCCGGCATTACAAGAACTGGCTGAAGAGGTTGTTGCGAAGCAAGTAGGGATGCTCGCTGATCGAAAGGCGAACAATGGGAGTCTAATTGCAATCCGTCCTAATACCGGTGAGATATTAGCGATGGTTGGTTCAGCAGATTTCTATAATGAGGAAATTGACGGGCAGGTAAACATGGCGATCAGTCCGCGCCAGCCCGGTTCGTCGATTAAGCCACTCACATATAATGCGGCTTTTGAAAAAGGGTGGACACCGGCAACATTAATCTGGGATGTTCCATCTGAATTTCCTCCTTCAGGAGATCCGAATGATTCCCGGTCGCCTTACAAACCAGTTAATTATGATGATCGCTTTCATGGACCCGTCACGGTTCGGACTGCATTAGCGAATTCGTATAATGTTCCAGCAGTCAAGACCCTGGATTATGTTGGGATTTACGATAATCCAGATACACCTGCTGAGGATGGGTTTATCTCATTCGCCGAGCGCATGGGGATAACAACCTTAACCCGGAATGATTATGGTCTATCTCTAACACTGGGTGGGGGTGAGGTGACATTGCTCGAGTTAACCGGGGCATACGCAACTTTCGCGAACGGCGGCCAGCGGGTCCCTCCTGTAGCTATTACCAAAATCGCTGATTTTAATGGGAATGTCGTCTACCAATATTCTCCTCCAAGGGGTGAACAGGTAATTCGACCTGAACATGCATATTTAATCTCATCGATTCTCTCTGATAATGAAGCTCGTACACCAGCCTTCGGCCCAAATTCCGTGCTCAATTTGCCATTTGAGGCAGCTGCTAAAACAGGCACAACAAATGATTTTCGGGATAATTGGACCTTGGGATATGTCCCGGAGTTGGCAGTGGGGGTTTGGGTCGGAAATGCAGATTATTCGCCGATGCAGAACATCAGCGGATTAACTGGCGCAGCTCCGATATGGGCAAATTTCATGCAAGAATCTGTCGAACGAGTTACCGGGGGGACTCCTTCCCCAATTATCAGGCCGGCTGGAGTCGTAGAACGGATTATTTGTGCGGTATCCGGAACTGAACCTTCCAACAATTGCCCGGTGCAGCGAACTGAACTATTTGCTGCTGACCAGCCTCCATTACCGAAGAATGAAGATCTATGGAAAAAAGTGCTTGTGGATACCTGGACCGGTCTGGAAGCATCTCCGGCATGTGAGAAATTTACTGATGAGAAATTGGCAGTAAATGTAGAAGATCCATGGGCAGTGAAATGGTTGCGGAAAGATGCCAGTGGGAAAAGTTGGGCAGAAAATTATGGGTTTTCAAATCCGTTATTCTTCGTTCCGAAGCGGAAATGTACTGTTGAGGATCCGCGTCCCTTGCTTGATTTTACATCTCCGCGAAATGGGGATCGGATTACAAAAAATCCTCTCGAAATCTTTGGCCAAGCTGGTGCAACAGCAGATTTTGAGTCTTACAGGTTAGAGTATGGTCTTGGTGAAAAACCGGTAAAATGGGAATTACTCAAGCAAGATGGCATACCAATTAATAACCCTGAAAAAATATATGAGTGGGATCTTGAGGAATTTCCTGCAGGTGTAATTACACTGCGGTTGGTCCTGCAGAGTATCCACGATACGTATGCAGAAATCAAGATGAATTTAAATATCCAGGTTCCTACTCCAACGCCAACCCCAACCCCGACGTTTACTCCAACACCTACTTTCACACCAACACCGACTTCTACCCCGACGCCGACCTATACTCAAACGCCTACTCAAACAAACACTCCGACGATTACACCAACACCTGAGGATACCCTGACACCTTCACCAACTCCCGTTGACCCTTTCTGGACCCCCGCTGCCTCTGCTACAGTCAGCCCGTAAAGAAAAATCCGCCGGTAGGCGGATTTTTATTGAGTCGATTGTTTTTCGGATTGAAACTGATTTATTCTTCAGTCGGGACAACACTGAGGGACGGGGTTGCCACTACCTGCCCAAACAGGTGCGCATAAATTGCAAACAGATACACACTACCCAGGGCAGATACCACCCAGGTGATTAACCAGCCGATGCAAATAATTGCGGCGAGTACAGTTCCGACCACCGAGAGGATGATTCCCACAACTATTGCGGCGACAATAGATACCAACCAGGCGGTTAAATACTTGCCGGTGTTTTGAGAAACAATCTTGATGATTTCACTTATTTCAAAACAGGAGCCAAAAGTACCTTTGCGGGCAAAATTGATATAAGCTGCAGGGAAGAAAAAACTAAAGGCTAATAAATAGATCGTCAGTAAACACAAGAAGACAATTCCGATCCCTGTGAATACGGATGCCAAAGCCTCGGTAGTGTTAGATGTTTCACTGGTTGCCGGGATTAATAATAATCCAAGTGGGAGACAAGCAATCAGAAGTGCAGGTAAGGTGTAGATAAATCCAGCTACCCAGATATAAAATCCTTTTACGAATTTGTCACCAAAATCACTCCAATCGGGCAGCGGCAATGATATTCCATCGATAACATTCCGCATGATATCAATGGAATAACCCGTCCAAGCGAAATTTAGGATGGGAACTGCAGAAACCAGGGCTCCAAGCAGTAATTTTGTGAGCCATTCATCATCCTCAAAAGGGAAAGAAAAAGCTTTGCCTATATCCATGATACATTCTCCTTAGTGTGTAGTTTTAATAAAAAATCAACAATGATTGAATGGATGATTTCTAACCATCCTCATTTTAATTCATCACTGGAGGTTTAAATATCTATTATAGGTAATCCAAGCAGAATATCAATACCTATTTAAATTATTCAGAAAGTTCAGGAATGTTCACAACAACCTCAATTGGGCAGGTGATTCGGTCATTGGGTCGATTTCAAGCTCTTGATCAAGGTTTTCATGGTTTATTGTTGGTGATTCAAGGAGGTGACGGAAATGTCGGAATTTCAGGAAACGCCAACCCTTATTGACAAGTTGAGTAAGGATAAAATTATTCCGTATTTTATAAAGCAGCAAATTAGCTCGTGCTCCGGGGATAACAATGATTGATTTATTGGGGGGATAAGGTGAACTAAAGATTACGCTTCCGATCCCTGCAGTTGAAATAACATGGAAAGCATATGTTGCATCTCCATCAGTTGTTTTCCATTCAACTGGGTTTTCACCTCGGGTAAGATATCCGAATTTGCTGCCCAAATCGTGTAGTGATAAACAAATTTCTGATACTTCCCGAGAACGTCTTCCGGGTTCATCTTGCTCACGAAGAACGATAACTCCACTTTCCAGGGATTCTTTCGAGCTATAGGATTCAATACAGTGATTAATTAATTCGGCATCCGGTGTCAACATCCCAGGAAATCGACTGCATATAATTTGATCGATTTTGTGATAATTCTTATACTCAGGATCAATAATCAATTGGAAAATTTGTGATTCCACCCGGTCAGACAACACATTTCCAGCCATGGCTGCCTGCTGATGCCAGAGATAAGATCTCTCAAGGGATTTTTCACTTCCTCCGTGTCTTAAGAAACCATTTTTATAGGTGAGTGAATTTTCAACAAGGTTCTGAATACGGCTGAATTCATCCGCGGCAGGTGTTTTTGGATCCTGCGAGATTCCAGAATTATTCGCAATCGTGAGTAAAGCTGCTGTGTGTAGTGCAATATAAGGAGCTGGTTCACCACGCTGATTTAACAAACTGATGTTATTTTGAATGACAGATTTTTGTAATGCCTCATGGAGGATCATCGGCGCAGAGATCTGGACAGGTTTTTGTGGGTCAACATACCAATGAACCTGTGCTTGCTTCTTATCCGCACGCAAAGTAATTCCATTTAATTTATATCCAGATAATCCTGCGGCTACGATTGTAGATTGGATAAAACTCATTTCAGCTTCTGGGATAATTCCCAATATAGGGGTCTCAATTTCAATAAAATGCTTAATTAAATCAAATGCATTCCTCAAGGCTGCACAATGCCAGGACCAATCATAGCGTCGACGAAGGAGCACGGATTTAAAATCACTGATCATTTCATGACCCCAAATCCAACCAGCCCACAGGGCTGATAATGTCCAGAAAGCTTGGTTATGCCGTGGGATTGCGGAAATAACTGCATTGATATGTAATCCTCGCTTATCTGGTCCCAGGTTGAACTGATCACTCAATTGACGGATGGGTCCATTAAAAATACAGATACCCCTCTCTTTTCTTGGCAAATCTGGATAATATGCAATTTCGACCGGTTCCTGGTGGTCGGAAAGTTGCTCAACTGCATCCTCTAGAACAAACCACAAATTTATCTCCTTGAAGTGCGGAGAGGAGGATAATTGTTTCGGCCGGACCCTGCCAGTGGGGTAGGACCAGAGATTATTTCCCCGGTCAAGCGCAGTGATGATTAGAGCAACCAGGCAGTTTTCTCTGTTAGGGTCAACAGGTTCATTGAACCTTGGAGAAATCAGCAACCCTTCAAGCCGGTTGATTAATGTCACCAAGGCGTAGAGGGCTCGCGGTTGATACACTGAAAGAGCTTCAGTGACATTCCTGCGTTCCTTTTCGCTAGGTGAAGTGATTCGCTCAATTATGCGCATACGATTCATTAAATCAGAGGAAAAGCTCTGCGCGAGATCGATATCTATCTGGGAAATCGGGTGTTCTCCCGAATCCCCACAATGCGGGCAGTCATATATTTTTGTGTGGGGCACGTTAGTACCGCGTTCCCAGATGAAAGCATCTGCGATAATAGGCTGCCCACATTGATTGCAGTTTGTCCGGTATAAATTCTTAATATGGAGTTCCAACCTCTCGTTACCAACCCTGCACCGTGCCAATTCAGCCAACGCAGATCGATACTGTTCCTTTTGTGCTGGATTTGCCCCGATAGAAAACAGCATTCTTGTTATAGGATTATTCACACAGGAAATTACCAGATTCCCAGCCCGAGCGATATCTAATGCAAAATCTGGCGAGGTACCGAAGGGATCGAAGACGATTGAACCACCCGAAAATTTATCTGCTAACCATTTCGTAGCAATCCCATCAGGTATCTGGGGCAAGAACCGGGATAATACGATTTCTTTATTGGTCGATTTTCCAGGAATGAAAGGAATCTTTGCATGCATTGGTCTCTACCAACTTTAGTATAGTGTTATTTTTTAGATAAAACAATCCATAGAATTGCATTAAGCTTTTTTAACCCTGAAGAATTGATTAATTGTCGCGTGTGTAATAAGGATTTACTGGTTCCAGGCAAGTTTTTTTGGATCCCGAATCTCTAATTAGGATTATAGGTTGACTAATTTCAAGGTAAAATGTTAAACTACAGTCATTCAGAAAAACCTCTAATAAAATATCACAGTGAAGATCGTCCCGGAGGAAAAGTTTTCGAGATCATGAGCCAATCGCAAAAATTTTTTCAATATACTGGAGGCGATTGAAAATTTAAAGCCTCTCGTCAATCATTTTCTGCGCGAGGAGAACTGTGCTTATGGGTTACTTTCCATTCAAAGTGTCGAGGCTGTTGGTTGATAATTATTTGCACAATACCACTTCTGGTCCAAATATAGAGATGATTGAATTATCAACCTTGGAATGGTTGATTCTACTGATGGTAGTGATCGTGTTTGTCTGGATATTAATTATTCTCCAGGCGAGGTCATTTGGGTCTCATCAATTCGAGCTGGACGCACTTAATGAACACAATAGGCCTGCAGGAGGTAACAGCGGTACGAAGGGGATCGAAAATGCTTAGGTGAAGCTTGACGAATCATCAGGTTCAGATTTTTATTTAGTTTTCTGGGATGAATCCAGTAATATAATTTTTGTTAGAAAGAGTTACGGAGCTAAATCAATCAAATTAAAGGAGAATGTGAATGGCATCATTAATAAAAATAGAAGGTATCGGAGAAAAATACGCAACCCAATTGAAGATGGTTGGAATAAGCACCACGGAAACTTTGCTTGATCGAGGAAGTACTCCCAAGGGCCGAAAAGAGATAGCTGATAAATCTGGTATCTCAAAAAAACTAATTCTTGAATGGGTCAATCTTGCTGATCTTTTCCGTATCAAAGGTGTTGGAGAAGAGTATTCTGACCTTCTGGAAGAAGCAGGTGTAGATACAGTCGTTGAATTGGCAACGCGGGTTCCTACCAATCTCTATACATCTTTAGTTGAAGTGAACAAAAAGAAGAAATTGGTTCGAAAACTACCTACCGCAAATCAGGTCAGTGACTGGGTCAAGCAAGCTAAAAAATTGCCGCGTGTCGTAGAATATTAGGATCTGACTTCCAGGGTTTTTGATTTCATACCTTGGAAGTTATTTTTTTAATATTATAACAAGACGAGTCCACCAGGAATGTGGACCGGCTGATTTGCTGTTATTGATCGCATTGATCGAAATATTGATAGTTCAATTGCAGAACGTTCGTAAACATGGGATTTTACAAATGAATATCCCATTCCCTTAGGAGATGAATTCACAAGATGAGGGCTATCCAATTTAACTTCACCATACCGAGATATGCATTGGGCTTGGCTCTCGGAAAAATATCTTCAAATATTTACTGGTCTGGCTTGTCGTGCATGCAATACAAGCATATCCCGAAGCCAGAGCTACCCGGTGATGAGTGGGTTTTAATCAAAACCCGTTTGGGGGGTATTTGCGGGACAGATCTTTCTGCAGTGAAGTTAACTGCCAGCACATATTCAACACCTTTAATTACCTTTCCCTTTGTCCTTGGCCATGAAAACATTGGAAGAATAGAAGGTGTTGGCAAAGGTGTGAAAAATTGGGCTGTCGGTGAGCGGGTGGTTGTTGAACCTTCATTGTGGTGTAAACCCAGGGGATTCAAGGAAATGTGCGTTTTTTGTGAAAAAGGAGAGATCAACCATTGTATCAATATCACTGGAGGTGATGTCTCTCCAGGGATTGGAGTTGGTTTGTGCCATGATACGGGGGGGAGCTGGGCACCTTATTTCGTCGCTCATCAAGCACAGCTCTATAGAGTACCTGATGGAATCAGTGATGAGAGTGGCATGATGATCGAACCTTTTGCGATTGCCCTCCACGCCGTGCTGGAAACCTTCCCCAAGGATGATGATCAAATATTGATTATCGGTGCTGGGACCATAGGATTATGTGTAATCGCTGCCCTCCGTGCGCTGGGTTCAAATGCAGAAATCATCGTATTGGTTCGCTATGGATTCCAGGCAGAAGCAGCGAAATTACTGGGTGCAACGCATGTTATCCGAAGTTCGAAAGATGCCAATTACTATCGCGAGGTTGTTGATTTAAGTGGAGCAGTGATGAAGAATCCAATCATGGGGAAACCGATGGTGGTCGGTGGGGTTGATAGTGTTTTTGATTGTGTAGGAAGTAATACTTCTCTGGATGATGCGGTGCGATTTACCCGAAATGGAGGTCGGGTTGTCCTCGTGGGTGAAGCGGGAATAATAAGCAAATTAGATTGGACTCCTATACTTACCCAGGATCTCGAAGTAAAAGCTGCTTATCTCTATAACCATGCGGAGAAATTTCAGGGTCATAGGTGGAAGACATTTGATCTGGCGATCGATCTGATGAAAAACAACAAGGTAGACATCGGGTGGTTGGTGACCCATAAGTTCAAGCTGGCAGATTATAAAAGTGCTTTTCCTATGTTAATGAACCGAAAGCAGGCAGAGGCGATAAAGGCTGCCTTTGTTTTCGAGGATTGAAAACTGCAATAAAATTTTGCTTGGCAGTATGGGTTGGGCGGGAAAAATATGAGATCGATTAACAATTCTTCCCAGATATTCCAGAGATATATATAATTCAGCGACTCACAATTCCAGCAATCTGTTTTGGGGATCTCAAAACTCTTCCCATTTTTTCGTATAGACAACTGAAGAATTTTGTATTCATAAACCTGGTTCAGATATAGAATTAACAATTTAATCAATCTAATCTGGTAAGATTTGGAAAAATTAACCCACCTGGATCAGGGGATACGCTGGTTATAACCTGTTCTTTAACGGAAATTTCGATGTTTTTGCGAGGAGGTAGATATGGAAGATAGAAAATCGATTGGGGATATCATTTGGCTGAATGATGTCGGAGTAGAAGAGAATTATGGGTTTGGGGATAATGACTATGGATCTATAAGTGATCCAGACGAATCCGAAAAATTGGAAAATATTGAATCGGCTGTGCGCTTGATTTTGTCGAATGTAAACGAGGACCCGGACCGTCAGGGTTTGATTGGAACGCCAAACCGGATCGCCCGTATGTACTCTGAAATCTTGGGCGGGTACAGCGTTGATTTGGGAAAATTGGTTAATGGTGCATTGTTCGATGTAACCTACGATGAGATGATTGTCGTAAAGGATATCGAGTTCTACAGTATGTGCGAACACCACATGCTACCGTTCTTTGGTAAGGCTCACGTGGCATATATCCCTTCAAATAAAGTTATTGGTCTATCTAAAATTCCCCGTATTGTGGAGATGTTTTCTAGGCGCTTACAGGTTCAAGAGCGGATGACCCGCCAGATTGCAGATACGATTGATGAAATTCTTGACCCTCAGGGAGTTGCCGTAATTGTCGAGGGTAGTCATATGTGTTCGATGATGCGTGGAGTGAAGAAGCAGGAAGCGTCGATGATTACCAGTGCGATGCTTGGAAGTTTTAAAACCAACGAAAAAACCCGGAATGAATTCCTCAGCCATGTAAGGGGTAACTAATAAATATACACATTTGAATCAATAAAGTAACGACTGCTCAAATTAGTCAGCAGTTGTTATTTTATTCATGGATCTAATCAAGAATCATGTTGGAACCGTGAATCGGATTGTTTTTTAGAAGGGGTGAAAAGGATTGTGAACTACCAGCGCGTCGAACTCACCTGGAGTAAGAAGCTTGGTTTACTCGCAAGGAAACCTACTGGTGCTCATAGACGTAGAAAATGTAATCTTGAGATACTGTTCTGATTCCCAAATCTGTTAGTAATCTAAGCACTTGTGCCCGATGATCAGTACCATGATTAACTACGTGAAGCAGCACCTGCCACAAAATGAGATCTTTATCCTCTCCTTCTTTGAATGGTTTTTCGAATAACATGTCGTCCCGTAATGTTGAGAGATAGTCGTGCATCTTCTGCTCAACCTGATTCCAGTATGTACGAATGATTTTCCGATCGTTAAAATCAGCAGGATTAAGCGGTTCTGGGATTTCTGCGCCACGCAATCCGCTGAACCATGTATCATCAACACTGATGAGATGAACGATTTGGTTTCGAACAGATCCGTGTGAGTAACCAAAATCTTGGGTGAATTGTTCTATAGTCAGTGATGGGATATATGCATCCCAAAGATTGCGATTTTCAGTGAAGTGATAATCATAGAAATGCCGAAAAGCATTTGCATCCATGGCAGAATTTACTCCTCAGAATGTTTTCTTTGGATCTTAGTACGGGTATCCTGGTGGAGTCAAGGTTAAAAAGAACTGCCAATCTTCAACTGAGCAGACTCAACTTTGGTCCTGGTGCTAATTTTCAGGTATGCGTCCATTCATCTTTTCATGGGGATGTACATGTTAATTCAGATCAATTTCGCCAATGAACCCAGGAGAGAGAATGAATGTGACTTATAATCAGTAGGATTTGAAAATTCGATCTAAAGTAATAATTGGAGGAGAGATTGAAATTCTCTCGGGTTTCCCTTGAAAATTGCGCATCTGCGGATGGATTGGTCGTTGTAATCGATGTCTTACGAGCTTTCTCAACCGCTGCATACGCCTTTGCAGCTGGTGCTGAGGACATTCACCTGGTCAGCACAGTTGAACAGGCATTCTCTCTGCGACGGGCGATCCCTGGCACCAAGATCATGGGGGAAGTTGATGGGCTACCGGTAAATGGATTTGATTTTGGAAATTCGCCCCCACAATTTGATGGCTTGAATTTAAAAGGTGTACATTTGATTCAACGAACCAGCGCCGGGACTCAGGGAGTGGTGAAAATCGGACATGTAGAACAGCGAATTGCGACTGGATTCTGCACTGTTGGGGCAAGTATAAAATTCATTCAGCAGAAGTCTCCTGGAAAGGTTACTTTTCTGATTACAGGATTTCGTCCAGGTGGATGGGGAGATGAAGATGAGGCCTGTGCGGATTTAATTGAAGCGAAATTATCTCAGAGGGAGGTTGATGTTGAACCCTACCTGCAAAGGGTCCGCGATTCCAAGACAGGCAGGTTATTCCAAGATCCAGAAATGTTTCAATTTCCCGTTGATGATCTCGAGTATTGTCTTGAAATTGATAAGTTCGATTTCGTCATGCCGGTGCAGGTTTCAGGTGAAAATCTCCTATTAAAAGCAGTTAAATTATGATTTTTTCTTGCCTATTGATATAATTTTCTTTCTTAACCAATATTGTGAAATTGGTAAGCAAATGTGTATCAATTTCAAAAAACATTAGCGGGTAAAATCTTGTAATAAGAATGATGAGGAAAAATGGAGCGCAGAGAGACCAATTATCTTAGAAGTATATTCCTATCAGGGTTAGGGTTTGGGATTGGGGGAGTAATAGGAAACCTTGTCCTGTATCTTCTTGTCCGCAGCCAGATATTAGGGTGGCCGCTTAATTTTGTCCCAGAAGGACAGCAATTAGCTCACCTTTTATCTATTCTCGTACTCATCATTTTAGGGATAGGGTTGTCGACTGGCCTCGGGGGAGCGATCGGTGGTTTTGCGCTAAGCATGGTCGATCCAATTTATCCAAGAAGGAAATATCTATGGAGATCAGCGATTTCTGCTGGATTGACCGAAGGTATATTGGTCATACCTTTAATTTTGCTAACCAGCCTTCTAGCTTTATACAATAATGGATTAGATCGAGAACCAACCGGGCAAATCATAGTATTTGGAATTTATGGAATTATCTTTGGAATCATATTTGGATTGATTTTAGGTTTATCCACTGTTGTTTGGCGCCAGGTTTGGCGGGTGATATTAGCTTCCATAACAGGCTTTGGTTTGGGTGGGGCCGCGATCGGATATGTAATTCGCATCGCATATTATCCGGCTTCACTGGGTAAGCCTTTACCAAACTTCAGCTACTTGCTTCCCATCTTAACCTTTATTTTATTCGGAATAGGGGGTTTGTTCTTAGGTTGGGTTTATGAATGGATCACGCATTGGCGGATGGATAATGTTCCAGATGAGCCTGCCCGGTGGGTCAAGGTTGCTGGTGTACTGGTTGGGCTGTTAATCGCATTTTTTGTTGTCTCTAATTACCGGCAATTAGTTAAATTCCTCACTATCCGACCTGGCTCAGTATCAACTCAAATTCCGATTGATACAGCAGGAGTCCATTGGCGTGAAGATCAGGTCTTTACCCGGGACCTTTTAAGCTCCGGTGGGGAGACTTTCAGCGTATCGGCTTCACCAAGCGGTGATGCAGCCGCAGTATGGGTAGAAGAGGGGGCGGCCAGGTCTGTAGTTTTTCTGTCCGACCGGACTGAGCAGGGGAATGGAGAATATCTTTGGAGCGAGCCAATTCAAATTTCAGTGTCACCTGATTTTGATTCGTTTCACCCTCAGGTCGTAAAGGATCATCAAAATCGAAACCATGTGGTTTGGGTCGAGCAAAATGCAGAATCATCGAATATCTTCTACCGAAGTTGTGATGGAAAAAATTGTGGACAGGAGGTTGTGTTATCCAGCCAATATGGGCCAAGCTGCGAAGGGTTGTTTGCTGATGATGCAGTCAGCTCTTATGATTGGCCCGCAGTGTCAATTGCCGGGGATCATTCGATCATGGCTATCTGGAGCAATCCTGAGAACATCCTTTTTTATGCAACCTGGGATTATGCTCAAACATCTTCTTCTCCTCAGGTTGCTTGCCTTAAAGCGCCAGAGATCTCAGGAAACACAATTAACCAGTTCCAACCAAGGTTAAGCGGACGACCAGATGGCTCGTATAGTGCGGTCTTCTCCATTATTGAAACCGGAGAGGAAACTGTTTACGAAATGGAATATTATGGTGAAAACTGGAGTACACCCCAGTCCTTGGGAAGCGGTAAAACCCCGGAAGTTTTCTCAGATCCCAATGGATTGACTTATTATGCCTGGTGTGATAGTGATGGAAAAGTACGCATAAAAGATGGAAATACAGAATTAGTCGACATAATAGATTTCCCAGCCTGTATGAGCAGGCCGAGTATGTCACTTGCAGAAAATAGCGCTTTACATCTCGTGTGGTACTCCGACGAGGTCAGGAATAATCTCAATGTGGTGGCAAAAACCCATGTCATTTATGAGAGTATTCAAACTGACAGTGGATGGTCTGATCCTGCTATCGTAGTGACGATGGATGAAATTTCGTTTCCGGTAATTGCCGGCCTTGGTAATGGGGACCTGAGTATATTGTGGAGTGAAAATTCTGGCAGGCAACTGAGGTCTGCTCTACAACCCGTGTATCAATGTTCTCCGGATGGGCTCGGGGATATTGGTCAAAAGATGCTTAATGTGATCGAATCTGGCGGGTATAGGCCGGAGGGTGAAAGCGTACCTTACTGCAATAATATTTACCTGGGCTTGATTTACATGCCCAATCCTAATCCCGCATATAGTCCCCAACCGCTGCAGCAAAATGGGGGATTTGCTGTCCTTTCTGACTTTGCTGATGTGGTCGAATATGAAGTCGATTTATCGGTAATGGAATGGGCACCGGATGAAGACAACCAGGGTTTGAATCCAGGCAGCGTGTATATTCGAGAGATCGCCAAGCTTTACCAGCAGATTCGGAACAACCCGGCTCGCTACCCTCGAGGGCTTACCGTGCGAATTTTATTGGGAAACTATCCTGAATTAACCAAGCTGGAATGGGGAGAACAGATATGGAATGTTATCGCGGATTTGCGGAATGCAGGTGTGGATAAAATGGTTGACCCGGATATTGGCTGGAAAGTGGAGCTGGCAAATTATGAGGGGGTATATCCACACAGTCATACGAAATTCATGGTGATTGACGGAAAAATCTCAGTTGGAGCAGGTTTTAACTTTGGTTATCTACACTATCCATATGATCATCCATCCAATAAAGGTGGAGATCTCTTCGATTTGGGAATGATCTTAACTGGACCGATCGCCCAGCAGGTGTTAGCCACATTTGATGATTACTGGCAAGGTGCCGAACAATTATATTGTCCTGAATTAACACCAGACCCGGGACTTCTGTGGACGCGGGACTGTGTGCGCAGTAAGGCTCAGGCAACTCACGTGCCTGAAGTGCAAAAATATTACCTTCCTGTGGAGCAGGGAGATCTGAGCCACGCATTTTCACTGAACCGAAACATAAAATTTAAAGAATCTGACGACGTCCTGCTGACTGTGTTGTCCTCTGCACAAGAATCGATTGACATTTGGGAAGTCAATTTCTCTTTAGAGTTGATCTGTGCCCTTGATCTTGTGAATGATGAAGTTTGTTCTTATGATGATGCGCTAGATTATATGAAAGCCATCATGACCTCTGTTGAACAAAATCAAGCAAAAGTGAGAGTGCTGGTGGAAAAGATCAACAGCAACGGGATGGAAAACCGGATCGCTGCCAAGGAATTCACCCGGGAATTAAAGGATCGTGGATTAGACAAATATGTAGAAATTAGATTCTTCGAGGGAAGAATGCATTCGAAAGCTTTTCTAATCGATAATGAAATGCTTTTTGTTGGCAGCCAAAATTTTCATTACAGTGCTTGGGGAGAAGGAGGCCTGGCTGAATACAACGTTGCAACAGATGATCCACGGGCAATAACTACATTTAAGTCCCTGTTTGATTATTATTGGGAAACTGGCATCCCGTGGGAGGAATACAAGTAGTTTTGGAAGAATTTTGATTATTGACTGGGAATAAAAACATTGGTAAACTCTTTGTCAACACAATTCGAATTTGAGGAAAGGAGGCTTGATAGTTAGATGCAAAAATTGATTGTTGTTGAGCAACTAATAGCCGCGCGCCTCCTGGTGATCCCAATATAGATTTGGCAGATCATACTGCTTGATAAACACCACAGGCGTGCAAATCCCTGTGGTTTATATTTTAATCCCAGTTCCAGATTTTCTACTTTTCACAGGAAATCCAAAAAACCAACCCACAGGGTTTATATCACCCGTGGGTTTTGATCTATTAAAGGATATTTTAACGATGGAGTACTACGAAGATTACGATGATTTAGCTGGTTTACCAAAAATAAAAAATATGCCAGACCCTGGATCTCATCGGGGAATTAAAGTGAAGCCAAAGGATAAAAATCATTCACAGAGGCATGATCTGGCAGAAATCTATGAGCAAGGTGATGAGATCAGTGAGTACAATTTTTCTTATGATGCCTCACGCCATGAGCGAGAATGGATCTTAAATTCTCTGGGCACGTTTCACGATATGCAATGGTTTTCTGATATCCTGCGCTTGGTGAAAGGTGGCAAAGAAGCTTCAATTTACCAATGCTTACCAAGCCCGAACTCCCCAATTGATGGCAATTTTCTCGCTGCGAAGGTATATCGTCCACGACGATTCAGGAACTTGAGGAATGACCATCTCTATCGCGAAGGTCGTGCTGAATTTGACGAGTCTGGCCTCCCAATCGTAAAGGAGAAAATGGTTAAAGCCATCCGGCAAAAATCAGATTACGGGCGTGAGATTATGCACACTTCCTGGTTAGAACATGAATACCGGACCATGCATATTCTACATGCAGCTGGCGCTGATGTGCCAGTACCTTATGCGGGTGGAAAGAATGCGATCTTGATGGAATTTATCGGTGATGGATTGGGAGCTGCACCGACGTTGAATTCAATCAGGCTTGAACAACACGAAGCAAAATTGCTGTTTCAGCGAGTCTTATTTAATATTGAGCTCATGTTGGCTCATGAGAAGGTGCATGCAGATTTATCTGCCTTCAATATCCTTTATTGGGAAGGTGAAATCAAATTGATCGATTTTCCTCAATCAATATCCCCCCACGAAAATCAAAGTGCATACATCATCTTTGAAAGGGATATGCGCAGAATCTGTGAATATTTTGCCCGTCAGGGAGTCAATGCAAATTTCCGAGAAATCGCAAAAAAACTATGGCAGACCTATAAATATCGTGAAATACCGAAATTTAACCTGGAATATCTTGATGAGGAGGATGAAGCAGACCGGGATTATTGGGCCCGTTATAAAGATAAATAGGTTACTTTGCGTGTAGAAGTTTGATCCAGATTTTTATCAATCTTGATGAAAGTCTGATTGAAGATATGAATGAATGAGACCCGATTCTTCTTAGAATCGATATTTGCATACAATTCTTTGAAATTTTAATTGATTAATTGGAGAAAAGCGGTATAATTTAATGGGAACGGGAAAATTTATCAATTTGGAAAGCTTGATAATTTAACAACTGAAAGGATAGATTTTCAAGTAATATACTCGGGAGGTGATCACAAAGATGAAGCGGAGGAATCTTCTTCTTTATCTATTTACATCCATTGTTCTGGTCCTGCTGGTTGCTGTGACTTCTCTACCTGCCCAGGCAGAGGATGATATCTCCATCGAATATTTCCCGCTCACATACCAGCAGCAAGCGGATCTTTATCTTGGAAAAGCAGGGGTATTTGTTCTCAGCTCGAGCTACAACGCAACTGCGACCGTGAATCGAATTGTTCCGGACAAGACTTTTCCAGCAGATGATTTAGAATTTTTTGATCGCTGGCTGGATTTTGGGATTTACGATTACTATGGAAACCCATACCTTGGATTGTGGGGGTTCAATTATGTTTACTTCAATTTGAAATATCAAACTAGAAGATTGTGGGATGAAGGTGAATTAGGTATTTATAGATGGGATATCACGAAAAGGGCTTGGGTGGAATGCCCAACTTACCTGGTCGAGATGAAGAATCTTCCACATGGACGGGTGACCTGTGTAATGACTGCATTTGGTTTATATGGAATTGCAATTGAAAAGTAATCATTCGAAAATCAGGAAAGGAAATCTAAATATACTCAAGATGCATTTAATTTTCTCACCAGCTCATCAATAAAAGATCAAGTAATGATTTATTTGAAAGCGAATGGAGGTTGCAATGAACAAGTATTATAAAATAATCGTCGCATTGGTAATTGGGGCCTTGGTTGCGCTTGGTTTAGGATTTTCTGCACAGCCTGCACAGGCAGCTTTCCATGGAAAGCTGATCAGCTATTCAGGATATCCATCCTTTTCAATCGTCAGCGTTAAGCAAGACAAAAGCGTGACTGTAAAGACTTACAATTTACCAGCCAATGACCAGTTCAATGTGACCATGGGACCCATGGGAACACGAGGGGTGAACGGTGTCAAGGTTGATGTCGTTGATTCTGGTTCAGGAGGATCAAAAACCTATACTTTTGATGTTCCTTCCTCCCTGGCAGGCTCGTATCAAATATCGATCCGCATGCAGAGTCCGACGAGCGGCTATTACGCATTCAATTGGTTTTACAATAATACATCTGGTAGTGGTACACAACCACCTCCCAGTACGACACCCCCTCCAGGGTACACAGGCTATCCAACCTTTTCCATCGTGAGTGTTGTCAGTGATAAGAGCGTTACAGTCAAAACTCAGAATTTGACACCCAATGACAGTTTCAATGTCACCATGGGGCCGATGGGAACCCAGGGTATTGGCGGAACAGTGGTCGATGTGGTTGATTCTGGAACAGGAGGGACAAAAACGTATACGTTTGATATCCCTTCATCCTTATATGGTGCATATAAGATCTCGATCCGCATGCAAAGCCCAACGAGTGGTTATTTTGCTTACAATTGGTTTTACAACAATACCACCAGCAATGCAACACCACCTCCGGTTACAACTCCATCTCCAACACCACCCCCAGGATACACCGGTTATCCAAGTTTCTCAATTTTAGCCGTTGTCAAGGATACCAGCGTTAAGGTGCAAACCTATAACATGCCTGCTAACGATAGTTTTGTTGTAACTATGGGCCCCATGGGCACCCAGGGGATTGGAGGTATCCAGGTTGCAACCGTTGATTCAGGGAGCGGAGGAGCAAAACAATATACGTTTAATGTTCCAGCTGCGCTAAAAGGGTCCTATCGAATCGCGATCCGCATGCAGAGCCCGACCAGTGGGTACTTTGCGTATAACTGGTTCTACAATAATAATGCCGGGACTCCGTGACCAGAGATATATAAATTAATTTACAGAATATAATCGAACAGACCCGCCAATTTCAATATATTGGACGGGTCTGTTCATATTTCTCTATCAAATACCAGGTTTTATGGATGCTTGGGTCAATGATTACCTATTCGGTTTTCCTCGGTAAATAATGAAGGTCGGCCATCTGACTGTTAGTTGAAGTATTATCAGCTGTAATAAATAGTTCTCTAGGACCTGGATTCGAGTATTGTTAGTCCTATTTGGTTCCGAAGGCGGTCCTTACACCGGGGAGCATGCAGTAAATCAATATGATTCCGTTTAGGAAGATTGACCACCCATATTCAACCCCTGTTCCAGCTCCAATCATTGCCAAAAAATCAAGGATCAGGTTGAAGATCGTGATCACAACCAGGAAGAGCCAGGCAGAAGGGTCTACTCTCCAAAGCATTTGGACGAGCCAAACATAAACCCAGACCAGCAGGCCATACATTAGAGCTGAAAATAGATTGAAGTTCCGGAAGGAAACAGGTCCGAAATTAAACCTGAAAACTCCCAGGAATTGGAGGGCATGGTATGCTGCTATCACCGCAGCAATACCGGCGAGGAAAGCCAGAATTGTTACTCCGAGAGGTCGTTCCCTATCCATATGATTTCTCCTTTCATGGTGAGCATTTATTGGATATTCAATGCAACGATGTGCTCTATTGCATACGTCTAAACACCGATATTCCAGGCAAGTTGCGAAATTAAAAGGAAAAATTATTGACTTTTTCATGAGGTTTTGCTATCCTTAATCTACCGACCGGTCGGTAGATTATTAATGACTCGCGACGAAATCCTCGACGCTTCTGCACAAATTTTCAGCCTGAAGGGGTACCATGGGACCTCAATGCAGGATATTGCTGCTGCGGTGAATTTGCAGAAGGCAAGTGTCTATCACCATGTTTCCAGTAAACAACAAATTCTATTTGAATTGTTAAACCGGGGTCTCCAAATCTTATCAGGGAAAGTCGAAGACGCAATTGCTAAACCCGGACCACCGGAAATTCAATTAAGAAAAGCAATTCAATCCTATTTACTCGCGTTAACAGAGAATCAAGAATTGACTGCAGTGCTTCTGCTGGAATACCGATCATTGGAACCTGAATACCTGGCACGGCATGTGAAGGAGAGGGATCGATTTGAACAGATCTGGCGTGACTTGATTCAATCGGGTGTAGACCAAGGTGCATATGAGTGTGCACATCCATCGACATCTGCGCGCGCTTTGCTTGGTGTGATGAACTGGACAGTGACCTGGTTTCGAGATGATGGCCCTATGTCCGCCAGTGAGATTGCCGATCAAATTACCGATTTATTCCTATTTGGTCTTATAAAGAAAACCTGAATAACCCTGAGATTGAATGTCACCCGTGAAAAAATTAAAAACCTTCAAGACCAAGACCGGTATTCCTATTTTCCAAATCCCAATTGAGGCATTTCCGGGTCTGTGGACCTATGCCTATCTTGTTTTGTTGGGTGACTACCAGGTATTAATCGACACCGGATCCAGCTTCAGTTCAGCCACTGAGCAATTGATCGGCGGGATCCAGGAAGCAGGAAATCATGTCAATGGCGGGAATTTTTCTATCTCTGGATTGACACATGTCATGATCACCCATGGACACATTGATCATTTTGGAGGTTTACCTGCAATACGCGAAAGATCGGACGCGTTGGTTGGAATACACGAGCTTGATCGTCGAAATGTGACTCATTTCGCTGAACGCCGCATATTAAACCTTCAGAAATTGAGTGATTACTTAATCAAAGCGGGTGTAGGGATATTGGATCGGGAGAATTTACTTCAGTTCTACCGATATTTAAAGGATATGTTTGAGGCTGTTGAAGTAGATTATTCTTATGAGGCGATCGATATGGAGCTTGGTCCATTCCGCATTCTGCATGCTCCGGGTCATAGTGGTGGGCATGTGGTTATTCGCCTCGAAGATATCTTATTCTGCGGGGACCATATTCTCAGCGAAATCACTCCTCATCAAGTCGCTGAGGAGCTGAGCCCCTGGAGCGGGCTCAACCACTATTTAAATTCACTCGATGCGGTTGAGCGATGGTCCGATGGGATTAATTTAGCATTGTGTGGGCATAAGCAAGAAATCACAGATCTACCAGCTCGTATTTCCGCTATAAAGGAAATGCATATGGAACGTCTCGATCGTGTGCTAAATTTTTTTGGCTCACCCAATACGATTTCTGCGCTCTCGAAGAATTTATTTGGAAATACAAATGGTTTTAATGCTTTGCTGGCAATTGAAGAAGCTGGTGCCCATGTTGAATATCTGTACCAGCGTGGAATGCTGAAGGTTGTAAATTATGAAGAAGGAGAAAAAAGTGGGGCACAGTTTGTCCATTTATTCCAGTGCAGTTAAATTTCGATTCTATAAAAAATCCGAAAAATCTTGAAGGAGGTCGGAATGTATGCATTTGAGCCGTCAGAGGAACAGAAAATGCTAGTAGATGCCATCCATCGCTATACGGTCAATGACCTGAGGCCCGCAGCACATGATGCAGATGAGGGAGGTGATTTACCTGGTAATCTGGTCGAGAAAGGTTGGGAGCTGGGGGTTCTCCAGGCATCAATCCCGGAGCAATTTGGAGGTTTTGGTGATCACTCGGCAGTTACAGGTGTATTGGCTGCTGAAGAACTGGCCTGGGGCGACCTGGCAGGTGCCTTTGCGGTACTTACTCCTGGGCTTTTCGCTCTACCAATTTTCTTGTGTGGTAGTGAAGAGCAGAAGAAGAAATATTTACCACCGGTGATCGAGGCCGAATGGAAGCCATATAGCGCGGCAATGGTTGAACCACACTTTGATTTTGACCCCCAAGAATTTCGTACAACTGCTGTTGAATCAGGTGAAGATTACCTGATCACGGGTGAGAAGGTATTTGTGCCGTATGCTCCGCAGGCAGAAACATTGATCGTCTACGCACAACTGGATGGAAAAGCACAGGGTTTTATCCTGGATGCCAATGCAGCAGGTGTTGAAATTGAAGATCGCCAATCATTAATGGGAATCAATGCACTGCCCCTGTACAAGATGCACTTTAACGAAGTCCGACTCCCAAAGGTAAATCGCCTGGGAGGCGAAGATGGTCACGAATTTGCACCGATCATTGATGCTTCCCGGATCGCTACTGCAGCTTTGGGGGTAGGGTTATCAAAAGCAGCTCTTGAATATTCCAGGGATTATGCGTTGGAACGCGATGTTTTTGGAGTGAAGGTTGCTCAAAAACAAGCCATAGCTTTCATGCTTGCGGAGATGGCGACTGAGATAGAAGCAATCAGGCTCCTAACCTGGGAAGCCGCCTGGTTGGTTGATGCAGAAAAAGAAGAAGCCAGTAGAGAAGCTTATCTTGCCTGTATAGGTGCTATCGATATGGCGATGATGGTCACCGACCGGGCAGTCCAGATTTTAGGTGGTCACGGTTATATCCGTGAGCACCCGGTAGAAATGTGGATGCGCTGTGGGCGAGGTCTGGCTACTTTTACTGGATTAGCGATGGTTTAATGATATTCCAGCGAATTCTGGAGGATAAAATGATTGAATTTGAAATGCCGAAACCGATTGTAAAACAACGCTATTTACTGCAAACCGTAGCTGAACAGATGATGCGCCCTCACTCAAGGTATTTCGATGAGAATGAACATGAAATTCCCTGGGATTATATAAACTTCATGCATGAGGCGATGCGCGCCATGGGAGCTGGGGCGTTAGCGCCTAACGCAGGAAAAGAGGATACGAAAGAGGAGCCAGAAGGAAAGAAGAAATATCCACCCATTGGATACCAATCTCTAGCATTTATGCTCGAAACCCTGGCTTGGGGGGATGTTGGCATGTACCTGGTGACACCGGGAGGCGCACTTGGAGCAGCTGCAGTGGAAGCCACCGGTACGCCAGAACAAAAAAAGAAATTCTTGAGCAGATTTAACGAAGAAAAACCCGCCTTTGGTGCTATGGCGATGACGGAACCCCACTGTGGTTCGGATACCTCCGCCATCAGGACAAGTGCAGTCTTGGATAAATCGACAAACGAATGGATCATTAACGGAGAGAAGATATTTGTCACCGCTGGAAAGCTCTCTCTCCTTGAAAGTGACGGCCTGGTTGTTGTTTGGGCGACAATTGATCCTGAAGCAGGTCGGGCAGGAATGAGACCATTTGTAGTGGAAGCTGGAACACCTGGTGTGAAAGTAACCAAACTCGAACATAAAATGGGTATCCGGGCCAGCGATACGGCCTCCATCGTGCTTCAAGATGCAAGAGTACCCTTTGAAAATCTCCTGGGGAGTCCAGAGGTTCCCAAGAAAGAAACAAAGGGATTCAAGGGTGCTATGGCAACATTTGATGCTACACGCCCACTGGTTGCTGCAACCGGGATAGGTGTAGCGCGAGCTGCACTGGAATTATTGAAAGAACTTCTCGGACAGCAAGGTGTAACCATCCGCTACGGGTTACCACGCCAAAAATTATCCAGTGTCGAGCGAGATGTGATCGATATGGAAATCATGCTGGAATCTGCTTGGTTATTGATCATCAAAGCTGTCTGGATGGCTGACAATCGTAAACACAACCCGCTCGAAGCTTCCATGAGCAAGGTCAAAGCAGGTGATGCTGTCACAAAAATCACTCAGAAAGCTATGGAAATCATGGGACCTGTCGGTTATTCGCGTGACCTGTTGCTTGAGAAATGGTTCCGGGATGCGAAAATCACGGATATCTATGAGGGAACAGGGCAGATTAACCGGCTAATTGTCGCCCGCAATATCCTGGGATACCGGGGTAGCCAACTACGATAAATAGATACCATGTCTAGCAGATAAGCCTTGATTGGGTATGTTTAATAGGGAATCGCAGAAAACAAGTAGGCATTTTTTGCAGAAACAGAGTGGAATAAACAAGGAGGCATGATGAAATACCAGATCAAAAATGTGGTGGTTATCGGCGCTGGGACAATGGGGGCTGGCATTGCCGCTCACCTTGCAAATACTGGTGTGCCAGTCACTTTGCTGGATATTGTTCCGCGCAAGTTGACCACCGAGGAAGAGAAAAAAGGCTTAAGTTTAAATGATCGAAAAGTCAGGAATCGCATTGTCCAGCAGGGGTTTGAACGGGTATTAAAATCCCGGCCAGCCAGTTTTTTTACTCCGGAATTTGCAGCCATGGTATCCCTGGGAAACCTGGATGATGATTTTGAAGTGATCAAAGATGCAGATTGGGTCGTGGAAGCAATAGTTGAAAACCTGGAGATCAAGCGAGATTTGATGGCAAAGATCGACCAGGTGCGGGGGGAAACCACAATCATAAGCACCAACACATCCGGTATACCGGTCACTTCGATTGCTGAAGGACTATCCAAGAGTTTCCGCCAGCATTTCTTGGGAACCCACTTTTTCAACCCGCCTCGCTACATGAAATTAGTCGAGTTGATCGCAACGAAGGATACAGACCAAGCAGTGATGGAATTCATGAGTCATTTCCTGGAATACCGGCTTGGTAAAGGGGTGGTGGTCGCGAAAGACACTCCGAATTTTATCGCCAATCGTCTTGGTTTTGCCAGTGGTGCCTTTGCACTGGATTATATTATTGAACATGATTATACGGTTGAAGAAGTTGATGCTATCACCGGACCGGTGATTGGCCGTCCAAAGACAGCAACTTTTCGCTTAATTGATCTCGTCGGGATTGATGTTTGGGAGCATGTTGCATTGAATTTGGCACCTGCAATTCCCAACGATAAGCAGGCATTGCGCTATCTCAAGTCCGAACCTCCGAACAACCTGATCCACTCCATGGTTGAGAAGGGTTGGTTAGGCAACAAGACCAAACAGGGATTTTATAAGCAGGTCCTGAAGGAAGGTGGTGGAAAAGAGTTTTGGGTGCTCGACATGCAAACCTTGGAATATGCACCCCCGACCAAACCCAAATTTGATTCCATTGGAAACGCTAAAGATGAGGATGATTATGCTTCGCGCTTGAAATTAATGCTAAGCGGTGAAGATCGTGCAGCTGACCTGGTTCGGGCGATCACCTACCAGGGCTTGGCATATGCTTCTCAACGTGTTCCAGAGATTGCTGATACACCCAAACCGATCGATGATGCCTTGCGTTGGGGTTTCAATCATGAAGCTGGGCCGTTTGAAACATGGGATATACTGGGGGTAGAGGGGACTCTCGAACAGATCAAATCTTCCGGTTATGAACCAGCACCATGGGTTGATGAGATGCTTGGCAAGGGTCACGATTCCTTCTACACCTATGAAAATGGAAGAAAAACAGGTGTCTACCATCCAGGCCTTGGTGATTACCAGGTGCTGGGTCCTTCTAAGGGTATGATTTACCTCGAAGGGCAAACCTTGATCGATAAGAATCCTGGAGCAAAACTCTGGGACATGGGTGATGGAGTTGCTTGCGTTGAATTCTGTTCGAAGATGAACGCCCTGGATGAAGACCTCCTAACGATGATAGTCAAGGGATTGGACAGGGTTGAGAAAGACTTCGAAGGAATGGTTTTGGGCACCCAGGCTGATAATTTTTCTGCCGGCGCGAATTTATTTATGGTGGTGATGTTGGCCCAGAATGAAGACTGGGATGGCTTAGAATTGGCAGTAAAAACCCTCCAGGATATCAACCAACGCATGCGCTATTCGATAAAGCCAGTTGTTGCTGCACCAGCAGGATTGGCATTGGGAGGTGGATTAGAGATTATCATGCATACCAACCGGGTTGTGGCAGGAGCGGAATTATACACAGGGCAGGTGGAGATTGGGCCTGGTGTCATCCCGGCTGGTGGAGGAACAAAAGAGCTCCTGCGACGCATCTTAAATCCCGCCATGCGTGTAGAGAATGCTGAACCACTGCCATTCCTGGGAAAGATACTCATCTTATTAGCGCAAGCAAAAGTTGCTACGAGTGCTGAAGAAGCAAGACAGTTCGGTTTCCTCAGCCCTTGCGACAGGGTAGTGTTGAACAGGGATCATCTGCTGGCAGAAGCGAAAAAGGAAGTGCTCAATATGGTCAGCACAGGTTATGTGCCCCCTCTGCCAGAGAAGATTTACGCAGCAGGTCGTGATTTATTGGCTACTGCGCAAATCAGGATCTTCATGTTCCAGAGTGGAAAATACATGACAGATCACGAAGCATTGATCATGGATAAAGCTGCTCATGTGATGACAGGAGGAGGGCTGAGCCGACCAACTTGGGTTGACGAACAATACATCTTGGATCTAGAAAGAGAGGCTTTTCTCTCCCTATGTGGTGAAGAAAAAACTCAAGAAAGAATGTGGCATATTTTACGCACTGGAAAACCATTGAGGAATTAGGAGAGATAGCAATGACAAAACTAGATACAAACCGGGAAGCAGTTATCGTTGCTGCTGCACGTACAGCTGTTGGCAAGGCAAAACGGGGAAGCTTAGCAACAGTACGGCCGGATGATATGGCAACTGAAGTGGTTCGTGATCTGGTGAAAAGGGTGGATGGTTTGGATCCTGCACAAATTGATGATGTGATCCTCGGTTGTGCTTTTCCAGAAGGTCAACAAGGGATGAACGTGGCACGTATGGTTGCCCTACAGGCAGGATTACCTGACTCCGTTCCTGGAGAGACAGTTAATCGCTTTTGTTCTTCAGGATTGCAAACAATTGCCCATGCCGCACATGCAATTCTGGTTGGCGAAGCTGAGACGATCATCGCCGGTGGAACTGAATCAATGACCATGATACCCATGGGTGGTTTGCGATATGCCCCGAATCCGTATTTTGTAGAGGGATCTCCCGAAGTTTATACTGAAATGGGAATCACAGCTGAGAACGTGGCGGAGAAATTCGGTATTTCCAGGGAGGACCAGGATGTTTTCTCACTGCGCAGCCATCAAAAGGCTCATCACGCGGTTGAAAGCGGGTTATTCGATCCAGAAATTGCACCTTTGGAAGTTGAGATCATCGAACCTGGACCAAATGGCAGTGCTGCTACAAGTCGTTCCTATATATTCAAGCGTGATGAAGGTCCACGAGCGGATACTTCGCTGGAAGCACTCGCCAAATTGAGGTCAGCGTTCAAGGTTGATGGTACAGTCACAGCAGGGAATTCTTCGCAAATGTCGGATGGTGCCGCGGGGGTAGTCGTGATGTCACGTGAAAGAGCTGATAATCTTGGCATTAAACCATTGGTGAGATATGTCGCTCATGCTGTTGGTGGGGTACCTCCAGAGCTAATGGGCATTGGACCAACAGTCGCTGTTCCAAGAGTTCTCAAGCAGGCAGGTTTATCCCTGGAAGATATCGGGTTGATCGAGTTGAATGAAGCATTTGCTGCCCAGAGTTTAGCGGTGATACGTGAATTAGGTCTGGATGAAGAGATCACGAATGTGAATGGTGGTGCAATTGCCTTGGGGCACCCTCTCGGCTGCACCGGTGCCAAGCTAACCACCCAATTGATTTACGAAATGAAAAGACGGAATGTCCAGTTTGGAATGGTTACGATGTGCATTGGCGGTGGGATGGGCGCTGCAGGTATCTTTGAAAATATCAATTAAACAGGAGAAATTCCAATGGATGATGAAATTACTATAGTAGAAATGATGAACCGGATGCCGAAAGCTTTTCTGCCTGAAAAAGCTGGCGATTTGGAAGCGGTGATCCAATACCATCTGACAGGTGCGGAAGCCGGGGATTGGATCGTTAGAATAGGGGATGGAAAATGTGATGTCGAGCAGGGAGAGACGGGTGATGCTACCATGACTCTCTTCGCAGATTCCCAGGATTATAAAGATATTATCCTCGGAAAACTCGATCCGATGACCGCCTTCATGCAGCAAAAGGTCAAATTGCAGGGCAATCTCAACATGGCGTTGGGATTAACCAAATATTTCAAACTCAGGTAAGCTTGATTTATTAACCAGAGCGTTCGAAAATTTATAGGGAGTGTCAATAATCCGGCACTCCCTCTTCGCTTTCTTGATCCTGTGTACTATTCTTCAAAGGGAATAGAAATTACCATCCTGTCCAGGTCATCCTGCATTCCAGTGATGATCTCCTTGACATGCTCAACGGCAGTCTCTATGGGGACGATGTTTTTCTCTTTCAATTCCCGTCTCTTTATCTCGATTCCACCAGCCTTGAGGGCTCTGTTGCTGACTGTCACTCGGATCGGAATACCAATTAAATCTGCATCGTTAAATTTTACTCCCGGACTTTCCTGGCGATCGTCAAACAGGATTTCAAACCCCGAGGTCTGAAATTCCTGATAAAGTCGATCTGCGATCACGACAGGATCGTATTCATCCCTTTCTTCATCCTGGCCCGATTTGGATTTACTTGGTAAGACGATCAGATGGACTGAATATGGGGCGATTGAGATCGGCCAGATGATCCCAAAGTCATCATGGTGTTCTTCAACCACAGAAGCCATCAACCTGCCTGAACCAATGCCATAAGAGCCCATGATGACCGGTTTTAAATTACCTTCAGCGTCCAAGAAATTTGCGCCCATCGATTCGCTAAAATGGGTGCCAAGTTTGAAGATATTTCCTACTTCTACGCCGCGTTGAATGATCATCGTGTGACCACATTCCGGGCAGCTGCTGCCTTCTTCTGCGACCGCGATATCCGCGACCACGTCAGCTGTGTAATCACGTCCATAGTTTACATTGCGAAAATGAAAGCCCACTTCATTTGCACCAGCAACCAGGTTGGGTGAGTCTGGAATTACATCGTCTACCACTACCAGGGTTTTCGTGAGACCTCTCGGAGAAGCATAACCTGGGACTGCACCAGAGGCGATTATTTCCTCCTCCAGTGCAGGTCGCATCTCTTTCGCGTTCACTATGTTGGCAAGTTTTGTTTCGTTTAAGTCCATATCCCCGCGTACGATAGCCAAAACCAGCTGATTCGAGGATTCGTTCCCATCGAGGATTTGTGCCATAAGAAATACCGCCTTTGCAGTTCTGGAGCTCGGTATTTCTAAAAAATTTGCCAAATCAGCGATTGTTTTCGTGTCAGGAGTAGCAACTTTCTCAATTTCCCGAGGTTCTTCGCTCGAGTGCGTCTCTTTTCTAAAGCGTGCAATTTGCCTGTTCGCTGCGTATCCGCAATTTTCACAAATCAAGAGAGTATCTTCGCCAATCGGAGTCAGGTACATGAATTCGTGCGCCATGCTGCCGCCCATGATGCCAACATCAGACTTAAAAGATTTCACAGGCAGCCCACAACGATGGAAAATATCAAAATATGCCTGGTAATGGGCACGGTACTGCTTATCCAAACCAGCCTGGTCCATATCTAGACTGTAGCTATCTTTCATGGTGAATTCGCGCACGCGGATTAAACCTGCACGAGGGCGGGGATCATCGCGCCATTTGGTTTGAATGTGGTAAATCAACACAGGCAACTGGCGATATGAATGGATAGATTTTCTCACCAGATCAGTTACAACTTCCTCATGGGTCATGGCGAGCACCATATCGCGACCCGATTTGTCTTGAAAACGGCCCATTTCAGATCCGATTTTGTACCATCGTCCGGTTTCTTTCCATAATTCAGCAGGCTGGACGACAGGCATCAACAGTTCCTGACCGCCAATTGCATTGATTTCCTGGCGCATGATATTTTCTATCTTCGCCAGCACGCGCTTCGCTAACGGCAAATATGTAAAAATGCCTGCAGCGAGCTGCTGGATATAACCTGCCCGAACGAGGAGCTTATGACTGGTGACCTCGGTATCGGCAGGTGCCTCCCGCAAGGTTTGGTTGAATAATTTACTCATTCTCATTTGATACTGCTCCGTGAATTAAATAAATAACACCCTCAAGTTCAATGGTTGCTGAGGGTGTATTAATAATTAATACGCGAAAATTACTGAATAATCCTCAGCGAATTAGCGGCCCTCGTGGGCCGAGATGGATAAGGAAATTTTGGGTACTGAACAGTTTTTCTGGAGTACATGCTCACTAGTTTACCATTCCAGGATACCAAATGGAAGGTGTCCTCCAAACAAATTATATAAACGCAAAGAATTTTGGACTTCTTTGATCAAGATTTGTCATTCCAGCAGAAATGGCAGCATCGACAACCGATTGGTATTCTCGGCTGGAAATGCGGCGATCTAATTCAGGATAACGATCGGCATGATAGGCTGGATGGTATTGATCCATGATATTCAGGTATGTTTGTGGCGAGATCTCCTCGCTCAGGTAGGTGATGATCTCGTCTGAACCCGCAAGGTTATTTGGAAGAACCAGATGGCGGATGATCAGCCCACGCCGTGCAATACCATCATTGTCAACCTCCAAATCCCCGACCTGGCGGTGCATCTCTTTAACAGCTCGCCGGTTGATCTGCGGGTAATTGTGGATTCTAGAATACCGGTGTGCAATATCCGCATCACTGTATTTCATATCTGGCATGTAGATATCGAAAACGCCATCCAATAGTTTAAGCATGGGTACCGAATCATACCCGCCAGTGTTGTAGACCAGGGGAATATTTAATCCAGCTCGGGCTGCAACCAGGACAGAGGCAAGTATCTGTGGTATGACGTGGCTGGGTGATACAAAATTGATATTATGACAGCCGCGCTTCTGAAGGTCCAACATCATGCTTGCGATGATCTCCGGTTCAACTTCGTCGCCGTGATCTGTTTGGCTGATGTCGTGGTTCTGGCAATACTGGCAGCGCATATTGCAGCGAGTAAAGAAAATGGTCCCCGAACCCCTGGTGCCACTCAAAGGAGTTTCTTCTCCAAAATGCGGACCGTAGCTGCTGATTTTTGCTAGAACCCCGGTGCGGCAGACACCCAATTTCCCCATTTTTCTATCGACTTGGCATTCCCAGGGACAGACATCACAGATCGACAGATGTACGTAAGCTTCTCGAACGCGGTCAGCTAATTGATCAGTTTCAAGGAGGTTCAGGTAAGCGGGATAAAGTTCATCCATGGGTAGTAACTATATTGGGGGAAAAATCTTCCAGCAGTGAATCAGGTATGCGGATCGGCCGGCCGGTCTCTAAATCGACCCAAACACTGTCTGTGTGTATCACCGCCAGCTTTTCTTGATCCGATTGACGTTGAATGAGGTAGTGGCGTGTGCCTGTTGAACGGCGGACATTAGAAGCCCAGGTTGAAATTAGCAGTTCATCCCCAAGTAGTGCAGGTTTAAGATACTGGATTTGATGCCTGCGGATAAAAATAGCGAAGCCCTGGTCGATCATCCGGGAGATTGGCCAGCCATACGAGGATATGACCTGCATACCGCAATTTTCGATATAGGTTAAATAGGTGGCATTATTTACGTGTTGCACGGGATCGAGATCATGCCATGCAACCTTATAATTCATTGAAAATATTTCTGAGGGTGGAGAAGGCAAGGGTGGAAATTTCTTTCTGGGTGGGAAAGATTCAGGTAGTCCTTCAGGGAAAAATGCATGTTTGATTTCCTCGGGGATCTTGGCTGGCAGATTCGTACCAGTCTCTAAGAAAACCCAATCGGTTGATCCTCTGGCGACCAGTTCTTCGCTGCCTTGCAAATAAATTTCGTAAGCTCTCCTCGACCGCACGCGATGAAAGTCCAACACCCAGGTTTTGATGATCAATATGTCCCCATAATGTGTGGGTTTCAAATATTCAATATCCGTCTCGCGGATTAACCAGTAGCGGCTAATTTTATTGTATTGCTCACGATCGTATCCGGCAGCTGCAGATGCATCAAAGGCGGCTTCCTGCATGTAACGCACGTAATTTGCATTATTTAGATGGCCAAATGCATCACATTCGTAGTGTCTGATACGAAATTTCCGGGTATGGATGAGAGACATGTTTATGATTGATACACTTCAGGATTTACACAATAAGGTAGCGGTCTACCTTCAAGACCGGCAAGCAAGTTTTCACAAGCCCTGGATGCCATACTGCGCCTGGTATTCCAGGTGGCAGAACCGATGTGAGGTACAACCAGACAATTTTTTAGAGTGAACAGCTCATTTTCAACAGGGAGTGGCTCCGGATCAGTCACATCCAATGCCGCACCGGCAATTAAATTGCTCTTCAAGGCATGAATTAAAGCGGTCTGATCAACGATCGGCCCACGCGAGGTATTGATCAACAGAGCTGTTGGTTTCATCAATCTAAGTGTGTCCTCATTTATCAGATGTCTTGTCTGGTCGGAGAGGGGTACATGCAGGGAGACAAAATCTGCTAATTGAAGCAGTTCCTCCAAGTCCACTTGTTGGGCGTTTAGTCTCTTGGCTAACTCTGGTTTTGGATTTGGATCAGTAAAAATGATCTGCATGCCGAATCCACTCGCACGTTCGGCGACCGCGGTACCGATCTTGCCTGAACCGATAATGCCAATGGTTGCCCCGTTCAAATCCTTTCCCAACCATCCAGTAGGAGACCAGGTCTTCCAACCACCCTGGCAGGCATCCAGATGGGCTTCGATTAAGCGTCTGGCAGCTGCCAGCAGGATCGCCATGGTCAAGTCAGCTGTGCCAGCTGTCAGGACACCCGGGGTATTGCCAACTGGAATACCTCGAGCAGTGCAGGCTTCAATGTCAATATTATCAAATCCAACTGCCATATTGCTGATGACTTTCAATTTAGGAGCTCTCGAGAGGAGAGCCTCATCTACTTTTATGGTCAATAATGTGAATAAACCATCAGCTTCCGCCAGGTGGGATTCTAAACGCTCTGTCAGGTGATCACATTCTGGCGGTCCGATGACTGCCTCACATCGATTTTCCAATAATTCAAGCCAGCCATCAGGCAAAGCGTGTGACACGATAGCAACGGGTAAAGTTTGCTTGTTCATTAGTTGGTTCCATCAGTCGAAAAAGTGAATAGAAAGGTGAGGTCATTAACGTTGGTCTGGGTAGGACCGATCTTAATCAGATCATGTAAAGGTTTGAAGAAATGATAAGCATCGTTGTTTGCGAGAAAATTATTCGGATTGAGATCCAAATCACGAGCTCTTCGCATTGTATCGCCCGTCACAACTGCACCAGCAGCATCGCTTAACCCATCCCCACCATCTGTGGCAAGCGTGATCATGGCGACGTCATGCAAATTGGCTAACCCAGTCACAGCTCCCAATGCTAATTCTTGATTTCGGCCACCCATACCATCACCCTTTACAGTGACGGTTGTCTCACCTCCAAATACGACGCATGCCGGTCGAGGGAGAGGGTTGTTTTTCAGCGCGAATTGACGCAAAATCGAAGCTAATAATATTCCAGCCTGGCTCGCTTCACCCTGCAAATAATTTGTCAGTGTGAGTGCATTGAAACCCTCGATTTTTGCCTGGGAAATCGCTGCTTGAGTAGCGGTCAAGTTGCTGCCTACAATGATGTTGTTCACATTGGAGAGGAAATCTGCACCTGATTTCGGGGTCTCAGGAATCTCTCCCTGCTGGCCTCGCTCTAGATGCGATCGAATCGTGGCTGGAATCTGATCGTGAATCCCATAAAGATCGAGAATATCTAACGAATCCTGGAAGGTGGTGGGATCTGGCACGGTCGGCCCACTGGCGATCACATCCATAGGATCACCGACTACATCCGATAGGATCAGGCACAAAACCTTTGCAGGGGAAGCAAGCTGTGCCAGCTGGCCTCCTTTTACCTGGTCCAGGTGCTTGCGCAAGGTATTAATCTCATTGATCGTCGCACCTGATGCAAGCAGCAAATCTGTCAATTGCTGGATTTCATCCAAAGATACCTCAGGTACAGGGGAAATCATTAACGCCGAACCACCACCTGAGATGAGGCAGATGACGAGGTCGTTGGGATGAGAATCCTGGATCAGATCGATGATTGCCTGGGTGGCCTTCACTCCCCGCTGGTCTGGAAGGGGATGGCTGGCTTCGAAAATCCTGACGCCCGAAGGCAATTCAGCCATATTCGTATAGCCATCTTTGACGATCACGATCCCATTGGTTAGCCTTTTCCCAAAGAAATATTGTGCAGCTTCTGCCATTGGCAGACCAGCTTTCCCTGTTCCGATGAGCTTGATCCGATCAAAATCCCAAATACTATCTCTCCCAAAAAAATTCTCGTTGCTGCTCTCTATTTTTTCTAATTGCCTCAAAACAGCTGAGTATGGGTTGACAGCCGAGATTGAAGCATTCAAAATCCTTGCGACCTGCAACCCCCAGGGATTCGCATTGAGCGAGTGGGTGAGAAATTTATTTAGATTTGGTGGATGAACATCAAAATGATCCATTTAATCCGTATTTACAAAACCGTATCCTTTTGAGGAAATGATAACCAATAGGTTTGATAAGGTTCAAGGGCAAGTTGAAGCTGACTCTGATTAATCGCTATCGATTGATTGGAAATCAAGTCAGTGCAAGTCCTAAAATTATGCTCGGTAACCTTGGTCAAATCTAATTTAACCTGTTGTGTTTGTGAAGTGATATTGACCAGGCACAACACACGTGAAGTATTATCCAGGCTGCTACGGAGAAGCATGAAAATATTGGCATGGTTGTCGAAGATTTTCTGCCCTGCAGCGGGATGAAACGCTGGTTGTTTTTGGCGAATAAGTAATAATTGTTTATATAGATAAAATATTTTTGTATGAATATTATCCGGGTTACTCAAATCGTTAAGCAGTGCATCCAGATTAAATTTCTCACGGTTTATTGATCTTGAACGACGAGTCTGCTCAAGGCAAGAATAACAATTGCGGGATCCAAATAAACTGTGCACGTAGATCCCGGGTACTCCAGCTAAGGATAACATGATCGCTTGGGATGCGATAAAACGTCTCACATCCAGTTCTTGATTTGCATCCTGTGGATTATTGAGAGCATCAAAGAGGGTGATATTTAATTCATATACACTCTTTGTACCATCTGAATTTGTTTTATAGGATACCTGACCCCCATGAAGAAGGGTCCGGTTTACTAATGCTTGGATTTGTTGATCACTGATCAAACCTTTCGCTGGCATTACACCAATGCCATCATGGGAGGCGATGAAATTGAAGAAAGCGGTATCTTGGTAAGGGACACTCAGCGTGCGCACCCACTGCACAAGGGCGGTCACATCCCCTGAGTGGAACGTGTGTAAAACCAAGGGGGCAAGCGAAAATTGGTACACCATCTGGGCTTCATCACCCGATGGAGGTCGCTCTGGTGAACCTTTTAAATTGGATGGATCACCAAAATATTTAATATTTTCTTCGTGTGGGACGTTGGTCTCAGTGATCAACCCGGTATTCGGCGCAGCGAGATCCATTACTGCCCTGAGAATTTTGACGATGCTGTGCGCTTGAGGGAGGTTCAAACATGTTGTGCCAATTGTTTTCCATACGTAACCAATCGCATCGAGGCGGATTAAACGTGCGTGATTTTCCACATAGAAGAGCATCAACCGGATGATTTCAAGCAAGACAAGCGGGTTGGAGAAGTCTAAATCGATCTGATCATCACTAAAGGTTGTCCAAACATATTTTTTACCTTCATCTGTATCCACCGGGGAAAGCAGGGGTACGGTCCGGGGCCGGAAAATTGAGGATAAATCTGTGGAAGGATCCATCTCTATGAAATAATCACGGTAAGGCCATACACCTTTCTGAAATTCTTTGAACCAATCACTTTCCCTAGATATGTGGTTGACTACCGCATCGAACATTAATGAATATTTCTTTGAGAGAAGGTGAATATCATCCCAAGTACCGATCTGTGGATTGACTGCTCGATAATCGATCACGGAGAATCCGTCATCTGATGAAGATGGAAAAAATGGCAGCAGATGAACCCAATTAATTGCCTCACCTAAATTATTTGCCAAGAAATTTTCCAGCGATCGGAGATGGCTTTGAGTTGGGGCATGAAATTGATCTGCGTAAGTAATTAGAATGGCATCTTTCTCGGTCAACTCAAACTTATCTAATAAAGATTCGGGATTTATGCCCTGAAATTCATTGATGATTTGATTTATTTCAAGCCAAATGTGCTCGCTTTGTGCCCCATATAAGAATTCTAACTGCTCGCGTATCCGGTCCGTTTCACCCATACAGGAATGTTCCCCTCGATTTCATCGAAATTTACTGAAAAACTGATTATTGGATATAGGAATCTCTTCCCAGTATGCATTCGGGAGGTGAATCGTGCGCACGATATCTGGATCCATCCCTTGGTAGCGTACCTTGATCAAGGCAATCGGAATCCGGTGGGTCACAATCCCGATTTTCTGGTTGGAATACTCTTGGATGCTCTCATCCAAAGCCGCATAAACTCGCGATTGGACCTCTGATAGATGCTCACCTCCTGGTGGGGTAACCTTCCACGGATCGGTTTGCCAGGCATTAAATAAATCTGGATATAGATTTTCGATATCTGATCGCAATCTAGTTTGCCAATCTCCTTGATCGATTTCCATATAGCGCGGCTCATCAATTGGCATGATGCCAAGTTGTTGGGATATTACCTCTGCAGTCTGTCTGGTTCGCTTTAAAGGACTAGTGTAAAGCACCTCAATAGCAGAATTTATTAATTCTTTGGCCAATCGGTGAGCTTGATGGAGACCTTTGCTGTTTAATGGGGGATCTGCTTGTCCCTGGTATCGTCCCTCAATGTTCCAATCGGTTTCCCCATGTCGAATTAATACGATGGATGCCATGAATGATAATCCTGGTCTTCAAGATTTGGCGATGATATTGTCAACCAGCGCTCTGTTCCAATTTATGCTGGTATTCTGGGATTGTGACCATGGGTGGGCGTTCATGTTCCTGGATTTCTTCCTGGTCCAGGAAATAACCACGCCGCTTACTGAATCTGATCAGGTTCATGGTGAGGTTGCTTTGTTCTAGCAAGGAAACCTTGTGGCGGTCTCCAATCCGGCTGATGACTACTTGCATGATAGCAAAAGACATTTTTGATAATGAAGGCAGTGGTTGGTTATGATGAATTCGTTCTATCAAATCAACTTGTGCGATTCCTTCAAGCCCATAATTTTCCATTAAATCAATTAACATACCAGTTTCAACCCCATATCCAGTAAAGAATGGAATTTTCTCAAGGGCAGTTCTCCGGCCCGCGTATTCTCCGGATAAAGGTTGAATTAATCCGGAGAGTTCAGGAAAAAACAGGTTTATGAATGGGCGAGCGGTTAATTCAGTAACTCTACCTCCACCTCCAGCCAGCAACTTTCCTCCTTCACGGAGCGGTCTTCTATAAAACCCTTTCACAAACCGGATTCTAGGGTTATCGAGCAAAGGTCCCAGGGTACCGTAGACAAACCTCGGATCGATGTTCTTAATGTCTGTATCAATCCATGCAATGATGTCTCCATTGACAACATAGAGACTTTTCCAGAGTGCTTCGCCTTTTCCTGTAAAAGCACCGTGCTCAGGTAAAATCTCTTGATGAATATAAACCGGAATTCCGAAATCCTCTGCAATTTCCCGAGTTTTATCCGTAGAACCTGAATCGATCAATACGATCTCGTCCAATATTGGTATTTGATCCATGAGCGCAGTTTTCACGGTGCTGATTACTTTTCCTACTGTTTCTTCTTCGTTCAAGGCTGGTAAGGCCAGGCTGATCGTGACTCCTTGATCTTGCTTTAAATCCATCAATCTCTCAAGATCCATGAATTCGCGGGTGTGGTAAGTATTTTCAGCAAACCATGTATCAACCACTACCGCTAGTGGACGATCCCTGGTTCCGGAATTGATCCTTTGTAGAGGTGGGGCCAAGGTCTTGGGGAAAAACTCGTTTACCAATACTAAAGTCTTATTTTGATCAGACAGAATTTCCGCAAGCATCGAGTTGATCCAAAAATTCGGCTGAATTTCATTGGAAGGTGCCCCGATGACAATTCCCTGATGATCTTTGGCTTCAGCCAAGATTCCCCCTGGAATCTCGCCTTTGGCAGTGATCGACCTTGTAATCTGTTTAAGACCAGTTATCGCTGGTGAGAATTCTTCAAAGAATCTCAACTTGCTCCGGTCTGCATCAGGATCAGCGACGTGTAGTAAGGTGATAGAAGCTTCCGCAATTCGAGAAAGTGCATGACCAAGGCGTAAAGTTAAACCAGAATTTGCACCACCACGAACAGGTAATAAGATATTCTTTAGCGATTGCCAAGATTCTGCCTGGTTTACTTTGATAGATGGACGGACGATTACTGTATCACAAGGTATAGTAAGAAATTCACTTTCATCCAATTTGCCATCAAAATGATGGTCGATTGCTGTTGCGGACCAATTGGCTACCAACAGATTGATCCGCTCCTGCACGACGATCTCCCTAACTCCATCCCAAAGTTCTCCTTCGGGACGAACCAATGTTTTGATTCGGGTCGGAATGGGAGTGCTTTCCATATAGGTTTTCAGAACTTCACGCAATCGGCTGGCTTTCTTAGCTACCCCGCTCATATGATCGCCCTCTGGGACAGATAAAACCGAAAGGATCATAATTTTTCCCCTTCGATCCAGGGCCAATCTCTCCGCAAGCGGTAAGAGGGATTTTGCTTCTTCAATTCTTGTTTCTAAGAGAAGAATTTTATAAGCCTGCGATATTCGGGATTTCGGCGAGAATAATATCTCGGAGTTAGTCATGAGATTCAACCCCTTTACCTTCCAGGAGAGGGATGATCTTATTTTTTACGATTGATTGCCAGGTGTAGTTTTTCAAGACATGTCTGCGAAGTTTGTAAGATCGGCTGTTTTCAATAAAAGTCTCGATCATATCAGCTACTTCAATGGGCTCATCCTGTGGGTCAAATAAATTAATCATACCAGCACTACTTTCACGCACCGGTGGTATATCTGAAGCAAATATGGGTATTCTTGCTATTCCTGCTTCCAGAACAGGGATTCCAAATCCTTCCCGCAAACTCGGGAAAAGTACCAAATCAGACAATCGGTACAGCTCGGATATTAAATAATCTGGCGCATTAAATACTTCATCTAGCCCGTAAATTTGATAAACAAAATGAATATTTGGTTCAATTTGAAGAGATTTCCTCAAATCGAGAAGTGAATTTAAATACTCAATATTCTTTAGATTATGTGGTCCAGGGGGACCGGTGACGATCAATGCTACCTGGGGGTAATTTTTCTTAAGCAAGGCGGTGACTTGGAAAGCAAACTCGATGTTTTTACGGCGCGTGATGCGAGCTGGCAGCAAGATGACAGGTTCAGAGTCCATTAATTGGGTCTGGTCGATAAAATCTTGACACGTATGAGATATTTCCAGAAATTCTGAAATATCTACACCAGGTGGTATGACTTGAATATTCGTAGCTTTGATATCGAGCAATTTGGCTAGACGCTGCCTGCGGTGATCAGAAACAGCGACGTATTCGACACCAGGCCAAAGAGTTTTTAATAAGTCCCAGGGGTAACCGGGATGCAGATCTGGTGTGTAAAGAGCGTCTTGCCAGGCGAAATCATGGCACCAGGCTAGCATTCTTGGCTCAGATCGTTCTGAAATCAATTTCAGCGCCGCAGTAAGGGGAAGATTCTTATGCAACGTGACTGCATTGTGGACAATGACGAGATCGGATTTCCTGAGTGAATTTGATAATGAGGTAAAAATCTCGTCACGCAATTGAATAAATTCTTCAGAGGTCTCCCCAGCTGCTAATTGTTTACCAATCTCAATCACTCGAGGATGGCGCGAGTCTGCTTCGGGAATTAAAATGAAAGGAATCTTTTCATTGATTGACTCCCCTCTGCCTGCAACTATCGAAATCTGATATCCTGCTTGGAATAAAAGACGAGCATGGTGATAGATGGTGCTTTCAACTCCCCCGATAATTGGAGGTGCTGCGTAATGCAGAATCGAAATGTGCACAATTACGGTCCGATCCCAGAATTCGGGGACTCGGTGGTCGAATTATAATGATTTCGGTTGATAATCGCTGCGCTGAAATATGCACCAAAAACCAAAATTAGGCAGTCCAAGTAAATCCAAAACATTAATGCAACCAGTGTTCCTAATGAACCATAAAGCAGGTTATAGTTTGAAAGACCGCTCTGGAAATACCACCTAAATCCATAAGCCGTAATTTCCCATGCGAACGAGGCAAAAATCGCTGCTGCAATTGCAGCCCGTTTCTTTACTTTCGTTTTTGGAACGAAAAAATAGAGTGCAAAGAAGAGCATAAATCGTAATAGATATGACACAAGATCGGTGATAATTCCAACCGGCGGACTGAAATGTATGAGTGGGATTTCAAATTGCAAGAAGAATGCAATAATGGTGGAGAGTACAGAAGAAGCGGCAATAAATAAGATAAATGCGCCAATCATCAGGAAGGCAACCATCCTTTTTTCAACAACATTGCGGATTTTTGCTGTAGGCCAGGCGCGATTTATATTTGCTGTTAAGGTCATCAAAACACCAGAACTTGCCCAGGCAAGGCCAATTAACCCTATGATACCAACTGCTCCTCGCTGGTTCAACACACCTTCTATGAATTCAATGATCAAATCGGCTGGAATAGGGACAATATCACGAATAAATTGAATGATCCAATCCTGAATATCTGGAATTTCAAGATAATAGCTGGCTACAGTGACGAGGACGATCAGCAGAGGGGGAACCCCAAAAATAGTGAAAAATGCGATGCTCGCGGATCCCTCGACTGCATGATTGTTCGAAAATCTTTCAATCGTATCGCGAATTATTCCCAGGATTCCAAAGCTCTTATTATTTGCCTGGGTAAATAAGTGTTCAAGCTGAGTGTTAAACTTTATACTGAAATCTTTTCTAGAATTCATAAAATCTTGTGATTAATTGCTGAGACATTCATTCAATAATGGTTCTAAAGATCGTATTAATGTGTCAAATGAATAATAGCGTTTCCCAATCGAGAAATTCGTTTCAGCCATTATATCTGCTTGATTCTGATCTTCCAGTATTTCCCGTGTTGAGGAAACACAATCATTATCGATGAAATCACCAAATCCAATCACTTGAAATCCTTTAGGTTGGATATCGGTCTTGAAAATCTCGTATTTGCTCATTACGATAGGACGTTTATAGTATACCGTCTCAAGAAAAGCATTACCAAAACCTTCAACTCTGGATGGGTAAGTCACTAGATCAGACTGGAGATAAGCATCTTGTAGAGAATATATCTTTTTACCATCATTTGTCAGACCCCGATAGTAATCGAAGCGGTTTCCAGCAAAAATTACTTTTACACCTAGTAATTGGGCAAAATCACGCAAGTAATCTTCATATCCAGGACCTTCATCACCTGATCTGTGAGATATTAATACGACTCCATTCCTGTCGATTCTGCGGGTGAGTTCAATGGAGAGCTCTATTCTTTTCCTTGGTACTATCCTGGTAGGTTGAAGAAGGATTTTTTCATGTGGAGATATTCCCAGGTCTTCTTTGAGGTCTTTCGAATACTCATCGATTTCGGAAATGGGTAGTTCGAAATCGATGACGTTTGGGATCAGGGTTGAATTCAGGCCAGTGCGCATAGCCATTTGGTTTTGAGCGTATGAGTTTATCACGACATGCCTGATTTGGCGCAACGTGGGTGGAAATGCTGCCCTAAGGTAATCTTCAGCACTGGAAATTACATAACGCGTTCGCTCCCAATAAAAATCATGGTGGTGTCCGATGGTCGGTATGTTAGTTTCAACGATCACCTCGGTTAATGCCAGACCGAGGGGGATATTCATCGGTATTGATAAGACATTTTCCGCGATCAAAATATCTGGGGAGATTTCCTTGATGAACTTGTGCAGGTGGGATTTTATATGGGCAGTTAACCTTGTGACCTCCGAAGAAGTTATTTCTAACCTCTGAAAATCATCAAACAAGTCATGATTTAAATTAACAATTTCTGGATGTTCGAAGTGGGCTTCAGGTAATAAATAGATTTGCTCACCCGGAAAATCTGATTCTCCGGTGAAATAGAAACATTCATATCCCAGTGAGGCGAGGACCTTGACCCATTTTGCGGTTTCAAGGGACACCCCATCTGTTCCAGCGAGCCTGGTCGAGATTATTAAAACTCGATAGCCTGAAGGCATGATCTGCTCGTATTATTAATTACTTGAAATTGGCAATCAATTCTTTGATATTCTTTTCCAGAACTTCAAGGGAGAAATATTGCTCTGCCAGCTGAAAGTTCTTCTCGGTGATTTCCCTAACTTTATCAGGAGAATTCAGCAGTTCTCTTGTTTTCTGAATACTCTGTTCGTCTACGAACCCGTCTAGTTCGATAAATTCAAAACCAAGAGGTTTGATATCTGCATTGTAAACCGGATAGCGATTAACGATGGTTAATTTCCTGACAAAAATAGACTCAAGAAGTGCATTCCCGAATCCCTCGTATAAACTTGGATAAGTGACTAAATCCGCGTTGAGATACGCATCCCATAATGAATAAATCTTGTGACCATTAATTTTGCTGCGTTCCGGGCCAATGACATGATCGATGAGCTGGACATCAACATCCATTACAGAAGCTTCTCGTTTTAACCAGCGCCAATAGGAGAGTCCCTCATCATCTGCGCGGTGTGTGATGAATAAGTGGGGTTTTTCTCCGTCCATGCGTTTTACGATCTCAATCGCCATTTCAATGCCTTTGCGCTGGATAACCCTGGTTGGTTGCAGGATAAGCAGGTCATCTTTATTCAAACCGAGTTCGTGATGGAAATCTTTGTTAAATTTATCTAATTGTGGGGGGGGTGAAGAAAAATCAAGTACATTGGGAATCACAACAGATGAGATTCCACGGCGGGCATTTAATCTCGCTTTGGCGATGGAATTAATCGTCACATGCTGAATATTAGGGAGTTTCGCGGGAAAAGCAGTATCCAGCAGATCTAAGATCGCATTGGTTTGGTAGCGCTGGCGTTCCCAAAAAAAATCATGGTGGTGAGCGATTGTGTCTATACCTAATTCTGCGATGAGGCCTGTTAGAGATACTCCCAACGGTAAATTCATGGGAATTGTCAGTGCATTTTGGACGATGATCAAATCAAGATGATTTGAGCGAATAAAATTTCGAAGGGGAGCACGCATTTCATCCGCCCGGCTGTAAATTTGGTCTGCAAGTTCATCACCATCTTGATCTTGACCCCCAAACGCCCTTTCACTAAGAGCATAGACTGTTTGATCTGCAAAGTGCAGTTCAGGAATTAAAGTGCCATTTTTCGCATAACCACCCAATTCTCCAGCACAATAATAGACTTCATGACCTAAATTCTTTAAGACCTTAGCCCATTTCTCAACTTCGAGAGTAACTCCATCGGTCCCGTGCAAGCGTGTTGCTATAAATCCAATTCGCATGGGTTTAGCCTAATCAATGCGGAGAATGCATTCTGGTGAATCATTCTGAGGGCTGTTTACTGCTCTCGATACTGGGTAAGCGTCCATCTCATCACTCGGGTAGGGTCTGAGAAAGGATTTCAATAATTGCGCATCATTTTCTCCTTCTTTAATCCAAGCCTGATAACTATCTGGAGCAAGTATGACGGGCATGCGGTTGTGAATCTGTTCAATTAATTCGTTCGGTTCAGTTGTAATAATGGTGAAGGACCGCACTTCAGAACCATCATCCGAATGCCAGGCGTCCCATAATCCAGCAAATGCAAATGGAGAATGATCTTTCAAATGGATAAAATAAGGAACCTTTGATGTTTTTCCTGGTTGTTTACGCCACTCGTAAAATCCATCTGCCAGAACAAGACAGCGTTTGTATTTAAATGAACCCCGAAAGGATGGTTTCTCCTCCAACGTTTCAGAGCGGGCGTTGATCATTCGATTGCCAATTTTTGGATCTTTCGCCCAAAAGGGGATTAATCCCCAATTATAGAAATCCAGACGGTTCTTTCCATCATTCGGAACAATACCAACTGGTTGTGATGGCGCGATGTTGTACCTTTGTGCAATATTTTCCGGAATATCAACCCAGGGGAACGCTTCCTGGAGCTGTCCAGGATCGACTGTTAATGTAAATCTACCACACATAATATCCTTTCCATCTCATTTTATAGCCATCTGAATGATGCCACCACCCAAACAGATATCTGCATCATAGAACACAGCTGCCTGTCCAGGGGTAATTGCTTTTACAGGATGGACGAAGTGTACTTCTACAGACCCATCCTCCAGGGGAATTACCTCCGCAGGTTCTTCCACGGATTTGTAACGGATTTTCACGGCTGCTCTAAATGGTTCAGCTGGAGGTGCGATGGACACCCAATTGACTTTGTTTGCCAGCAAAATCCGATGATTGAGCTCATCCTTCGTTCCCACAACAAGGGTATTCTTTTCTATATCCTTTTCGAGCACATAGGAGGGTTTTTTGGTCGATATCCCCAATCCCCGTCGTTGTCCGATCGTATACATCGGTAAGCCAGCATGCCAGCCGAGTTTTTCGCCTTTTAAATTGGTAATTTCTCCAGGTTCATAGGGACGAGTTGAGTTTCTTTCTAAGAACTCCCGATAATTACCTTTCCCAAGAAAGCATAAATCCTGACTATCACCTTTTTCTGCTGCAGGTAGACCGAAATCTTTAGCCAGCTGTCTTACCTCGACTTTAGTGTAATCTCCTAATGGAAATTGTGCTTTCGAGAGCTGTTCCTGGTCAAGAACGTGCAGTACATAGGATTGGTCTTTATTCAAATCCTTGGCTTTCAATAATTTTATTCGTCCTGAATTTGATTCTAAACGTGCATAATGACCCGTGACCATCGCTGTTGCCCCAAATGCGAGCGCGTGATTCAGCATAAATTCCCAGCGTATGTGGCGATTGCACTGCAGGCACGGATTCGGTGTAATTCCCTGCTCATAACCATTGATAAAAGGCTCAACGATCTGGTTATAAAAGACATTTTTTGCATCAATCGGATAAAATGGGATGTTTAATTGAGCAGCAACTTGCTTCGCGAGTGCCATGGCATCTGGTGTACAGCATCGATTCGCACTCTCAGAGCCGGGTTCACTCCATAATCTCAGCATTATCCCGATGACATCATACCCCTCATTGACCATTAATGCGGCTGCAACGGAGCTGTCCACACCACCGCTCATCGCTACTGCAACTTTAATCTTCTGTCCAGTATCTTTTGATAAGCTCATGTTCTTGTGGGTTGAGAGTTGTTTCGACAGTGTACTTTCCGTTGAGGTTGTGTAATTATTCAAATCGGATTCAATTCTCGGACTCGTTGTACTATATTCGGAAGATTTTCAACAAAATCGTCAACCATTTCTGATGATGTCTGCTGACCCAAAGTAACACGTAAAGAACCAAGAGCCCATTCTGGAGATATCCCCATGGCAATCAACACTTCAGAGGGTTCAGGTGAGCCGGTCTTGCATGCTGATCCGGAGGAACACTCGAATCCTGCAGCATCCAGCAACATTAATAATGTGTTCCCGTCAACTCCCTTGAAGACGAAGCTTGCATGGTTCGGTAATCGCATGGTAGGATGCCCGGTTAACTCTGTGTAAGGAACCGAGTCGATGATAGTTTTAATCAAATGATCACGGATGGTAGAATAATGATTGTTCCGATATTCCTGGTCGGTTTGGGCAAATTCAAAGGCGTTTGCTAAAACAACGATATAAGGGATGTTATGAGTGCCTGCTCGTAAGTTAAACTCCTGTCCACCACCG
>JBJYXV010000064.1:0-2791 GCA_046260155.1 Anaerolineales bacterium
GATCGCGATTTCGGCGGCGATGGGTGCTGTTCTAATCAATCCAGCGCTGGGGAATGAATTGATCACAAATGAAATCCTGACTAGGAACGCCACGAATACTCCGTTGCCCCTCATCGTCCTGGCTGGTCTTGCAGCGGGTACGGTGTGTGGTTTGTGGAATGGGCTACTGGTTTCCAGGGTAGGAATCCAGCCGATGGTTGCCACGTTGATCTTGATGGTGGCAGGTCGCGGCATTGCGCAGCTCATCACCAACGGTCAAATTATGACGATCTATTACACGCCCTATTTCTGGTTCGGAAATGGCTATATTTTGGGGTTGCCCGTCTCGATCTATATTGTTGCGGGAGTATTGCTCCTGGCTTGGCTGTTGGTGCGCAAGACCGCCATCGGCTTGTTCATCGAGTCGGTGGGGATCAATGCGAAATCGACGTACTATAGCGGTATCAACGAAAAGAACGTCAAACTGCTGGCCTATGCGTTCTGCGGGTTCTGTGGCGCGATCGCCGGTCTGATCCTCAGTTCCTATGTCCACAGCGCCGACGGCAACAACAATGGTTTGAACTACGAGTTGGATGCCATCCTGGCCGTCGTCATGGGCGGGACCTTGATGACCGGGGGACGATTCTCCCTGTTTGCCAGTGTGATTGGCGCGCTCGTCATCTGGACCTTTACGGTTACGGTCTATAGCCTGGGTGTGCCGGCCAATGCGTTGCTCGCCGCCAAAGCCGTACTGGTCCTGCTGGTTATCCTGCTCTACTCCGATTACTCCCGTCGTTTGATGAATCGATTGTTCGAGCGAAGAGGTTCTCAACATGATACAGCGAACTAGAGCCTTTGCTTTGCGACATGGTTCACTGCTATTGACCATAGCGGTTTTTGTCTTGACCTACTTTGTGGGCAGCCAACTGTATCCTGCCATGCAAAAGCCGCAGGTATTTTTCAATTTGTTCATCAACGACGCCAGCCTGCTCCTTGTTTCAATCGGGATGACGATGGTGATCCTGAGTGGCGGGGGCGGGATCGATCTTTCGGTGGGCGGGGTGATTGCTCTGGTCAGTACCGCTTCCGCTGCATTACTCCGGAGCGGGATAAGCCCATACATTGTGCTCCCGCTGATGATCCTCTTGGGTATCGCATTAGGTGGGCTGATGGGCTGGATTATTCAATATCTCAAAGTCCAACCCTTTATTGCAACCTTGATGGGCCTTTTCTTCGCTCGCGGCATGGCGTACATCATCAGTCTGACTTCAGTGACCATTACGGATGAGATGTACAAGACCTTTGCCCTGACACCGATCCATATTCCATTCCTAAAAGCCTACATCTACCCTACCACCTTGGTTGGCCCGATCATGCTATTGGTGGCGATCTACCTTAGCTTTTTCACACGCTTTGGTCGCACGATCTATGCCATGGGCAACAATGAACAATCTGCGATGCTGATGGGCCTGCCGGTCGCCCGGACAAAGATCATGGTATATGCGTTCAGCGGCCTATGCTCAGCCCTGGGAGGCATTGTCTTTAGCATGTCCTTGTTGGCAGGTTATGGACAGTTTGCATCCGGGATGGAGCTGGACTCTATTGCTGCGGTAGTGATAGGAGGAACTTCACTAAGCGGCGGCATCGGCAATGTCATTGGCACCCTGTTTGGTGTCCTGATCCACGGCACGATTGTCTCCATCCTGCAATTCAATGGCACATTGAGTTCGTGGTGGACCAGGATTGGGGTTGGTCTGTTGACTTTGATCGCGATCGGCGTTCAGAGCATATTCTTCCTCAGGACGAAACGCAAATAAGAGAATCTGGTGGGCCAGCTTGATCCCTCCTGTCATGCTTGGAGCGTTGCCAAAAGGGCTGCGTAGCAACGCAGAAATGGAAGCAGGCAGTTGCTGCCGGCGTTCTTACTGAAGAAGGCGCCAGGTTGCTCGATCCTGCAGGAACACCACACGCAGGTATTCACCCCTCTCGACCCGAAGGCGATGCAGGCACCGGCATGGTCGCGACCAACAGCGTTGCAGAGCAGACGGGTAGTGTTTCCGCAGGGACATCGGTCTTTCAGGGCCTCTGCCGTCAGTGGTATGGGAACAGACGCCAGTCGCTATATCCGCTTCCATAGTTTGCAGCAACGGACATCGCCGCTGCCCCCCACAAGGGGCTCCAGCAGGTATGCATCTCTGGACCGGGACCGATCCAGAGGAAACCCCATTCTGGTCAGAGTTTTCCCAGCCATCTCCCTTGTGATATAATCTGGTCCAGGCAGATCGGCAATGACAGTAGAGACGAGCGCACTGACACTCATCCGCACCAAGATGCAGCCGCCCAGACTGCCGGCGGACCTTGTCCGCCGCCGGCGGCTGGTGGACCGGCTACAGGCAGGCTTGGACCGGAAACTGACTCTGATCTGCGCCCAGGCTGGAGCCGGCAAGACCACGCTGCTGGCCCAATGGCTCGCGGACGCGGAGTGCACCCACGCCAGCGCCTGGCTCTCGCTGGACGAGCACGACAACGACCTGATCGTCTTTGTAAGCTACCTGGTCGGCGCGATTCGGACCGTGATTCCGGACGCCTGTGAGAAGACACTCGGCCTGCTGGGTGCAGCCCAACCCCCACCGCTGCGCGTGATCGCCACCTCGCTGGTCAACGAGCTGGATGAGCTCACCGTGGCCCTTTCGAGCAATGAAGATGATTCCAAGAACTCTTTGAAGGAAGGAGGCCGCTCGAAGACGGGCGCCCGCTCGGTGAGCGGGTTGGTCCTCGCCCTCGATGACTATCAGGCCATCACCGATCCGGC
>JBJYXV010000065.1:0-74404 GCA_046260155.1 Anaerolineales bacterium
CGTACCTGCAGCCTGTATTCCGGGGGTTTTGCGTTTTCATCCAGGTCATACCAATCATCGAGGAGTGCGATGTCCTCTTGAAGCTCCTCCTTATCTTGATTCTGAGCTGATTCTTCTTGACTCTTGATATGCTCCAAAATCCTGTCGAATTCGGTCTGGGGAATCTGCGAAGGCGGCGGCATCCAGCCGTAGCGATCACCCAGGAGTACAATGAAATTAGGCCGCGGGGAGGTGCGCTGGCAGCGTTCTATCTCGCCCAGGCAGATGTTCATCGCCTGCTGGTCCAGGGAGGCCCGGCTGGATACTCCCCAGCGCAGGTCGATAGCCTGGAAGCGGCAGCCGTGCTCAGCGGCAAGTTTTCGCAGGCGCGGGAATACCCGCTCCTGCAGGGCGTTGCGCTCAGCCTTGAGATCGTTGAAGGTGGAGCTGACGAAAACTCTGAAAGTACGGGCTTGCTGTGCCATAATGATCTAGTCCTTTAGAGTAAATTTTGATATCTTTTATAAATAACTTCACATGATTTTAAAGATCGCATCCTAACAGCAAAGATCTATGACCCTGCTCCCCTGAAAATTTAAATGTCCATGTTCTCTTCATGGTTTGTAACGGTCGACTTTCCTTATGATCTTACATCCTGACCTCGAGATCCATTGATACACCTTCTATCTTGAAGGTATACAACCCTCCGAACTCGTCCATGACAACGATAATTGAACCATCCTCTGTGGCACCTACCCATTTGGGAGGTTTATCCGTTGTGTAGACAGCTGCAGGTACATCAACTCCTACTTCCCACAGGTTTACCGTCAAGTCAGATGAGGCAGCCAAACACCATCTTCCATCCGGGGAAAGCCAAAGTGACACAACGCCTCCCGATGCGGACAAGCTTCCATCCCTTGAAATTTTGGAAAGAATTAATTCAGCGACTTGTTCCTTCTTTATAGTATCCCAAACCTGGACAGTGTTATCCATCATCGATGCAGCGATTCGTTCACCAAAATTGTCCACAGCCAGCGCCTGCACCCAAGCATATGCTGGGCCCTCTGGAAGATTACGCAGGCGCACCGCTCGCAATCCCGTTCCATCATCGATGCTGACACCGAAACCTCCGATGCAAGCTACCTGCCCGGTGCCCCGAGCGATAACCAAGCAGCGGGAAGGGGTGATCTCATGATTGATAACACGCCCAGTCGACACCTCCCACCGCCAGCGACTTTCATCACCGAACAGAGACCTGCTTTCCTGACCTGCACCAGCAAATTCGCTTCCATCCGGGGTGATATCCACATTTTTTATGTTTACCCCAGGAACTGTGATAGTTTGTTTCTTCCTGTCTTCCTCCCATATTTCCACGCTGCCTTCCTCTAAGACAGCAACAATGTTCCTCTCGTCATCTGACACCGCGATATCTATTACCCGTCCGGCAGGCTCACCGATCCATTCAGTAGATCCTGATGCTGGGTCAATCTTCAGAAGCCTCCCACTATCATCTGCTCCGACTACCGTGCCTGAGACATCAGAAATATCTATTGCACTTAAGGCAGGGATACCTTCCGATCCACCGGTAGAATTCAGTGCATCGAGATCCCAAACTGTGACGTTGGTGCCACCGATTACTGCTGTCATCCCATCGGCAGATACCGCAAGGCTGGATAATGTCCCAACTTCAATACTGGACATAATCTGGCCATCGTCAACGAGGAACAAACGCCCGCTGCTGTAGGTATTGCTACGCCCAACCCCCTGTTCAAGTACACCCATGACATACCGATCCTGTTCACGGGCTGCAGCAATGCGAGACACCCAGAGTTCTCGAGTATTGGGAATTTTCCTCAACATATGACCTGACTTAAGATCCCATAGAATGGTAGGACTGTCCTCTGCTCCCCGTCCTGTCAGCACATTTTTCCCTTTAGCACCCACAGCAATGACCATACGGTTGCCCGCGTATTTGTCCTCATATGCCCCGATCTTATGGATCACACTGCGCGCAAAGCGACTTGTACTACCCCGGCGTAGATTACCAGCATTCCAGACGATCATTCTACGCTCCTCAGCTGATACTGCGAAGTCTCCCCAAGCGTCGATCGAGACGACTTTTTTGTCATGGCCCTTGAGTTGACGTACTACTCTCCCCTCTTCCATGTCAATCAGACTGATTGTAGAATCAACGCTTCCCACCAGCGCCCATCGTTCATCGAGTACTGCCGCCGGTCCTGGCCATCCACGACCCATATCAATCGTGTGTAGCCGTCGTCCGGAGATTACCTCCCACACACAGACTTCACCAAATGATATGGAGATCGCGTTTCTTCCTTGAGGGGATAAAGCAATGTGTCTAGCCTCGTGCTCATGTCCCTCCATCCGATGCATCTCACGCCCAGCGACTACATCCCAGATGGCAATGCTTCCATCATCGCCTGCAGTTACGACCGTCATGCCGTCTTTAGAAACAGCAATATCGTTAACTCGACCCTGTCCGGTCTCAAGTGTCCGCAAAAGCGGGCCCTCAGGTTGGGCCATAGGCGTTATCACTGGTCGCAGCCATGGACCTTCGTGGATCCGAGGGATACTCTTCAGAAGCGATTTTATTGCCCCGTTTGTTTGCCCGCTCAAACGACCGGTGAGCTGGCCTGGCAGTTGTTCAGGATGTTTGCTGACGACATTTGACGATAATCGCATAGCTTCTTCAATCGCGTCGATTCCAGAAGTACCACAACCCATCCGATCGGCGTTCGTACAATCATCCACTACTGATTGAGGACCAGATTCACGGTTCTTGTAATATAGGAACTCGTAATCGGTCAGAGTGACCTCCAGATCCTCTGTTCGTTGAGCGCTCATGAGCTGGTGGGGAAGCTCCGAAAGCTTCCTCAATTGTGGGACACCATTCCTGGAAGTAGCCTTGGAGGCAAAGTAATCTGCAAGAACACTATTCCAACCACCTTTTTCTATTCCTGGATACCTACTCCGAACAGTTTCGGTAAGTGCGTGGTGATAGAAACCTATAAGCGATGTACCATCTGCAGCTCGCTCTATCAAATAGGGATTTAGGTCAGCGCGCAGCCGAGACCACACCACTGGAGGTAAACGATCAACCCTTGGTGAAAGCGGTGTCCTGCGTCGTTGATCGGTGGTGACTGCCTCGTCTAAAGACAGAATATCTAGTAACTCATCTTCAGCTAGACCGTTCCGAGCGGATACGAGATAACCGAGGCTGTGCTCAACCAAAACAGCCCCATGCTCTGATTCACTCGCCAGACGGTCGAAGAGCACGGAGATCATTCCATAAAGATCATTTGGTAGGGCAGCTGGTCGGTCGACAGATTGCCATTTCTTTGCTTCTTCTGCTGCCAGCTTAAGATAAAGAGGTCTAGGACACGATCTAAAGCCTGCGAGTATGATGTTTTTTTGGTGTGACTGCAATGTGCGGTTGGATTCACGCAACCAGGCATCTAACAACCTGTCGGCATCATTGACCCGAAAATCACCAATCAGCAAATGCTCGCCGGTGATCCTTGAAGTTAATCTATCGAGAACAGGACCTGGAACAGTGGATAGGATTATTCTGGTATTCTTTGGTAAGTCGGATTGCAGCCAACCGAGGTCTTGAGCTGGATCATCGCGAGCGAATTGGTCTAGTGCATCTAAAAAGATATATAGTGGTCTTGTCTCAGTGGAAAGCCTTAATCGTTCACGGAAAGCCTTTTGCAGCTCTGGGTATGTTTCTGGTAAATCCACTGGTCCAATGTCATAGGCTTGATCTATCTCCGCACACAAGCTCCTTAGTAGCAAGCGACCTACAGTAGAAGATGGCGTCGCTCCAATGAATCGTACAACGATAACTGGGTTGTTCTGATTGTGCAAGACTCTATGCAGTGCTTCTGCCATGAAGGCAGATTTCCCTGACCCTGACTCGCCATGCACGATTAGAGGTACAGCTTTTCCCTTTTTCAGGTAGTTGTCTACAACTCCGAGCTCCTTCTCCCTACCTATGAATCCCCCCCGTCGATCATTTCCAAATTCAAAGTGAGCGCGTTTCTCGGCATTCAAAGGATCTTCTTCAGAAAGAATCTGCAATTCAGATTCGATGACACCTTTCAATGCCTCAAAGACAGCCTCGACGAACTCTGTTTGACGCTTCGCATCATTCTCAATAGGATCGTACATTACCAAATGTTCAGCTGGAAGCTTCTGATGAAGCCGATTCTTCAGAGATACAATGGCAGAATCGTCTCTAATATTCGACCTGCGTATGAAGCCGAAAATATGTTCACTTGCATCATCTGGAGCTTCAGGTCCGAAAAGTGCCGCTTCAATCTCTTGTTCCGTGGCAGCCATTGAATACTTAGTCAGAGCATGTCCGGTCAATCCAGCTTCAGACGCTGCTTTGAGTAGAGCCGCGTGTAATTTTGTCTCTGTTTTTGTCCATTGCGCTGCTTCGAGAGCCTCCGCCTCAGCCCAATCCGGATCCCCGGGAAAAGAATCATCAACCGAACGTGGTCGCAGCCGATAAATGGGAGGTATGGCGTTATTATCTCTCGAGTACCACTGCTCAACCAGAGTCTTGTCAGCCTTCATTACTGCAGTAAGGCGCTCGAACTCACTGGCTGTAATGGTGGATGGAAGGGGCACCCATCCATATCTCTCTCCGAGTAGGAATATGAAGTGTGGTCGTGGGCTTATATCTCGACAGCGTTTGATCTCATCAATGCACAATGGCATGGTTTGCTGGTCACGTTGTGCCTGCACACTGACACCCCAGCGGAGATCGATCACCTGGAATCGAGTGCCAGCAGCTTCACAAATAAGCCGAAGCCGGGGAAACACGAGCTCCTGGAGCACGTTTCGCTCTACCATCATATCCTTGAACGTGGAGCTGACGAAAACTCTGAAAGTACGGGCTTGCTGTGCCATTGTTACCTTCCTGGAATGTCTTCGATAATATTTTCAATTATTCCTTATATATTCTGGTCGTATCCCATATCATTAACCAGTACCAAAAGTAATGTTGTAGAAATGTCTTCATTCGTATATTGAGCAGGTTGGACGATACTCCTCGCCAGGATAATAGATCACCCATTCTGCCTGCGTGAGATTTCGTCCAGCCCTGCGGCAGGCTTTGTTTCTCCATGATTCCTGATCCAGGTCCCAGAGGATGACTTTTGAGTCATAACTGGCGGAGGCTAATTGCTTGCCATCGCGACGCCACGCCAGGCTGTTTACCAAGTCAGAATGCCCGCTGAGCGGTTGGCCGATCACCTGGCGGCTGGCTATATCCATCAAGATGATCGTCTGGTCCCAGCTGCCCGAGGCCAGGATTTCACCATCTGGACTGAATGCCAGGCTGCCCACCCCTTCTGAGTGCCATTCGATCGGTTCACCCAATACCTCGCCGTTGGCAGCATCCCACAAGAGGATGGTTTTGTCTGCACTGCCTGTTGCGAGAAGCGTGCCGTCCGGGCTGAAATCCAGTCCATAAATATAATGGGTATGACCAGGAAAAGTCCTGCCTGTGATCTCTTTACCGGAAATATCCCAGAGGCCGATCTCACCCTGGTTGCAATAGCTCTCATCTGGGTGTGTGCAGCTGGTTGAAGCCAGAGTGCCGTCTACCGGGTTGAAAACCAGGTTGGTCACCATGCCTGGATGCTGATCGATTGACTCCCCTTTCATCTCTCCAGAGGCCACATCCCACAAGGTTATCGTCGTATCCATGCTGCCTGCAGCTAAAGTTTCACCACCCGGACTGAATGCCAGGCTGATCACCGGGCCGGTAGGTCCGCTGAGCGGTGGCCCAATCTGCTCCCCAGTGGACGCATCCCACAGGAACACTTTGCCATATTGTCCACCGGAAGCCAGCAGGTTCCCAAGCGGGCCGAAGTCCAGGGCATAGATCTGCCCCTCGTGGCCTCTGAGCACCATATCCCCTTCTTCTAAAGATAAATCGCGCACGATGATGGTCCCATCCACCCCGGCGGATGCCAGCTGACTGCCATCAGGACTGTATACAACACTCCACACTGTTCCGGAGTGATCATTGAGCGTCTCTGAAATAAGGCTATCCTGGCTCAGATTCCAAAGGATCACCTTGTGATCATCGGCACCGGACACCAGCATTCCACCACCAGGATGGAATGCCAGGCTGCTAATATTTTCATTATGCCCGTGTAATGGTTCTGTGAGCATTTCACCGGATTGGGTGTCCCATAATTTGATGGTGCGATCCTCGCTGCCTGAAGCCAGAATGCTTCCATCCGGGCTGTACACCAGGCTGGTCACCCGGCTGCTGTGAGCCTGGAGAGGCTCACCAATTTGCACATCATCCTCCATATCCCAGAATATGATGCTGCCATCGTAATTCCCCAGGGCGAGGGTGCTTCCATCAGGACTGAAGGCTAGGCTGTGAGGGACTGCAGCGTAGTCTGTAAAAGATCCAGGAATGATCTCGCGTTTCTCCGCATCCCATAGACGAACCACCGGACCCGAATTGATGGCAGCGACAAAGGTCTCGCCATCCGGATTGAACTCCAGGCTGGTGAAGGCCATATGCCCAATGAAAGGTACACGATCAACCAATTCACCCGTCGCGGTATCCCAAAAGCGGATCTCAGCCCCTATTTGGGTTGTCCCACTTACTGGATCGGGTAAAGATGTCTCGTGACTGGAGACCAAAGTTTTACCATCCGGGTAGAATTCGATTCCTGGTAAACGCCCGGTAGATTCAGTAATTATCGGTTCAGCGATCAGCTGCCAGGTGGTTGTATCCCATAACACGATGACACCGCCCCAGCTGCTGGAAGCTAACAGGGAGCCATCCGGGCTGAAAGCCAGGTCGGACATGAAGCCAGTGTGCACCGCATCCAGGCGCCGGACCAGATTTCCTTCAGGTATGTTCCAAAGCAGGATTTCACCTTCTGAGCAAGATTTAGAAATCGGGTCCTCCTGCGCACAACCGGCAGTGGCCAGGATCTCTCCATCGGGGCTGAAGGCGACCGCCCCCACGTTGCCGGCATGACCGTGCAGGTAGCGGTCGAGCTGCGGGTAGAACTGCAGTGCCGACAACAGACTGCCGCGAGCCTGCAGGGTATCCGCGTTGTTAATTGCTTCTATGCTCAGCAGAGTTGCCAGGTCCAGATTGTCCTCGAGGTGAGAGAATGATTCCGCAGTAAAAAAACCCGAGCGGGCCAGCTGGGCTTGATGTACAGCTTCGTTGCGTTGTGCGACCGCCTCGGTGCTAGCGGCTTCGGCGATGTTTTGGGCAGTAGCACGCGCCTGGGCTTCGCTGACCGCGGCTGCCTGTGCGGTGGCACGCATGCTGCCCTCGCTGACAGCCTGGTTGCGTTGGGTCCAGGCCAGGATGCCTAATCCGATGGCGATCACCAGGCCTGCCCCAACCGCGATTAAAGTCAGACGCTGGCGCCTAGTAGCTGCCTGGCGACTCGCCAGGATATATTGAGTTTGCAGTGCCGTGGGCCGTGGGTCTTTTTCTGCCGCCTGGGCTAGCCAAGTTTCAGCCTGCACTAGGTCACCACCATGCAGCAGGTAGCCTTTCTCCCACTCGTGACGCTCCCAATCAAGAGCACGTATCTGCAAGCGGGTATGCTGCTTCACCCACACCTGGTCGGTCTGGATGGCTTCGATCAGTGCTTGAACCGCAGGTTGAAACGGATCGCCTTCATTGAAGAAGATCCAATTCAACGCAGCCAGTGTAGGGTGGACGGATCCAGGATCGACCTCGTTCACAACGATTGGGACTAAACGCTTGTTGTTCTTCTCGGCGTGAGCGATCTCCAGCTGGCAGATATCCGAGCCGACAGAATCTGCACTGATCACGAAGATGAAGGTGTCGGCTGCCTCAATAGCTTCATAGACTTCTGCCAACCAGTCCGCGCTGGGCGGGATGTCCTGCCAGTCGATCCAGGTATCCAGTTCACTCTCTTCAAGCGCTTTATTCAGCAGGCGCGCGAAGGCGATGTCTTTGCGCGAGTATGAGATGAAAACGTCAGACATTGAGCCTCTATATGAATTTTAGCGATGGGTGGATAAGACATCAAAATTTAGGAAATTTCAGAATATCAAAGAGATGATCCCCTTCTAGCAACTTCCGAATTGATCTGCTGGTGTGGTGGGTGATTGGTAAAATTTAACAAGAATTCCTTATATATTTTCTAGATAGAGATTAGATTGAGGTCAGTTGTTCCCATTGGATGCTTTTACCTGGATATTCGAAAAGGTTATCTCGCCAACAAACCATTTCTTGAATAATCCAATCCGTCCACTGCGATCGATTTCCTGCTTATCGAAGATGGTGGATAAAACATCCTCACCGTTCACATTCATAATAGCCAAGTCATCATTAATTTTAATTCTTATTGAATATACTTCGTCGGTGTTATTATCATAAAATGCATAATTTAATAGGTTCTCATCCCCATCATAATAAACAGTATGTTTTTCAAGGAAATATCCATCCCAATCAACACAGAAAATCAAACTTCCATAAGAATGTTCATTGCCATCCCCGTAGATGATAACGCACCCATCTGATTCGCTCTCAGGTCTCTCAAGATCAAAGGTTAATGTCAGGTCTCCATCAAACTTCTCCGTTGACCATGCGAATGCATCCACTGAGTGCTGACCGATAGTTGTGTATCGACCATCAACGGGCTCTTCCCAAAGTTGTGGCTGAGGGAAAATAAAGGATAAGGGACGCCAATCATTTGCAGTCTCTTGCCCCCCGGTTGCTTGGGGAATATTCTCTGAAAGAGCCACATCAGAAGTGACTTCAGCTTGAGTGGCAACTTCCGTTGGCAGTGATGGACTGGTCCCAGAACCCAAAAGTGAATATACCCATATACCGATTCCCCCGATAATCACTACTGCTGCAGTAACAATCAAAGCTATCGCCCACGTTGGTATTACTCTGCGTTTCTTCACTGGCTCTGGGTACACAGATCCAGCAGCAGGCAGCTGATCGTTCTCCCCAACAGATAGTAAAGCCTCGACCGAATCAGCCAGTTTATTTAAGTGAATTTTCATGGGTGGGTCAATCGCATTCAACCATTGTGTTGAATTGATGTAGAAACCCAGGTTCTCCGAAGGTTCAACTTCTTCAATTCGGAAAGAAATTATCGTCAAGCCATTGGCAACAGCTTCATTTAATTCCCGGACAACATACTCTGAATGGTTGGTGCCCTTGGATAAAACCAATACCATTATTTGAGCGGATTTAATGGCATTGATCAAGGCAGCACCATAGAGCTTGCCTGGGGGGATATCTCGAGGGGCTATCCAGCACCTGATACTCCTGCTCTCAAGCGTGGATAAAACATCGTTGGCAATGGATTTGTTCTCAGACGAATAGCTGATAAATACGTCGTGTGCCATGGTCCTTGCCCTCCTGGGTTGTCAACTTGATTATTTTATTCAAATCCATTAACCACATTACTGAAATAAACTAAATTTTTTCTTGGGAAGAATGCTCAACCTGAAATCCCGCCCGCGATAAGGACCCTGGTATGCTGCGCACATATCGCCGGTTCTTCTCTTTCTCCTCTTCTTCTAACACCTCCCAGTCCACGAGATCAGGGTTGGTTTTCTTCTTATCGTCTCTTTCAGGACCTTCCCTCCACCCATCTTCCCTGCGTTCCCGGTACCAGCGCTCGTGTTCCCAGCGAGCCATCTCTTCGACCTCCGCTGGAGGGAATTCCATCTCGCTTGCATCCCAATCTCGTAAGCGGGTAATCCTGTACCCGCAGACAGCCAATGTATTCCCTATATTGGCTGCCTGCACCCTGTTCGACTCCTTCAGCCTTTCCGGCAGCTGCTCCCAGGGGACCAGGGCACTACTTTTGCTTTCACCTTCTTCAGGTATTGGGTGGTCTCTAAGATAAACGGCATGCAGCTCACGTGCTAGGATTTCGTTCGTGGCACCGAGCAGTAAATCAGGGGTGCAGGTTTGATTGATCAGTCCAAAGGCATGCAGATTCTGGAAGCTCCCTTGGCGACCACTTTCTCCTTCCAGTAAAGTTGCTAATCCGGTATCCTCTGTCATGCGGATTACGATCGGCACCTGGTGATTTGCCATCCGCTGTGCAAGCGATAAACCTGCCTGCAGCCCGAGCGAATCATTGTCCAGGCAGACAAATACCTGATCCACACCGGGCTGCCCTATCTGATCGAAAAGAAAATCAGCCCGGATGAATTCAGGAGAACCAATTTCCATCTCCAGCGGTACCAGTTCACAGACCTGCTCCAGGCGCGGGTAGCGTATGCTGAGCGCTTCCGCTTTCACGAGAGCATCTCGATCGATGACTTTGATTCTCAACCGATCTTCCTGAAATGTCTCTCCCTCGCGCCATTGCTTGATGGTATGCAAAATTAAACTTTCACCTAGTTTTCCCATCCCAATGATCAGCAGAGCATTGGGGGTGGACGGATGCCCGGGATTTCCCACAGTGTTCAAGATCAGGCGTGCTCCCCGATCATAAATATTAAATAGCTCCAGGCGAAAGTTGCGCTGGTTTGTACCCTGCAGTTCTTTTTCCCCGAGCAAATCATACAGCTGGGGGTCCACGATATGAATCAGGCAGGTAAGCACGCCATCTGCCTGCTCCCGAACCGAATCCTCAGCCCGCACAGCAATTTCTGCGTTGGCACCATCATCCCCCATGACTGCGATCAGGTATTTTGCCTTTTCCACTTTTGCCTGGTGCAGCATATCGGGATCTGTTGCATCCCCCACCAGGGTAACTGCCCCAAGGCTGCGGATGCTCTCCAGCCAATCATTCCCCTCGTCTTGTTCCAGGACAACCACCTCCATGCCCAAAGCCCGGAATTGCTCGGCTAGCAAAACCCCTTTCCTGCCCAGGCCGCAGATGATCACATGATTCTTGATGCGCCACAATTTTATGACCTGCACCTGCTCGCTGAAGATCAACGCCAGCGCGGATAGAGCAGTAAAAACTGTTAATGCAGGAATCAAGAAACGTGCTGCCTGCAGCTGCCAGTTAATGGGTCCTGGAACTAACCCGGAATTCATCGATACGAGCTGCAGAGTTTGATAGACCAGATCCAGAAAGGTAGGATTTTCTCCCCTCGCAGCAGCATAGCTGGCAAAACCGATATAACCCAGTACAAAGGAGACGATAGCCAGGACAATCAATATGGGCCATTTCATATCCTGCCACCAATGACGGAGATTTAGATGCCAGGACGATTTTGTTGGTCTCATTTATGCTGCCTGCCTTCCTTAAATTGATTATTTCAATGCAGAGCAAAGTTCCGCTGAATCTGGTGAATCTTTTCGATTGGTTGGTTCATGGTTATGGAAAATTCTCGAATGTCACTTCACCTGGTTTTTTCCTGCTTTGCAATTGAGAGTGGGACGCGCTATCACCGCTGAAAATCCATGCAATTGGTATTAATTTCTCTCTCGCTTCTGCAACAATTTGTCCAGTTCCGCCGCTGCCGCGTGCGGGTTGTCCATCCCAGATTGCGATCAGCACATCGCTGTTATTTAGCAGGTAGAAACCGGAAGCCAGGTAGCTGGTTTCACGCGTCACCCCTGCAGGGAGTTCAATGATCTGGTCAGCCTGTTCGAGCAGCCTGGTGAACTCCTCCTTGGAAGCAACCGTGTTGAAATCCCGCATGTATTCGGACACATCCAGGGGGAGCGGCACCGTCAGGTGCACTTCATCCTTCTCCTTCGCACGCAAAACTACCAGCCGGTCGGCTCCTTCGGCTAATGGGGAAATAATGGTGATCTCATCAGACGGAAAAGATTCCTTAATTTTACGCAGCGCCAAATCCACCCCCGAAATAACCTGATTCATTTGAGTTATTTCTCGATGTCCGGTCACCCCGATCGTAAGCATAGGGTCCCTTAAAGCTTATTCGCGCAGGTGGACGATTGTGTAGCCTGTATGAGCAAGGATGTCCGGAATTTGACGGACCATCACGCGGTCTTTCTCTTTATCTTCTTCGGACAGCTTCTCCCAGGGAACCAGGGCTGCGTGAAGATGTTTTTTCTTATCCGTTTCAGGAGCATACTTCCAACCTGAATCCGTTTTTAACTTCATCCAGCGTTCATGTTCTTTCCGAGCCAGGGTCTCCAGGTGGGCACCTGGAAATTCGAAAGCTGGTTCATTGCTGCGAGCAGGGATCATGATGTAACCTGTGCCTGCTAATTTTTTGGGGATATCTCGCACCAGGTCCCGGTTCTGGTCTTTTTCATCCTCTGATAATTGATCAAAAGGAACCAGAGAGCTGTGCTTTTTGGCTATCTCATCAGTGATTTCGCCATATTGGTATCCTTCAGATTCCATGTGCTTAAGAAACACCTGGTGGGCAGCGATCGCTAACCTCTCCAATAATTCCCCGGTTAAATCCATCTGCTGCACCAGGGAGAGGAATTCCTGACCATCCACATGCAGATCAAGCTGCGCTTCAGCTGGCAGACTGGACCTCTCATAGGATTTCTTCCCTGCCAGCTGGCTCATGGCAGCGATAGATTCCATTGAGCGGATGCCATGCTTGTAATCGCTGGTGTTCAAGAATGCATGCAAGACCCCATGATCAATATTCAATACCTTCTTGCCAGCTCGGTTTTCAAATAGATGGGAGGCATTTCTTTGCAGGATCGATCGCATGAGGATTGCCCTGCGGATAATGTAATATGGATCGGATTCAGGTTTACCCTGTGGATTGGGTCCCAGTATGTTGACAAATCCCTTCAAGCGGCTGATAAAATCAGGCACCTTGGATGAACGGTAGGTTTTTGAATCCAGACCTTTTCCAAAATCCTCCATGCGAGCACTGGTCCCACCTGCGAAAACGAAAATAGCACGTCCAATCGGATGGACGAGCTGATCCTCCCGGAACGCTCCATCCTGCATGGGTGCCAGGTAATACCGCAGCCATCCAAGAGGAATTTCGCCCAGTGATGTGTCGAATTCATCCCAAAAAACCAGTGGAATCTGACCGCTAAGGCCAACGTCCCGCACCTGGTGCAGCGCATCGATAATTTTCTCAGGGGATTCGAATTGGGATATATTAAATTCCAGCGTGCTGATTTTACCTGGAGCCAATGATTTTGCCACCTGGGTGATCCCAAAAGATTTGCCGGAACCCGGGGCTCCAAAAACTGCGATCGAGAGTGGTCGCTTTGGACGGTCCTGGCTTAGATATTCGCCAACCAGGGAGTGGATGCTTCGAAAGCTCTCAATTTCCTGCCGGTCAACTGTCAGGAGGGCACCAAAAATCCCCAGTGGGACTTCTTTTATAGTTTCTTCCGATCCCTGTATTACGATTTGTTCACTGATTTGCTCTAAGTTGTCGCGATATCGATCCTGTAGAATGGTCCAGAAACCACCTTCCGGCGCTACCTCAGAATCATCTCCCGTGGTTGTAAGAAAACGTACAGGGTCCTGGATTTCAGCCACAGCAAAAGGCTTACCATCCTCTGCAAATTTCTTAGAGATGCGGTCATAAGGAAACGCCAGCTCTGGTTTGCTTTGCTTCCCTTTATTTTCATATCCCAAAATATGTAAATCGCGCATTGCAGCTAACCCGGTTTTTGTACCAATTAGCAGATCCGGTTGGTCAGGGGCCAGCATTATTTGCCGGGCAATCCCGCCTATCAAGCAGGTTGTATAGCCTATCATTCCCCCAGGGAAACTTTGTTCCCACATGCCCTCAACTACCTTGGGATCAAATACGAGGTGAAATTGCCGGATGAGGGAAGAAATATGAGGTTCAAGTTCGGTCGGACCTCGCTGGAGTACAACCGCACCCGCGGTATCAAAAGATACAATCACGGCTGCGCAGCGTGCTAACCCGTTGACCTGTGGATTATTAATCAACTCCCAGACCACATCCTGCGCAGTCCGTTCCCACGACAGCCCTCCGCTGATCTGCACCTCTGTCCGCCGCAGGTCATTGATCGTGGTGATCACGATCATCCGATCGGCAAAATTCTCCAGGAGGTATTTCCACAAAGGTCCTTGAGCGATAGGCTGGGAGATTTTGAGTAGAATCCATGGTTTTCGATCGGACGCCATCAAGCTCTTTTTGAGGTCTGCATATTGATTTCGAAAACCGAGGTTCGCGTCATCAACAACCACGATATCGTTTTCCGAGAAACCTGCCAGCGGGTAAATCCCCTGGCTGAAATCATGGAATTCGCTCTCTGTACACTGATCCAGCCCGAGGAATTCCTGCACTCTCCAGGCCTTCTGATCTCCAAATAATGACCAAATAGCATAACTGTGGTGGAAACGATTATCAATCGGCTCTATAGTTTGACTCATCAAATCAGGTTGAGAGACCGCGTAATCGGATAGATTTCCACTTTTCAGATCAGCGGCTGCTGCAGCGAGCAGGCTGCCCAGGAGAGCAGCACCTCCCGGTTGGCTTGCAGCTCGTGTACAGTCGTCGTTTCCCCACCTTTGAACGATATCTTTAGAACGGTGAATGCGTGCCAGGTTCCAATCGATGGTGATATCGCCTGTAATGACTATTTTGCCTTCTGATTGCATCTCGTTGATCCTCCAAAAGTGGCTGCTCCGATTTCCTGCCTGAAAATCACGTGAGCATTCTGGGAAGGTAAGCTGTAATGTTCTTCAAGATCATAATTATATATCAAGGATTGTTTGTCTGACCACGACCAACGTATCTGCAAATCAATTTTACCTTCGCACAAAGGCGGCAGGACAGTGCAAAAATACAAGTGAAATCTGCTGTGCCAGGTTGATTCGCCTGCTGTCCATTTGATTTACAAAGGTTTTCTTGGCGGTTATTTCTCCTGATCAACACGAGCAATTTAATCTAGTAGGAGCTGCCCCTGTTCCTGGACAGCTCCCAAAAGTATTTGTTCGGTTCAAGAGATTGATGTTGATGATTAAACTTCGAAGAAATCCCACTCCCCAACCATCGCTAATGTGCGCAGTTGATCTGCCAGATGACCATAGGCGAGGGCCATATGGTGAGGCGCGCCTGCATTCAACCAGGCATCACACCAATCAGCGATCCCCAAATGCTTGGGTTTAAACAGCATTTGCGGTGCAGAGACTGGGCGTGGTTTGATGGCAATTGATTCCCCTTCTGCTACGATCAGCCGCCAGCGACCGCCCACGCTCACCAGGGCCAGGTTCGTCACCGCCCCGGGAGCGTATGCAAATTCAAGCCCAGCTCCAAATCCGTGAACTCCTTCGTAGTAAATGCTGTGCTTGATCGATACATCGCTTGGTTTCGCAGCTAATGCGGGATTCCCATGTCCGTCGTGGGATAAAATCATTGCTTCCCGGTCGAAGTCGATGATATAGTTTTCCAGGAAGGTCGCCTGTCCGGTCAGCGCCTGCAGCATGAACATGGCTGTCAGGGTGGTTACATCTGCCTCCGTTGAAGTTGGGAGACCGATCTCACATAAGCGGCTCGTGCTGTAGGAGGGGATGATCCCCACTCTGGGATCGGTCAGCCATACCTGGTCGAAACAGGCGAGCCCATCAAAGTTGCCATCTCGCAGCACCTTTTCCATGGCTAAAGCCAGGCGGCATGAGCGCTCGAAGAGCTCCGCATCCATATCCACCTTATACCGGGCGCGTTCATTCGCTGCCAGGCTTTCCACCTCGCTGGCGGGTAATGCCTCCATGGCAACAGAAATCTTCTCCGGCTCAAGAGGCCAGCAAACCGGGCCAACTTCCTCGCGTAAGCTGAGCAAATCCACCATCAGGTCAGTCATCCCCTCGAACGGGTGACCAGCTACGGCGATGCGCGTCTTCTTCAATTGGGCCAATATGCCCGCAGCCTGAATATACTCAGCCAGCTTGTTCTTTCCAGATGGGTCGTCGATGTGACTGGTTACCACCCAGAATGGGCGGTTTAATCGCAGCAGGGCAGAGGTCATTTCCGGCACACCGGCCATTCCGGAGTTGACCATGATCAGGTCGAAATCTGCATCTTCGGGTAAAGCACGGATTTGTTGGGTATTCCATACCAGCACCGGAGCTGTCGTATTCAGGAAGCAGCGCACCGGTACAATTCCTTTGGTGTACGCTACTTCAACTGCCACAATAATATCTACCCCCTCGGCATTGAACATCTGTGCAGCTGACTCCGCCTGGTGCTCCTCCTCTACCAGGGGTGGGCAGACGGCATCGCCATATTCCGCCAGGATCTCACCAATTCGATCAGCAACTTTCTGCGCTACCGGACGCATGTGAGCAGTCATGTTGTAATCGTCCTGGAGCAATGCCATGACTAGAACACCGATTTTTGGTTTGTAGGACATAAGGTTCTCCTTGAATAAGATTATTTATGGGTTTTATTTAGATGCAGGTACACGTACCCTTGGTTTTAATCATGACTTACATCACCATGATTCATGCCCCGGTAGCTCGTACCCGGTAAGTCCTATATTCTGTCAGTAAGGTCCATAGCTTCCTCGAGCAGCAGAACAATTTTAGATTAGTTTAATACCCGACAGCTGGCAGAAATCTCTCAGCTGGTTCCTATAATCGCCATATGCAATAATATAATGCTGTCCGAGTACTTTCTGTGCAAATTCCTCGACCGAGCTATCCAGGATGATCTCCAGACTCGGTAATTGAGGTGCGGGTTGGTCCCAACCTGCCTCTTCCCAGTGGCGGGGTGGCACAGCTTCGCCTGTAATAACATGCATTTTATAATTCTCACCCCGGCTGGCTAAACGGCAGAGCGTGACCGGTCCGGTCTTAACTTGAGAAATATTGAGCACACCAGAGGACAGCATGCCAAATCGGGAGATTCGCGCCCGCACCTTTCCATCAGCGATCACTCCTGGAATGAAATCTGGTACACCTACCAGGATGCGATCCTTCATAAACTCGTAGAATTCAAAGTATGCCCCAACTTGACCCGTCAGGTAGCGCACCACCAGCTGGGAGACCGCACCCAGGGCATCATTTTCCGGGATTGCTGCCACGTGCTCGAAATCCATTAGGAGAGACATGACCAAGCCCGGCGGAAACTTGAGCAGTTTCTTCACGCCATCTACGTCGATCAAGGAGACACCCTGAAAACCACGTTCATTAACCAGATCCTTTATTGCCAAATACATTCGGATTGGCTGGTCAAAGGCAGCCAGATCCATTTCTCCTTCAAAATCCCACTCCTGGAGCAGTCGATCGATGACAGCTTTCACTTCTAATTCTTCCTTCAAGGCCATCCTTTGTACTACTTCGAGCATTTCGAAAATATCGATCTCCGCTCCGACCACACGCCGTAATGAAACACCGTCCACCAGGGTTGCATACAGGCGCATATCTCGATAACCCATCATGCCCACCCTCGAACGGCGAAGTAATGCAGCAGTCCGAGCAACTTCAGCATAAGCTGCGACCTCCCGGGCGCTGCCATAAGGATCGTCGATCGTGTCGTAGATGTATTTAAATTTGAAGTTCAGCGCCTCCATCGGGTCTCGGATCGCGGTTGTACCCGCCTGATCGGCGGTAGTTACCAATCTTCCATTCTCATAGTGTCCACTGAGTCCCCAGAGCACCATCGGTTTATGGGCGAATGGGCTGATCACATCAATCACTGTATGGGAGGGGATCCAGCCTGCCAGGCAGACGACCAGCAGATCAAAATCTTGCAAGGCTAAATCTTTGCGGGCGCGGGCTTCATCCTTTCCAGCTGGGTCATCGCTGACCGGTTCAGTGGTGACCAGTTTCAATCCCAATTTTTTAAGCTCTTCACGGGCGCGGTTGACTTTTTGGTCGATCAGATCCCTGGGTGTGTTTACTTCGCCGAAACCAACAAATCCAGCCCGGATCTCAGGCAGTTGAATGAGCTGATTCTCGTTATTTGATGAGGTCAATGATCTCTCAATATCTGCCATGTATTACTCCTGGATAAACTTCTGGGCAAACGAAAAAATACCTGAACTGAACACTATTTTGTCGACCCCAAACTGATGCCTTTGATAATAAACCGCTGGAAAAATGCATAGACAATAATGGCTGGAATGGATGCTAAGACAAGACCGGCGAATTGAAAGGTGGGATCGCCAGAGTAACGGGACAAGAGTGCAGCAAGTGCAACCATGACTGTACGCTTATCCATGCTCTGTAATAAGATCATCGGTGTAAACAGGTCATTCCAGGTGACAATAAAATAAAAAATGATACAGAGCAGGATAGCAGGTCTTCCCATCGGGATGATCACATACCGGATGACATCAAAATAACCTGCACCGTCCAATTTCGCTGCTTCGATCAGCTCATCTGGAATACCACGGAATCCGGAAGTCATCAACAGGATCACTTCCGGAATAAACATGCCAACATACATGAAAATTACTGACCAATAAGAATTAACCAGGTGGATCTTGGAAAAAAACAGGTACATGGGAATGATCGTCGCTTGGACGGGGATAAACATGGTCGAGATAACCAGTAGATAAATGACATTTTTCCACTTGAAGTTTAACTTTGCGAAAGCGTAACTGGCGACGATTCCAACACTCAACAGAAGGATGATCGTAAAGAAGGAGATAATAAAGGAATTCTTGAATAAATTAAAGATCCGAAATTGACTGATCATGGTGATGTAATTCTCCCATGTCAGTTTTAAACCAAATACACTGAACGGATCGACATAGTAATCCGTTCTGGATTTGATTGAATTCATAAACATATAAAATAGCGGGTAAAGATTCGAAATAGATAGCCCTAACAAGAGCAAAAATATCAGCACATTGGATAACTTTCGATTAAAGTTACTCAACATGCCTGCTCATTCCCATTCACTGACTTTATTCGTGTAGCGCATCTCAACAACCGTGATGGAAAGGATGATGACCAGCAGAATCACAGCCAATGCCGATGCAAATCCATACGGTGCGCCCGCCTGGTAGAACTTTATATAAATCATGTAGTCAATGGTCGAGGTTTCGTACCCAGGTCCGCCAGCTGTGATGGTAAAGATAAACGCAAAAATACTGGTTAAAGTCCAAACCATCGACATGATGACTGCATATTCGATCGTCCTGGAAATCATCGGGATTACCACGTAGAAAGTTCTTTGCCAGTAATTGGCACCATCCATTTTTGCAGATTCAAAAACTTCGGGTGATATTTTCGACATTCCTCCCAGTATGACGATCGCTTGCCAGCCAATCGAAAACCAGGTCAGGCAGAATACGAGCACCCCCAGGGCTGTTGCCGTGTTGCCTAACCACTCGATCCCCAGAAAATCTAACCCCATTCCCCGGAGAACAAGATTTAAAGGACCATCAAGACTGAAAGCGACCCGGAATAAATACCCAATGGTAACAGCTGCAATAATCTGGGGAAGATAAACGATGGTCCTGAAGAATCTCCAGCCTCTTACTTCTTCATACAGCAGTACTGCAACAAGGATCCCCAATATGACCTGGAGCGGTACACTCAAGAGCAAAACAAGGCTGTTTCTAAAAAGTTTCCAAAAAGGACTGTTTGTAAATATTTCTATATAGTTATGTAGACCGATCCAATCGCTCCGGTATAGTCCATTCCAATTGGTGAAGCTGCGATAGATCGCCATCACCATGGGGTAAAAACGAACGAATATTAAAATGACGATCACCGGGATGATCGAAAGAACTCCCTGTGATATTTTGATCTTTCCGAAGCTGATCCCCGAAGTTCCTCTCATAGATTTAATTAATTAAACCAGATTTTGGATGTTAAACACCAGAAAGTTGCCTGTTGATCCTAAATGTACTAATCCTATGTTTAGAAATGGGGTACTTATTTCTAAGTACCCCATCATGCCAAGTGTCAATTGGATTAAAACTTATTCCTGACCTTTGACGTTGTCCATTTGTTGAGCGAGTTCTTCTGGGGTCATCTTACCTGTCAGCACCAGGGGCAGCTGTTTGTTCATTTCATCGACCACTGGTCCTGATATTGAGTTATCTACCCAGAAGATGTAGTTCTGGGCCCAATCATTGAGTTTAGCACCCACAGAGCCCGGTTCGAGACCCAGGTCTTCTGCTGTGACATCTGTGCGGACGGGTACTTTGGTCTGAAACTCGTTTAGCTTCAGAACTTCATCCTTGGAATTCAAGAAAGAAATAAATTTTACGGCGGTCTCAGGATACTTTGAGTTGCTGGAGACAACCAGAGTCTGCCCTGGCCCACCGATCAGTCCGTCCTTGATTACCGCGGTATCAGAAATTTCTGGTGGGCGGATTACTCCTACATTCTCTACACCCAATGCATCCTGGGCGTCCTTGAGAAAAGAGTTCACCCTGGGTGACATCGCTATTTCGCCTTGCAGGAATTTATTCCATGAATCGGAGGAAGTTGCTGCATCCTGATTCATATATCCTTTTTCCCAAATTTCGTTATATGCGCGCAGAGCAGTAAGCAAGGCTTCGTCATCAGCGAAATTGGCTTCACCCCTATCTTCAGCCAATATCGGGTCGAGACCGTTTTGCTGCACCCACCAGTATGCGGCAATTTGGAAGAAATAGTAGGCGTAGCCATCGATCGCTTCGTCAGCGCCGATGGGGATATAACCCGCTTCCTTGATCTTCTCCATAGCGGCGTAGAAATCTTCCATCGTCCGTGGTGGATTGTTCTCAAAGTCCAAGCCAACTTCATCCATGATCTGCTTGTTATAGATGAACATGGTCATCTGGTTATCCGGAGTGGGATAGCCAAGGATCGGATTTCCTTCTTTAAAGTCAACCGTATCCCAGATGAAGCCCAGGATATCTTCCTTATCTGCTTCAGGGATCATGTCATTAATGGGGGTAATGACTTCTGCCAGCGGGAAGACGAATTCCCCAGCCCAGAAGTTGCCGATATCGGGGGCATTCCCTGCCAATCCAGCGGTGCGGAACATCTGGTGAGCTGCATAGGCATCGGATTGGACAATCAGCTCAATGCTTACACCAGGATTTGCATCCTCAAACCGTTTAATCGCCTGGGAGATATACCACTGGTCCTGGGGAAGCTGTTGTTCATTCGGACCAATGAAACTATCCCTTCCGTTGATCCAGATCGACAGATTTTGTTCCTCTTCTGCGGGCGCTTGTGCGCATCCTGCTGCAGCAAACACGATCGACAGGACGATCACGGAATAAATTAACAAACGTAAAGTTTTACTCATATTGGCATCCTCTCTTCTATCTGATTGGATTCGGCTACCCGAATCCCCAATTCGATCTTTTGACAGCCCCTTCCTTGAGTAATCTTTTCTTTATTTCGTTTCTTTAAAAATTCATCTCCTTCCGCTGGTAGACATGCGCTGATCAACAAAGTTTTCCAGATCAAGCCTTCCAGCACGGTTTCAAAACGCGGGTGATTTCTGTCCATTCTCCTTTCTAGCTGGAATAATTGGATCGAAAGTATGGACCAAGACAGCGATTGAGATCATCGTAACGTTGGTAGGCCTTTTGGTATGCAGCTTGCTGATCGCTGGGATGAATACGGGTTTTAATAGTAACCATCCTGGCACAGGCTTCATCAACCGAAGTGAAAATCCCACAAGCTGCTCCAGCCAGGATCGCGTCTCCCAATAGACCGGTTTCCTCGTTATTCAGCGTTGCAATAGGCAGCTGACATACATCTGCCTTAATCTGGTTCCAAAGAGGACTACGAGCACCTCCGCCACCGGTGCGAACCTCGGAAAAATGCAGGCCTTCATCATTCATGGCGAGCAAAATCTGGCGCAAATTAAAAGCGACGCCTTCAAGGATGGCTCTTACAAAATGACCCTTGCCATGCCGCAGGGTGAACCCGCTGAAAACGCCGCGTGCCGCAAGATTTTCTTCCGGGCTGTACGCTCCCATCAAGTGTGGAAGCATCACCAATCCGTCGCTACCCGGAGGAACCGTGACCGCCAGCTCAGTAAGCAGGTCATAAACATCTTGGTTCCCTGATTCAGCTGCTTGGTATTCAATTTCCCCGAACACGTCTCGGAACCACTTGAAAGCCATGCCGCCTGTGGGCAGATTTGGTTCGAACAGGTACAGACCTGGCAGGTTGTGTACGCACAGAGGAATCCGGTTCTTAGACTGCACCTCTGGATAGGGCGTGGTAACATGGATCACCGTGGCAGCACCAGTAGTCTCGGAGATGATCTCTGGCGAGATGCTGCCGGCGCCAACCGCTCCTGCTGCCTGATCCATCCCACCATTGATGACAGGTGTTCCCTTTTGCAAACCTAAGAGCGCGGCTGCTGAGGCGGTCAGCTGACCGCTTGCTTCTCCGGCGCCAGTGATCGCAGGTAACTGGCTGGCAGAGATACCCACTGCATCCAGCATGTCTCCCCACCATGTGTGGTGGCGGATGTCGTATAACATGGAGGTGCATGCAATCGCACCATCAGTGACATATTCTCCTGACAGTCGGTAAATCAGGTAATCTTTTACCAGCAGGAATTTATAAACTTGTTCGAATATTCCTGGTTCGTTTTCCCGGATCCATAAAATTTTGCAGGCGCTCCAGGTGGGGATGATCTCTGGTACACCCGCTACCTCGTAAACTTTTTGGACGTCGAATTGGGAGCCTAATCTCTCCGCCTGCGGAGCGGAGCGATTGTCAAGCCAGACGATGGCGGGTCGTAATTGCCTCCCCTGGCCATCCAGGGCAATGGTTGTCTCGCCCTGGCTGGAAACTCCGATCGCTCTCACTTTCTTCGCATCCACAGCTGCCTGACTGATTGCCGTGTGGATCGCTTTGATGCTGGACTGCCAGTAGATTTCAGCGTCCAGCTCGGCCTGTTCTGCGGAGGGCGTTTGAAGATGGTATTCCTCACGTCCAATACCCAGACACCGCCCCTGATCATCGAACAAGGCAGCTTTCACCGAAGTTGTACCCGCATCCAAACCAAGCAAGTAATCTGTCAAGAGAGAACCTCTATACCCAGCAGCTGTTAATCATTCGTAGTCCGGCGCGCATTTATATAATCCACCAGGGTCTTGATATTGCTCGGGATTGGCCCGAAAGATTGCCGCGCCGGAGTAATCACTTCCACATCTTGGGCTTCGATCTCCCGGATCGCATCCACGGGCATCCCATCGTCGGTGACAATTTTGGAAATCCGCCTGAGGGGTGCAACCTGGATCAGAGAAGTCACGTTGTATTTAGTGCTATCTGCGACAAGAATTGTTTCTCCCGCAGAGCGCAGCATGGATTGCTTGACTTCTGTTTCCGCCATGTCAGTTTCCATGGCTCCCATAGGGATAGAAAAACTGGTAACGCTCAGAAAATATTTGTCGACTGATAATAAGGAAAGAGACTGCTTCACCATATCGCCGACCGTGCACAGCTCTTGATGTTTAATTATCCCCCCAAGCAGGAGGATTATGATATTCGTACAACGGGAGAGCTCTTGGGCGGCTAAGAGATTGTTGGTGATTACCGTTAGATGATTCTTACAGGCCAGGTTACTCGCGATTTGGAAGGTTGTCGTACCAGCGTCCAGGACAATCCTGTCACCATCGTGCACGAGTTGACTCGCCAACCAGCCGATGATCTTTTTTTGAGGATCCGCCTTTTTAGACCTGAAATCAAAGGATCTATCACCATCAATTTGCTGGATTGCCGCAGCACCACCCCGGACTTTTCGCAGTACCGATTGGCGCTCTAACAAGTCAAGATCGCGGCGGATCGTCATATCGGATACTGACAGCATTTCGCTCAGCTCAGCAATTGTCACTATCCCGCTCTCTTGTTGCTGAACATATTCGGTAATGCGTAATCTTCTCTGCTCGGCCAGCATATCGCGCATATATTTAATTTTTGTACAGATTAATGCAGGTGTAGTGTATGGTTGTGTTTATTTAATCACAATAAATTTCATTTGTCAACACAATAATGAACAATTATCAACAAAATTCAACATCTTGGAGTTAGATTATCCGATAAATTGCCTGGTGGAAGCGAAGAATTTACCTAAATATGTTAAAATAACATTCATTCAGAAAACGAAGCAGCTCCCTACTTTCAATACCCAGAGTACTTCCACAATCATTAAACTGCATCTATATTCGCATGGTTTTGAAGATTTACGCCAGACGATCAGCGATTAATTCTGGAAACAGGAGAGGTAGAAAATGAGAAAAATTAGATGGGGTGTCATCAGCACCGCCAGCATTGGCTTGGATGAAGTCTTACCCGCAATGCAAAAAGGCGAACACACACAGCTCGTAGCGATTGCCTCCCGCAGCCTGGAGAAAGCTCAATCGGCAGCAGTACAGCTTGGTATTCCAAACGCGTATGGCTCCTATGCTGAACTTTTAGCTGATCCAGAAATCGATGCCGTTTACATCCCTCTCCCCAATCACCTGCATGTCCCCTGGTCGCTCAAAGCGTTAGAAGCGGGCAAGCATGTCCTTTGTGAAAAACCATTGGGGTTGGATGCCGATGACGCTCGCCAGCTGTTAGAAGCCTCCCAGCACTACCCACATTTGAAAGTGATGGAAGCCTTTATGTATCGCTTCCACCCACAGTGGAAGCTGGCTCAAGAACTCATCAAGAGCGGGGAGATCGGCGAGCTGCACGCCATCCATACTTTCTTTAATTATTACCTGCCGGACCCCACCAACATCCGCAATATGGTCGATATCGGTGGAGGCGGTTTGCTGGATGTGGGCTGTTACGCTGTATCTTTATCGAGGTTAATTTTCGAAAGTGAGCCCAAGCGGGTTTTTGCAGCCATGGAACTGGATCCCCAATTTAAAACCGACCGGTTAACCACCGGGATACTGGAATTCGAAAAAGGAATCGCCACCTTTACCTGTGCGACGCAACTTTCCGATTTCCAGCGAGTCAACCTCTTGGGTGATCAGGGTTACATCAGCCTCGAAATCCCCTTTAACCCACCGGTTGATAGGCCAACTCATCTCAGCCTGCACAACAACAGCGGGAAGCGAGAGTTCGAATTAGAAATTTGCGACCAGTTTACAATCCAGGGTGATCAGTTTTCGCAAGCCATCCTGGAAGATACACCCGTCCCGACCCCGCTGGATGACGCAATTGCTAACATGATGGTCATCGACGCCTTGTTCCAGAGCGCCAATAAGGGGTGTTGGGTATCCGGACTGGACTAAACCTCAAATCACTTCGATATCCAGCAGATCACATAGGTCCACGAGTTTCTGGCGGTGGTCGCCATAAACCATCGCATAGTGCTGGGAGAGTGCTTTCTGCGTGAATTCTTCAACACTACCATCGGGGATGATCTCCAGCGATGGAAAGTTCGGCGCAGGTGGAGCCCATCCCAGCTCCTCCCATGAGCGTGGTTTTAATCCCTCACCGGTGATGACGTGCATCCGATAGCGCTCACCATGCAATGAAATCCTGGCCAGGGTGACAGGCCCGGTCTTCATCTGGCCGGTGTTGACAATCCCACCAGAAGATCCGCCCCAGGTATGGCCACGCACGCTGACTTTTTCACCATCTATAAATGAGGTGGGCACGAAGCCGCAGACACCGGTTAAAAGGCGGTCAGGGAAATACTCATACATCTCCAGGAAGGTCGTCGATTGCCCGGTCAGCAGCCCGAGCATGGTTTGGGTGATCATCCCGGGCACGTCATTCTCGCAGACAAAGTGTGCCTTATCGCCTAACATCGACTGGGCCATGCAGGCAGTGCATCCCATATATTTCGTCACCCCATAGACACATTTCGTGGAGGCTGCCAGGTAGCCGCGCTGGTCGATTTTTTCGTTGAGTACCAGGGTCAGGCGGGCAACACGCTCCAAAATCTGTGGAGCAACTGGCTGCTCGAACTCCCAGGCGGATTGCCACTCCTTGATCTGGTTTCCTACCATCTCGTCTGGCAGATCCTGCATGGCTTGCTCGATCTCGAGCATATCGTAGCTCTCAACCTCGACCCCAAGTTTTTTCCGCACTTCCAACCCGTCGAACATCAAAGAATACAAACCCATATCAGCGTAACCCATCATACCGATCCGGGAGTGAGCCAGGACATTAACAGCTTTCGCAGCCAGACAAAAATCGCGAACCTGATCCAGGCTCATTGGGCTGTCTGGATAATCGTAAATATACTTGAGGTTTGCGCCGAGCACTTTAAGCGTGTCCAGTGCAGCGGATGTCCCGGCCTGGGCGGCCGGTGAGACCAGGCGACCATTCACAGTATACCCACCCCGGCCCCACATCAAGATTGGCAGGTGCAGGTAATCCCGTAGAATACCCACGATCACTGGTGTCTCTGTCCAGGCGATCACACATGCGATAATCGCATCAAATTCCTTGCCTCTCAATTGATCCAATCCGCGAGGTACATCGTCAAAACCTGTCATCGGATCAGTTTCAGTGACCTGGATTCCCATCTCGCGCAGGGCATCAGCTGCTTCCCTGCCGCGCTCAGCGATCACCTCTTGGGGATAACCATAAAAACCAAATGCAGAAAAACCTACACGAATATCGTCAAGCATGCTTCACCTCCATTTAATACGATTCATTACAAGCAGACTCACAGCTGCCTCAAACCCCGGATGAGTAATCTCATGTCGGGGTTGAAGGTCCGGCGGACGATCGATCATATGTATTGTGAATTTACTCTCGCACCTGCCGCAGTTAAATTTCACAGCTACACCACAGTCAGGATCGCAGGTCGCTCCCATTTTTGATCACCCAGCATCACAGTGAGTGATGGCCAATCACCCGTGACGGTGAGGAACTCGCTTCCAGTTTCGTGCACGATCATCGTATCTTCGGATTTTATCCCGGTGATGGATGGGTTCCAGGCGAAACCCTGTTCTGCGAGCACAATTTGATCACAGGTTAGAGTGCCGTCATAATCACGTGATAGATAACCAGCTGCACCGCCCTGGTTGTGCTTCCGCCACTCATCTGGAAAGCCCACCTCCGCGTAAGCATTAACACCCTGTTGGAAGACATCCGCAACCCTGCTCCCAGTCGTCGTAGCCGCGTTGAAAGTGGCATCTACATAAGCACAGGCTTCCTGCCTGTGCTCCAGTTCAGACGGGAGGGATCCAAAATGAACAAATCGTGTTGCTGAAGCCACCAACCCCCAGCGACGTCCGCAGATCACCAACATCGCATATTGCTGCAGCTGTTTTTGAGTGGGGATAGGGTGGCGATATTGGCGAATCCGCTCATCCGCTCCGACCAGCAGCAGCACCGGTGTGATCCCTCGATCGAGCACCTGGGATGCGATCATCCCGGAGATCTGTCCTTCGCTCATCCCGGGACGTACAGCTCTGGCGGCATCCTCGATCGCTTGCCCGGTATGGTAACCCAGCCAGCGATAGCGTTCGACTTCTTCCGGGGTTAATTGGTAACGCAGGTGTGAGAATTCCATCGATAAATCCGGTGCGCCAAGTCCTGGCCAATCGGATGCCCAGCGCAACTCCTGGACGAGTTCGTCAAAGCGTGGTACCCCTTCATACCAGGGTGTTACGTGAAACTCGTATCCTAGGTCTTCGAGACGGTCTTCATCCCGCAAACGCGGGTGCTCAATCGAGTTACAGATTACATAATCCTTATTGCGGGTTACCAATAAACCTGCCTCTGCACGATCGGAATTGATCATCACAACCGGTTCCAGTCCACCAGTGAGCCAGGCAAAGTTTGCTACCTGGGAGATGTAAATCGCATCCAGATTGTGCTGGTCAAAAAAAATCTGCAATCTTTGCTTCTTCTCGGTCAGCTCATCCATAATTCCCGCTCGTTTCTGATGCTCCCAGGGATCAATCCAAACCAAATTTCGCTGCGACTTTATCTGGATCTGCCTGTGTTTTAACTACTTCCTTGAGCGCATCAAGGAAACGCTCAGGTTGGTTCGCCTGGACCACATTTCGGCCAAAGACGACCCCGCGCGCACCAGCGCGCACAGCAGAGGCAGCCAGCTGTAATGCATCCTTCTCATGCGGGGTTTTCTTCGCTCCCAGGGCAAGAATGGGTATGGGTGTCCCAGCTGTGACCTCTTCAAATTTTTCACCTGTGTAGAAGGTTTTAACAGCATCCACACCCAGCTCGGCAACAATCCGGCACCCGATGCGTACAGTTTCATGCAGGTCTACCGGATTGGCATCATCCCCCCCGGTGGGAAATACTTCCCCGATTAATGGGATGCCAAGTTTATTCTTTTCGTTGATAAATCGGGATAACACCTCCACATTCTTGGCATCTTCTTGCTGATCAGGGTTTTGCAAGGTCAAACTGGCGATCACGACATCGGCTCCATGAGCGACCGCATCTTCAACCGAAAGCATGGGCACGCTGTGGGAATGTGAATAATCCCAGATCGATAAATAATTCGATGCAAAGTTCAGGCGCAGGATCATCGCTGGAGCACCGCGCTGCTCAAATACGCTGGAACAATGGGCAGCCGCACCCGGAGCCAACAGGATTGCATCCGCTCCGCCAAGTGCTCTGACCGTTTCCGGCAGGTTGATCATCCCTGCCAGTGGGCCAAAATAAAGACCATGATCAATGGCGACGACAACTGCATTCTGCCCTCCGGAGAACAGGCGAGACAATCTTACTTTTTCCCCTATAGTCGACATGGTGAACTCCTTTTATCTGAATTAATAGAAGCATCCGGCGATTCAAGTTAGGATCAACTCGACAGCTTAATGATGCGACAAATTTATGAAATCAAGCAGCCCGAATCCAGGCACTTTCGCACCGCTTCGGGAGATCTTTCGATTGAACCTTGCTCCACTTATCAATCTGTCCATAATCCTCCATAAATCTATCGATTCCGATCGTTTTGTTCACATTCGTAAGAAATTGACACCTTAATCGAAACATATTATAATGCTTTAATTCAAATTTAATAACAATTTCGTTCATTTTTACCTGACTAATTCTACACCAGATTGGAAAACTTATCAGATGAGTCTGATTACTGCGGAGCGGCGTGCCCAAATTATCGAGGAGCTCAACCACCATCAGATGGTCAAAGTGGCTGAGTTGAGCGATAACTTCGGCGTTTCGGAAGTATCGATCCGCCGCGATTTGCAGTATCTCGAAAATCTGGGCGTTCTCAAGCGGGTCCACGGTGGTGCCGTGGCGAGATCCCGGGCTACATTTGCGGATATGTATGCAATGCGCATAAACCGCAACCGGGAAAAGAAGGAAAATATTGCCCGGGTTGCCACGGAAATGATCTCAGGTGGCAATCACATCATTCTCGATTCAGGTACCACCACCTGGAGCATCGCCCGCATTATCAAGGATACGAGCCTGGCGAACGAGAATTTAACCGTCATAACAGCCTCACTGCCCATCGTCCAGGAGCTGGAACAAAATCCTGCCGTAAATATCATTTTCCTGGGAGGGGTATACCTGCCTGAACACAAGATTTCTGTCGGTCCACAGACCCTGGAGCAGCTAAAACACCTGCATGCGGACAAAATATTCCTCGGGACCGATGGCTTGACCTTTTCGCAGGGTCTGACCACAGCCAATGTGCTCGAGGCTGAGGTCGACCGGGCAATGGTCCGTGCCGCTTCAGAGGTGATCGTTGTTTCCGACTCAAGCAAGATCGGCATTATTGGGCTGGCGTCGATCATGCCGATCACCGAGATCGACAAACTGATTACCGATCAGGATGCTCCAACCGATTTTGTCTCTGAATTGAGGGAATATGGCGTCGAGGTGCTCCTTGTATCATCCTGAGCAGAGGTCCAATTGAAAGCTGCACTCCTTTTCGGAAAAGAAGACCTGCGTATCGAAGAGATCGGTCTACCACAGATCGAGAGCCACGGATTACTGCTGAGGATGAAGGCAGCTGGTATCTGTGGATCAGATAGCCGCATGTACTTCAACGGCCCAACGTCCCGGTATATCAATCCAGTGATCCTCGGTCATGAGCTGTGTGCCGAGGTTTACCAGGCGGGCGATTCAATAGACGAATACGCTCCTGGTGATTTGGTGACCATCGCGCCAGTGATCCCGTGTATGCATTGCAGGTATTGTTCCAAAGGCATGGACAATATCTGCGAGCGAGCGGGTGTTGTTGGTTGCACCATCCATGGTGGAATGGGGGAATTCATCTACATGCCCAGCCAGATGGTCCTGGCGGGTGGTGTCGTCAAGGTACCGGCCGGGTTGGACTATCATGCAGCTGCACTTTCAGAGGTTGTCGGCTGTTGCCTGCACGGTTTACGTCAGGCAGGCATCCAGACTGGTGATCGGGTATTGATCCTGGGCAGCGGTTCCATTGGCCTTACATTCCTCCAGCTCGTAAAATTGATGGGGGCATCTTGGGTAGGGATAACGGGCCGCCGGGAAAAACGTCGAGACCTGGCACTGGAGCTGGGTGCGGATCAGGCTGTTGAAATTCCACAAACGGATATTGTCAGCCTGTTTAAGGACAGTATCGATCTGGTCATCGTGGCCAACTCCAGCATACACGCCCTGGCAGATGGCTTCAAAGTTGCGCGGGCGGGTGGATCAATCCTGCTTTTCAGCGGCTACCTGCCCGCTTCTACGCTGGACATTGACCTAAATGACATCCACTACCGGGAACTCCATATCCACTCCTCCATTGATTGCACGATCAAGGATTTTCAGAATGCAGTTGGTTTGCTCCCCCTGCTGCGGATGGATCAGCTGGTCACTTGTACATATTCTTTGGCTGAAGCCGGGGAAGCCTTTTTGCATACTCGCGATCCTGATTGTGTGAAAGTCATGTTAGAGCTCCAACCACATTCAGATGTTTAATGCTACTCAGAGGAAGAAATATGGACCGGGATAAGGCATTCGACCTAGCCAGACAAACACTGCTGCAGGAGGTGGAGACTCTCCAGGCACTTGCAGGCAGCTTGGATGACGCATTCTGGCGAGTAGCCAGCCTGCTTTCGAACTGCAACGGTATGATTTGGATCACCGCGGTCGGCACGTCAGCGGCAGTTGCAGCGCGCTTTGCCCACATATTAACCTGCTGTGGCAGTAGATCGATGTTTCTATCCCCATCCGATGGCCTGCATGGGCATACCGGTGTGATTCAAGCAGAAGATATCCTTGTCGCGATGTCACGAGGTGGTGAAACGGAAGAAGTGATCCAGATGGTCCAAATCGCGAATGATCGCAATGCGACAAGCATCGCCTTTGTGAATAACACTGACTCACGCTTGAGTCACGCATCCCATCTTATGCTCCCGATCCAGAGTTCGCACCAATATGAACTGATGGGTTACGTTGCTACGACAAGCACCGTCGCATATTCAGCTGTATGCGACGCCCTTTGCGCTGTCGTACTTGAGGTGAAAGGATATACCCCGGAGAAATTCGCCAAGACTCATCCGGGTGGTGCTGTAGGTTTGGACCTATCATCATCAAAGCCTGATATGGAGTGAAAATAGAATGAAAGCTGCGTATTTGTACGGTAAAGAAGATATCCGTCTGGAATCTCTCCAACTTCCAGAGATAGAAGATCACGGCCTGGTGATCCGTATCTTAACCTGTGGTATTTGCGGATCGGACACTCGTCTGTTTTACAATGGACCTTCGGCGCGTTACATGCACCCTGTGATTCTTGGTCACGAGATCTGCGGGGAAGTTTCCGAGGTTGGGCCAGAAATTACGGATTATCAGCCGGGTGATCTGGTAAGTATAGCTCCCATCATTCCCTGCATGCACTGCCAGGCCTGCTCACAAGGAAAAGATAACATCTGTGAGACCGCGAAGGTCATCGGCGTTAATGTGCACGGCGCGATGAGTGAGTACATGTATATCCCCAGCCAAATGGTCCAGGTCGGCGGGGCGGTTAAGCTTCCCGAAGGAATCTCCCATCGTGAAGCTGCCCTAGCAGAGCTGGTAGGGTGCTGTGTGCACGGCATAAGACAGATGGGTATCGAAGCCGGTGACGAGGTGCTGGTTGTTGGCGGCGGCCCGATCGGGATGACGTTCATCCAGCTGCTAAGCCTAATGGGCGCCAGGGTGACCAGCAGCGACCTGCTGCCTCGCCGCCGTGAGATGGCTGTGGAGCTGGGCGCGATCGAAGCCGTCGATCCCACCTCCATTGATCTCAAGAGCCATTATGGTTACGCTTTCGATCGTGTGATTGTAGCGACCGCCAGCGTGCCGGCAACTGAACAAACTTTTGACCTGGTTCGAGCCGGTGGATCGCTGCTTTTCTTTAGCGGCTATCTCAAGGGTTCAACGCTGGAAATGCAGCTTAACGATGTCCACTACCGGGAGCTTCATATCCACGGTTCGATCGATTGCACTCTCCAGGATTACCACAAAGCAGTCAGCCTGTTACCACAGATACGCATGGGTGAATTGATCACCGATGTTTACAATTTGGACAGCACGGTTGAAGGCTTTTACGCCACCCGTAAGCCTGATGCAATCAAAGTAGTGATCGAGCCGTGAATCACTGTTTGCAATATCCACATTCAATCATCAAACATGGAGTAATTTAATATGCCCGAAATTGAAGATGTAACTAAAAATGTAGATGCCTCATGGGTGCGGGCTATGTACGAGAACCCCTCGGAAGAGGATATGGCAGCTGGCAGGCAGGCCTTGTTGAGTGGTTCCGTAGGTGGCGAGATGCCAATCCAAATCGCCAAGGCGCGTGGCGCTTCCTTCTGGGACCAAACCGGGCGCGAATACATCGATTGCACATCACAGGCCTGGAGCTTGAATGTCGGGGCCTGCCACCCAAAGGTAATGGCCGCAGTGAAGGAACAGTTAAACTACTTTACCCACGTGCGCACCAGCTTCGAAACCATGCCGCGCCTGATGCTCTCCAAGCGTCTGGAAGAGATCGCCCCGGGTAACTTGAATCGGGTCAATTACTGCTTACATGCCTCCAATGCCATTGAAGGTGCCATGAAACTCGCTATCCGTGAGTACCCGGATCGCAAGTTCTTCATCACTCCCTGGGATTCGTTTTCTGGGCGCACGCTGGCAGGCATTGCTTTGAGCTATCCCCACCCGTGGCCCTTCCGCGATTATACAGGCAACAAGGTGCGCGTCCCCCAGGGTTACTGTTACCGCTGTCCTTACGAACGTACCTACCCCGAGTGTGATTTATTTTGTGTGAAGATGATGGGCAAGCATATTGAGAATGCCGTGGATGGGCAGCCTATCGCCTTCATTATGGAACCCATCGAGGCTAGCGGCGGTATGATTGATTTTCCAAAGCCTTATTACCAGGCGATTCGCAAGATGTGCGACAAATACGACATGCTTCTGATCTGGGACGAAGTACAAACGGGGTTTGGTCGCCTGGGCACAATGTTTGCCTCGGAAATGTACGAAACCGTGCCCGATATCCTGTGCTTCGGCAAGGCACTGGGAGGTGGTTTCCCAATTGCAGGGCACATCTCCCGGGATGGACTCCATGGCTTCAAACCGGGTGATCACTCCTTCACCTTCGCCCATTTCCCGGTATCGTTGGTAGCAGCAATCGCTACGCTGAATGTTCTGGAGGAGGAAGGCCTGCTTGAGCGAGCTCAGCAAGTAGGTGCTTATTTCACCCAGAGATTGTTGGAAATGAAGGATAAATACGAGCTGATCGGCGATGTGCGCGGGCCGGGATTAATGCTTGGCATTGAGCTGGTCTACGATAAGAAAACCAAGGAACCTGCCCGTAAAGAATCATACCAGTTCGAAGTGGAAGGCATCAAGCGTGGTGTTTTGTTTGGCAACGCCAAGTATGCTGGCATGGGAAATGTGGTCAAGATTAAACCACCCCTGGTGATCACGGACGCCCAGGCTGAGAAAGTCATGCAGGTTTTTGAGGAAATCGTCCAGGTACTAACTCCAGGATGATCCGGTCGACGTGAATACTGTTTCCTTAGCGGTGATTGGTAGCATGGTAAATCCATAAGCTGCACACAGTCGGAAGATCAGGCCTTTGGTAAGGTATACCGTGCCAGAAGAATTTTAGGTTTGGTACTGGTCGACATATTCCGATCCATATCATCATGGTGAATTTCACCGGGGGCACAGAATCCCCCGGTGCTGACACCTGGTGGGCTTGACTCCCACCTGCACAATTAAAAACCTCGGAGAACTACATCCCGAGGTTTTTTCATATGCAAATTAATAGACAACAATTCAAATGGACCCGGGTTCGTGGATGCAAAATATCTGGTACCTGGCTGGCCCATCCCTGCTGCCGACACTGATTCAAACTGTTTAAATTGCATCTGTGCCTCTTGACTGAAGAGTTTTAACCACATTGGATCCCACCGATTTAATGCTGGTCACATCAAAGCGTTCCTGGCCTGCCAATCCCATGCAATGCAGGCAGACAACTCGGTTATATCCTGCAAACCTTCCCGAATCCTTCATTTTTTTAGATTTTATTGATCGACAATCGGGAAAGATTAATGAAATATTAATAATAATTGACATAAAAAATATCCCATGGTACACTGGAAATTGAAGATGTTACCGATAACGGGAGCGATAACACTCGTCTGCAGAAAGCTAATCTTAGATGCAAAAAGTCACCATTAAAGATGTAGCTCAGGTTGCGGGGGTATCAACTCAAACGGTTTCGCGTGTCATCAATTCCCGCCCAGATGTCTCCCCTAGTACGAGAGCACGCGTCCAACAGGTCATCAAAGAACTTGAATATTCTCCCAATGTAATTGCCAGAAGTTTGAGCCGCGGGCGTACCAATACCTTTGGCGTAGTTGGCTATGGGCTGAACTACTTTGGTCCTTCTAATATATTACAAGGAATTGAAAAAAAGTCTAATGAATTGGGCTTCTCGCTGATCCTGAGCTTGCTCAAGGATTTTGATAGTGTTCTGATAGATGACATTTTAAAAAACCTGCTTTCCAGACAAGTTGATGGCATTATTTGGGCAGTTCCCGGAAATGATAATTTAATCGGTGAGCTCTCGGAGAAATTCAGGGAGATTTCTATCCCTGTGGTCTACCTGAATAAAATACAAACACAACACGAAGCTGTAGTTGCTCTGGACAATCGATTAGGAGGAAGAATCGCCACCCAACACCTGCTGGAAGAGGGATACCAGTGCATTGGGATCATCACTGGACCCACAGATTGGTGGGAAGCACAGGAACGCGAATCGGGTTGGCGGGAAGTAATTACAGAGGCAGGCCTTGATAACTCAAACCAAGTAATTGTTAATGGTGATTGGAGCGCTGCCAGTGGAGAAGCTGGACTCCACAATTTGCTGGCAAAGTCGCCTGATATCGATGCAGTCTTCATCAGCAACGACCAGATGGCACTTGGAGCGCTGAAGGCATCGCGACATCTTGGCATTAATGTCCCATATGAATTAGGAATTGTAGGCTTCGATGACATTCCAGAAGCTGAATATTTTTATCCTCCAATAAGCACCATTCGCCAGAATGCAGAGTTGTTGGGAGCTATGGCGGTTGACCAGATGAGCAATATGATTCGTGCTGGTGAAGATGGTCGAGATTATGACGCAGACATCATCTGGGTGACACCAAAATTGATCATTAGGAATAGTTCACTTCGATAAAAACATTTACAGTGATCCCCAGCAGCGATATGCACTTGTAGAAGATCTAGATGTACAGAGCAAATATTGTGATTGAAATTGATTTAGGAATACGACTGGAGCGCATACAGATCGTTGATTTGGCTAATCGCTCTGATAGGCTGGCAATCACGCATAAATACACCAGCAGCAAGAGACAAGAACTATCCCTTCCAATATGGGAGTAGAACATGGACCGAAATGATACCCAAAAAGCAATTGATAGCGGAAAAACCTTTCTTGGCATTGAGTTCGGCTCAACACGTATCAAGGCAATGCTGATTGGTGAGGATTGTTCACCAATCGGATCGGGAAGCCATGAATGGGAAAACCGCTGCGAGAACGGCATCTGGACGTACCATCTACAAGATATATGGACGGGTTTACAGGAAAGTTACCGGGACCTGAGCAACCAGGTTTATGAAAATTTCAACACCCCATTGCAAACAATCGGTGCAATTGGCTTCAGTGCCATGATGCATGGCTATATGGTATTCGATCAGAATGGCAACCAGCTCGTCCCGTTTCGTACCTGGCGAAACACCATAACCGGCCCGGCATCTGAGCAGCTGACGGAGCTGTTCCAATTCTATATTCCACAGCGTTGGAGCATTGCGCATCTATACCAGGCGATATTGAATAAGGAACCTCATGTCAATATGATCAGCCATTCGACTACGCTGGCAGGCTATGTCCATTGGCAGCTGACAGGACAAAAGGTGCTGGGTATTGGTGAAGCCTCTGGCATGTTCCCCATCGACAGTAAGATCAACGATTATGATCAGAACATGATCCGTTTGTTCAACGAACGCCTCAGGGCGGAAGATATATCATGGAAGATCCAGGATATCCTGCCCAAAGTCCTTATCGCGGGGGATGCCGCAGGTCACCTGACGAATGAAGGCGCAAAGCTGCTTGATCCATCGGGAAAACTGAACGCGGGTATCCCCTTCTGTCCACCTGAAGGTGACGCGGGAACAGGTATGGTTGCAACAAACAGCATCGCAGAGAGAACAGGTAATGTGTCTGCGGGAACCTCCATCTTCGCGATGATCGTTTTGGAAAAACCCCTATCGAAAGTATATCAAGAAGTGGATATGGTGACGACACCCACAGGCAAGCCTGTGGCTTTGGTGCATGGTAACAACTGCACGTCCGATCTCAATGCCTGGGTTGACTTATTCCAGGAATTCATCGAAGCACTGGGTGTAGAGATACCCCAATCCAGGCTGTTTGAAGTCCTGTATCAGCAGGCACTCTCGGGCGATGCGGATTGCAGTGGGCTGCTTGCTTACAATTATTTATCTGGTGAGCACATCACTCAACTTGTGGAGGGACGCCCGCTATTCGTCCGCACACCAGGATCCAATTTTACCCTTTCGAATTTCATGCGCGTACATCTATATTCAGCCCTTGCTGCCTTGAAGATTGGAATGGACATCCTATTTAAGGAGGAGAAAGTCAAGATCGATCAGATCCTCGGGCATGGTGGCTTTTTCAAAACAAAGGATGTGGGGCAAAGATTTATGGCAGCCGCGCTGGATGTCCCAGTTTCCGTGATGGAGACCGCTGGTGAAAGTGGTGCATGGGGGATTGCATTACTTGCTTCCTACATGATCCGCAAGGAAGAGGGCGAACTTCTCGAAACCTATCTATCGAATAAGGTTTTCTCCGGGCAATTAAGTACGACGGTTGCCCCAGATCAAGCTGATGTCGATGGGTTTATGGCGTTCATGAATCGCTATCAGGATGGACTTATTATCGAACGAACTGCTGTGGATGCACTGAGGTAAAAATACACATGTTGAATTTCTTAAAAGAACAAGTTTATCAGGCAAATTTGCTGCTCCCCAAATATAACCTGGTCAAGTTCACCTGGGGGAATGTTTCTGGCATTGATAGGGAGCAGGGACTGATGGTGATCAAACCTTCTGGAGTTTCCTACGAGGATATGGAAGTCGATGATATGGTGATCGTGGAATTGGAAACAGGAAAGATTTTGGAAGAACGATTACAACCTTCCTCTGACACGGACACACATCTCGAGATCTATAAAGCATTCCCAAACATCGGCGGCATTGTACACACTCACAGCCGCTGGGCTACGATTTTTGCACAAGCTGGTCGCGGCATCATAGCACTCGGCACAACACATGCCGATTACTTCTACGGGGAAGTCCCTTGCACCCGAAAGTTGACAGTTGGCGAAATCCACGGTGAATACGAGAAAGAAACGGGGTTCTTGATCAAGGAAACCTTCCAGGGCAAAGATCCCGCTGCCATCTCAGGCGTTCTCGTTCACAGCCACGGCCCATTTGTTTGGGGCACAAACCCAATGGATGCATTTCACAGTGCTGTGGTACTGGAGGAGGTTGCATTCATGAATTTCCACACCCTGATGCTCGAGCCAGACATCCCGCCCATGCAGAAGGAGTTGCTAGACAAGCACTATTTGAGAAAACACGGTGCAAATGCATATTATGGACAAAAGAAGAAATTATAAGAGGAGAGGCCGCAGTGATTGATCTTAAAGAATATGAAATCTGGTTTGTGACTGGCAGCCAGCACCTGTATGGAGAGGATACGCTGGAGCAGGTAAATATAAACTCCCAAGAAATAGCTCAAACCCTGGATACATCTGCACATTTCCCTACGCGGGTGATTTTCAAACCTGTTCTTACCACCCCGGATGCAATTTATCAAATCTGCCAGGATGCCAATAGAACTGAAAATTGTGTTGGCATCATCACCTGGATGCACACCTTTTCGCCAGCAAAGATGTGGATCCGGGGTTTAAGCATTTTAGAAAAACCCTTTGCTCATTTACACACCCAACACAATCGTCTCATCCCTTGGGCAGATATTGATATGGACTTCATGAATTTGAACCAGTCAGCCCATGGCGACCGGGAGTTTGGATTTATCAATAGTAGGATGCGGTTGAATCGCAAGGTTGTAGTCGGTTATTGGGCTGATGAAGATGTCCAGCATGAACTCGGTGTCTGGTCTCGTGCAGCCTGCGCGTGGCATGACCTGCAAGGGGCAAAGATCGCCCGCTTTGGTGACAATATGCGGGATGTGGCAGTAACCGAAGGAGATAAAGTTGATGCCCAGATCCGCTTGGGCTACGATGTTTATGGCTATGGAGTCGGGGACCTCGTTGAAGCTGTAAACGCGGTCACGGATTCCACTGTGGACTCTCTGGTGAGGGAATATCTGGACACATACATCGTAGCGGATGCTTCAAAACCAGGTGGTGCAGCACACCAATCTCTCCGTGAAGCAGCCCGCATTGAGGCTGGTTTGCGTGACTTCCTGAAATCCGGGAATTTTAAGGCTTTCACCACAACCTTTGAAAACCTGCATGGTTTAAAGCAGCTGCCTGGCATAGCTGTCCAACGCCTGATGGCTGAAGGATATGGCTTTGGTGCGGAGGGAGATTGGAAGACTGCAGCGTTGGTACGAGCCATGAAGGTAATGGGAGTTGGCTTACCTGGGGGGACTTCTTTCATGGAAGACTATACCTATCATCTGGATACGCAAAAAATGAAAGTTCTTGGTGCACATATGCTGGAGGTATGCCCCACGATCACCGATCAACAACCCAGGCTTGATACTCAACCATTATCCATCGGTGGAAAAGAAGACCCGCCTAGGTTAGTTTTCGACACGAAAACCGGACCGGCAATAAATGCTTCGATCATGGATATGGGCAATCGCTTCCGGATGGTTGTTAACGAAGTGGAGGTCGTGGAAGCCGAGGCACCTTTGCCGAAGTTGCCAGTTGCCAGGGCTCTGTGGGTGCCAAAGCCTAACCTCAAGGTGGCAGCAACCGCATGGATTTTGGCTGGCGGGGCACACCATACTGGTTTTAGCCAGGCGCTCTCTTCTTCAAATATGCAAGATTTTGCTGAAATGGCCGATATTGAATTCCTGCTGATAAATAACGATACATTAATCCCCGATTTTAAGAAGGAGATCCGTTGGAATGAGATTTTCTATTTGTTCTCATCCCAACTGTAAATCGGCTGAACAAGTATTAACATTTGATCAATGGTGGTATGAAACCAAGAGAACGTGTTGAACTCGCTCTAAATCATGAAATCCCTGATCGCTGTCCGATGCAGATCAGCTTCACACCTGAATTTGCTGCCCGGTTGTCGGCGGATCTTCACTTGAAGGGAACCAAAATCCACAACCCTCATGGTGGAGGGAACACCTACGAACTTGAACGGGTGCTCGGAGAAGATATGCTGCTCACCTCAGTCGGTTGGGCTAACTCGTATTACATGGAAGATAAACCATACCATGACGAATGGGGCATCGGTTGGGATATCCAATCCTACCAGACACCTTTTGGGACCGGACATTATACAGAGATCGTCGGTCACCCATTAGCAGATGAATCTGTGATCCGCGATTATCAACCACCAGATGCGGATAGAGCAGAATTGTACGAAGATTCTAAGCAGATGATCGCCGAATTCAAGGGTGAGTATTGGATTGTCGGTGTCACGGTGACAACTATCTTTGAGACTGCCTGGGCACTGCGCGGATATGAGCAGATGATGATCGACATGGCGTTGAATCCAGGTTTAGCAAACCACATCCTGGATATCCCCTATCATTATCATCTGCAGGCAGCAAAGAAGCTGGTCGAGCTCGGTGTCGACATGATCTGGATTGGTGATGACGTCGGCACCCAGAACCGTATGTTAATCTCTCCAAAGATGTGGCGCCAATTCCTTAAACCAAGGATGGCCAACTTCATCGCTGAAATTAAATCGCTTAATCCCCACTTAAAAGTTGCCTACCACACAGATGGCAATATCGCTCCCATTATCCCGGAGTTGATCGAAATTGGCCTTGATGTGCTCAATCCAGTCCAACCAGCCAGCATGGATCCCGGGCAATTGAAAAGCACCTACGGAAACCAGCTCTGCTATTGGGGAACAATCGATGAACAGCGTACACTCCCGTTTGGAGATCCTTCTGATGTCCAGGCGGAGGTCCGCCTGCGCCTGGAAACGGTAGGTAATAATGGCGGCTTGATCCTTTCACCCACCCACCATGTGCAGCTGGATACACCCCTAGAGAATTTCTGGATGATGGTGGACACAATCACTGGTACCCCGTATTCATCCTTATAGATCGAGGCTTACTAATGGAAATTGCTGAAGAGCGAACCATCGAACATATTTCCCAATCCGTCGTGAAAGGCGACCAGGCTGCAACGGTTGCATACGTCCAGAATGCGCTGGATGCAAAGATTGAAGTTAATACAATCTTGCAGGTGGGATTGATCAATGCAATGAGCGAGGTTGGCAGGTTGTTCGAGGAAGGCGAGTATTTCGTACCAGAAATGTTAATTGCAGCCCGGGCGATGAAATCTGGATTGGAACTCATAAAACCCTTCATGACCAGTGCAGATATCAAACCCAGTGGAAAGGTCGCCCTGGGAACAGTGCAAGGAGACCTGCACGATATTGGCAAGAACCTGGTCGGGATCATGCTCGAAGGGTCTGGCTTTACCATCTTTGACCTGGGAACTGACGTATCACCTGAACAGGTAGTTGAAGTAATAAAATCGGAGCAGGTTGATTTAATCGGCCTCTCCGCCCTGCTGACGACCACCATGCCAATGATGGAAACCACCATCCAGGCGATCACAAAGGCTAATTTACGTGATCGGGTGAAGATCATGATCGGGGGTGCCCCGATCACCCAGGATTATGCTGACAGAATTGGAGCGGATGGATTCGCTCCCGACGCCAGCCAGGCAACCAGACTGGCCATCAATTTAATGAATAAATGAAACCAGATACAACAGTTCGTTATAGCTCATGATGAAGAGACTGGAAACGCAGCAAGTGAATTGGACCATTGAACTCGAGGCTATGCCACAATTCGATATGGCAATGCAGCGGGTTTATGCCTGGTTCGAAAACGAGATCATCGATCGTCCGCCTGTTCGCTTCATAGCCCATAATGCTTTCCTGGAGGCAGCGACTGAAGATATCGCCCACTTGACAAAGGAACAGAAAAAGGATTGGTGGTTTAACAGCGAACTGCAGGTCGATCTCTTCATCAAATCTATCGAAGGCTGCCGCTTCCACGGTGAAACTTTTCCAGTATTTTTCCCTAATCTCGGTCCAGATGTCTATGCTGCCTTTTATGGTGCGGAGTTAGAATTTGGCGAGGTAACTTCCTACTCAATTCCCTGCGTGCGTCGTTGGGAGGATGCCGAACTGCTTAAACTTGACCTGGACAATAAATATTTCAAGAAGATTGAAGATTTAACCAGGCACGCTCTGGAGCGCTGTACGGGGCTGTTCCTTGTTGGCTATACGGACCTGCATCCGGGCCTGGATTGCGTGGCCGCCTGGCGGGACCCCTTGCAGCTGTGCTACGATTTGTATGATGAACCGGACCAGGTCCGGCGCCTGGCAGATTTAGCCATTGCAGATTTCGATTTCATATACAATCACTTTGATGCGTTGCTCAAAGAAAATAGCCAGCTGTCGGTCAGTTGGATGGGTATTCCAACCCATGGAAAGATGCATATTCCCAGTTGTGACTTCTCAGCCCTGATTTCCGAGAAATTTTTCAGGGAATTCGGGCTGCCGATCCTCGAGCTTGAGACGAAGAGCATGACCCACAACATCTTTCATATCGATGGTTATGGCGTTGCCAAGCACTTGGATGCCATCCTTAGTGTACCTGAAGTTCATGCACTGCAGTGGGTTCAGGGGGTCGGTGATAATTATCCCATCATGCAATGGGTGCCCCTGATTAAAGAAATGCGATCCAGGGGTATGCCGGTGATCGTCGATCTAAGCGTGGAGGATTTAGATAATTTTATTGCCGTCATGGATCCCCGGGGTTTGTTTTTGTGGGTAGCGGTTGAAGATGAGCAAGAACAAATTGACATCTTGAATCGAATAAAAAAATGGGTTTGACTGCTGCTAAATCAATAGCAACTCTCAATGAAGAAACGATCCAGTTAAAAACAGACTCAAGGTCTGGAAAAGGAGGTGCAAATGGAGTGACCAACATATTTGAACGAGGTCAAAAAAGTACATGGAAGATACTTAATATATTCACAATAATATGGAAGGACAGGAGATAGAAAATGAATAAGCGACTTTATTGGATATTCGCAGTACTCTTGACGGCAGTCATGATCCTGGCAGCCTGCCAGCCGGCTGCCACGGAAGCCCCCGCAGAAGTGGAACAGCCGACAGAAGCAACAATGCCAGAAGAACCAACGGAAGCGGTCGCTGAAGCGCCCACAGAAGCAGTTGCCGAAGCTCCAACAGAAGCGGTTGTCGAAGCACCCACTGAGGAATCCGGACCCGCGCCTGGACAGGAAGGAAAGTGGTGCTCAGATACCAAGATCGTATTCTTCCCTGGCGGTTCACCTGGCGGTCCATTTGCGACCGTGGTCTACAATGGTGCTTTGGCCGCTGCAGCTGATCTGGGTGCAGATGTGGAATACGTCTGGTCAGATTGGAATCCAGAAAACATGATCACCCAATTCTCCCAGGCAGTAGCTACTCATCCAGATGGCATCGCCATCATGGGTCACCCCGGTGATGAGGCTTTTGGACCGCTGGTCGACGATGCAGAATCTCAGGGCATCATCGTAACCAGCATGAATACCCAGCTGCCCGAGCTGCAGGCTAAGTACAGCTCATCTGGATTTGGTTATGTGGGCGCGATCCTCTATCAAGCTGGCTACGCTTTGGGTTCTGAAGCCGTGAGCCGCTTTGATCTCCAGGAAGGCGATCGGGCATTTGTTTGGGGTCTGCTCGCTCAGGCTGGACGAGGCGAACGAACAAAGGGTGTCGTTGATTCACTCGAGGATGCAGGTTTGGTTGTCGACTACCTTGAGATCGATGATGCCACCAATGCCGATGCAGCAGCTGGTGTGCCTCAATTCGTGGGCTACGCTTCCGCCAACCCGGATGTGAAGCTGGTCGTGACGGATCATGGCGCCTTAACTGCCACCATGGAAACCTACCTGAGCAGCGCTGGCTTCGGTCCAGATGATGTGATCGGTGCGGGATTCGACCTCTCACCAGCCACGGTTGAAGCCATCCGCGGTGGATGGACAGATCTGGTCATCGACCAGCAGCAATGGCTGCAGGGTTACCTGTCTGTTCTGCAGATCTGCTTGACTGACAACTTCGCTTTCACAGGGCTGCAAATCGATACCGGCGCAGGTTTTGCCTATGCGGAAAACGTTGAACTGCTTGCAGACCTGGTTGACCGGCAGATTCGGTAAAATCAGCAGTACTCGTTCCTTGGTCATCTTTCTTTTGACTTAGCTAGAGGATGACCTGGAAGCTGATCGTAGCGAGGGCTAAATAGTCGAGGAGCACTACACTGGGACTTTTCCCTGTTTAGCCCTCGTTTCAAATCTTGGAGGTGAAGGATGGCAAATCGAATTGAATTACAGAAGGTATCCAAAACCTTTGGAGAGGTTCAAGCGCTTAGAGAGGTGGATTTCATCCTGGGGGAAAATGAAGTTGTTGGCCTGTTAGGAGACAATGGGGCTGGTAAATCTACACTGATCAAGATCATCACCGGTTACTACCGGCCTGATGAAGGAGAAATGTACATCAATGGTGAGAAGATCGAGGATTTGACCGTCCCAAAAGCCCGGGAACTGGGTATTGAGACGGTATATCAGGAAAGAGCCCTGGCAGAGCTCCAATCTCTTTGGAGGAACATTTTCCTCGGTCGTGAACTAAAAAACAGGGCAGGCCTCCTGAAGATCAACCAAATGAAGCAGGAGACGCATCGCTTGATGATCCAATCGATGGGCTTTACCTCCTCAGCGGTCAGCCCTGACTCAGCCGTGGGAACTTTCTCTGGTGGAGAGAAACAGGGTGTAGCGATCGTACGCGCCCTATATTTTGATGCGGACATCATTATCCTCGACGAGCCAACCATGGGTCTATCCTTGAAAGAGACCAGGAGATTGTTAGATTTCGTGCGTGGGATCAAAGAAGCAGGTAAAGCAGCCATATTTATCGATCACAATATATTCCATGTTTATTCGGTAGCTGACCGGGTGGTGGTCATCGATCGTGGTAAAGTTGCCGGCGAATTCATGACCAAGGACATCAGTCTTGATGACCTGATGGAAAAGATGTACAGGGTTGCTGAAACTGGTGTTCTCGAATAAGCATAAATAACCATACCATAAAGGATTGTGTGAAATGGATCAAACTGGTAAAGGTTTGACGGAAGAAAAAGCTGAACAAAATTACAAAGAACCCTTCAGCCTGTCAAGATTCGCCCGGAAGAATGGGACTCAGCTTGGAATATTTGCTGTTTTTCTTGCCCTTTGGGCATTATTTATTTTCGCTGCGCCGGATACATTTCTTTCTGCAAATATCTACTGGGCATTTATGGCCACGATTCCATTCTTTGCTATTTCAGCCATGCCCTTGACAATTGCGGTGATCGCTGGAGAGATCGACCTATCCTTCCCCTCCCTCATGGCAATGGGAATGGTGGCATTCATCCTTACTTATGATGCCACCGGGATGATCTGGTTGGCTTTCATCGCTTCTCTGGCAATGGGTTTAATAGGTGGCTTATTGAACGGTGCCATTGTCGTTTATTTTGGTATCCCCTCGCTGGTAGCCACGATCGGCACTCAATTCTTCTGGCGCGGTATGGTGCTCGTGCTCTCAGAAGGGAGCAGCGGCAGCCTGGTTTATGCAAAAGAATCCTTATTACACAGCCTGCTGGTGGGGAAGATCGGTGGAGCGCTGCCTGCTCAATTTATCTGGTTAGTTATTATTGCGATTTTCTGTTGGGTGCTTCTAAATCGCACCCGGTTTGGCGCTCATGTCTATCTGATCGGTGATAATGCGGAAAGTGCTGCGCTGATGGGTGTCAACACTGCGCGCACCCGCATCCTGGTGTTTGTCCTGGTTGGAGTCATCTCCGCTTTTGCGGGCGTAGTGGCCAGCATGCATGTGAACTTTTTCTGGCCTAGTCTTGGGGACGGTTACCTTCTGCGTACCCTGGCATCGGTTTTCCTTGGAGGTACATCCGTATTTGGTGGTGTTGGCACGATTTTCGGTTCTTTCCTGGGAGCCTTTATCATTGGTGCAATAGAAGCTGCTACAGTTGCTGTCGGATTAACGGGTTTCTATACCCAATTGATTTACGGTTTGATCATCGTACTCTCTGTCACCATGCATGCCTTCCTTCGCCGCAGGATGGAATAGGATCATATTAACCTGGTTGAATCAACGTGATTAATTTGGAACAAAGGAAAATATTGTACATCTTTCTTCAATTATAAAATTCGTTCATATAACAGGAACTGTATAAGTTGCTTGAGCTTCGGGATGATTCCAGCCAAGCAACTTTTCATTTAGATTCGTGCCGCATAGTGATTCAAGATTACTCTTCGACTGGTGTGATTTCCCATTGCCCCTCTTCAAGCTTGATTTCAGCGCTCTCTCCAGGCCAGTATAAATAAGTCCAGTAGCTGGCCCCTCTTAATGTGGAGGAGTTGCGTCCGCGGGTTACGATGATATGGTCAGCAGGCAGGCTGGCATAGTATCGTCCACGCGTGATGGACGAACGCCCTAGGGTAGGATCCATGGGGGTCCAGCCAATTCCGGGCAGGTACACTTCGACCCAGGCATGTTCTTTACGAGCCAATCCATCTTCCCCCTCAGGTAAGTAGCTCAACCCGACAATATAGCGAGCCGGAATACCCGCTGCCCGGCTCAGCGCGATCATCAGCGAAGAATATTCCGTGCAATCCGCACCCATTTGACCCAATGCCCCCTGTGCCCCCCAGTTTCCACCGTTAAAGCTGTACACAAGGTTGTCCCCGATATAATCATAAAATGCCCGCACCTGTTCGCAAGTGTTCTGCTTTCCCTGAGACAGCTGCTCAGATAACTGGATAATTTGAGGGTTTTGAGATTCAATGTGCAGTTCGGGCTGGGCGAAGAAAATCGGCAGCTCGCCCTGGCAGTTCGCTAAATCGAACTTTAATTGGTTGACTTTCACCCGGTAGTTAATCTCTACCTGGATCTCAGAATCGGGAGGCATCTCTGAGAAATCAAATTCCGCAATCTGGTTCCCATATTCATCGATGACCAGCTGGTAAGTTTGCGGAGTTATTTCTCTTTCGATAACTTGCTGGTAGGGGTAAACGTCCTGGATTAATGCTACCCACAAATTTTGTTTCGAAGGGCTGCCGGGGCCGTGGTTGACCAATTTGAGTTGTTGATGGACATCATATTCTAGGCTGTCCAGAATTGTGAAAGAGGAATACAGGGTTTGTTCTGGATTGACGGGTCCACCAACCGAATCGTTGGGTTCTGTGGAATCTGTTTCCAGCAAGTCGGTTGGAGGCGTCTCGGGTGGTCCATCCGGATAAATATCACCTGCATCACCCTGGCAGGCAGATATGACCACCAGGATCAGGAGGCATAAAACAAATTGGATCTTTCGGGTTTGTGGTTGCATCCAAATATACTTCCAGCGAAGAGTATGACACCCTTCCTACGATCAGCTGGCAGGTTAATGAATGAATTGTAACCGCTTTACCAAGTAAATTTTCGCTTTCCCTACAAGTTATTTTATAGAAAATATCGACCCAAAATCCGTGGATTTTAAGTCGATACATGTCATTTCATTGGTGGAATTGCCGGGCACTAATCCATAGATTAGATCAATACAGATTATAGCTAATGAATGTAATTACTCACCACCCGCGATGGAATGCATAATTGCCCGTTCACCCACTTCACCGGTAAACTCTTCGATCTTCTTCTTATCGCGCAACACGACAATGCGGTGACTCGTGCGGAGTACTTCCTCAAGTTCAGAAGAAATGAACAGGCATGATTTTCCTTCCTCAGCTAATGAGAGTACCAGTTTTTGAATTTCTGCTTTCGCGCCCACATCGATACCACGGGTAGGTTCATCCAGAATTAAAAGCTGAGGATCTGTAGCCAACCAACGGGCAAGGATTACTTTTTGTTGGTTGCCGCCGCTAAGATTCTTCACCGGCTGATCCGGAGAAGGGGTAGAGATATTTAATAATTTAATATACTTATCCGCTAATTCGTATTGTTTTTGGAGACTCAAGTATTTCATCCAACCCATATGGGCTTGCAATCCAAGGATAATATTTTCGCGGACCGTCAGATCCTCAGCAATACCTTCATCTTTTCGATCTTCTGGGCAAAGTGCAACACCACGATCTATCGAGTCCAAAGGCGAGTATTTTTCAACCAGTTTCCCATGGATATTCATTGACCCACTATCTGGCTGATCAATACCAAACAATAACTTCGCCATTTCTGTGCGACCGGAACCGAGTAATCCTGCAAGACCAACGACTTCCCCGGCATGCATTTCCAAGTCGAAGGGTTCAATAGAGCCAGTCAGCCCAAGATCTGACGCCTCGAGTAAAGTTTCCTCTCCAATATTCTTACTCGTTTCCAGCTTGGTTGCCGTCATATCATCAAGATCAGAAAGGATGCGGCCGATCATCTTAGCAATCAACTCGAGACGAGGCAGTGTTTCAGTTTGGAATGTTCCGATTAACTTTCCATTTCTGAGGATAGTAATTCGATCCGAGACTTCATAAACCTGGTCAATAAAATGGGTGATGAAAATAATGCCAACCCCATCCTGCTTCAATTTCTCCATCACCCGAAAGATTTGCTGGGTCTCATGTGCATCGAGGCTTGATGTGGGTTCATCCAAGATTAAGACCTTGGCAGACGCAACCTCAAGGGCTCGCGCAATGGCTATCACTTGCTGGATAGCAGTGGAATATGATCCCAGTGGTTGAGTCACATCAATATCGATATTTAATTCCTGGAGGATTTGCTTGGCCCGGATATTGGTTGCCTTCCAATCTATTCGACCAAATTTATGTGGTTCACGCCCAAGCAATATATTTTCCGCTACCGTCAAGTAATCGCAAAGATTGACTTCCTGGTAAACTGTACTGATTCCCATGGTCTGGGCATGCTGGGGAGACTTAATAGTGACTTCTTCGCCCCGTAGAATGATTGTTCCTTGATCCTGTTTTTCAACACCGGTCATGACCTTGATCAGGGTTGATTTGCCAGCCCCATTCTCGCCTACTAAGGCATGAATCTCACCAGCTTTCAGGGTGAAATATACATCTTCCAAAGCCTGGACACCTGGAAAAGACTTGTAAATGCCTGACATCACGATGAGATTTTCATTCGATTCCGACATAAGTATTGTCTCCGTTTGAGAAGAATACTCCTATGAATGCTTCTGCCTCATATAGAATAAACTCTGGATGCCAATAAAGATCAGCGTAAGACCACCCACAGCAATGCGGGTCCACCAGGAGCTTAATGTGCCATTAAATTGGAGAATGGTCACAATGGTGCCATTAATTAGAACACCGAATAGAGTGCCGATCACATTTCCTATACCCCCGGTCAGCAAAGTGCCACCGATAACAACCGAAGCAATGGCATCCAATTCCATTCCCGGTGCGTAACCTCCATACCCGGAAAGCAAGGAAATACTGAATACAATGCCCCCTAAGGCAGAACAAAATCCACCGAAAGAATACACAATTAATTTTGTCCGACCAGCGGGTAATCCCATTAAAATGGCTGATTGTTCATTATTACCGATTGCATAAATCGTGCGCCCAAAACGAGTTAAGGTGGCCAATAAAAATACCACAATTAACAATACTGGACCAATAAGAGTTGAAGGATAAATATATGCATTACCAAAGAAAGGAAGATAAATTTTTGTTAACGCCAGGGAGCGATAAATACCATCATTAATAGTTAGTGAGGTTAAAGTGATGATGTAAGCCATGCCTCGAGCAAACCATAAACCCATCAGAGTCACGATAAATGGTTGGACCTTAAAGTAGTGAATAATCCACCCCATGACAAAGCCAATAACAATACCCATCAACAACATCAATGGTATAACAAGCCAAGCGCTCATACCTGCTTGAAGGAGTGCAGCCGAAGCTGCAGAAGTCAGGGCAATCATCCCGGCCACAGAAAGATCAATCCCCTTGGTGAGAATTACCAGGGTTAGGCCAATAGAAACAATTAACAAGGTGGCATTGTTAATGAAAAGGTTAAAAAACACCTGGGGTTTCTGCATGGCAGGATACAGCAGCCCCCCGATAATGTAAACGAGAATGAAAATTACTATCGTGGTCAACAAAGGACCGTTCTTGACCACAAAGGTTTTCGCTCTATGTACCATGTCGTGGTCCTCTTTGTTCTAAAAATTTATCGATGAGTCGGCGAGAGTAATCTGAATAAAGTAGGATCACTACCAAAACAAGTACAGCTCTTCCCGCCAATAATGCATTAGCTGGCACGCCAAATGTATACATGGTGATAGTGAATGTCCAGATGAGAAGTGCTCCAATCATGCTGGCAAGCAGAGAAAAACGTCCACCAGACATCAGGGTCCCACCAATAACTACAGCTAAAATGGCATCCAACTCATAACCCAGTCCGATATTATTGGCATCGCAACCGTGGATATAAGAACTCAGAATAAGACCAGCAATTGCGCTGCAGAAGCCGCAGAAGGTATAAACGAAAAGCTTGGTATTTTTTTCGTTGATACCAGAATAAAACGTGGCTTTTGCATTAATTCCCACCGATTCAATAAACAAGCCGATCGAAGTTTTTCGTACCAGCAACCAAGACAAAATAAATACGACCGCTACAATATACATGGAAACAGGCAGTCCTAATATAAACCCATTCCCAAACCACCAATAGGGCCGATAATATACCGTCATGATTTGACCATTGGTGATCAGCTGGGCAATACCGCGACCAGCGACCATGAGAATGAGAGTAGCAACCATGGGTTGAATATTGCCCCTTGAGACCAGGAACCCATTCCACAAACCGCACAGGGTGCCTCCTATTAGTATTACAATCACGACAATCCATAGTGGTGTATTGGTTGTGTTTGCTGCCAGGATCTCGTTGAGGATCAGCTCATTGCCTAATGCGGGATTGATTAAAACCGTGCCCATGGCAGCAGAGATGGCGATCACTGCCCCAACCGAGAGGTCAACACCTTCTGTAGCAATTACCAGGGTCATACCAATCGATACAAGCATCAATGGAGCTGCATTATTGAAAACATCAATCAAATTTCCATAAAAATGTCCTTCAACAATCCCTATTCTGAAAAATCCAGGCGCAAAAATTGCATCCACAATGAGAAGCAAAAATAGCGCAACCAGAGGCCAAAATAATTGACTTTCCCGAATGCGTTTGGTCAAAGGAATATCTTTTTTCATAGGTATCCCGTCTCTTTTCACCAAGACCAACAAAGCTTGGAATTTAGTTGTGAGAAGCGACGTTGAGCAACGTCGCTTCTCATTTGTTCAGTCACTAAAAATCAAACGTGATTCATGCAAAGCAACAGGACGGGTTTTAGTACTGTCGGCTGGGCAGCAATTCTGCAGCTTCGTCGGGATAATAGACAGTTTCATTGGTAAGCACTTCTCGTTCAATAGTCTTACCATTCATTAAATCCAACGCCATCTCATAGACCTGTGGCCCAAGTAGCGGGTTGCATTCTACGTCTGCCTGTACCCAACCATCGAGCATGAGCTGGAAACCACCACGAGTACCATCAACGGAAACGATCTGAATATCGCCAGGTTCTAATCCAGCAGCTTTCATGGCTTCAACAGCGCCGATCGCCATATTATCGTTGTGGATGAAAGCACCGTCAATTTCGTCTCCGTATTTCTTCAGGAAGGCTTCCATAACTGGTTTCCCTTCAGCAGTTGTAAAGTTACCAGTCTGGCTGTCAACAATCTCAATATTATCGTTGAGGTTCATTCGAAAACCTTCTGCGCGACCAACTGCTGCGCCTGAACCGGTCGTCCCGCTTAACTCGACAATTTTGCCGCCATTCGGGAGCAATCTGTTCATTTCATCAGCAGATTTTTGTCCTTCAAGGACCATGTCGGAACCAATATGGGATGCATACAAGGAATCATCTGCGGTAACGGACCGGTCAACAATAATGACCGGGATACCAGCATCTTGTGCTTCTTGAAGCACAGCTTCCCAACCATCTTCAACAACTGGTGGCAGACCGATCACATCAACTTCCTGTTGGATACAGGCACGCATTGCAGAAATCTGGTTTTCTTGTTTCTGCTGTGCATCTGAGAAAATTAAGCGGACGCCTAAATCTCCAGCTGTTTCCTTGAAGGAAGCCGTATTAGCTGTTCGCCAGTCGCTTTCAGCGCCAAGCTGAGGGTAACAAAACACCATGTCAGTATATTCACAGTTCGGTGCACAGTCTGCAGTTTCAGCAGGGGCTTCAGCACCTGATGAACAGGCTACCAGGACAAAAGCGGTACAGAGGATCACAAAAGCAATTAATTTTACGCGGGACATTTCATTCTCCTTCATTTTGAATGGGTCTCTCCATTTGGAGATTATGATCAGTTATAATAAGCTTGAACGATATTGCTCTTCAATGGAATTGCAGTATCGCACATCGGAAGTGCTTGCTTGGACCAGCTTAATCCTTGGCAAGCACTTCTCCTGTTTTCCGTTTATTCTCTTCGATAGTAACCTCCTTCTCTATATACATGGATATTACCTGAAACCAAACAATGTTCAATAAAGCAGATCTCAAAATCTCAATATTTATTACGAGTTCCGGTCATACAATTAGTTTAGTGAAAACTGATGAATAACTCAACAATTCTTATTCGGAAATGGTTAATAATAAGTTGGATTTTCTAAACAAAAAAATACCCGCTAATGAAACGGGTATTCTTACGAATAAAAAAGTTAATTATTTTACGAAATTTGTTTTAATATTTCCGTGACGGCATGATCTCAGCAGCATTGAATGGATAGAAAATACTTTCTTGAACAGGAATCGATTTAGGAACTGATTCGCCGTTGACAACTTTCAGTGCAACGTCAAAAAACGAGGGTCCTAAGAGAGGATTACATTCGACGGTCGCGTTGAGCTTTCCATCGATCATCATTTGAAATGCATCGCGAATAGCATCGATCGAGACGATAATGATATCCTCCCCGGGTCGTAATCCATAATCCTCGATCGCGCGGATCGCACCAATCGCACTATCATCATTGTGAGCGTATAAAGCATCGATACTATCTCCATATTGTTCTAAAAAACCCCGCATGACTTCTTCACCTTTTGCGCGAGTGAAATCTGCGGACTCCGAGGCAATGATTTTCATCTCTGGATAATCTTTCAAGATTTCCCTGAAACCAACATAACGATCATTTGCAGGGGCAGAGCCGACTGTACCGACCAGTTCCACAATATTCCCTTTACCAGTCAACAGGCCTGCCATCACCCGGGCTGCATTGCGGCCTTCTTCAACAAAATCCGAGCCAAGATGGGTTGCGTAGAGATCCGCTGGGACATCGGCACGCCGGTCAAGTAATATGATCGGAATTCCAGCATTCTTGGCTTCTTGAAAAACGGATTCCCAGCCCGTCTCTACGACTGGTGATACACCAATCACATCCACTTGTTGAGCAATGAAGGTGCGAATGGCTTTGATCTGATTCTCTTGTTTTTGTTGCGCATCAGAGAATATCAATTCAACGCCTAAATCTTCCGCTGCTTCTTGTATGGATGCGGTATTTCCAGTGCGCCACTCACTTTCAGCGCCAATTTGAGAAAATCCGACCACAAGATCATGGAAATATTTTTTATCCCCAACTTGCTCAGGAATTTGAGGTTCATTGGTAGCCATATTTTGGCAGCCTTGAAGGAATATGATTAGAATGATTAGGATTATCAGATTCGGAATTTTCAGATGGCGAAACATTTGAGTGATCAATTCTCCTGATCTGGGTGATGATTCTCTTCAAGTGGGATAACAACTTTTACTCTTGTACCTTCCCTGTATTGACTTTCAATTGAAAGACCATACTGGTCACCATAATACAACTTGATACGCTTGTTGACATTTGCCAGCCCAAACCCTTCTCCATCTGGAGTGATTTCATCGGATTCATCATTCAAGCGCTCCAATATCCGACTTAATTTATACGGTGTTAGTCCTACGCCGCTATCCTCTACCTCCAGCATGACCTTATCTTGATACTCTCTTCGAGCCTTTACCCAGATTGTCCCACCGTTCCTCTTGTTCTTAATACCATGATAAAGCGCATTTTCAACCAGGGGCTGGAGGGTCAACTTTAGAATTGTCCCGTCCAGGATGCTTTCATCCACATCGATTTTGTAGTCTAAAATATCCCGGTAACGGATTTTTTGGATATATAGATAGCTCTCCACGTGCTCAATTTCTTGGCCTATCGGAATCCAATCCCTGCCTCGACTTAATGCAATGCGGAAGAAACTTGATAACGCCTTAACAATTTCTATCACCTTTCGGGGTTGGTTAGATTCTGACATCCATACTATGGTGTCGAGCGTGTTATAGAGAAAATGGGGGTTGATCTGCGCTTGCAATGCCTTCAATTCGGCTTTCTTCAGATTTTCCTGTTCCCGGACTTTCGCATTCAGCAATTCACGAATTCTGCTGGTCATAATATTAAAACTGATCCCCAATTCAGTGATTTCGTCTATATTTTCCCGGGATACAAGTGCTTGAAGATCATTTTTGGTGATGGTGGCTGTTAGATCCTGTAATTTTTTGATTGGAATATAAATGCTGGCAGAAATTATCCAGGCTGCTGAGATCGAGAACACGATCACCACGGGTAAAAGGATGAAATAAATGATAAGCCAGCGGTTGAAACGAGCTTGGCTCTCCATATATCGTTGCTCTGCTTGCTGTACTTCGAAAAGCATATAATCCTGAACACTCTCTTCGACCACATCGGATACACCCCGGATATTATCGAGTACCAATTCGTTCTCTGCGACTCGGCTTCCTTTTGCTATTTGTTCCCCCATTTTATTGACATAGCTCGTCAGCGTAGCCATAGTCCTGCGGATAACTTCTAACTTGATCCGGGATTTGTCTGAATTGGCATTAGCCATCAAAGTCTCGATTTGATTGTTAGCCTGGCTGATGATTTGATACTGGTTACCTTCTTCAAATTCATTTTTCCCGGCGACGATGTCCCACATCTCGGTATCAATTGCAGGTTTGATGAATCCATTCAGGTTATTTGCAGTCGTGATATTTGTGATCATGGCGTCATACTGCCGGTTGAAACGCAAGAATTCCATGATCATCAATGAATTTATGGCAACCAGCATGATGATCACTATGAAAAAGGAGAACATTATCTTGGCACGCAGGGATATATTGATACGGCTGAAGAAATCGATGAACTTGCCTGTAAACCCGGGGGTTGCTCCTTGAGCAGTCAATCCAATATCCATGGTTATTTCTCCACAAGATTCTTATCAAGCAACAGCAGATCGAAATTCACGGGGAGACACACCTGTCTTTTTCTTAAACACAGAACTGAAATAATGTGAGTTGTTAAAACCACTTTGATAAGCAATTTCTGCACATTTCATGCTGGTAGTACGTAAAAGTCCTTTAGCATGATCAATCCTTAATTGACAAAGGTAATCGCGAAATGTGATCTCAAATTCCTGGTGAAAAGTTGTACTGAAATGACCGGGGCTAATGTTGAACGTTTGAGCAACATCACGCATTTTTAATTCCGGATCTGAAAAATTTAGATCTAGATAAGATTTAGCTTCTCGAAGGGTAAGTTTCCGCTCATTTTTAGCTTGCTTATCCCGGTACAAAAGGATAATGGTAAACATCCTTCTCATTTCTGCTTCAAATTGCTCTACGCTTTTAATATCGCTGATAATCTCTTCGATTGCAGGAAATTCCGATGCCAGTTGTTCCACTTCTCCACCCAGATCACTGACAAATTGAGTAGCTGAAAAAATGATATCCACAAACACATAATATCTCAACATATACGACTGTTGGGCAATATCCGCGATGGGTCGAATGGTTCTCGAAAAGAATTCATCAAATTCTTGAATTGATCCAAATCTCAAATAATTCTCAATTGCATCATGCTTAATAGTAAATAACTTATCATGTGGGATTTTCGGTGTTGACACCTGTGGGATTTGTTCTACAAACTTGCATTTAACCAGGGCTTCAGCAAAAGAATGGTGAACATCGCTCAACCGCTCCTGGTAGCTGCCCATCTCAATCACGGTATTACAGGTGGTTTTACTCTCCACCTTATTCCTAATCAAATCTGCCAGAAAATCCCCTCTTTGGAGCAATTGTTCTACATTTTCACCCTTAATCAGTAAAATAATCTCCGCTATATCTTTTTTAGTTAATAAAACATCAGATTGATCCCCTGTAAGTTGGGAAATTATCTGCTCGACCTGCTGGTATTCATGGTAATCAAATGGAGGAGAATTGCTGCATAATTCGACGCGGATTACCATAACGACGTAATAGCGAGCGGTAATATCCAATTCGAGCTGCTGGCTTTGTTCAATTGCTTCTGATGAAGATATCCCACCCATCACCAATTTAAGTAAAAACTTCTCGCGGGTAAATAACAGGTTGTCTTTGATCTTATTCTGCAGAGCAATCAATTTTTCGCGTTCTTGTTTTTCTTGATCAAGGACCTTGTATAGTTCAACCAAAATTTTGTTTAAATCTTGAGCGCTGATAGGTTTTAGCAAATATTCAGTTACCCCCAATTTCACAGCTGATTGAGCATAATCGAATTCGTTATGCCCGCTGAGAATGAGGATTTTAATCCAGGGCATTTGTTCACGGATGATTTTGCTCAACTGCAAACCATCCATAAATGGCATCTTAATGTCTGTGATCAGCACATCAGGATTGGTATCTTCAATCAACGGAAGTGCTATTTCCCCATCTGGCGCTTCACCGCAGAATTCGAAACCTAAAGTCTCCCAGTCAACATTATCTCGGATTCCTTCTCTCGTGACAATTTCATCCTCGACCAGGAAAACCTTATAGCTCATGAAAAAAATTATATCACCCTCGAACCTCGGACGATTTTATTTTTATGAGGAGATAGAAACAATTGAAATCTGGTATACCGACATCCGAATCCAACCAATGAAGGTTAACTATGCGCAATTGATTGGTACAATAAAGGGGAATGATGCTCATTATTTGCTAGGACTTTTGCAAGATTTGAAAAGAATTGCCTGGTGGTTCCGCTTCCTGATTTATTATTCTTTCTCCTGATTCATAAGCCAGTACCAGGCTCATATAGATAATTCTTTCTCCATATAATTAATCCTTCAGCCGATCAAGATAGAAAATATCATCAACGAATCTCTTTTTGATTTGGATCAAGTCCCTGTGCTAATTATCACAGCGAATGAATGTGTGAGAAGACCGGAGTTCCGGAAGAGTAAACAGACTTTTATATCTTTTTCAACATCGATTCTAAAAATCTAGGGCTGATTCATATTACTACCCGATCTCCACAACCCATCGCAGATCGCTTACTCTGGGTTCAGCAAAATCTACTATAATGAAATGCCTTTCATTCCCATGCTGGAGAACCGGGGGTTAATGTGGGAGCAGGTTACTAAAAGCATGGATATAGATCAGCATGATTGCTTCTTAATTAGCAAAGAAATACGAGTTCCTGCATGATTATCTAATACACCGGGAAGAAAAATGCATCGAGGGACCATGATCCAAACTATTGTTTATCCTTTCCTATTGGTTAGTCTTCTGATGACTGCCTGCAACTCCACCACCGCGACCTTTACTCCACTCCCCAAGCCTGCCACTGCTGTTCGTAATTGGTTTGGCATTGAATTAACCGATGTACAAACTGGCGAAACATTTACGATGAACGATTATGCTGGGAAGGTTGTGCTCGTGGAGACAATGGCCATGTGGTGTCCCAACTGCATTGTCCAGGCAAATGAGGTGAGAAAACTGCACGAATTGCTGGGAAACACAGAAGAACTGGTTTCGGTCAGCCTGGATGTCGATGTGAACGAGGATGCAGTTTCGCTAAAAGAATATACCGAAGAATGGGGTTTCGATTGGCATTATGCCATCGCACCTCGAGAAATTGCGCGTGCCCTCGGCAACCTGTATAGTGCCCAATATCTAAATCCACCGCTTTCGCCAATGCTGGTAATCGATCGCAATGGCGATGTCCACCAGTTAGAATACGGCCAGAAGAGTGCCGCATCACTTGAAGAATTCCTGAGACCTTACCTAACCCCTTGATCGATCGTGAACATTGCTTATACTTCCTTCTTCCTTGGACTCCTGGCAACAGCCAGTCCTTGCGTCCTGCCGCTCTATCCTGGATTCCTGGCATATTTGAGCAGCCAAACTGAAATTGGGGGAGGGAGGCAACGATATTTTTTAGGTTTATTTGTTCTGGCTGGGGTATTGAGCATGATGCTCGCCCTTGGAGGTTTAATCGCCTTGCTGGCTGTACCCACCGGGAGTGTATTGGCTTTTATCATCCCACTGGCAGATTTAGTAATATTAATTCTTGGCATCCTGCTGTTGCTCAATCGCAACCCATTTAAAACCTTGCCTCAAATTCAAATACCGGTTCTCCGCCACCCATATCTCAACGCGTTTACTTACGGCTTGCTTTATGGTCCAATAGCATTGCCTTGTTCTGGACCACTGGTGGTCAGCATTTTTGCCTTATCGCTGACTGCTGGCGAGGCTGTGGGTACTCTTTGGGCATTCCTCTGGTTTGGGCTGGGGTTTGGTCTACCGCTATTTATCCTCTCCTTGTTATCTGGTGCTTTCCAACGTCAATTGACCTCCCTGTTTGCCCGCTACAGCCGGGGAATAAATATCCTTAGTGGGCTGCTATTAATCGGCATCGCAATCTATGATTTAAGGCTGAACTGGGAAATGTTGCAGCATTTTTATATTTAACTAGCTTTTTCAGCTACCTGAAATCCAGCTAGTATCCATACCGAATTACCGGAATCGGTTAAATTCCTCCCAATTAAGGCCAATAATGATCTGAAATACAGCCTGTTCTTATATGATCATTCAGACAACCAAGGCGGAATTTCATGGGATGCTTGCGCCACCTAGGTTTTAATCGAGGTAATATGATGAGCAATATCGCTCCAGTGGCTATTCCCGATTCTCATTTACCGATAGGTTAGATTACCATAGCTGATGCACCTCCGGGCGGACGAGACGATCGTAAATCTCCCGGACTTTCATCATCAGCTTTTCATCGATGGGTGGCATGTCAGCAGCGGCAACATTCTCCTGGGCTTGATCGGGACGCTTTGCACCCGGGATAGCGCAGGTTACCGCATCGAACATCAGGATCCAGCGCAGTGCGAATTGAGCCATGGTCATCCCGGTGGGTACCAGCGGACGCAGTTCATCGACCGCCTGCAGTCCAATCTCGTAGGGCAGACCCGAGAATGTCTCGCCTACATCGAAGAATTCACCATGGCGATTGTAATTGCGATGGTCGTTGTCTGCAAAAACTGAGTTTTGGTTGAATTTATCTGCCAGCAGCCCGGATGCCAACGGCACCCTGGCTAAAATGCCAACCTTTTTCCGTTTGGCTTCGGAAAAGAATAAATCGATTGGGCGTTGGCGGAAAATGTTGAAGATGATCTGGACGCTCTGTACATTCGGATATTCGATCGCCTTCAAGGCTTCTTCAACCTTCTCAACGCTGACACCATAATAGCGCAACTTTCCCTGGGCTACCAGGTCATCAAGAACGCCAAAAGTTTCCGGCATATAATAAACTTCCGTTGGCGGGCAGTGCAGTTGGAGCAGATCGATCGCTTCGGTCTGCAGGTTTTTCAGGCTCCGTTCCACAAAGGCGGTCAAATTTTGCTGATTGTATCCACTTGCTACGTGTGGATCGAGACGCCGTCCAGCTTTCGTGGCGATATAAATCGGTTCATCGCGTTCCCTTTTTACCTCGGCGACCAACTTTTCGCTGCGACCATCCCCATAAACATCTGCAGTATCAATGAAGTTTACACCTAAGTCGATCGCCCGGTGGAGGGCAGCAAGTGACTCATCATCGCTAACTTTTCCCCAATCACCACCAATTGCCCAGGCACCAAAGCTAATTTCAGATACCTGGAAACCCGTCCGGCCTAGCTCTCTATACTCCATTTCCCAATTCCTTTCCGAAAACTCTTCTTAGTTTATCTTCAACCTCAAGCCCACACATGGATGCCTGAGAACTTTCTACCCCTGCTTGGGTTATGCATCAGGGAGAGTAGTAAATTCCATGGAGGAGTATATCATCCTTGGTCATGGTGCAGTGTTGAAATTGGATCCCCTTAATTCAAATTGTGACTTCTCCTGAAATCAGAACTGATCTATTAAATGATTATTACCTATGGAGATGAATACCTGCACCTCCTAATTAAATGTCTTGATCCGGTATCGGACCTGGTTGCATTACCATAAGAGATGATCATCATGGTAAATGCCACCCCCGTCCTCTAAGTAATTGCTGCCTTGTTTGCCAGCACCCCATGCCTGTGCAAGGTGTCGGATAATTTCCATTTCAAATCCGGAAAACCATGCAGGTTGATTCAGGCATAAGCTCCCCAACCAGAGCTGGGAAGTGAACTATAACTCGGATAGCAGACCGCTTCTCCAAGGTCCACCGGGTCGAGGAGAAACTGCGCTAATCCGATTTGATCACAGCACGCCACGCCAGAATCGAGATTCCCCCCATAACAAAACCGCCGGTGACAGCTGCACCGGGAAAGCCCCAAAAAATACCTAACCCAATCAATTTGAGCAAAAAGAACGTTGTGTATATCAGCAGCATTGGTACGACTGGTAGTTTCTTTGGACGGAGGATGATTGTAATCAGTGCAGATGCCAGCAGCCAGCCGAGGTAGTTGGTCCAGGGGATTCCGAAGTAACCACCAGGATGCTCCCATGCCCACATTCCCCAGGAAGCCATTATCGGATCCAGAAAGAGATCCCAGGCCATCATTGCCAGGGCACTAAAACCAACAAAGGCGGGGAACTTCCAGCGAGGGTTGATCCTTTCTGCAATCGCTTGCGCGACACCCCAGGAAGGCGGCAGCATCATCAACCAGCCGAGTGGAACCTGCACGGGGACGTTCAGTATTTGAGGTCGCAATGATCCCGTGTAGAAGTAAGAACCAAAAGGGATCCCAGTCCGGGCGCCAATCATTTCGACGGCCCAACTCAATACAAGGATTGAACCGGCTACTCGCAGAGTCTCCACAGCACCCCATTCCACCCATGAAATCGAGATAACAAGCCCTGCTGAGACAATGACCCCGATCGTGATCGCACCATTCAATGCCGACCAGCCTGTCGACCAATCGGCGATGGGTAATGAAACCATCACAAGCGCCCAAATAGTCAGCATAGTTAATTGAAAAGAACTGAGCTTCAGTAATTGGTAGCGAATTTTTATTCTCACGGGCTAATTTTAACGGTCTTCCCACCAGAGGACAAACTCAGTGATGAACCTGGATAAGGCAGGACCCTTGCGGGATAGGTATTTGGGGTACAGGGATTCCAATTGCAATTCCCAATTTTATCGCTGAAGGAATTTCTGCCAGAAAGCGTTGATAAACTTGAAGAATAGGCGTTCCAAAACAAGCAATGAAAACCGATCACGTTAACTGCATCCAATTGCCGATCGTTAGGTACTGCCATCCGGCCGATATGTGGATACCTTGCTGCCAATCGAGATAGACTTTTTCTCCCCGCAAGGTTGGATCACCCTGGTCCTGAATATGCCTGGTAATGCCAATACTCGAAATGGTCGACAATCTGTGAATGTTGCTGGCAGGCAAGTTGCGCAAGGATTATCGGGCGGGTATGAGATTTTGGATATCATTTCAATGAATTTCAGTTAGAATGAAGGTACAGTATAACTGTAAAAATACAGCAAAGTTGTTTTGTACTCTGTGGTTGGAGATTGCAGGTCGGTTTCATTCACTGGAGGGAAAAGGCTTATCCCAACCACAGCACTTTTTTTTAGGATTCACCACGTATTGATCAAATGAGGAGTTGAAGAATTAACCATGGCAAATTACAATACCTGGTTCGAAATGCGCTGGACATTAAGGCGGAAGTGGTTTAGTGTGTGGGATGTCCGAGACTACTACACCAACCTGGAGCGCCGGGCTGAGGCGGGGGCGGAAATTACTTATGGTTATGTATTAATGGTCATCGTCTCTGCCCTTTTAGCGACAGGGGGATTACTGCTGAACAGCCCTGCTATTGTAATTGGTTCTATGTGTGTAGCACCTTTTTTGGGTTCATCAAGGGCGGTATGTATTGGGGGACTATTTCGTAATCGAAGGGTGTTTCTTCTCGGTCTGGTAAAGCAGCTATTTGGCCTGTTGATCATCGGTGCAGGGATAGCCTATATCATTACAGTGTTACTCCATGACAGCATACCGATGGTTCAGATTACTCCTGAAATCCTGCCGTGGGCCATGCCTGCTACACAAAGTATAGTGCTCAGTATTCTCGTCGCCGTGTCAGCAGGAGCCGGAGCATCTCTTGCATTAACAGCTGATCCCAAGGTAGTTGAAACACCCTGGGGTCAGGTAATTGATGCAGTGATCGGGGTGGAAATTGCTATATCACTTATCCCCCCTGCTGCGGCAGTAGGCATTGGTCTGGCTTTCGGACGGTTGGACATAAGTTATAACGCTTTGCTTTTGATGGTTGTCAACGTTCTTGGCCTCGATATATTCGGAAGCATGTTCATGTTGGTCTTCCGTGGCATCCGGTACAAATACTTGCTGATGGAAAAAAAGATCCGCCATGCTGTAGAATCTGCCCTGGTTGCTGATCTGGCCGAAATACCAAATGAGTTCGCAGTCAATGTCACTTTACTTGGTGAAAATGTAGCGACGATCCATGTTAGGGTTGAAAATCAACAGGGGGAAAAGATTCCAGAAACATTAGCCCAATCGATCGGCACGCATGTATATCAAAAAACCCATTTTAAGAGTGAAGTGTCATTGGAGATTATCCCTATTCAAGTTTATTCGACAATATGATCAGGAGTTCAACATGAAACTAGTCCATGTTATCGTTCGCAATGAGGACGCGAACAGGGTAGCGGAGGCTTTGGTTGAAAATGGTATCTATATCACGCGTTTGGCAAGCACAGGGGGCTTCTTACGAATGGGTAACACCGTTTTTATCAGTGGGATAGAGGACAATCAGTTGGATAATTTGTTCAAGATCGTCCATGCCCATACAGATATTCATGTCCATCCACCATCCTCCCGTAGAGAAGAAGAAACACCTGTTAGCAGAGCTGTTGTCTTCGTGCAAGACATGGAACAGCTGCGTAAGTTATAAGTTTAGGTAGCTGTAATAAACGAATTTGTGGCTAGTCAGGATCGTTCCAGATGAGGCCCAAGCGCAGCTGTATCGTTCTCCAAAGGAGTACCGAAAACTTGAGCAGATATCTTGGAATTTCTATCGGTCAACCCCTTCCGGCTAACACTTACCGCTGATCACTTCTATGCTGTTACGAACATATCTAACTTAGGGATTGACAATGATGAACTCCAGGCCGCTGCACTGGAGTTGGACCTTTGATCTTCACAAAAATAAATATTTCTTTTCTGGTTGTAGCTGCAGTTACTCCGCATTGATCTTTCTTGGGGTGTATTGTTAATAAAAAATACCGCATCTTCCCGGTCTCAGTGAATCGATGGAAAAATTCCTGGAGAGAAGTTGCGCGAAAACGGATATTTCTATATACTGGTGGTGGTTTTAAGTTCGCCACTTCCCTGCTGTAAAGGTTGGCTCAGCATAAAGAATTATGCCCCAAACGCAAACCTTTCCAGATGGGATTAGACGATCTGGGTAATCCACTGAACATCGCATTTCGCGGCGAATATTATAGATCCGTACACAGGAGTAAATTGATGAGACGTGCTTTGGGCCGTTCTGGGATCGAAGTAAGTGCATTGGGGATGGGATGTTGGGCGATTGGTGGTCGTTCCTGGTCTGGAGACACTCCCCTTGGGTGGGGGGAAGTCGATGATGACCAATCCATCCGGGCAATTCATGTTGCCCTGGATCGAGGAGTAAATTTCTTTGACACAGCCAATGTTTATGGCGCAGGCCACAGTGAACGGGTCCTCGGAAAGGCATTCGCTGGCCGCAGGTCCCAGGTTGTCATCGCCACAAAATTCAACTCCCTGTTTGACGAAACCACGCGGCAGGTGACGGGAGCAGACGCATCACCGGGTGGAATTCGCAAAGCATGCGAAGAATCCCTGCGCCGCTTGAATACCGATTATATCGACCTGTATCAATTTCATGATAACGGCTACCCTGCGGAAAAAGCCGCGCCAGTCCGGAACACACTTGAATTACTGGTCCAAGAGGGCAAAATCCGTGCCTATGGTTGGAGCACGGATTTTGTGGATCGGGCAGAGGTCTTTACGCAGGGACCAAAATGCACCTCCATCCAACTGCAACTGAATGTCCTGGACGACAACCCGGCAATGATCGCTTTCTGCGAGCAGCACAACCTGGCAGCCATCAATCGCGGGCCGCTGGCGATGGGGCTTCTAACAGGAAAATACACTCCCAGGACAAAAGTCGCCATGGATGATGTACGCGGTGAAAAAAGTCCAGATTGGATGAAGTACTTTACGGATGGTAAACCCAACCCGGAATGGCTGGGTATGCGTGATGCCATCCTGGAAATCCTAACCAGCCAGGGTCGCACAGTGGCCCAGGGAGCCCTCGCCTGGTTATGGGCTCGCTCCCCGCAGACCATTCCCATCCCTGGATTTCGCACCGTGGAACAGGTTGAGGAAAATGCCGGGGCGATGGAGTTCGGTCCGCTGACACCGGAAGAAATGGACCAGATTGAAATTATCCTGCAACGGGGCAGTTCTAAAAAATCGGGATAGCCTTAATGGTTGTCTTTCACCGGCTCCAATGGGCTGTCCAAAATGTGGGTTTCACTCTGAAGGTATCCTGACTAGAGGCAGTCCTAAAGAAATGGGACAGCCTCAATTGAATTCTTTCATCTGCTCTAATAGGCTGTCCAAATTTTGGATGTCACTCTGAACGGAGTCCTGTCCTTGGTCTGTCCGACCAAGGGGATGAGTCTATATGTAATTGAACCAGATCTATTACTGCACTTAGCATGACAAGCTAAGCTTTATAGACACCTTCGGAAATTTTCGACTTTCAATACTGCCGCCAGCGATGAACCATGACCATATAATAGACAATAATCCAGGAGCTAATCCGATCCCATGGGGAGCAGTATAAATTCCCTGACCTGCATATGATCTACCGGTCACTTATAATTTTGTTCAATTAAGGAGCAGTGTGATGACGAGCATCCCGACCACCCTGGGACCCAGGAGTTCTGCTGAATTAGGTTTTATTTTGCCTCATGAGCACGTCTTTGTCGATCTGCGCACCTGGGACACGCCTGGTTATGCCCAGGCCGATGTTGACCAGGTGATCCAGCTCATGGCACCGGAATTGACCAGGGCAAAGGCTGCTGGTGTAACTGCCATTGTCGAATGTTCCACAGTTGGCGTCGGACGGCGCGCTGATATTGACCAGGCGGTGTCAGAAGCCGCCGGGCTGCCCGCTGTAATCCCCACCGGTGTTTACCGTGAACCGTGGATTCCGGACTGGGTCCAGGAAGCGAGTGAAGCCCACCTGGCAGAGTGGATGATCAGCGAACTGCAGGATGAAATTGAAGACAGCGGGGTGCAGGCGGGATGGATTAAGTTGAGCGCCGGGGATGATGGATTAACTGCCACCGAAACCAAGGTCCTGAAGGCAGCAGCCACCGCAGGTCGAAAGACCAATGCCGTTATCGGGAGCCACACCATCCGGGGCCGGGTAGTTCGGGACCAGCTCGATATCATCGAATCGATGGGATACACTGCCGAACGCTTTATTTGGATCCATACCCAGGCCGAACCGGATTTCGAATTACATTTAGAGATGGGACGTCGCGGTGCGTGGCTTGAATATGATGCAATCGGGAATATCGACCTTGAAAATGACCAGTACTACCTCGAGCACATTCAACGCCTGCTGGATGCTGGTCTGGGTGACCAGTTGTTGCTCAGCCATGACCGCGGTTGGTATGATCCGGCTTTGCCGGGAGGTGGTGTCCCCAAACCTTACACTTACCTGCCAGAACAATTTCTTCCTAAATTGCGAATTGCTGGGTTGGATGAAGGAGCTATAAAACAGCTAACCCATACTAATCCCTTCCAGGCCTTCGCCCATTGAATCCAGCTGGATGTGTGGGCGGCAACCTGGAGCGGTTGGGATCCTGATCTTGGAATTTGGTGGGACCTGGCAAGGTTACTAAAGACAAATAAATATATGAACTGGAGGGGGTAATTAAAGACGATACACTGTCTCACCCTACAAAATCAATAATGACTGGAACGCAGATACTCTGCTTCAAGAATGTCTCCATGGAGCCACCCAATCCCAAAATATTCCAATCTCCTGCACAGACCAACCCTCGATCGTCAATCGGATTACCAACACAGGCCTGGAATCTGGCCCGCAGACCCTATTTGGATTAACCGGGATACTGGACCTTGAAATCGACCTTCCTGGAAGGTGCCTTGGTCAAGCAAGGATCAAACTAGCAAAGAAGATTTATCGCCAAGATTGATACTTCTTTACGGGATATAATTTGCCGGTTGGAGGCCTGCAAAGAAAATTGGTGTTTTAAGAGTGATGAGGAGCATGAAAATACACTGATCAGATCGGTTGAAGATCAGGTCACCTGAGGTGCACACACTGCCATCCAGCCAGCATAAACCCAAGAAAAGTCGAAAAATCAAACCACTAAACCGCAAAGCAAAACTCTTTGTTTATCTCTTGTTGGCTGGATTAGACCTGGCGATCTTTTTTACCGCTGGTGGATTCACTTTTGCAGCAACCCAGTAACAGCACGATGAATTTTGTTCCTCCTGCCATACACAGCCCGAATCAACCTTCTACCAGCGCTCCATTGAAAACTAGGCCGTAGATCTCGCTTCGGCGCACAAATCTGAGAAAACTCGCTGCATAGATTGTCACTCAGGTGCTGGGATTTATGGGCGGGTTCAAGCTGAACTGCTGGGGGCGCATAATGCGCTTGCATATTACACCAACACCGCTGTCCAGCCAGCACAGTTGACTAGGACCATCGATGACAAAAGCTGCTTGAAATGTCATCAAAATGTGTTCGACGATCAGAGTATGAACAATCACTTCCACTTTTTTCTGGCGAAATGGCAGGAATTAGACTCCAATGCCGCAACCTGTGTCAGCTGCCACCAAGGGCATTCCACCCAGGAAGATCCACAAACCGCATATTTAAACCAGCATGCAACCCAAACAATCTGCAACGACTGCCACCGTTTTGCTGGCGAAGGTGGCTGAGAGTTATCCCCAATCCACAAATATTGGGGCGAAGATACCGGTCGATCCAACAGCAATCTCTGGGTTCTTCAAAACATCGACTGAGACACAATCTGGCGATTAGCGCTGGATATACGGAATGTATATTATTCACCTGGAGTCGCGAAAATTTAGACTTTGTTACCTTCGAACAGATTCATGAACAAGATCGACGGAAATTTCGCCAGTATAAAATTACCTGCTGTTAGTACTGAATGAGTTGCTCAACTTCCTATTAATCCAATCAGAACTGTTCAACTTGAGCAGCTCAGTAATTTCTTTACGCCAAATCTGCATTCGATTAAACCTTTGTTCCCACCCAAAGTAATTCTTAATTGCAAACATTTGACCCCGAATCAAAAACGAAGCTGGCGCTCTGTTTTGCCAGCTTCGTTTTGATAAGTTATCTTCGCAGATATTTGCTTATCTTTTTATTTCACGATGGGAAACAGGATGGGTGTTTTGTCACCAGTCAACTTGGCATTGATGGTCACATCTGCACCTGCAGGAAGGTCAACGGGTCCTAAATTCATGCTGGGCAGCGGGGTGCCATCCGCCAGGGTCACGGTGATAGTATAAGTACCAGCCCGTAAGGGAGTTCTTACCACGTCACCATATCTGAAATCAGGGATAGCTAGTGCACCGTTGATATAAACATTTACCGGTAGGGCTTTCTTCAGTCCCAGGCTTCTACCATCAATACTGTGGCGTACGGTTACGTCAAATGTACCGTCGCTAACCATCTCTTCCATCGATTCAGAAGCTTTGACTTTCAGTACGGGAGTCTCATTATCAAGGCGGGCTTTGATGGATACATCGACGTTAGCGGGAATCTGCACGGGGCCTACTGTCATGCTGGGTAGTGGGGTACCGTCTGTTAGGAAGACCGTGATGGTATACCAACCTGCAGGTAAGGAAGTGGAAATGCTTTCTCCAAATGTGAAGGTGGGAATGGTTAATTGACCATTGACATACACGTCGACCGGTAATTCTTTGTCTAGGCCTAAATCTTTTCCGTTGATCAGGTGGGCAACATCCAAGTTGAATTCGCCGCTGCTGGCATCTGCCTGCGGAACACTGAATGCGGTTACAAATAATACTGCGGCCAGAAGACCTACGATCGTCCAGGTTTTGGGGGTAAGAAATTTTTTCATGATTTTTTCCTCTCTTTCGTGTGTTTTTGCTGGGAAGTTTTGGTTTGTTCCAGCATTGATTATGCAGTAGTTTATCAAAAAGTATACTATTTGTCAAGTAATTGCAATGGTTTTGTATATTAATATTTGCTGAGAATGTGGGGTCTTAAGGTGTGTGAATTCGAATACAAAATCTGCCTGGAAGCACTGAAACACGAAAACCTCCACCCTGCTCTCTGATATCCTGCACTATCCTTTAGAAGAAAAGAACCTGTTACCCCATACTCTTCTTTGCGTTTCGATTCAACTAGGAGAGAAATATTTACTACCGGGGTATTTCGCCTTTATGAAAACCAACATCAGGTGATGCATGAAATTAATCCCATGATTAACAATGAGGTGGTATTTGCCGATGATAGCTTGTATAATTTCATAAATCAATCAAATTTGAGTACGAATTAGGAAGGATGCCATGAAAAAAGCGCTCATCACCATCATTATGCTTTTTATGATTTTCTTATCGGCTTGTCGTGGCGAGTCCACACCTGCTCCTGCTCCACCATCGGGTGATCCCGCAGTACTGCTTGGAGAGCCGAATGGCCAGGATGAATTCAGTAATGAAAACAACTGGACTTTGTTTGATTCCCAATGCTTTAAATCTGAGATAAAAGGTGGCAAGTATGTGATCACAGCCAAAGGCGTCCAGGGCATGGCTTGCTGGGAAGTTTCCTGGCCGTTGCTGGAAAACTTTTATCTCGAGAGCGAAGTCAAAATACCCGCGGACTGCGACCCACAGGATTACTTCGGGATGTTGTTCCGCGCACCGGACAACAATCGCGGTTATCTGTACGGATTGAACTGCTCCGGACAGTATGCGATGGCTGTCTGGGATGGACAGACCATGACTCTGCTGGCTGGTCCGACCAGCAGCACTGCAATCAATTTCAAACCCAATGAGACCAACCGCATCGGGGTCGCGGCCAATGGTCCGGACTTCTACCTCTACGCCAATGGTGAATTTCTGCAACAGGTGCAGGATACACGCTTCCTGAGCCCTGGAAAAATCGGCTTTTTCGTCCGAGCCGCTACCACCAATAGCTTCACCGTGGAATTCGATAATCTCAGAATATGGGTGCTGGATGACGAATTCTACCCACCGGAGAGCACACGCCCCAGTTTCCCAAATATACCCCTCAAACCCCCGAACCAATCCGCACCCACCGCCACCTCAACAACAAACCTGAATGTGCGCAGCGGTCCAGGCATGCAGTTTCCAGTCCTGGGTGTCGCTGAGCAGGGTACTACCGGGGAAGTGCTGGGTATCAGCCCCGACAACCGCTGGTATGCCGTAAAGATCCCACCATCTGTCTCCGGTATTGAAACGGGCTGGGTATCTGCCAGCTATGTCACCCTCTCGAATCCCAGTGGTGCAGCGATCGCCACCATCTCACCGCCCTTGCTGCCTCCAGCAGTAAACGCTCCCCTACCCCCAGCAGGAGCACCCGCTGCAACCATGCTGGAGACAACGACCGTGCGCAGTGGACCGACACTCGAGTTTCCGGTCTTCGGGGTTGCCCCCACCGGTGCCCAGGCTGAGATCAGCGGTAAGAGTGAAGATGGGGAATGGTGGGCTATCAAGCTGCCAACCAGTCTCGCTCCGGAAGGTTTAGGCTGGGTGTTCTCTGCTTACATCAGTGCTCAAGATGCAGGCAGCGTGCCCGTGATCAAGACACCTGATCTGCCCAAGAAGATCACCCCGGCTGCTCCCGGTTCCGGAGCCCCGGCTGCCACAACCATCGAACCGGTGAATGTACGCAGCGGGCCGGGAAATGCATTTCCCAGTTACGGCACTGTACCGATCGGCTCAACCCTGGCCGTGGTTGGGGTGAGTGCAGATGGTGAATATTGGGTCGTAAATCTGCCTAGCGAAATCGCCGCCGATAATAAGGGTTGGGTGCCTGCCCGCTATTGTAAATCCGAGAATACAAAGAATGTACCGGTCGTCGCCCCACCTGCAGCTCCATAGATTCAGATACTGCATAGGGTAACAGTCTCTTTGGTAAGTGAGGCTGGTGGAAGCACCAGCCTCACGATGGCACAGGTACTGAATGTGACCATGATATGCAAATCATGCGACTTCAACCTGCCCTGTAAAATTGATCACTTGCTAAAGCGGTTGCTCAAGATCCAAACCGCTGGCCAACACTGCTCCCTAACCAGCTTCTTCGCTATCGAAGGGGCATTCCCAGCCACAAACCTGGGATAAATGATGATTTCGTTGGAAACAGGAGATTTATGAACGCCGAATTCACCGGAAAGCAGAGAGTATCCGCAGCTTTCAAGAAAACCTTCACCGGGCAGGATCCACAGCTCGATCGCGTGCCGGCCTATATCTTTACCGGTGCCTGTAATGCTAAGCTGGTTGGGGCCACACTAAGAGAATTCCTGCAGGATTATCAGGTCTTCACCAGGGCACAAATAGCGGCCTATCAGCGCTACCAGCCCGATATCCTGATCATGATGTGGGATTTGAATATGGATATCCAGGCCATGGGCAACGAGCTCCGCTACCCGGAAGACGGTATGAGCCTGGTAGTCAAAGAGTTTCTGGAGGATAAAAACAACTTCAGCAGACTGAAAGTGCCCGATCCGCAGAGAGATGGTCGCATTCCGGGTTATCTTGATGCCTGTGTTGAAGTAAAAAACGCCGTTCCTGATGCCCCGGTATCCGGCGTCATCGCTGGACCATGGACGATTGCGATGGGATTGCGGGGTGCTAACAACCTGATCATCGATACGAAAATCGATCCTGATTTTGTCCACGAATTGATGAAGGTCAGCACGGAAGCCACCAAGGTATTCACTGAAGCCCTGGTTGAAATCGGGATCGGTATAGGCTATTCAGAGGCACCTGCCTCCTGCAACCTGATTTCGCCAGGCATGTACCGTGATTTCGTCTTTCCATACCACCAGGAGCTGGTTTCCTGGTTCAAGGCGAAGAACGTTGGTGTCGGCATCCATATCTGTGGCAATGCCAATCCCATCCTGGAGGAAATGGTCGCCACCGGAGCCAGCAATATCAGCGTCGATGCGGGCACAGATCTTGGAAAAGCTGCACAGGCAGCCCGGGGGAAGGCAGTCCTGATCGGTAATGTACCCACCGATTGCTTCCTGTCCACCAATAAGGATGTAATGGGAGCCGCGATCCAAAAATGCCTCGACCAGGTCGTGGATGACAGCGGTTATATTCTCGCCCCAGGCTGCGAGATACCCGCAAACGCACCAGTTGAAACGATCGGCTGGTTCATGGAGTTAGCTGCTCAACTTGGCTCTTATCAAGAACCTCGTTGAAAATATTGGACAGCACTTTTGACAGGAGCTCTTCGCGCCCAAATTACCAGGGTCGAACGTGCCCTGAGGTTTGAACCCCAACTGGTTTCCCTGATCCCCCTCTCACTGCTCCTTGACAAATCCCTAAGATTATTATATATTTCAGTTCGTTTAACTATTAAGAGAGCTGAATTATGCCTGAGCCTGATCCATTTTTATCTGTTTTGTACCGGTGGATGGAGGTATCCATGCGCCGTTCGATGCGCAATTTTCTCCATTACTCCCGGGAAATCGGTCTGTCTATGTCCCAAATCAGCGTACTATTCCATCTCCGGCGCATGCGGAGCTGCGGGGTAACTGACCTGGGTGATCACCTGGGTGTGTCCAGCGCGGCAGCCAGCCAGTTGCTGGAACGACTCGTTCAGCAGGGATTAATCCTGCGCTCCGAAGATCCCCAGGATCGGCGTGTCAAGCAAATCGTCCTGACTGATAAAGGTCGCCAGGTAATTGAAGCGGGCGTTGCTGCTCGCCAGGATTGGTTGGTTGACCTGGCGGATAGCTTATCAGCGCCTGAAAAACAGCAAATAGGGTTAGCCCTTAACCTCCTGGTTGACAAAGCCTCCCAGCTGGGTCAACCTTTAAAACCAAACCAGTAATTCATAGAGCGATTTTATCACCATGTTGCGACTCCTCAAGTACTTAAAACCATACACACTGCTAATCCTTCTAACTATCGTGCTGCTGTTCGTATTGGCTAATGCAGAGCTGGCTTTGCCTGATTATCTCTCGAAAATCGTCAATATCGGTATCCAGCAGGGTGGTGTAGAGGACGCAGTCGCTGAAGCCATCCGCCAGAGCGAAATGGAGAAGCTGTTGATCTTCATGAGCGCTGATGACCAAGCTTTGGTGCTTGAAAATTATGTTTTAGTAGAACCAGGTACTCCTGAAGCGGAACAATATATTGATCAATATCCTGCCCTGGCTGATGAACCCGTTTACGTTCTGGGAGACATCGATCGGGCCACATCGGATCTATTAAACCCGGTAATGGGAAAAGCCTGGGTAGTTGTATCCAACATTGAACAAATGCAATCCGACCCGGCAAAAGCCGCAGCAATGGGCCAGGCTTTGGGGTTTGATCCAACACAAATCCCTGCCGGTATGGATGTTTTCGAAGTCTTACCTAAGCTGCCCTCAGCGCAACTCTCCCAGATCAGTGCGGCCATAAATGAAAGATTCGCTGCTCTTGGCGATAATATGGTCAACCAGATGGCGGTTGGAGCGGTCAAAAACGAGTATGAAGCGCTAGGTATGAATACCAGCCGATTACAGACTGAATACATACTGTATATTGGTGGCATCATGCTGCTGATCTCGCTGCTTGCAGGAGTTTGTACCATTGTGGTCGGGTACCTGGCTTCGAGAACTGCGGCAGGAGCGGCAAAGGATATCCGTGAAGCAGAGTTCAAGCAGGTGGAAAGCTTCTCAAGCACGGAATTCGATAAATTTTCAACCGCCTCCCTGATCACCCGCTCAACCAATGATGTGACCCAGGTGCAGATGGTGATCTTCATGACCATGCGCATGGTTTTTTATGCCCCCATTATTGGTATTGGCGGGATTATCCGGGCTGTCGAACTGAGCACGAACATGTGGTGGATCATCGCAGTAGCGGTCGCAGCGCTGCTCAGCTTGATCTTGATTGTCTTTTCGATCTCGCTTCCCAAGTTCCAAATAATGCAGAAATTGATCGATCGGCTGAATTTAGTCACGCGTGAAAATCTGTCTGGCATGATGGTTATCCGGGCCTTCAACAAGCAGGATGACGAGGAGAAACGCTTTGACCTGGCAAATCGTGATTTGACCGACACAACTCTTTTCATCGCCCGAGTGATGGTAACCATGATGCCAATCATCATGCTGTTGATGAACGGTTTGTCGATCTTGATCATCTGGGTAGGTGCGCATCAGGTTGCCCAATCAACAATGCAGGTGGGCGACATGATGGCATTTCTGCAGTATGCCATGCAAATCGTCTTTGCCTTCTTGATGATGTCGATGATGTTTATCTTTCTACCCAGGGCAGCGGTTTCCGGCGGGCGCATCGCTGATGTATTAGATACCGAGATTTCCATCACCGATCCTGCTGAACCAAAACGCTTTGATGAAAAATTCAAATCCAGGATCGAATTCCGCAACGTGTCTTTCCGTTATCCTGGCGCGCTGGATGATGTGCTTCATAATATCAGCTTCACTGCCCAACCAGGTGAAATCACTGCATTCATCGGCTCTACTGGCTGTGGCAAATCCACGGTGATTAACCTGATCCCGCGTTTTTACGATGTGACCCAAGGCGCAGTTTTTCTGGATGGAATCGATGTTCGTTCAGTTACCCAGCACGACTTGCGCGACAAGATTGGCTATATCCCTCAAAAAGGCATGCTGTTCTCAGGTACCATCGAGAGCAACCTGCGTTTCGCCAATCAAGACGCCAGCATGGAAGAATTGGAAGATGCAGTGGATATTGCCCAGGCCAGCGAATTTGTCTTCTCCGAGGAGGAAGGCTTCTCTTCAGAAATATCCCAGGGTGGATCGAACGTATCCGGAGGGCAGAAGCAGCGCCTGGCAATTGCGCGCGCCCTGGTTAAAAAACCACCGATTTATATTTTCGATGATAGTTTTTCTGCCCTGGATTTCAAAACAGATTCAGCACTGCGCAGAGCACTCAAGAAGAAAACGGGGGACAGTACTGTGCTGATCGTAACCCAGCGTGTGGCTACCATCAAAAACGCTGATCAAATTATCGTGCTTGACGAAGGACGGGTAGTTGGCCAGGGCAAACACCAGGAACTGATGGAAACCTGCGAAACATATCAAGAAATTGCTTATTCACAATTGAGCAAGGGGGAGCTGGCATGAGCGTGAACAGCGGCAACACTTCATCTGAACGGAGACCCGTGGGGGGGCCAATGCGGGGAAGAGGACCTATGGGACACCGTGGCCCGATGGCAATGATGCC
>JBJYXV010000065.1:74504-79383 GCA_046260155.1 Anaerolineales bacterium
CGAAAATCGCGATGGATATCACCTACCGCTTCCGCAAGGATATCGCCGAGAAAATCAACCGCATGCCTTTCAAATACTTCGACAGCACTCCACAGGGAGAGATCCTTTCGCGCATCACCAATGATGTCGATACGGTTAGCCAGACCCTCAACCAGAGCCTGTCCCAGATCGTCACATCCGTTGTGACCGTGATCGGCGTGCTGATCATGATGCTGACGATCAGCTGGGTGATGACCCTGGTAGCGCTGCTGATGATACCGCTTTCGATGGGTATCATCATGCTGGTTGTACGCCAGTCGCAAAAATACTTCAAGCAGCAGCAGGATTATCTCGGACACATCAACGGACATGTAGAGGAGATGTTTGGCGGGCATCTCGTTATGAAGGCATTTAATGGAGAGGCTGATAGTGTTGCGAAATTTGAGGGTCTGAATAATACTCTGTACAATTCTGCCTGGAAATCCCAGTTCTTTTCAGGTTTAATGTTCCCGATAATGAATTTTGTCGGCAACCTGGGCTATGTGGCGATCTGTATTCTCGGTGGCTACCTAGCTTCCAAAAACATAATCACCGTGGGTGATATCCAGGCTTTTATTCAATATATGCGCTCCTTTACCCAGCCTATCACCCAGCTGGCTAATATTTCCAATATTTTTCAACAGACTGCTGCTGCTGCAGAGCGGGTGTTTGAATTTTTGGCTGAAGAAGATCAAATCCCCGATGTGGAAAATCCCACCATGCCTGAGAGTATTGAAGGACATATCGTCTTCCAGGATGTTCGCTTTGGTTACAGCCCGGATAATATTGTCATTCGTGGTTTCTCCGCTGATGTAAAACCAGGACAAAAGATCGCCATCGTTGGCCCGACAGGTGCTGGTAAAACAACGATGGTGAAGCTGCTGATGCGCTTCTACGATGTGAACGAAGGGGCGATCCTGATCGATGGCCAAAACATTAAAGATTTCAAGCGCTCGGATTTGCGCTGCATGTTTGGCATGGTACTTCAGGATACCTGGTTGTACAACGATACGATCATGGAGAACATACGCTATGGTTACCCTGGCGCTGCAGATGAAGATGTGATCGCAGCTGCTAAGGCTGCTCACGTCGATCACTTCGTGCGCACCCTTCCTGAAGGGTATAATCTGGTGCTCAACGAAGAAGCCTCAAACATATCCCAGGGCCAAAAGCAGCTGCTAACCATCGCCCGCGCGATCGTGATCGATCCCACGATGTTGATCCTCGATGAAGCCACCAGCTCTGTGGATACCCGTACCGAGGTACTCATTCAGGAGGCGATGGATAATTTGATGAAGAATCGCACCAGCTTTATCATTGCCCACCGCTTATCAACAATCCGCAACGCAGATTGGATCCTGGTGATGAACGAAGGTGACATTGTCGAGCAGGGAAAGCACGAAGAACTGTTAGCTCGCAATGGTTTCTACGCCGACCTGTATTACAGCCAGTTTGATCAGGTAGAAATGGTATAGTGGTTTTTCCTCAGGAAAATCACAAGAATGGCGATTAAAATATCCAAGGCGATCCTGTGATATTTTGTCTCCATTTAAGGTATCATTTGTAGGTCCTTTCCCAAGGGGACTTGTACATAAATTCAGAGGGAAGTATCCATCATGAAAACAATCAAAATCACATTGTAGAAGAGGATAAAAAATGTTTGCGGATGATAACGCTGATTTACAAAATAAAATTTCAAATCTGATCGATGAATTGCACGATCCAGACGGGATAAAACGACAAAAGGCTCGTCATGACCTGATTCTGATCGGCAGGAATGCTACACCAGCACTGGTAGAAATCGTTTCAAATGAAACCGGCCACGCTCGTTGGGAGGCAATCAAAACGCTTGAAGGTCTTCGAGATCCGGATGCCGCACCAGCTCTGGTTGAAGCCCTGATGGATGAGGAGAAAGGCACTCGTTGGGCCGCTTCAAATGCCTTGATCGGGCTCGATCGCGCGGGTATCAGATCATTACTTGTTGGACTGACAAGGCATTACGATTCAGTCCAGTTCCGTGAAGTAGCACACCATATTTTGCATACTCTAAAAGATCGGAATAGCTTGTTGCCCAAAGAATTAGAGGTATTTGAAGCACTTGAGAGTATTGAACCCGCGGTTAAGGTCCCCTGGGCAGCCGAGGCAGCACTCGAAGAATTGGATTCAAATGGGTGAAAAGTTTATTGGCAATTGGTCAAATTTGGAGGATGACCTCGATTTACTACCTCATTGATCAGTCCTTCCTTAATAGATCCAAAAACCTGAAGATTTTTTTGTATAGATTTAGCGATTTTTCAGTGGGGGAAATAATCCTGGGACACCAATACCCGAGCATGGTCATCTCCCACAAGGATTGGTGTTATGCAAAGCCTGCGAGATTGTTCATCCTAGATGGATTGTACATCCCGACCTGATTATGGTTGAATATCTTGCCAGCACAGCAGATTGTGATTACTCTGGAAGAAAGGATGCACCTTGCCGGGTTTACGCAATCATCCCTCCTTATCACCTGTCTAACTACATGCCTTTATCATAGAAATCTCGAAGTTCAGGGCCTGCAGGGGCACCCTTTAATGAACCAAAGCCGTGATCATGATGAAATCGGTACAAGCGCGTTGGTGTACTCTCCAAAATCCCAACCATCGATATCTGGGGGAGTGACTCCCAGCGCAGTGAGCATGCTTTTTATTTGCTCCCGGTGTTCGCTCGCATGGTTGATGATCTGGACCATGACAACCCAGGGTTCCACAGTATATCCATTGCGGGTCTGGAGAAGGGACTGGAGGGGTTTCTGCTCACCTCTTGCCAGTGCCAGGAGCCCTTCTCCGCTCATGCGCGCCGACTCACGTAGTTCGGTGAAAGCCAGAGAGATTTCCGGTCTTTCTTCCACCTGCAAAGTTAGAATTCCAAGATACCCCTGCTGGGAACGAACGAGATGCATCAAAGTCTGGCGAATACTCCCTGCTGTAGCTGACCGGGCTTCAGCATCGAGCTGCTCCTCGCTCAGGGCCGAGCAAGCCTCGATAATCTGCAGGTTTGCCCAATTGTTGTGCTCGAATAATTTGACCAGGAATTCATTCTTCATGTTTCTCCTCCTTTACTTGTGCTAATGGATTTACCACTTCCTCAATTTATGTGTCAGCCTCGAATCACTGAGACCACCTGTATTTTTACAAACGGCTAGAACATATGTTTGACCAACTTTATCTTTTTTGTTAGAATATTACCTATATCATATCCCAATTCTGTCTTTAGAAAGGAAATTCAACATGAGCGGAGTACGTGTTTTAGTTGGCACGGTCAAAGGTGCTTTTATTTTGACTTCAGATGCAAAGCGTGAAAATTGGGAAATCGATGGTCCCCACTTCGGGGGTTGGGAGATTTTCCACCTTAAGGGGTCGCCAGTCGATCCGAACCGGCTATACGCATCGCAATCCAGTGACTGGTTTGGCCAGGTCATCCACCGCTCAAACGATGGGGGAAAATCCTGGGAAACCATGGGCAATGAGTTCCTCTATGAAGGTACACCTGGCACCCACCAGTGGTATGACGGCACCCCACACCCCTGGGAGTTCAAGCGCGTCTGGCACCTGGAGCCATCCTTGAATGATCCAGATATGGTTTATGCCGGGGTCGAAGATGCGGCGATCTTTCTCTCCAAAGATGGCGCTCAAACCTGGCATGAACTCGGTGGGCTGCGAGGTCATGGCACAGGACCTGATTGGCAACCGGGCGCTGGTGGATTGTGCCTGCACACCATCCTTTTAGATCCGAAGAACGAAGGGCGCATCTTTGGCGCGATTTCAGCTGCTGGTGCGTTCCGCTCTGACGACATGGGTAAATCATGGAAACCGATCAACCAGGGTCTGAGCTCTGAGTATATCCCTGATCCAACGGCTGAGATCGGACACTGTGTGCACCGCATCGCCAAGCATGCCTCGCAGCCGGATGTGCTTTTCATGCAGAAGCACTGGGACGTGATGCGCAGCGATAACGCCGGGGATTCATGGTATGAGATCAGCGGGAACCTGCCCAGCGATTTCGGATTTGTCGTCGATGTCCACGCCCACGAGCCAGAGACGGTTTTCGTGATCCCCATTAAGAGCGACTCGGAACACTACCCGCCCGAGGGAAAATTACGCGTTTATCGCAGCCGGACTGGTGGCAACGAGTGGGAAGCGCTCACCAAAGGCCTCCCGCAATCCGATTGCTATGTGAATGTGCTGCGCGATGCGATGGCGGTCGACAGCCTCGATCCGTGTGGTGTTTATTTTGGCACGACCGGCGGCCAGGTGTATGTCTCGGCTGATGCAGGCGACCAGTGGACTGCTATTACCCACGATCTGCCGCGCGTCATGTCCGTCGAAGTGCAAACCTTGCCATGATCCGTGTGAAACTACCCCACCATTTGCAGAATATAGCCGGGGTAGGCTCTGAAATGCTGCTCGATATTGAAGGTCCGGTTACGCAGCAAGCTATCCTTGATGCTCTCGAGAGCCAGTATCCTGTGCTGCGCGGGACTATCCGCGACCATGCAACCCAACAACGCCGGCCCTATCTGCGCTTTTTTGCCAGTGGTGAGGATGTGTCACATGAAGCACCTGATGCCCCTGTGCCTGACGCAGTTGCCACGGGTGCAGAGCCTTTTCGCATCGTCGGGGCAATTGCCGGCGGGTAAATCGCTTTTGCCCGGAGGATACCTGTTATCCCCCTCAGGGATTCAGTGGCATGCCGTTATGTCACTCTGAGCACAGTGAAGAGCCTTTTCGCATCGTTGGAGCAATTGCCGGCGGATAAATCACTCAGCCTGGTGAACCTGTTATCCTGAACACCCATCCCTCTGGGGTTCACTGACATGCCG
>JBJYXV010000065.1:79483-89646 GCA_046260155.1 Anaerolineales bacterium
CCTGGTGAACCTGTTATCCTGAACACCCATCCCTCTGGGGTTCACTGACATGCCGCTATGTCACTCTGAGCACAGTGAAGAGCCTTTTCGCATCGTTGGAGCAATTGCCGGCGGATAAATCACTCAGCCTGGTGAACCTGTTATCCTGAACACCCATCCCTCTGGGGTTCACTGACATGCCGTTATGTCACTCTGAGCACCGCGAAGAGTCTCCGGTCGTGGTTTTATTCGAAAATCATCTTGATCAATTTACCTTGGTCACCGGGATTCTTCACTTGCGCTCAGAATGAGAGATCTATTTATCGGTTCAACCCCTTCATTCTTCAGGATGAATTTCGGTAGAAATCAATGAAGGACGGATTTTGATATTGATGATCAGAATAGGGTTTTTTAGAAGCCTCAAGCAATATTTTTAATCCTGTGCATCAAATCTTTCTATGGCGGGTTTCCCACCTGCAAAAATATTAGAGAATCCACCTCGTGCTATTTAATGGATTTCCAACTGAAACCGGGTAAAGGGAATCAAATCTCCCGCTCGGTTTTTTTTAATTGGGACTCATCTTTATCTCATCAATAGCTGATACATTTCTTTTTGTCCCGCGCTGTTGTATTTATCATCGATTTTCATTCAGTTACAGGTATATATGAATTTATCCCGCAAAGAATTCTTGAATCTGGCAGCCGGTTTAATCGGTGGATGGGCTTTAACCTGGCCGAAACGATCTGGAATCAGTGGTCTTGCTCAAAGAATTTCAGAGATCAATGAATTTGGCGAACGGCTGCAGCGCCTGGGCAGTGAAGACCTGGAGGCATATGACCGCGAGCAGGATCCGGGCACTCCCAGCAGAGCTGGCACAAAGATCACTGAACCCGAACTGGAGAAGGTTGGTTCTTTTCCCGATATCTCGTCGAAATACTTCGTATTTGATGAGAATAAGTATTCAACTCCCAAACGAAAATTACCCCGCTCAGAATGGACTGCTACTAACAGGCACCTGCCGATAAAAATAGCTCCAGAGGTTGTCAATAAACCGGGGCAGCGCAGCCCCCAGGCATTACAGCGGGTTGTTGAGTACACCCAATTCCAGACCCCAAGATACGTAGCAGCACCTGGTGAAAGGGCATCCATGTGCAACATTGCTGCCTGGGATTGGTCGCGAGCACTGCAGCTCCACTTGCCGCACTGGATCGGGGAGACCGAAATGAGCGCCAACATGCTTTTCCGTTGGGTATCACATCCACGAGCTGGTGGGGTTTTCGGTGAAGGGTGGCAGCCTGTGAATGCAGAAGCGGCAAGATTATTAGCCAACCGGGGAATACCCGTCTTCGCCCTGGTCGAAAATACCCACCCCAGAAGACATGGTCATGTTGCGATGGTTTATCCGAAGAATATGGTCACTGCGGGTCAGGAGGATGGGGGTCTCTTCTTTGCAACCGTTACAAACGGGCGCTCGCGCGGCGGGAACGGGATAAGGAGTTTAGAGAGCACATTCAGGTCGCTGAAACCAACCTATTTTGTGCACAAATTTGATTTTATCGTTCACCAGGAGCCTTGAATTCTTCAGTGGCAAGCACCTTAATTAATTTCGGATAATCAAGCAATAGTAGTTTAAGGAAGCAATGCTTCGATGATCCACATGAAACCAGGAAGTTTCAGATTGGGTTCACCACTCCAAATTTATTCGGAGTCATGCTTTCCCAGCACAGCGGGGAGAAATTTACTCACTTCTCCCTGAATTCCCTCACAACCAGATTACACTTCAAATGATGCGGGGTGCTCGAGTTTCGATCGTATAATTTGTCCTAGGATAGGTGATAAACTAATCCGGATGACAATCTATAAATCAGGATATTCCTATCTGATGGTCACTGGTCATGAACGAACGAGAAGCAAAGCAAGGCACACAATATCCAACGGGGTGGATGCGTTGGCTTCGAGGTCTATTGCGCATCTTTCTGATCGTTGGAATGATGGCTGGTATCCTTTTCCTGGCTGCTGGTCGGCTTGACTGGCCAACTGCATGGCTATTAACCATCCTGTATATCATTTACCTTTTGTCTGTCATGATCTGGGGGTTTCGGAATTCACCAGACTTGTTGCAGGAACGCAGCCAGTTGGCATCCAATGTAAAATCCTGGGATAGGATGATCAATATTTTCTATACAATGCTGGTAGTAAGCCTCCTGGTCATCGCCGGGTTGGATGCAGGTCGCTTTCGATGGTCACAGATGCCTGCCGGGTTCCAGGCTGGGGGAATTCTGGGATTGGTAGGGACTGGATGGGTAATCTGGTGGACCATTAAAGAAAATGCCTTTGCCTCTCGGTGGGCACGAATACAATCAGATCGGGGACAGGTGGTGGTTTCCAGTGGACCTTACCATTATGTTCGCCACCCAATGTATTCAGCCCTCATCTTTTTGTTCCCCTGTGTTTCACTTGAACTCGGCTCCTGGTGGGGCTTCTTACCAGCCGGGCTGATCGTTATACTCTTTATCGGTCGCACAGCCCTTGAAGACCACATGCTGCAGGATGAGCTGCCCGGGTATAGGGAGTACGCTGCCCGAGTCCCTTATCGTCTGATCCCACGCATCTGGTGATCGAGAGGGTTTCTAAATTCGCAGTAAAACGTTTGGCCACTACCAGCCGAAAACTCCCTGCTTTCAGAATGATTCAAAAGGTATCGAACCTGGCGGAACAGTTACAGGAAAGATCATCAGGAATAGAGAAATGAAAAATTCTTGGATTCCGATCGTACAGTATTGAAGCGTAAACCCCCTTCTTGATTTAAGCAATGTCGATTTGATTTAACGGATGAAAAAAACCTGCATGAATTGTGGATTATTTTCCTGGAGGTATGCACATAGGTGATTTAAAGAGCTGATCCAAAGCGGATTTGACCATCCTTGATTAATGCACGTGACTAGCGAACCGTGGATGTTACAAAAATTTGGTTGGCAGATTACTTTTTCCCCTACTCATATCACACGAGTTGGTTTACACTATTTTTTTATCGCTTGAACACTCCCGTGGAGGATTGCTGCCCTTATGCAGGAAATTAAAACAGCAGTAAATTGCACCTTGTCCTGATCGAAATGAAAACACCCTGTATCCCGTTTCATACCTTCAATATGAATTTAGTATTTCACTGGAGAGAGAAAAGATATGAGCATGAAAATTTTAAACTACATTAATAATGAATGGGTTGAACCTGATGTTGAAAGCTATGCTGATGTACTTAACCCGGCTACTGGCGAAGTAATCGCCAGGACACCCTTATGTGGTCAGGCAGAGGTCGATGCAGCCTCCCGGGCTGCTGCACAGGCTTTTCCTGGATGGCGGCAAACTCCAGCGCAGGACCGCATCCAGTACCTTTTCAAGCTGCGCGACCTGCTCATTGAAAACCACGATCTGATTGGGGAAACCATTACCAATGAATGTGGGAAAACTTTCGGAGAATCCAAGGCCGAAATGGTGCGCGCAATCGAGAATGTGGAGGTCGCCTGCGGCATCCCCATGCTGATGAAGGGGGAAATATCCGAAGATATCGCCCGAGGGATCGATGAGATCATGCTCCGCCAGCCGGTAGGCGTGTGCGCTACAATTGCACCTTTTAACTTCCCCGGTATGATACCCTTCTGGTTCTTGCCCTATGGACTGGCGACCGGAAATACCTACCTCATCAAGCCATCTGAAAAAGTGCCCATGACCATGCAGCTGATCTTCCAGCTGATCGAGCAGGCGGGTTTTCCCAGGGGAGTTGTCAACCTAGTCAATGGCGCTAAAGACGCGGTGGATGCCATCCTGGATCATGAAATCATCAAGGGCATCACCTTCGTCGGCTCAACCAATGTCGCCAAGTACATTTACCGCCGGGCATCAGAAAATGGCAAGCGGGTGGCTGCACAGGGGGGTGCAAAGAATCCGGTCATCATCCTGCCTGACGCAGACATGGAGGCCGCAGCCAGGATCATCACGGACTCGGCTTTTGGGTGTGCGGGGCAGCGTTGCCTGGCGGTCTCACTGGCAATCACCGTCGCGGAAGCGCGTAACAGCTTCACGGAAATGATCTGTGATGCAGCAGAAAGTCGCGTGGTCGGTTACGGTCTTGATCAAGGCGTCGAGATGGGCTCGGTGATCAACCAGGCCAGCAAGGAGTATATTGAAAAATCGATCGGCCTGGGGGAGAAGGAAGGTGCCTCTATCCTGGTCGATGGCCGCGGTACAACCATAAAAGGTTATGAAGGTGGCTATTTTGTCCGTCCAACGGTCCTGAGTGATGTCAAAGGAGGCAGTGAAATCTGGAAGAACGAGATCTTTGGACCGGTCTTGAGCATGATGCATGTCAATACCATCGAAGAAGCGATTGCCCTTGCTAACAGCCATTCATATGGCAACCAGGCCAGTCTTTTCACTTCATCTGGAGCTGCAGCAAGGAAGTTCCGCTACGAAGTGAGTGCTGGAAATGTCGGCATCAACATCGGTGTCGCTGCACCGATGGCATTCTTCCCCTTCAGTGGTTGGAAGGACTCGTTCTTCGGCATCATGCATGGTCAGGGAATGGACGCGGTCGAGTTTTTCACCCAGAAGAAAGTTGTCATCGAACGCTGGCCGAAAGAATGGTCACGCAAATTCTAACCAACTGCATTTGATCCAATTGAAAGTTTACTCATATGTCAAAATACGTTGCTGCTATTGACCAGGGAACCACCAGCACCCGCTGCATTTTATTCAACACTGACGGCACCATCACTTCGGTGCACCAGAAGGAACACGCACAAATCTTCCCGCAACCCGGCTGGGTAGAACACGACGCGCTCGAAATTTGGGAGCGAACGAAGGAAGTCATCAGCGGGGCGCTCAGCCAGGCAAATGCGACCTCGGAAGATATCACTGCCGTTGGGATCACCAACCAGCGCGAAACAACACTGGTGTGGGATAAAGCAACCGGAATACCTATCCACAACGCTATCGTCTGGCAGGATACTCGCACGGACAACATTTGTAATTTTTACGCCCAGGATGGTGGGCAGGATCGCTTCCGGGAAACAACTGGTTTACCGTTGGCCACTTATTTTTCCTGCCCAAAGATCCAGTGGATTTTAGACAATGTCGCAGGAGCACGCCAGCGCGCTGAAAATGGAGAGCTGCTCTTCGGTAATATGGACACATGGATCATATGGAATTTAACCGGGCAGCACATCACCGATGTCACGAATGCCAGCCGCACACTGCTCATGGATTTGAACACGCTTGATTGGGACCAGGATATCCTGGATGCTTTTGATATCCCGCGCGCTATGCTCCCGGAGATACGCTCATCTTCAGAAGTTTATGGAGAGGTAGCGATAGATTCTCCCTTGCGCGGCATACCTGTTGCTGGCGACCTGGGTGACCAACAGGCTGCCTTGTTCGGACAGACCTGTTTCAGCCCTGGTGAAGCGAAAAACACCTACGGCACTGGATGTTTTATGCTGTTGAACACGGGTACCAGTCCGATCACTTCCAAGAATGGTTTGCTGACCACTTTGGGATATAAGGTTGGAGATGCACCTGCAGTTTACTGCCTGGAAGGGTCGATCGCCATCACCGGGGCATTGGTCCAATGGCTGCGTGATAACCTGGGATTGATAGAACAATCCGCGGATGTGGAAACATTGGCAGAAACAGTCCAGGATAATGGCGGCATCTACTTTGTTCCCGCCTTCTCCGGCCTCTTTGCTCCATACTGGCGCAGCGACGCACGCGGGGTAATCGTCGGTCTGACACGTTATATCAATAAAGGACACATCGCTCGAGCAGTCCTGGAAGCGAGTGCTTATCAAACCAGGGAAGTGCTCGAGGCAATGGAAGCAGATTCAGGTGTCAGCCTTACCACTTTAAAAGTGGATGGTGGCATGGTTTACAACAATCTGCTGATGCAGTTCCAATCGGATATCCTCGGTGTGCAGGTTATCCGCCCGAAGATCACGGAGACAACAGCGCTTGGTGCGGCATACGCAGCAGGTCTGGCAGTCGGTTTCTGGAAGGACTTCGCTGAACTGCGCAGTAAATGGGGAAAAGACCAGGTGTGGCAGCCGCAGATGTCGCCTGAAAACCGCCAGAAGCTCTTTTCGGAGTGGAAGAAAGCTGTCATACGTACTTTCGATTGGATCGAGTAAAGGCTGGATGACCCGATGGACCGCCAAAAAACTCTGCAAACACTCCAGACAAACCCAAATCCGGAGGTACTGATCGTCGGTGCAGGCATTAATGGTGCTGGCACATTTAGAGATTTAGCGCTAAACGGCGTGGAGGTATTGATCATTGATCGAGCAGATTTCTGCTCAGGTGCCTCGGCAGCATCCTCGCACATGGCCCATGGTGGTATCCGCTATCTTGAGAACGGGGAATTCCGCCTGGTGAGAGAAGCCGTTGGTGAACGCAACCGTATGATTGAAAATGCTCCCCACCTTGTCCGTCCTCTCCCAACCACGATACCTATCTTCAAAATCTGGTCGGGGCTGCTGAATGCCCCGCTCAAGTTCCTGGGTGTGCTGGAAAAGCCTTCCGAGCGTGGTGCCCTGGTAATAAAGATCGGTTTGATGCTGTACGATGCTTATACCGCATCCCAGGGAACCGTTCCCAGGCACAAATTTGATGGTCGAGACACCTCTCGTAAATCGTTCCCACAGCTCAATCCCGCAGTGAGATACACCGCTACCTATTACGATGGTGCGATCCTGAGCCCTGAACGTTATTTGATCGAACTGATTCTGGATGCAGAAGCCGAAGGTCCACATGCACGGGCCTTGAATTATGTCTCGCTGCATCATTATGATATTAACAGGGCAGTCTTGAAAGACGAACTGACTGGTCAGAGTTATGAAATTTCCCCGCGCCTGATCATTAATGCCGCGGGACCGTGGATCGACCAGGTAAATTCTGAACTGGGCATTTCCCAACATTACATCGGGGGGACGAAAGGTTCACACCTGGTGCTCGATCATCCCGACCTGCGGGCTGCCATCGGTGACCATGAGTTCTTCTTTGAGAACAAGGATGGGCGCATCGTGCTCATCTTTCCACATTTTGATAAAGTACTGGTCGGCACCTCCGATATACCCATCGAAGACCCTGACCTGGCCCGCTGCACCGACCAGGAGGTGGAATATTTCTTCGAAATGATCGGGCATGTCTTTCCGGAGATCCAGCTGGAGCGGGACCAGATCGTCTTCCGCTTTTCTGGTGTGCGACCGCTTGAGCACAGCCAGGCAAAAACAACAGGACAAATCACGCGCGATCACAGTATTAAAGAAGACAGGTTCGGTGATACTCCGGTCTACTCCCTGGTGGGCGGTAAATGGACCAGCTACCGGGCATTTGCTGAACTCACCACCGACCGGGTTCTTTCCTTTTTAGGTAAGAGCCGTATCGGGGACACAAGCCATTTAGCTATCGGTGGTGGTGTTGATTACGCTGCTGTTAAATCGACTCCGCTGGGCAGCACTCCCCTTTTTGAGCGCTATGGTTCCCGTGCCCGGGAGGTCAGCACGTACCAGGATGGGGAAGGTACACCGCTCGAGCATTACCCGGGTATGACCCGCGGTGAAATCGCTTACCTCTGCGCGCAAGAACACATCGTTCACCTGGATGACCTGATCCTTCGCCGCACGCTGATAGCTTTACTGGGACAGCTCAATCCTGGGCTGGTGGATGAAATGGCTGGCATCCTGGCTGAATTCCTCAATTGGAGTGCCGAAGAAAAAACAGCAGAAGTAGAGCGGACGCTCGCCATCCTGCAAGATCAGCACGGAATCAAAACTTTATAGGTAATCCATTGCACGATTCACGCGAACTCCGGTCAAAATAAGAAATTCTCAATTTAATTCTATCGATAATTTCAAACCAGAGAGTCTTTCAATCGCCCGCGAATTTCTGGAGTTGGGTCGAGCCCGCCTGCCTGCATCCCCAGCAGCACCGCTCCAACGACCGGCGGTACGTCCAATTTCACCAGGCGGGCCTTGGGTGCCAGCTGCAGGATCGTTTCCCGCATTGGTTCAACCAGCAGGGATCCTGCATCAAACATGCTGCCCACCATAACCACATCGAACTTTAACTGCTGGAATTTCAACTGGCGGATGACTGCCTTGGCCAACTCACCCAATTCACTTCCTGCCCACTGCACCAATTGACAGGCAACCGCATCCCCTGCCTCAGCCATTTGGAAAACCATGGGTGCCGCACTGCCATCGATCACGTAGCGCCCGTTGGTATAACCCTCCAGGAGATCTTCGACATCCTCAGCACCCGCGTGGCTAACAAACCCTTGGGCTAAGCTTGTCTGTGGGCCGCGGCGAGTCCAGGCCTGGGCGACCAGCTGCATACCATGGAAAACCAGCTCTGTGCTGCCAGCAGCCTCGCCAGCCATTTCCCCAAATCCGGTCACCCGCCCGATATTTCTGCGATCACGATCCCAACCCCAGCAGTTGCACCCGGTACCAGAAACCACTGCGATCCCCCACCCCTGCTCCGCACCAGCGGCTAACCCCAGGACCGCATCATTTTGGATTTCCAGCGGTGAATCGAGACCCAACTTGGAGATGGTCTCCAGCATCATGGGCTCGTCAGCGGGCCAATCGAAACCAGATATCCCAAACCCTGAACCGCAGATTTGATCGACGCTGATCCTTGCCTGGCTTAATGCCTGGGAAACACCATCCTGCAGTGCGGAGTGCATACCCTCATACCCCACTGTCTGGTGATTTCCAGGTCCAGCCAGGCCAACACCTGCCTGCTGGCCATTCTCATCCGCGATCAGGACCTGCGTTTTTGAACTGCCGATATCAACTCCAAGATAATAATTCATCCAACCAGTTTCATCCTTTCCAAAACCTGGGCAAATATCTCCGGTGAGTTTCGAGCAAATCATCCAGAACAACTGCAACCCGGTCCGCTGAAGGGCCAAGCGGGTGTGCCAGGAGCGCCTGGTAAGCTGCTTTCCGGTCTCCCTCTACTGCAGCTTGTACTGTGAGCAGCTCGTATGATTTCACCTGGGCGATTAAACCAAAACATGCAGCTGGCAGGGGTTTCGTGGGGATGGGACGGATGGTTTCAGAACTCACCGTGGCAGGTATTTCCAAAACCCAATCGGCTGGCCATTCTTGAACTGCACCCTGGTTCGCCACATTAACCACATGCACCTCGTGTAAATCATTGAAATGTGCATTCAGCAATTGGGTGGCAACAGTGGAGTAATATGCACCGCCGCGCTTCATCAAATCTTCCGGAGGCTCGTTTATCCCGGGATCCGCATACATGCGCAGCAAGTCCCGCTCGATCTCCATCACCTGTTCTGCTCTCGACGGCGGCCACTCAGCTTGCTCTTTCAAGACGCGATCGGTGTAATAGAAATACTTCAAATAGTAGTTAGGCACCATCCCCAGCGCTTCAAGCGTGAGTGCATCCCAGATTCCCCCTGGGTTCTCGCTTGCTTCGTCGATGTAGGAAGCGATCACCTGCGGCCACAACTCTTCACCATCCACCTCCAGCCCGCGGTGCCAGGAGAGATGGTTCAAACCGAGCGTATCCAGCTTTGCACCATCCGAATCGAGCTGGACCCCTTTTTCCTGCTCAAGCCGCGCAAGCATTTCCATTTTTGTAGTCACGGCTACATTGCACACACCTGCTGTGGGTATATCCGCGGCATGTTGGTGCATTGCTTGGGTGATCAACCCGGCTGGATTGGTGAAGTTTACCAGGAGAGCATACGGCTCTGCTACCTCCCGCATATCATTTGCCACCTCCAGCATCACCGGGATCGTGCGCAGTGCCTTTGCCATCCCCCCCACGCCAGTCGTCTCCTGCCCGACCAGGCCATGCCGCTGGCCAAGGTACTCATCCTGCCGGCGCGCTTCCATTTGGCCCACGCGCAGCTGGGTGATCACATAATGTGCTCCTGCTACAGAATCCCGCTGCTTGGTCGTCGTGCAAACTCTGAAAGGTGCACCTTTCGACTGCACCATGCGCTGCGCAAAACCACCAACTATCTCCAATCGCTCCTGATCAATATCCATCAAGTTCAGCTCTTGGATTGGAAATTCGTCTAACCGCTCGAGAAAACCTTTTACGAGTTCTGGTGTATAGGTGGAGCCGCCACCGATGACTGATACTTTCATGCCTGTTT
>JBJYXV010000065.1:89746-163057 GCA_046260155.1 Anaerolineales bacterium
GTGAATATGCCAATTGTCTTAATGGGTGTCTCGGGTTCCGGTAAGACCAGCCTCGGTCGCGCCTTGGCTGCGAGATTGGGTTGGTCCTTCTATGATGGGGATGATTTTCATTCACCACAGGCAATCGAGAAAATGTCACTCGGGATACCACTCAATGATCGGGACCGCTCTCCCTGGTTGGAATGCTTATCCAAACTGATCTCTGACAAAACCAGAGCTGGAGAAAATCTGATCCTGGCCTGTTCAGCTTTAAAAAAGAGCTACCGCCAGCGTTTGCGGTCCGGAAACGAAAACCTGGTTTTTGTTTTTCTCGATGGAAGTTATGATCTGATCTGGGACAGGATGCAAACCCGTGGTGCCCATTATATGAAAGCAGAAATGCTGCAAAGCCAATTCGACGACCTGGAAGTCCCTCAGAATGCTCTGAGGGTGAATATCGATCGACCGATCCCTGCAATTCTCGACGAGATCATCGAATTCATTCAATCATCCAGCCGTTGAATGAAAAATGGCCTTTAACTCCCTTCGAAGATGTAATGAGATATCCACCGAGATCGCTGAAATCATTATTTAAAGGGTAGTTCGTCAGGGAAAGGTTAAGCCCCAAGCCATACTTCCACCTGGTAGCTTTCTCCGGGGGAACCCATGGGAACAAGATTCCCAGAGATCTGCTCCCCATTGACAGTCATCCGAACCACGCCTTTGCAAACGCTGTGCGGGTTGTGGACTCTGATCTCAAACTTCTGGCCTCGGAATTGTCGCACGGCAGAGAAGCCTGGCCATTCCGAGGGAATGCAGGGATCGATGCGCAGGCCTTCGATCTCGGGTTTCATTCCTAATATATATTGGGTGGCGCTGTAATACCCCCAGGCAGCAGCCCCGGTCAGCCAGGAAGTGCGGCTATTCCCAGCGCGGGGGGAATAGGTCGAGTAGGTTGTCTGCCCCTGCACATAAGGTTCGATCTGGCGCAGCTCTGCCCGATCGTTATAAGCGGCTGGCATGGATGCACGGTAATACTCGTATGCCCGGTTACCATCTCCAAGCAAGCAGGCAGCCATCACACCCCAACCCTGGGTATGGTTGAAGATGCCTGCGTTCTCCTTGATGCCCGGGTTAAAGACCACTGCGCGCATCACATCGATCGAGGTTTTTATCACGGGTGGGGCGCACAGCATTAGGCCGTAGGGCGTTGCCAGGCGTTCGTGAACGGTTTGCATGCAGCGCGCAGCTTGTTCTGGTGTTGCTGCCCCGCTGATCACCGACCACACCTGCGTGTTCAGGTAGACCTGCCCTTCTTCATATGCGCGCGTTCCGTAAACAGTACCATCTTCAGAAATAGCCCAGATGAACCAATCACCATCCCAGGCACAATTCTGAATGCTGGCATCCAACTTATCCCGTTCAGCAAGTGCCCAGGCACTTTCCAGTGGTTTACCCAGGGATTCTGCGATCTCGGCATAGCTCGTCAAACCCAGCCGGAGTTGGAAGGCGACAAACAGGCTTTCCCCGTGGTAACCCAGGCGCAGGGTATCATTCCAATCCGCTGATAACCCGCACGGTAATCCGTTCTTCCCCAACCTCTCGAGATTAAATTCCAGGGCACGGCGCAAATGCCCAAAGACGGATGCCTGGCCCTGGTCAGCATAGGGCAGGATCTTTTCATAAAATTCCATGTCACCAGTTTCATTCACATAAGCCGGGAGCGCATTAAAGAACCACAAACAGTCGTCCGAGCGGTATTCAGCAGGATCTGGGAGCGGTTCGAATCCTGGTTGGTGATCGAAGGGTCTAATAATCGGCAGCGCTCCGCCATTGGATAACTGGCCGGTCAACATCAGCTCCAACCTCTGGCGTGCCTCATCATGGATCGCTGCCACAATGCCCAGGATATCCTGGACCGAATCCCTGAATCCCAGGCCATCCCGTTCACCGTTATAGACCAGGCTGGCGGAGCGCGACCAGGCAAAGTTGACCAGGCAGTTGTAGATACCCCATACATTGATCGTGTGATTGAGCGCTTCATCTGGTGTTTCCACAACCAGGCTATCTAGCTTTGCATGCCAGTAGGTTTTTAATTTCTCCAGTTCACTGGCTGCCCGCTCTAGGGAGCCAAATTCAGAAAACGTTTTTTCCCCGATAGAGCGCGCATCACCGATACCCAGCAGGACCAGAATTTCCCTGGTCTCACCTGGTCGCAGCGATAAGCTGGTTGCCAGACTGCCGCAGGCATTATCGCCGTAAGCACTGCTGTTGTTGCACTGGCCTGATTCGACAACCTGGGGATTGTGATACCCGCGGTAAGCACCAAGAAATGCTTCCCGGCTGGAGTCATACCCTTCCAGTTCAGAACCGGTTAAACCCATCCAGGTATGTCTGGCGATATCGTGGATAAAAAAAGTGCCTGAGTCCGGGGTTAGATTATCCTGGATCGCGATCCTCAGCAGCCCACCAGAGGTCATTTCTCCCCGCACGATAAAAAGTGAGTACTGCAGGTTGACCCGGTCCTGAAAAGTATCCCACTGGTTGGTGAACTCACAAAACGAGAAGATTGAGAGCTCCCGGTGGTGCTGGCTTTGGTTTGTAACCATCAATCGCCAGTACTCAAAATTTTGGCCCAGAGGGACGAAGTACGTTGTTCGTGTAGAAATTTCTGCATAATCTGATTCGATGATCGTATATGCAGTCCCATGCCGGCACTTGGACTTATATTCTTCAAGGGGTTTTCCAACCGGCTGCCAGGAAGCAGACCAATAATCTCCGCTATCCTTATCCCTCAGGTAAAAATACCTGCCAGGTTGATCCATGGGAACACTATTAAAACGTAAACGTAGAAATCGACCTCGCGCGCCTGATCTGTAGAAGCCATATCCTCCCGCATTGTTGGTGATAATCGCCCCATACTCCGTGGAACCCAAATAATTGCTCCACGATAAGGGAGTGTCAGGTCTGGTGATCACATATTCTTTTGCCTGATCATCGAAATAACCATAATTCATGGGACTGGAACCTGCCTTTATTCAACCACTGCGTTTGAGTTGATCACTGCCTGGTACCATTCAGCACTACTTTTCATAATGCGCGCCTGGGTCCCGTAATCGACATAAGTCAATCCAAAGCGCATGGAGTAGCCATGAGCCCACTCAAAATTGTCCATTAGCGACCAGACAAAATATCCCTTTACCGGGATACCCGCTGCAATGGCTTTCGACACAGATTTTAGGTGATCCTTTAAATAAGCAATGCGCAGAGGATCTTCGACTCGACCACTTGAATTAACCATATCAGGAAAAGCTGCCCCATTTTCGGTAATGTACAGTTTATTAAACTTGTAATCAAAATGGATGCGGCCGAGTATCTCGTAGAGTCCTTCAGGATAAACCTCCCACCCCATTTCGGTTGGATTCGGATTCACAAACACCGTTTGAGGCTCATTTTCTTCTTCAGGAATATCCTCGGAGCGTACAACCCAGCGAGTATAGTAGTTGACACCCAGGAAGTCTACCGGCCTTGCGATGATTCCTAGATCATTTTCCAGAACAAAATCCATTGGCTGTCCAAAATACTGCACAATATCCAGGGGGTACCCCCGGGCAGCTAACGGATCCAGGTACCAGCGATTGACAAAACCGTCTCGTCTCCTGGCAGCTTTTCTATCTGCATAACTATTCGAAGCCGGCACCATGCCTGATAGATTCAGCACGATTCCAACCTGAGAATCGGCAGCATTTTCCTTGATTACCGGGACTGACCAGCCATGTGCTAACAGGAGGTGATGAGATGCAGCCAGCATCTCATCGACATCTTGATGTCCAGGGGCATGACGACCTTCCATGTGTCCGATCCAGGCACTGACAAAGGGTTCGTTAAATGTAATCCAGTTGTGCACACGATCTCCAAGCCTTTGTGATACCAGGTCCGCGTATTCAACGAAAGCCTCTGCGGTGCTGCGAGCGGGCCACCCTCCCAGGTCCTGCAGGGTTTGAGGCAAATCCCAGTGATACAGGGTCAGATATGGTTCGATCCCGTTTTCCAGGAGGCTGTCCACCAATTTGCTGTAGAAATCGATCCCCGCTTGATTGGGCAGACCCCGGCCCTCAGGAAAGATCCGCGGCCAGGAAATAGAAAAACGGTAAGCCTGCAACCCGATCGCTGTCATCAGGTCGATATCTTCCTGCCAGCGATGGTAATGATCACACGCCACATCACCCGTGTCTCCGTTCTCAATCTTTCCCGGTGTATGGCTGAAACGATCCCAGATACTCTCACCTTTTTGATCTTCATTCCAGGCACCTTCGATTTGATATGCTGCTGTAGCTGCCCCCCAAATGAAACCTGGCGGAAATTGATTCATTGTCGCTCCTTAATGGTTGAAATCTGATCAAGCTGTTTCGTAAATTTCTTGACAACACGATCTTTCCTGCGGGAAAAAACTATGCGATGGATGTGATTTTCGTATCGTACACCTGGGAATGATTGGCAGCAGACTCCAGGACCGGGTAAGCAGTGAACGGATGCTGATCTCAGTTGGTGTTGAATATGTATTCACCGGAGGCTGGACAGGCTTAGATTTAGCAGAGTTATGTAGACAGAACATCACATTCGAATCACAATCCATGGGAAGGGAAAAATCAGCTAAAACTCTAAGGCGAATCGCCTAATATGACGAAAATTTCATGATCATGATCTTCGGATAATGATGTAATCTGGTCTCTGGAGAGGATCACTGTTTCGCTGTCCTGATCGAATGCGATTTGAACACCATTGATCTTAACTGCGGTGATGACATATCCACCATACTCTAATCGCCCAGGATTGGCATAGGTGATGGTCAGTTTTCGACCGGCAAACCGGGTCGAAACACTAGCATTTCCCTGTTCATCAAACAGTTGGACTGGAAGTTTGGGCACCAATACCAGATCACCTAGTTTTCCTCTCACCCCGAACAGTTCGCTCAGCATGGTCAGCAAAAGCCAGCTGGCAGAACCGGTCAGGTAGGGATACTTACCTTCGCCCCGGGGATTGATGTACTCAGGTATGCCAGGATAGATTTTACTTTTCGGAAAGTCCTGGCAGTGTAAATAAAGTCCCTCGATTACGTTCCAGCCTTCTCGAACCAAGCCACGCTGGAATAATGCATTCGCCCACATCATCGCCATGTGGCTGAACATTGCCCCATTTTCCTTGTGACCAAATGCGAAGCCAGTAAAACGGCCCAGGTTGGGTAATACTTCTCCAAAATCGGTATTTAACCGGTAGCCTCCCATCGACTCATCCCACAGGTAACGTTTGGCTGATTGAACCAGCTCCTGAACCTGTGCTTCGTCCGCAACGCCACCCATCATGGTGAACACCTGTCCGGTCAGCGTCATGCGGGGGTTATTTTGATCGATTCCTTCGACCCTATTTCCATCATTGTCATAATAACCGTTGAACCAGCCACTGCCTTCCTGGTCTTGAACCCACTCATGACTGCGGATGTGATTGACGAGCCAGGCTGCTTTTCTCTCCAGGTCTCTGGCTAAATCATGAGCAACGATAGCTACCTTCTCACCCGAGACCCTGGTTCTGCAGCTGGCAAAGTATGCAGTCAGCTGATTCCGTTTTTCTTTGACCGAAGCATAATCTACGGAACCACTGATCGTATCGAGCAGCAGTAATATTTCCTCGGCGATTTCCACCTGGCGTGTCCCAAATTCTGAGCAACCTTTTATCAGCTGGCTGATCTGGTGCAGGTTACTGGCATACAGCGCGGTAAAAGCAACGCTCTCCCCTCGTTCCCGGGCCATATCCATGCCATCATTCCAATCCCCACCCTCCAGGCGTATATTATTGTGTTCACCAATATTGAAGAATGCTGTCAGATGTTGGACCAGCAAGTGTTCCAAAATGGTACCCTGATATGGCTCACCACCTCGATCTGTTAACCGGGTGCCCAAACCCTCATGCCATTCCTTGTCATGAGATTGGCATCGATCGACGTGACCATCCTTGAAATACACCTGCTTGCGGAATAGAAAATCTAGGTCTCCACTTTGGTCGATATAGAATTTTGTAGTCAACCAGGGCCAGGCTCCATGATCCATCCATACCCGGGGAATATCATTCCGGTCGGCCTTGAATTCACCTGGTTTGGCCCCAATAATGGTTGCATTACTGCCATCCATCCTGACTCCAGCAAAATAATTCCAGAGCAGATCATCCACCCCGCCAGGTTCCATCACCAGTTGCGCCAGAGTATCCTGCCAGAGGTCCCGCCAACCTCTGCCGCCTCGACCATAATCATGATAGGGCAGGAATGAGTTCCCAAAAAGCCGCCGCAGGATCGGTTGCAGAGCCACCCACTTCAACCAATCATCGAAACGCTCATTGCCTGTCCGAAAGGAAAGCCCCGAGATTTTATCCTGCCAGAATGCCTGGTTATCTTCAAGCCAATATCGGAACAAATTCTTGCTGCCATAACGGGTAACCAGCCCGGTTGGATGTTCTCCTTGATCGAGAATACCCATGATCACAATGTAATTTCGGCTCTCACCGGGATCAAGAGTAGCAGTTTTGAATCGCAGACCACCCAGTGCTTCGTATCCTGCAATCTTAGTTCCAGCAGGAACGTATTGATCTGAATTTTTCACGACGGCCTCTGGCCATTCCAGGGTGCCTCCCGGCCCAATATAATCACTAATCACGGGAAAAAATCCAAGTGGAGGTATATCCCCTTGTTCGATCCCTGACACTACATAAGTGATCTTATTGCGTGTATGGCCTCGTTCATCAAAAGACATACTGGGTTTTACAAGTACGCCATGCGAGTCGGTCCAGACCCGGTGAAGTAATGAGGTCACATGGCGGTGGTCCCGTAGGTTGTCAGCAGACCGGCCAAAGATTGGGATCGCAGCTGTTGGGGTAAGCTGAACAGGTTGGTGTCCAATATTGGTGACAACCACCTGCATCAATTCCACTCGATCAGGATTTACAGGAATAAAATTTGTTGTCTCCGTCCGCACTCCTAACTTAATATTAACCCGGGTTATCTTGTGCCACAACATCCCTGCTTCCAGCGTTACCTGCTCCGCTTCGGAGGGTTCATACATCCCAGCTCTTTGTCTTGCGGATGCTCCCGCCACCGACCATGGTCCAAATCCTTCAATAAAAAACCAAAAATTGCGACCAGCTCTTGAATTATGCAAATCTTCCACAGAGATCGGAGGCGTCAGGAACGAGTTATGCCCTGCCTTGATATCACCATGCAGTCTTGGTGACAACGAGGACATCATGCCTGCCTCGTTCACCAGCGGAAAGTAAAGATCGTTATTCAGTTGTGGGTCCGCTAATGAGAAAGTTCCCGCCTGATCGATAAAAGCCCAATTGGTCATCGATCCTCCCCGAGGAAAACTTCAATAAATTTCACCTGGCTTTCACGCAACATCTTCGCATAAGGTGGTCCAATGTCACCCTTTCCAAGGGTGATTTTCTGGTCGTCAACCAGGTGTAGCACGACCTGCTGTTGTCCAACACCAGGTTTATAGGTATCTATGCGCTCAGGATTATGGTACGTGATGGTCGTCTGTCCCAGGAATTTAAAGGACAGTGTTCCTGATTCAGTAAACATCCAACCAGGAAGTACTGGTTTCAAGGAAAGACTGAGGTGACCATCCTGGTAAGAAAATGGCTTCCTTCCCGCCATCATGATGCGCCAAATACTCAAGAATTCTGCCGCAACACCGCTCAAACGGGCGACAAATCCGGCACCATGCAGGCTTTTATCTGGGTGGGTACTGCTGACAATGAAAGAACAATTCTCCAGGATACTCCTGCCATATACCCGTGGGTCCAGATTGGGAGGTAGTGCTTTCCAAAAATAAGTAAAAAATTCATCATAAAGACCCGCTTCAAGCATCGCCAGGAGGTATTTAAATGACATATGCGTCCAGATAGATTCATTCTCCAACCAACCTGGAGGGAAAGCTCGCGCCCTCCCGATCTCATGAGTTTCTTCAGACAGGGAGCTGCAGATACGGAACATGCCTAAAGGTCGGTCATACAAAGCACTTTCTATGACCTGGGAATGGAGGCGTTCTGCTTCCCGCCGATTATCAATAATCTTTAGCAATTTCGTTGGGCTTTCCAGGAAAGAAGGCAGCGTATGGCGTCTGAACTTTTTCGCCTTCACGTAAGCACGTCCCTGGTCGTCCAACATTTCGTGCTGATGCTCGTCAAGCACATCTTCAAAATCCACAACTTCGTAGTAGAAATAAGTCGGTGGTGGTTTGTTTTCGATTGACAATGCGCGCTCGATGCCAGCTCCGATCTTCTCCTGCATCAGGCTGATACAATCTAATAGCTCGTTGGGAGATAGTGTTTCCAGGGTGCAAGAAAATCCAAACCTCACCTGTTCGCGGTACTTTTCCCGCGCAGAGGTTGTAGCGTCCCAATAGTAAAAATCTCGCTCAGGATCGCTGCTGGTGAGATAAGCCTTCAAGAGTTCCATGGTTTTATGCATTAGGCCTGCAGCTTCCTGTGGCAAATCTATAGCAGTCTGGAATTCAAGCAGTGAATTTTGCATAAACTTCAAGAGGCGCTGCAGCTCGAATGTTTCTGGCAAAGATGAACCGAACAAACCAGGCAAACCATTTAATGCATCATACCAACCCGGCCTGCCAGCCTCCATCTCGATACCCATTCCTTCAGGATCCATGGTCGTAAACTTGAGAATTGCTATCAGTGTCAATTTTTCAAAGAGAGTGGAGAGAAAAATATCACCTTTTCCGTGCACACTCCGCACAGCTTTCGGTACTTCCCTCCGAGACGAGATAAGTGCTGCTTTCTCTTCGTCTTCCCCAAGAGCACCATATTGGCGAACGCGATCACCAACCCTGACATATTTCTCAGATCGCGGCTTGACGAAGACCTGGCTATCGTAATAGGTATAGGATGGCGTCCCGAAAAGCAGTTCCTCTTCGTGATCCGGGTATATAGAAAGATAATCATCGATCAGGTCCAGGATATACGTCCAATGATCAATCCAATACCCTTCGTGAAATTCAGCCTCGATGTGCTGATCGGCTTGCTCCAGGATTTGATCCAGGGAGATTTGCTGGTTGAGGACTCCTTCTGCCTGTAATTCGTTTATCGTGGCTGACAACTCTCCCAATCGAAACATTCGGGATAAAACTGCGCGCAACCTTTCCGGGATGGTCTCGAGATCAAACAAATTTTTCAACTTTTGCTCAGGTAGTATGAAGCGGCTACCCTGCAGGACAAGTGGGTTGTAGCCATCGGGTTGGATCAAATTGACAAAGGTGCGCACATTAGCATCAGCGACCAGCGGTTCGAAAAAAACATCATTGCGGCGATTTTGGATAATGTCGCGATAATTGGCATTGCCCTGCGAGTAAGGTTCAGGTGCCAGTTGGAAATTGTTGTAATCCCTCTCCAGGTCCCCATGCTTGCGTGAATAAAGATGATATACAAATCGCGGCTGGCCTTTTTCTGGCAAAATCAGGGGACATCCCCCCCGTAAGCTGTTATCTAAAAAAGTTTGGCGGCAGTAAGCGTCAAATGTAGGCTTCCCGCTTTTCATGCTGATCACATTGGTGATCTCTTTGGTGAGATGAATTGCTTCCCGGTGTTTTTCATCAAGATAACCAGGCTCCCTGATGGTTGCCTGGAGTCGCATTAATCGATCAAGATCACTGGAATGGCCAATTACACTGGAAAAATTAACCTGCTCACCTGGCTCGAGAACAGTGCTAAAGCCGCTGAAACCACAGGGTGTTCTCCCCCTGGTGATCTGGGGAAAACCACACAGGTCATTAAGCGGCAAACGGTTGAAATTCTCAGCTGTATGAAGTACAGTATTGTGACCAAAGATCAACCCGGGGTCCGTAAAGACCGGTATTAATTCGCCCCCTGCATCAAAGCTCAGGTAGAAATGGCCGGAGTGGATACCCGCAACCTCCGCCGTGTCCTCGCTGCTGGCCAAAAGGCGATAAAAAGGAATACCGGATTCTAGATTAAAAACAGCCATCCAGGCTTCCAGCGTACGGCTGATTTCTTTAAGACCTTGATTGCTGATGCCGAAGGGAACCACAACTGGTAGACCATCGAGGATCTCCATGTCGAGCCTTGACTGGCTTTCATTGCTGATCCTCACCTGCCGCACCAGCCCAGCAACAGTTTCATTGGGAAGAAGAAAATATCGCACAGCTGTTTTGAGACCATTTTCCTGGTTAGCTGCCTGTATCTCGAGCTCATTCATCCCAATGGTCATCAGGGACTCGTCACCGACAGCCCACGGGGAAAAAGGTTCGTAAAGAGTGGTTAAATTTTCTCGCTTCAATTTGATAAAAGTTCTGAAACCTTCATAAGAAGTAACCCGGTAAGCTTTATTGGCGGGTTGGTACTCCATGATGGGAGAATCTTTATCTTTCACTCCAAAACTGGCGATCGCCTGGCCTCGATTCACATAGAAAACCCACAAAGGAATCCCAGTTTTTCCAGCAATACCGGGCAGGAAGCTTGAAAAAGGTCGCTTTGTCGAGAAATCATGAATCACAAAGCGGCTGTTCTTATCAAGGTAGTATTCGGTCATCTTCATTTCTCACAGCTTCCCGAAAATTACTAATCTTTTCGGGATTGTGACGCGAGGTGTAAGTTTGATTCCTTTTTCAAAGAGAGTATCGACCTGGTGGGATTAATATCCGCTTACCTTGGGGCTGCTCACCGAACAATACCTGGATTGGAAATCCCTGGCAAATACTCCTTTAACGGGACTTGCTGCACTGGAAAAGAAAACCTAGGCTTCGCCAATAATCGCAGTGACCTGAACCTCACTCATTCCAGCTGGTGGCAACGCGATGCAGGTCCCTTCGACAGGATCCCCATTTACAACTAATTGGACCTGGTTTCCGGGTCCCTGGCGGGAAATATTGATCTCGTAACGCACATCCCGGTAGTAGCGCAGGACTTTATATTCGTCCCAATCCGCTGGGACGACTGGCTCGACCTGCAACCCATTATAAGTTGGCCGGATGCCTAAAATCCACTGCGTAATGGCAACGTAATTCCAGGCTGCAGTACCGGTAAGCCAGGAATTCTTCGCTTCACCAGGATTTGGAGCATCCCGTCCGGCGATCATTTGTGCGTAGACATAAGGCTCGCATTTATGAATCTGGCTGAATTCTTCCCGGGCGGAAGGGTTGATCCGCAGGTAATAATCGTGGGCAGCATCCCCCCTGCCGGTCACCGCTTCTGCGATCATAACCCAGGGATTGTTGTGGCAGAAAATGCCTGCGTTCTCCTTATAACCAGCTGGGTAGGTTGAAATTTCACCCAGGTGCAGGTAATAGCGGCTGAATGCAGGTTGGTGCAGGAGAATTCCATCGGGTGTGGCGAGGCGATCAGCAACTGCGTCGAGGGCTTGCCTGGCACGACCATCCTGGACCCCGATTCCCGCCATGATACACATCCCCTGTGGTTCAATAAATATTTGACCTTCGACACATCCTTTTGATCCTAGTGGATTCCCATAATCATCATAAGCCCGCAAAAACCATTCGCCATCCCAACCATAATCCCAGATCGCTTTCTCCAGCTGCTTGGTAAATTCCAGAACCGTTTGAGCCACAGGGTTTGCACCATACCGTTTCGCGATTTCGACCATTTCCCTGGCAGCCAGGAGAAACAATCCCGCGATAAATATGCTCTCAGCGACCTTTCCGTCCTTGTTCTGCGTGGTTTGGAATGATTGACCGGGTGTATTCGAGAAGCAGTTCAAATTGAGGCAATCATTCCAATCGGCACGTCCGATTAACGGCAGACCATGTGGACCCATGTGTTCGATCGTGTAATGAATCGAACGATTGAGGTGCTCAAAGAGGGTTTCTTCTGTCCCTGTCTGGTTATCAAAAGGTACAGCTTCATCCAGGATCTGCCAATCTCCAGTTTCCTTAAGATATGCCGCCACAGAGAGGACCAGCCATAAAGGATCATCATTAAAGTTCGACCCGATATCATTATTACCTCGCTTGGTCAATGGTTGGTACTGGTGGTAAGCCCCACCGCCAGGTAGCTGAGTAGCTGCCAAGTCGAGGATGCGTTCCCGAGCACGATCAGGATCCAGCTGGACAAAACCCAGCAAATCCTGGTTGGAGTCGCGAAATCCCATCCCGCGTCCCACGCCAGATTCAAAATACGAGGCGGAGCGTGACAGGTTGAAAGTTACCATTACCTGGTAAGCATTCCAAATATTGACCATGCGATTGGTGTGTTTGTCAGGAGTCTGCACCTGAAATCGATCGAGCAATGCATCCCAGTAATCCTGCAGGGACTGAAATGCTTTTTCAACCTGCTCATACTTTCTGTAGCGTTTAATGATCGGCACCACGCTGCGTTTATTGATCAGCTGCGAACCTGGGGGATCAAATTTTTCATCCAGCAGGTTTTCATGATATCCCAGTATGAAAATGACCTTCTCCTGTCCCCCAGGAAGTAAGTTGATTTTCACATGCTGCGCACCCACAGGCTGCCATCCGCTGGCGATTGAACCAGATAAACTGCCCCTTTCGACACCCAGAGGTGAATCCCAACCCCGGTACGGACCGAGGAAAGCTTCCCGCTGCGTATCAAAATTTACTAGTGGCTCAGAACAGGTAAAATAGGCAAAGTGGTTCCGGCGCTCCCTGTACTCGGATTTATGGTAAATCACATCATCCTGGACTTCCACTTCACCTATGCTGTAATTGCGTTGGAAGTTGGTGGCATCATCCAGGGCGTCCCACAAGCATAATTCAATCACCGAGAAAATAGATATATGTGCTTCTGTTGGGCGCAGGTTGGTGAGCGTCAGCTGCCAGAGTTCCAGGTTCTCGCCAAGTGGAACAAAATACCTGATTTCAGACTCGATCCCTGCCAGTTGTGACCGGATCGTGGTGTACCCCATTCCATGGTGACATTCATATTTTTCCAGCGGCGTGCGGGTTGGCTGCCAGGTAGGAGACCAGAATTTTGGCCCGCCGGGTTGTGTCTGGGAATCGTCATCTCGCAGGTAGATGTAGCGCCCACCAGCATCCAGCGGAACGTTATTGTAGCGATATCGTGTCAGCCGCCTCAGGCGCGCATCTTTATAAAATGAGTAGCCGCCAGCCGTGTTGGAGATCAGCCCAAAATAATCCTCACAACCCAAATAATTGATCCATGGTAGGGGTGTATCAGGTCGTGTGATGATATATTCACGCTGCTCATCATCGAAGTAGCCAAATCGCATCGTATCCTCAGCAATTTCCTTATTTTGAAACGCTTTAAACCGCAATCAAAGCCGATGCCAGGGGTAGTTGCTTGTCACTGGAGACTGTAAACCTTGGCCAATAATTCATCGACCATTTCTTCAGGCGAAGAGGGTGAAGGTTCTCCCAGGAAGTGAAACAAATTGATTAACGGGGTATCCATTAGAAAACCCATCGGATCCATCCCGATCAGATCATCATCCCCACCAAAATTAGCCCGCATCTGGTCACTCAGCTGCTGGAAGAGGGGGCCCAGAACGCTCATCCCGCGCGGATCCTCTGACCATTCACGCATGGTTGAATCGCGATTTAATATGCTGGGTAGCTCGAGCGTTGATCTCATCGTAACCGTCTTCGTCTGTCGAATATCTATCGATGAAGATCCGATCAGGATATCAAACTCGCCGTCCTCGGTGATCCATTGGTGGTATCCCGGGTGGTAATACGCGAAGGCGCGCGAGCCCAATGATATGCTCACAATTTTAGTTTCACCTGGCTGGAGCTCAACTTTGGCAAAACCTTTCAGTTCCTTCGGCGGCCGAGCCAGCTTCGATTGGTGGTCGTGCACATACACCTGGACTATTTCTTTGCCTGCCATCCTGCCAGTATTCGCTACCTCCACGGAAACGGTCAGGCCATCCACGTCCCGGAAGGTTGGCGAGGAAACCTTAGGATTTTGATATTCAAATGTCGTATAGCTCATCCCATGACCAAAGGGAAATTGTGCTGGGACTTCCTTCGTATCGTAATAACGGTACCCGATATATAATCCCTCCCCGTAGCGCACGGCACCATTCTCTCCTGGATAATTGATATATGCAGGCGTATCGACCAGCCTGAGTGGGAAGGTTTCTGCCAGCTTACCAGAGGGATTGACCTTACCGAAGAGCACATCAGCGATCGCCCCGCCGCCAGCCTGTCCCATCATCCATGCTTCTAGGACAGCCGCAGTGCCATCAATCCAATCTTCCATCACCACTGGAGCGCCGTTGTTCAGGATGACAACCAAGTCCGGCTGGACAGCGCTAACCGCATTGATCAACGCCACCTGCTGCGATGTCAGGTCAAGATCAGACCGGTCATACCCTTCCGACTCTTTGGTTGCAGGGAGACATATATACAGCAAGGCGATATCCGCTTCCTGGGCATTTTTACAAGCCTGGTCGATCAGTGCCTGGTCAAAGCTATCCTCAGCAGGATAGCCTTCAGTGTAGCTCAGCTCACCCCCCTCAGCGATTTTTTGCAGCTCTTCGAAGGGATTGTCCACTTTGGTCGGATTGATATGCGAGCTGCCGCCTCCCTGGTAATATGCCTCTTTGGCTGATCGACCGATGACAGCAATTTTCTTCTGGTTCCCCAGGGGTAGAATGCCGTTGTTTTTCAATAAGACCATTCCCTCTCCAGCCACCCGGCGGGCTAGGGCATGGTGTTTATCGATATCAAATGAACTCCCCTTCGTTGTCTCAGCCGCTTTGAATACAATTTTTAAAATCCTTCCAGCTGCTTCATCCAAAACAGATTCGTCCAAATTGCCGGTGCGAACTGCATCGACTACCGCCTTGACCCGTCTTTCCCTGGGACCGGGCATTTCCAGGTCGAGGCCAGATTGAAGTGCATCCACCCGGTCGTGGACTGCACCCCAGTCGGAAACGACAAAGCCCTCAAAACCCCACTCCTCCTTGAGGATCTCAGTCAGCAGCCTGTGATTCTCGGCAGCGTAAGTGCCGTTGAGCCTGTTGTACGAGCACATCACCGTCCAGGGTTGGGCCTTCTTGACAGCCGCCTCGAAGGCTGGCAGGTATATCTCACGCAAAGTACGTTCATCCAGTTCAGAGCTGATCGTAGATCGCTGGTATTCCTGGTTATTTGCAGCAAAATGTTTCAATGAGGTGCCCACCCCTTTACTCTGCACACCTTCGATGAAGCTGACTGCCATTTCTCCCGCAAGATAGGGATCTTCGGAGTAATACTCAAAATTGCGCCCGCATAAGGGAGTGCGTTTCATGTTCACCCCTGGCCCAAGAATCACATCTACCTCTAAGGCAATGCACTCATCTGCAATTGCCTCCCCTAATTGGTGAATCAAATCCACATCCCAGGTTGAAGCCATGCAGGCCGCAGTCGGGAAACAGGTTGCAGGAACACTTGCCGCAATAAATGTTTGCACGTCTTCAGCGCGCCTTACCCCGTGCGGTCCATCCGTTACGGTCATTTCGGGAATACCCAGGCGTTCAACGGGTGTAGTCGTCCATGGGCCGGCACCAGTACAGAGCGCGGCTTTTTCTTCCAGGAACATTTTCTCAATTAATTTCGTAATATCCGTCATTGCAATTCCTTTTATTACGATGATGTCACTCTCTGAGTGTCTTGTGGATGATTAATCGATGCATATATCCATTCCAGGAATTTTTCAACCATTTGGATGGGCATAAGAATCATAGATGGAGTAAACCTGCAATTCTTTCTGCACCTGCTCTGGTGTCCATCCTGTTGGCAGCTCACAAGAAATCTGAACCGATCGTCCAGCAGGCAGATTGAAGTAATTATCGCTGAAGACGACATCTGCCCCGGGTAAAGATACTTCCACGAGCAGTGCAAGAGATTGTGAGGTCATATCAAGGACCATTTCACCTGGCTCACTTCGCACCTCCGTGGTAATACCTGGATCGGTCAGCGATAAATGCTTGACCGGGACGAAAAACGCGGTTTTGCGGCTGACAAATTGGTCTCCCTGCCAGAGATCAGCGACAAATATCAACTTGCGAAGGTTTTCATCCGTGATTTGATGTGAAAAATCCAATTTGCATACCATGCTGGCGGCTTGCGGTGAAACTTTCACCGGTGCATCTCCTGAAGTGATCACTTCACTGGAAAGTGTTTCCAATGACCAGTTTACTTTCCCCTCCCAGGGTTCGAGCCCATCATTGGAGACGTATACTGTTTGCTCAGGTGGATTATCTTCGATTGAAAGCATCAGGGGGGCATAGAATCGACGCGCTGCATAATGGAGTGCTTTCCAACGTCCAAAGTAATCCAGGCTGGACCAGGAAGCAACCGGCCAGCAATCATTGAGCTGCCAGTACAGGATTCCAGCAACCCGGTCGGGGTGCCGCCGCCAGTGCTCAACACCGTAGCGGATGCCTTCCGCCTGGAGAGAGAGACTCAGGTAAACCAGGGAGACAAAATCCTTTGGCAACCGGAACGAATCCAGCATCTGTCCGACCATCAGTGAATTTCCGCTGGCGTTTTTCTGGTGCTGCTCCATGATGTACGAGGTCATATTCCAATCCCCCTCGTCCGCGTAGGTGGCGATCGTCGCAAGAGGTGGTAGAGCCTGGAAACCAAATTCGCTCATGAAGCGCGGGAATTGATCTCGATAGGCAGTAAATGGTTTTCTCCCATGCCAGACATCCCAATAATGCGAATCTCCTTGTTGTTGGTTATTCGGATCTATGAATGGAGTACCCGAGGACGGCGAGCTGGGCCAGTAGGCATGATGCGGGTCTTCGGCCTGGCACCAGGCTGGCAATGTGTGGTGGAAAAATTGGTCATAGGCGGCTTTAGAATCCTGCAGCTCAGGTTGATTCCGATTCCAATCCCAATCCACCCACCCCCATTCCATCTCATTATTTCCGCACCACAATGCCAAGCTGGCACGATGACGGAGGCGGCGAATGTTCTCAACTACTTCCAGGCGGACATTCTCCAGAAATTCCGGGTCACCCAATGGATAAATGCTGCAGGAAAAGATAAAATCCTGCCAGACCAGGATGCCATATCGATCGCAGAGATCGTAAAAGCGTTCCTCTTCATAGAAACCACCCCCCCATACTCGCAGCATATTCTGGTGCGTCTCAGCAGCGGAGCGGATCAGATGCTCCAGATATTCACCTGAAATCCGGGTGGGGAAGGAATCAGCCGGGATCCAATTTGAACCCTTACAGCAAATTGGGATACCATTGATGACAAAGACGAAGGAACGTCCCCATTGATCACCTTCCTGGCGCAGTTCAATCGTTCGCAGACCGACCTGGTAGCGCCGTTGGTCCTGCAATCCTTCCTTGCTGCCGCCATTGCTAATCAGTGAAATTTCCACCTGGTAGAGTGGTTGTTCACCGTAACCATTCGGCCACCAGAGCTCGGGATCTGGAATTGGCACTTCCAATTGCACCTCACCCTGGATCGGCACAGCAGCTTTACTTTCAAGGATCTCACCAGTCGGATCCGTGATGCGAACAACAGCAGCAGTCGGAGAATCTTCCCAGGATTGGAGGGCAACCCGCGCTTCGATAGTCACGTCCCCATCGACATGTTTTTGTTGAAGTTGAACAGCTGAGATGCGCGCCTCGTTATAACCCTCCAGCCGGATATCCTTCCAGATCCCGATCGGCGGCAGCTGTGGCCCCCAATCCCATCCAAATTGGCATGGTGCCTTCCTCAGGTGGGGTCCGCCCGCGATCGCTTGGGGGACTCCAAGTAGGGGATGGAGAGCTTGCTTTTCTGCAGTAAATTTCACCGGGGAGCTAAACGAAATCGTTAATTCGTTGTTTCCTTCATGATTTAGAAAAGATTTTATTTCCCATTCATACCGGCGAAACATGTTATCGCAACGCCCAAGTTTATGACCGTTGAGAACAACCGTCGCCAGGGTATCCAGGCCATCACAGACCAGGAAGATCTTTTCCTTTGCGAGAATCTCGGGAGAACAGCTGAACCTGTAGCGATAATCCCAATCAGACTCGGCAACCCATTGGACGCGCTTCTCGTTGTCTGCTGCGAAAGGATCGGGGATCAGATCGAGAGCCAGTAAATCAGTATGCACCCCGCCGGGAACACTGCCAGGCAGCCATTCCTCTGAACCCGCCTGGCGAAATTCCCAGGAACCTGCCAAAGATTGAATGAACATGAGGTAATTACCTGAATAATGAAATTGTTATTTTTGTAATATGGATAGCCGCTTATTCCCAATCTACGAGGGAAATTCAACTGTTGAAAGATCCCATTCTTCGTGGATTTTTGGCACATCGCTGATCAACCGTTGGGTGCAAAAATCCTTTGGGTTCAGTATGACCTCGTCTGCAGTTCCACTTTCAACAAATTTACCGCGCTCCATGATAAATACTGTATCGGAAACATAATATGCCAGCCCGATATCATGCGTGATGAAGATCACCGTCATTCCGATTTCATCTCGCAGCTGCATCAAGAAATCCAGGATCGTAGCACGCGAACAGGCATCGATCATCGAGGTCGGTTCGTCAGCCACCAGGATTTTCGGTTTCAACAGGAAGATCCTGGCGATCATTAGGCGCTGCATCTGCCCACCGGAAAGCTCAAAAGGATACTTGTTCGTCAGCTCCTCAAATTTCAGGTTGACAAAGCTGCATGCCTCGGTCATCATCTCTAACTTTCGCTCTTTGGGTAGCTTGCGACCACCGCGCATGCGGATACAATCTAAAAGCACTGCGTCGATCTTCTGAAATTGGTTGTATGAGCTGTAAGGATCCTGGAAGATGGCCTGGATGTTGTTCCAGTACTCCAGTTTCTTCTTTCTAGAGCGGATATCACGTGGTTTTCCCTGGAAGAAAATCTCTCCATCGGTGGGGTTGAGCAGGCCCAATATCATCTTCGCCAGAGTGGTTTTCCCACTGCCCGATTCACCTACGATTGAAACGACTTCACCTTCATAAATATCGAGATCTACGCGATCGACGGCCAAAGTTTTCGTGCGACCAAAACCGAAGATCTTGGTAAGTCCCCTTGTGCTCAGGATAATTTTTCTCTCGTCAGGCATATCGTTCAGCCTCCTTGCTGTAAATTTCCCTCAGCTCTCCTTCCGGTACAATACAACGATAAGCGCGGCCATCCGCTAATTCGCGAAATTCGATGCTTGCTGCTGCCGTGCATGCCGGTCGCACGTATCTGCAGCGATCGGCAAAGCGGCAGCCTGAGGGAGGATCTTTGAGATTTGGTGGTACACCAGGTATCGCAGTCAGTTTAACGTCCCGCAGTCCTTCTTCAGGCACTATAATCGAACCCATCAGACCTCTGGCATAGGGATGGAGAGGATCAAACACGGCATCTTTTGCTTTGGCTTTCTCCACGATTTGACCCGCATACATGACCATGATGTCATCCGTCACATTGTAGAGCAGAGGTAGCTCATGCGTAATGAAGATCAGCGAGCTGATGAAACCCGTCTCCAGCAGCTGCTTGAGCATCTTGATCACCATCTTCTGGGAAGTGACGTCCAGCGCCGAAGAAGGTTCATCCGCGATCAGCACTTTTGGAAATAGGATTACAGAGACAGCGATCACCGTGCGCTGTTTCATACCGCCTGATAATTCAACCGGGTATTTTTGCAGCACCTCCACTGGAAGGCCCAGGGTCTCAAACAAACCACTCGCACGCTCATAAATCTCTTTCTTGTTGGCATGCATATCATGTGCCTGGACCACATCAGCAATGAAGTCGATGATCTTCCGGGTAGGATTGAGGGCGTTCATCGCGGCCTGGGGGATATACGAAATTTCCCTGCCTAAAATTGATTTGCGAACTTCATCTGGATCCATCCCGGAGATAGTGCGTCTATCGATAACGATCTCCCCGCTGGTGTAGTGCAGGGGAGCAAAATAATAACCCATCAGGCTTAAGGCAAGCGTCGACTTTCCACAACCGGATTCTCCAGCAATACCCAGCGATTTCCCTTCTGCAACCTTCAGGGAAACATGGTCTACTGCATATATATTTTCATCATACCGGGTGATATATTTCGTGGTTAAGTCGTTTACCTCTAAAATTAAATTTTCCATTAAACTAACCTACTCTCTCAAGGCGGGATTGAACACCTGGTCAAGACCCGTATTCATCAGGTTCAACGAGAATGCAATCAGAGCAATGACCAGGATCACGGGGATGTAAGCCCACCATTTGCCAAGGATCTGCGCCTGGTAGATGAAGGCCCAGTTTAACATCAGCCCCAGGGTCGGTGTCGTGGTAGTCCTGGGTCCCAGCCCCAGGATCGATAATCCAGCTTCCGCCAGGATCCCAGCAGAAATTTGCAGGATGAATGCCATGACCACATAGGATGCAATGAAAGGAAGAATACTGAGCAGGATGATGCGGGTGGTTGAATGCCCGGAGAGCTTCGAAAGGTTGACATGGTCACGGTTGCGCAGGGAGATCACCTGCGACCGTACAGCCCTGGTGGTCCATACCCAGGAGGTGAATCCGATCACCACCGCAATGGTTACCGGACCGCGATGTTCCTGCCCGATGCTGAAGGAGATCAAGATTAACAGCACAATAGTAGGAATAACGGTGAAGAGATTGGTGACGAACATAATCCCGTCATCCACCAAGCCGCCGATGTACCCGGCCAGCAATCCCAGCATCAAACCGATCAGGGTAGCGATCGTACCGGCGACAAGACCGATTAACAACGAAACCCCGGTGGCTTTTACCAGCTCGGTCAGCACATCCCGGCCAAAGTTATCGGTTCCAAGTGGCAATACGCGCACATTCGCAGCCTCGCTCAAATTCACGTAATCAGTCTGTTGGATGATACCTTTCTCCTCCAAATCACCTGTTTCTGGGTTTACTGCCGCAATAATCGCCCCTTCGGTTGACAGGAGACCATCCAGCGAGGCACTGAGCCGGATATAGTAATTCCTGTCTGCATTCGTCATTCCCGGGATCCTCTTCTGGGAATCATAATTGTTTACCCACTGCTCCAGGAGTTTTTCTGTATCGGTGATATCGATCTCTGATTCAAGAAACCCGGACCCCACCAGCCATCTCTTGATCGCCAGGCGGTCTTCGTCCTTCAGCTTGCTGGCAACCCGCCTGGCAGCGGCCTCATCCAGGTTGAGAGTATAGTGAGTGGGAGAACCGATGCTGTCATATACATTCACATAGATCCCCGGAGGGAAAAAGGTCCCCTGGCCGATGATCTCAAGTGGTGGGTACCTCACGATCAGCGGGTAGAAGATCACAAACAACATAATTGCCATAAAAATGATAAAGCCGACCACAAACTTTCCTGAGCGAAAGACCTGTCGAAGCGTATGTTTCATAACATTTACTATCCTCAATCCTCAGTCTGCGCTGCTTTAATGCGCGGATCAATAAAGCCATAGAGGATTTCGATCACAAATGTCGCGATCAATACCATCATCGTGATGATCAATGCGGTGGCTGAGATCAGCGGATAATCCCCTCCCAGTGCAGCAGAAAAGATGGTCGTACCGAGCCCCGGGTAGCTGAAGATGATCTCCGCTACCAGCGCGCCACCGACCAGAGTACCAATCGCCAGCGCCAGGCCAGTCACCTGCGGAAGCATGGCATTGCGAAATACATAGCGCAAGATCCTGCGATCCTTGATGCCCATGAAGCGGGCATATTTCACATAGTCTGCATTCAGCTCGTAAATCGCCATGGAGCGCATGCCAATTGCCTGACCACCGATCAGCACCAGCACAATCGACCAGAACGGCAGCTGGTAGTGGATGATCACAGACCAGATAAATCTCCAGCTCAGGTTAGGGATCATATCAAAACCATATCCACCCGAAGTAGGAAACCATTCCAGTGTAACTGCAAAGATCACCAGAAGAATGACGGCCATACCAAAGGCTGGAAGCCCGCTGGCAAAAATGCTGGCCGGCATTAACACCTTATCAAAACCCGACTTGCGATAGGCCGCCAGGGCACCGAGAAAGTTCCCGATCAGCCAGCCAACGATGATTGCCGGCAATTGCAGCAAAACCGTCCACCAGATAGAGGATGCAATAACGTCCCCCACCTTTCTGGGGTATTGAGCGATCGAGTAGCCAAAATCACCATGCAGTACATTGGTTACATAAATCACGAATTGTTGCCATAATGGTTTATCCAGGCCGAACAATTCTGTGTAATGCTCGTAAGTCGCTTGGACTCCAGAGGCGTCATTCATACCTTGCGCTATCCTGGAGACAATACCCGCAATAGGGTCACCCGGCATCAGGCGCGGCAACATGAAATTCAGGATGAAGGCGAATAGTAATGTAATCAGAAACCAGAGTGATTTTGCACCAAAATAACGAATATATCCTTTCAAGTTGTTACCTCTCGTAAGTTTTGAACCGGTAATTTATTAAAGAATAATGACATGCTCCGATTTTTTCCGGTTTAAAAATTGAACTTACCAAGCATGTGGTTCTAATTTAAACCAGATTGATGACGGTAGATTCTTAATAATTAATTTTAATTTCATACAGGCTTTTATTGCAGGATTTTTACAAACAGCCATGTCCCTTTGTTTTCGGGACATGGCTGTTTGGTGGATCTTGGTTTATTCTCCAACCAGCTCTACGTTGTAGAGACAGGCGATACTGTAACCTCGGACACAAACCATCGGTGGGACCGGCGGGTCAGTACCATCTCCATCATACGGGAAGTTGGTCCAAACTGTCTCGTTCACAGCGTGGAACAAATCGGGACGGTACATCAGTGTGAAGGAGGGAACATCGGTCAGGTAGATTCTGACCAGCTCAGTGTACATTTCCTTCAGTGTGTCTGGATCGGTTTCATTGGGGATGGCCTGGATCAGGGCATCAGCATCGGGATTGCTGTACTGACCCCAGTTGCCGTTCCAGTTGACCGCTTGCCCAACATATTCGGAGCTCATTAAGTTGCGGACGCGTCCCCACGGTTCAGTGGGTCCAGCACCGTTGCTCCACATCATGAAGATGTCATAGCCCTCGGGCAGTGGTTCATCCGATTTGGTGACCACGGTCTGGTAAACTGACCATTCAGGGTAGTTGGTGGTGATATCGATGCCGATCTCTTTTCCAGCAGCAGCCACTACTTCGATCGCTGCCTGCCAGTCGGACCAGCCGTTGGGGCAGGTGGCTATATAACTGAGATTTTCACCGTTGTATTCACGCCAGCCGTCACCATCGGTATCGACAATGCCAGCTTCATCCAGCAGAGCCTTGGCGCCTTCGATGTCGTTGCCAGCCCACTGTAAGTCCGCCACGGCCTCGTGATCGTACATCGCCTGCTCACCCGGGGTCGGGTTCATCAGCGAGCGCGGAACCTGATCGAAAGTAGCCGATTGGTTGGTCATGGCGTTGGCGATGATGGTGGGATAGTCCACCGCCATGGCGATCGCCTTGCGCACCGCAACCTGGTCCAATCCATTTGAATTCAAGTTGTAGAATGCTGTTGGCAGGCTGGCGCCAATGCCGTAAGGTGGTTCAGGCAGGTAGGTGGAGATAGGTAGCCCGTAGTTCTCCCATAGAAGCTGGATATTGGAGTTGAACTGCTGGCTGACATCGACTTCACCCTTTGCAAACGCAACCGAACCAGCAGCGTTATCCTTGAAGATCGTGTGTGCCAGGTACTTGGGAACAGGCAGCTTGCCCCACATGGATGCATCCTGGCCCCAGTAGTTGTCATCCCTGACGAGGACAACTTTCTGATCGTCTGCGAAGAATTTGTGATAGGGACCGGAGTAAACGACATCCTCGGCAACATCTTCCTGGAACGCAGTGGGATCCTCACCCACGCGTTCTTCCAGTGCCTGGGTCCAGGCTTTCTGGACGACATAGTTGCTGCTCAAGTAAGACTCAACAATCAGCGGATTAACTGCTCCGCCCTCGTCGTTAAGTTTCGCCTTAACGACCACCGTCTTGTCATCCACTGCTTCAATGGTGTCGATGTAAGGTGCATTGGCACCACCGGCATTCGTGCCGTACTTCAGGTGGGTTGCCCAGGTATAAGCGACATCCTCGGCAGTCACCGGGGTACCATCGCTCCACATGGCAGCATCTTTAAGCTTGAAAGTGACCTCCGTGCCCTCATCGTTCCACTCGTACGGGCCATCGGCGAGCAGAGGATATTGCCCTCCGTCCAGCATATCGTACAGGTAAGGCGATTCGAACATGGTGGCGAGGATGCTGGCGTTCTCGGTGACAGCCATCGCATTGTTGCAGTTCGCATTGTACGGATTCCAGCACACAACGGGACCCCACTGCAGGCCATTGAAGTACATGGTTTCATTGCGGGGCAGCGCTGTGGGATCTTCCTCAACCTCTGGTGTGACCTGAACCTCGACGGTTTCGATGACCGGTACTTCTACGGTCACGACAACCTCCTCACCTGGCACCTCAACAGTCTCGATGATCGTCTCAGGTGTAGGGGTGGTGGTCGCACAGCCGGCTAAGATAAGGCTCGCCAGTATGAAAATACTTAGGGCGGCAAAAGTTAGCTTACGCATTTTCTTTCTCCTATAGATGGTTTAGTTACTAATGGACAACAATAGGTTCTTACTGCGGGCGATCTTCCAATAGCACCTCCTTATCATCTCGGAATAGCAGGTTAAATTGCGCTGTCAAGATCAAGTTTTCCAGAGAGATTCCATCCTCCGGGCAGCACCGCATGAATCGCGGATGATTAGTTCTGTATCCATGATGATGCGCCGGGGAGGTTCAATGCCGTTCTCAATCAGGTCGATCAGCGTCTCGACTGCGTTGATCCCAAAATTGCCTATTGGCTGGCGAATAGTCGTCAGCTGGGGGTCTGCATATGTAGCGATGGAAACATCATCAAACCCAATAAATGCTACGTCCTCCGGGATATTTAGCCCAGCTTCACGCGTGGCCCGCATTGCACCGATGGCAATCAAATCCGAAGCAGCAAAAACTGCGTCCGGTTTGGCAGGCAGCAGTTGCTTCATAGCATAATAGCCACCCGCTTCAGTAAAATCTCCATGTACGATCAGGGACTGATCGAGATTTCGACCACGCTCGACTAAGGCTTTTTCATATCCTGCTATACGGTCGGCAGTCGCAGAACTCCCTGGCAGTCCGGTGATTGTCCCAATCCGCTTGTAGCCAAGGCGAATCAGATGGCTAACTGCGTTGAAAGCCCCGTTTACATTATCCACATCGATGTAGGAGACATCACCTGAATGGAGTGGCCGACCTAATACAACGACCGGAAATTTCAAATTCATAAAGCGATCAATCAATTTTTCGCCGATCTGGCCGGATTGAATTAAAACCCCATCCAGCATCCCCTTGCGTGACACGCGTGGGAAGATTTTCTGCTCATCTTCCTTGGTACCAACCAGGAAAAGTGCCAGAGTAAAGTCATACTGGTTGCAGGCCTGGGCAACTCCCTGTGTAAGGCGGGGGAAATAAGGATCAGAGAAAAAAGAGGAGACACTGCGGGGCAGCACCAGGCCCAGCATCCAGGATTTCTTGGAAGCCAGACTGCGCGCGGCCAGGTTAGGTAAATAGCCAGTTTCTTCAATGACCGCCTGGACACGCTGGCGGACATCCTGGCTTACATTGGGATGCTGGTTGATAACACGAGAAACAGTAGAACGAGAGACTCCACTGATGCGAGCAATCTCTTCAAGGGTGAGATTTGATTCAGTCAATGAGCCCATATTCGATACTGGATGGTGAGAGCGTTCCCAATCCCATTAGGCATTATAATAGATTAATCTTGCTATATACTCACTATATTGGACAATAATAGGCTGATTTCGCTGATATTCCATCAAATTTGGGAGCGCTCCCAATCTCGTGTTCATTATATAATATTTTTTTTCAGGAGTCAACCATTTTTAATCATTCTTGCAGGTAAAGGAGAAACCCGCTCATGACTCATGCTCCACTACCGAATATCCCCTGGGAAGATCGTCCTGCAGATTGTACAGATATCGTCTGGCGCTACTCTGCCAACCCGATCATCCCACGAAACCTGATCCCATCTGCGAACAGCATCTTTAACAGTGCAGTAGTCCCCTTCCGGGGGAAATTTGCAGGTGTTTTCCGCTGTGATAATAAGAAACGGGAGATGAATTTGAACCGCGGCTTCAGCGAGGATGGTATCCACTGGGAGCTGGAAGATGATCCCATCGATTGGCAGAATGATGATCCGGAGATCAGTCGTTTCCAATACCGCTACGACCCGCGCGTAGTTTGGATCGAAGACCGCTATTATGTAACCTGGTGCAACGGGTATCATGGTCCCACGATCGGTATTGGTTATACCTTTGACTTCGAGAAATTCATTTTTCTAGAGAACGCTTTACTGCCTTTCAACCGCAACGGGGTGCTTTTCCCGCGCAAAATAAACAATCAATACTTCTTACTCAGCAGGCCAAGCGACAACGGGCACACTCCTTTTGGAGATATCTATCTCAGTCGCAGTCCCGATCTGATCCACTGGGGGAAACACCGCTTCGTGATGGGAGTCAAGGATGGCTGGCAGAGCACCAAGATCGGTGCTGGACCGGTCCCGATCGAAACTAGCGCGGGCTGGTTGATGATATATCACGGTGTTTTGACATCCTGCAATGGATTTGTTTACAGCTTTGGCGCTGCCCTGCTGGACCTTGAAAAACCCTGGAAAGTGATCGCTCGCGGTGGACCCTACCTGCTCTCACCCCAGGCGGATTACGAGAATGTCGGTGATGTGCCGCATGTAACTTTCCCCTGCGCAGCCCTGTTTGATCCTGAAACGGGTCGCATGGCGATTTATTACGGTGGCGCAGATACCGTGACCGCCCTGGCATTTTCCAGAATCGACGATCTGATCAACTTTGTGAAGACAACTTCCGATTTATAAGATCCGGAGGGTGATCGATCCTTTGCCTGCATCCGCATTTCTGGAAAATGGAATTTATCAGGGATTGCTACAATTTTCTACTTCTTTAATCGAGTAAATCTTCTTTCGATTTATGACCAAAGTTCAACTAGGTTTTCCACCAATGACGGGATGGCAAAAACGGAAAGAAGGTGCACGATGACGCTAGATGACCAGAAATACATCCGCTTGGCGATCAAGCTCGCTCAGGCAGCACGCGACAACGGTAACCATCCATTCGGGGCATTGCTCGTGAGCCCTGATGGCAAGACCCTTTTAGAAGCCGGGAACACCGTTGTTACCGAAAAAGACAGCACGGGACATGCCGAAACCAACCTAGTGCGGATGGCCTCAAGCAGGTATGATCGTGATTTCCTGTCGCAATGTACCTTGTATACCAGTACAGAGCCGTGTCCAATGTGCAGTGGTGCGATTTTCTGGGCTAATATCGGCAGGGTGGTTTACGGTCTCAGCGAAGAGAGCTTTTACGAGATCGTGGGCCAGGATTCCGAAGAAGTGCTCTACCTGCCATGCCGGGAACTCTTCGCCAGGGGACGGCGGCACACCGAAGTTGTCGGTCCCATCCTGGAATCCGTGGCGCGCGAGGTACACCGGAATTTTTGGGATTGAAATGCCCTCCGGTGCGGTAAATTCACCGGCTTGGAGTCAGAATCTCGAGCAAGATCCGTTACAATCATCCCAAGTGTAATTAGATCAAGATAAAAATACGCAAATTCACATACCCAGGTTTTGAGATATTATTTATAATATAAGTATGATTAAAGGCAGCTCGCATGGTTGAAAAGTATGTCATTGCTCGAACTCTCGAACAGGTTTTCGACACGCTGGAACTGAAGGGGCAGTCAAAAGCGATCATTGCCGGGGGAACTGACCTGCTGCTCGATATCCAGCAAGGGAGGCACACGCAACCAGATATCCTGCTGGATGTCTCTGAGATTGACGAGATGCGGCAGATCAGGATGGAAAACAAAAAAATTTTCCTCGGCGGGGCGGTAACGCATAATGAAATTATGCACAGTGCCTTGTTAGCAGAGCATGCCCAATGTGTTGTCGAGGGCTGTAGCCTGATTGGCGGGCCACAGGTGAGAAACGTGGCCACGATTGGTGGAAATGTCGCCCACGCCCTTCCAGCAGGAGATGGGACCATTGCGCTCCTGGCCATGGATGCTGAGGTCAACATTGCCTCATCGGCTGGAGAAACCCGTTGGGAACCATTAGTCGATATCTTTGCAGGACCTGGAAGAGTGACTTTCGACCGGGAACGAGAGCTGCTGGTCGGATTCCGTTTCCCGTGTAAGGCAGTCCGTGAAGGTTCTGCATTCCAGCGAGTCATGCGCCCCCAGGGAGTGGCGATTGCCATCCTGAACATGGCTGCCTGGCTGCAGCTGGATGCGGACCACCAAATTATAGATATCCACATCTCCTGCGGACCGGCAGGACCACGTCCGTTCAGGGCACATCAAACCGAAGCTGCCTTCAAGGGCAGGGTGTTCGATGAAGCGATTTTCAACCAGGCCTGCACGATCTTGGACCAGGAAGTCAGCCTGCGAACCAGCCGTCACCGCGCAACCCAGGAGTACCGCCATCAGCTCTTGCCCGTACTCTTGAGAGAAGTTCTCGAGAACGCGATGGCTAGGTGCAGTTAACAGCCGAATTTATTGGAGAAAATAGTATGGCTCTTTTACATTTTTGGGTGAATGGTAAAGAAGAAACTGTGGAAATAAATGAGCGTGAAATGCTCTCAGATGTCCTCAGGTACCGCTTGAACCTGACTGGGACAAAAATCAGCTGTAATGAATCTGAGTGCGGTTCATGCACTGTTCATGTCGATGGGCTACCTGTGCTCTCCTGCAATTACCCGGCCCAGAAAGCCGAGGGGAAATCCATCACCACGATTGAAGGGTTATCGAACAACGGCAGTTTACACCCCTTACAGGAAAGTTTCGTAAAACATGGCGCGGTTCAGTGCGGTTTTTGCACACCGGGTCAGATCATGACTGCTGCTGCACTGCTGAAAGAAAACTCGAATCCCGGTGTTGGGGAGATAAAATACGCGCTGACGGATACCCTCTGTCGCTGCGGTGCCTATCCTTCCATTATTCATGCCATCCAGGCTGCTGCAGATCACATCAACCATGGTACCCCGATCGATTATCCTTCCTTTGACTTCGAAGGAGATCTGGAAGTTATTGGCCGGGTGCATGAACGCCCGGAAGCGATCGCAAAGGTAACCGGAAAAGCGATCTTCAGCGACGATATCCACTTTCCAGGCATGCTCTACGGTGCCACGCTCAGGGCTGGTATTCCACATGGTATCGTAAAAAAGATCGATATCGGCGAAGCACGGCAGCTGCCTGGCGTTCGGGCAGTACTGACCGCCGACGACATTCCTGGACGCATCAATCACGGGGCGGTGATTCACGATTGGCCTGCGCTGGTTGGCGTCGGAGAGAAGGTGCGTTATGTCGGTGATGCAATTGCGATTGTAGCTGCAGACAGCCAGGAAATTGCAAGGCAAGCCATCCAATTGATCCAGGTTGAATTTAACCCGCTGCCAGTTGTAGTGGATCCGGTTAAAGCCATGCAACCTGGGGCTGCCCCAGTCCATGAAACTGGCAACCTGCTCAAACATATTAAAGTGAATAAAGGGGATATCAAAACGGGTTTTGAGCAGGCTGATGTGATCTTCGAGGAGACCTTTCACACCCCCATCCATGAGCATGCCTTCATGGAACCAGAATGCAGCGTTGCCCGCCTCACGGAAGATGGTAGGATCGAGGTTTATGTCGGATCCCAGATTCCTTACGCAGACCGGGAACAAATCGCAGCTGCCCTGGGAGTTCCCCAAACCAAGGTCCGCGTGCGGGGTCCCCTGATCGGAGGTGGTTTTGGCGGTAAAGAAGATATTGCCGGTCAGATCCATGCAGCTTTATTAACCCACGCCACCGGAAAACCGGTGAAAATCTTATACGATCGCCACGAAAGTATGCTCGTTCATCCAAAACGCCATGCGACGCAAATCACGGTCAAGCTCGGTTTGAAACGAGATGGAACAATTACTGCTGCTCAGACTGAGCTGTACGGGGATACTGGCGCATATGCTTCGCTCGGTACCAAGGTGATGGGCAGGGCCACCACCCATTCCACGGGTCCCTACATCATCCCCCATGTCAAAATCGACTGCTATGCCGTTTACACCAACAACCCACCTGCGGGTGCGTTCAGGGGTTTTGGTGCTCTCCAGGCATCCTTCGCCATCGAGTGCATGGTTGATCTGGTTGCTGAAAAAATGGGACTCGATCCATTCGAGTTTCGCCGTAAAAACGCCCTGCGGAAGGATTCCATCACCAACACCGGGCAGTACCTGACCGAAAGTGTTGGTTTAATCCAGTGCATCGATCAGACCAGGACCCAGTTAATGAGCTTCACCAACGGCAGTGATCCTTTCAGCTCGCGAGTTGTAGAAAATGCCCCGCACAAACGCAGGTCTTGGGGATTTGCAGTGTCATTCAAAAACACTGGACTGGGTGAAGGCGCCCCGGACAAAGCCGCTGCTGAAGTTGAATTATTTGCAGATGGGACCGCTGAAGCACGCATTTCTTCTGCCGAGATTGGGCAGGGGTTGGTTACCGTGCTACAAATGGTGACCGCCCAGGAATTGAGCCTGCCAATCAATCGCGTCCGAGTCCTCTTATCGGACACAGATCTAACGCCCGATGGTGGGCCAACCACCGGTTCCAGGCAAACTTATATCTCCGGAAACGCGGTCAAACATGCTGCCATTACCTTGCGGGAGGCCATGAAAGCCACGCTTTCCGAGCGTTATGATATTGCCCCGGAAGAGATCAAATTTATTGAAGGATTAGCCCAGGTAAACGGTCATCGAGTCCCGTACGGGGAAGTAGTGGATTATATGAAAGCCGAGGGCCGTGAACCGAAAGTGTTATATGAATATTGGGCACCGGAAACCACTCCCCTGGGTGAACCGGGCGATAAACATTTTGCCTATTCGTTTGCAGCCCAGGCAGTCGAAGTTGAGGTGGATCTTCAAACCGGCGAAGTGAAGGTATTGCGCGTGATCGGTGCGACCGATGTCGGCAAAGCCATTAACCCCCTCGGACTCCAGGGCCAGCTGGAAGGCGGCATCATTATGGGCATTGGACACGCCTTGACCGAGGAGTTTATCGTTGAAGATGGTCTGGTGTTTACAGATTATCTGGCACGCTACCGGATGCCTTCGATCAAGCACATCCCTGAAGAGATCAAGGCGATCATTGTTGAAGATCCCACCCGGGAGGGTCCTTATGGTGCCAAGGGAGTGGGAGAAATCTCGACCATGCCCACCCCGCCCGCGATCATCAACGCCGTCTACAATGCCTGTGGAGTTCGTTTGCATAAACTGCCGGTAGATCAGGATGCTTTAGCCAGGCGATTGAAGGCTGGGGGTGGAAAGGATTCCTGATCCTCTCGCCAAACAATCCGGATTTCCGTGGGTAGCTCTATTCACTTGAAAAACCTGCTCAGAATTCCATTTATCAATCGGTAGAGAACGGGATTACCAAAAATGAGCAAAGTGATAGAGTAGCTCATTTCAATGGTATTTCCTCCCAACTGTGTTATAATCCGCCGGTTGGTGAGGATATAACCAACCCAAAAATTTAATATAACAATAGTTTTGAAGATTCCAAATGGTTGCTCGTCAATATCTGGACGAGCATTTTTCTTTCCGCAGGGGGAAGGTAAAAGCGGTTGGTAGAACCCGGGACGTATTCTGCAAAGACTGCGGTCAATTCACAAGGGTTGTGATGCTGAAGGAGTTATCAAAACGCAATAGGAGATTTTGATGACAGATGAATTTTCGCGTCTTAACTTTGATCCCAGGTTACTGCAGGCGATATCAGAACTGGGCTATTCAACCCCCACAGATATCCAGGCACTGGTCATCCCTATAATGCTGGAGGGGAAGGATGTTATCGCTCAATCCCAGACAGGATCTGGAAAAACCGCCGCTTTCGGATTGCCGATCTTACAAAATTTGGTTCCCCAATCAAATAATGTGCAAGCCCTCGTCTTGACTCCAACCCGTGAGTTAGCCATCCAGGTCGCTGGTGCAATTTCCCAATATGGCAGCCAAGTCCAGGTAGAAATCCTGCCTGTTTATGGAGGCCAACACTATGGGACATCTAAGCGCCGGCTCAAGCAGGGCGTGGACATCATCGTAGGCACACCAGGCCGGCTTCAGGACTTGATCCGCCAAAACATACTTGATCTCAGCGCAGTGCACACTGTCGTATTGGATGAAGCAGATGAAATGCTCAGCATGGGCTTTATCGAAGACATTGAGAATATCCTGCGCGAAACTCCCGCTGTCCGCCAGACAACTTTGTTCTCCGCCACCATGCCCAAGCCGATCCGCCGCCTGGCAAACAAATACATGACCAGACCCGAATATATCACTGTTGAGCATCAACAATTAACTGTTGCCACTACCGAACAGCGTTATTACCTGGTAAATGAAGAGGACAAGCAGGCTGCCCTGACACGTCTCCTTGAATCCGAAGAAGTGGGTGCCACGCTCGTGTTTACCCGCACCCGCATCAGCTCTGGAGTCTTGGCAAATGAACTGATCCAGCGCGGCTTGCCTGCCGAAGCTCTCAATGGAGACCTAGCACAGGATGCCCGTATTCGAGTATTAAACCGGTTCCGTAGCGGGCAGATCAAAGTTCTTGTCGCAACCGATGTAGCTGCGCGTGGCTTGGATATCGATGATATTTCCCATGTATTTAATTTCGACCTCCCATCTGACCCGGAAGCTTACGTGCATCGTATTGGTCGTACCGGCCGGGCTGGAAAGGATGGGATCGCAATTTCCCTGGTCACCCCGGGTGAATTACCCCAGCTCAGCCGCATCGAACGCTATACGAAGCAGCGGGTTTTTCAATTCGAATTACCCACAGAAAATGAGATCCGTGAACGCCGTGAACAACACTGGGTCGAAAAGTTATCCATCTGGCTTGAGCGCGGTCGCTGTAGGCGTGAACAAGAGATTGTTGAAGATTTAGTGTCCTCCGGGCATGATCCGGTCAAAGTGGCTGCTGCAGCGCTCAAGATTGTGCGCAATGAAGAGAAAGAACGCCCCATCGAGCATATCAGCGAAGTACGCCTGTCACGCTCCAGGAAGGTGGATAAGCGAAGTAAGACTATCCAGGGCAAAGGGAATCGAAAACCTCGCCGGGAACGAAAAAATGGTCGCACCCACGGAATAAGAGACGATTCCCATGAAGAAGGGATGGTGCGCCTAAGCCTGGCTCGGGGCCGCAAACACGGCATTAACCCGGGCGAGGTCGTCGGTACAATTGCATCAAAAGCCGATATCCCAGGTTATGTGATCGGGAAAATCCTGATCCGCGACCAGCACACCCTGGTAGATGTGCCTGAAGAATACGTTTCCCGCGTCTTGGGACAGACAGGCGCTTATAATTTCCGCGAATACCAGAATGTGACTATTGAACGAGCATAAGGATTCTTGTTCGGATCAGGTTTAACCGAATACAGTCTTACTGCCTGAGTTTGTGATCCAACGATCCATTATGAGAACTGCGAGAGCATCCTCGCAGTTTTCTTGTTAAATTCCACATCAAAGTCGATCAGCCTGGATTTTCAGGGTTGGAAATAATGTCACAATTCATACTTGGAAGGTGTTATATGAATGGGAGATCCGACCTCAGATATTTATCAAACTATTATGATACCTTCACATTTTAACTAGCAGATATCGTTATAATAAGTGTTGTTTCGGAGTACAAAAGGAGAAAATTCATGAGCAGGTACAGAAATCTGTGGATTATTGGTGGAATTGGTATCTTGGCAGCTGCTTTGATCAGTGGTTTTGTCCTGATGCAGCCCTCTGCACAAGATATCCTTGCAAGCAGTCTTGAAAGCTCAAAATCAATCAACGATGGACACGCGGTCGTGGCAATTAAAGTTGCCACCCTCGACAAGCACGCCAGTGGAACTGTTGAAGTTTGGGCATCCCGTGAGGAAGATGGTCCCGGCAAATTCCGCTTGGAAGTTCTCGAAGCCAGTGAAAGCAAATATGTAGGCGCAGAGATCGTTTCTGATGGAGAAACCCTCTGGGCATATTCCCCTTCGGAAAATGAGGTATTTGTGGGTACCCCAGAGGAAGCCAGGATGATGATGGAAGAAAGTGAGTTTCTTTCAGGTAAATTGGGTAGTATCCCCCAAGACTTCGATGGTAAATCTGGAGATGGTGAACACGAACCCCTTGATAATGGGGAGCAAGCTGTCCAAAAACTTGCGGAATATTTCAATATTGGGAAATCTGATAGCGAAACAGTCGCCGGCGAAACTGCAGAGAAGCTGAAGCTGGAACCTATCGCTGAACAAATGCCAGATGAATATGCTGCCATCGGCGGTTTCATCAACCTTTGGATCGGGCAGGAGAGCGGTACACCACTGGCAGTGGAATTTACCGGCAGCAGCCTGGGCGATGGCTCTGCAACGGTCCTAGAGTACGATATCAATCCTGGTGTGGATCAAAACCTCTTTACTTTCGAGATTCCTGTTGGTGCCAGCGTTGTTACTTTTGCTGACCTGGAACCAAAAACATTAACCCTGGAAGAAGCTGGTGAATCCACGGACTTTGAATTCCTGACCCCTGTAAACCTCCCCACCGGAGCGACGCTGGTTGATATCCTCGAGGTTGGCGGCACCCTCGTCCAGCGTTACACTTTGCCGGATGGTGGTTCGTTCACCTTGGCCCAGGGTGTCATCGATCAGGATGCTGCCCGGGACTGGCAACCCTCAAGTAAAAGTCAGTCTGTTGAGGTTCGTGGGGTCACCGGTCAGCTATTCCAGGCTGAGGACGGCAGCCAGATAATGCTTACCTGGACCGATGGGGAGCTGTTTTATTCGGTCGCTGGCGATCTCAGTCCTGAACAAGCACTCACCATTGGTGAATCGCTCCAATAAATGAACCCATCTATTCAAATCGTTGGCGTTTGCCGCCAGTACCAACTCGGCAGCGCAGATGTCAACGCGCTGCAAAATATCAATCTTGAGGTCGACCAGGGAGAGTTTGTTGCCCTGGTCGGTCCTTCTGGATCCGGAAAATCGACCTTATTGAACTTGCTAGGCGGCTTGGATCACCCTACGGAGGGAGAAATTCGTATCCAGGGAATAGCACTACAAACTGCCAGCGAGGAGGTTCTCACCAGGCACCGGCGTTATCACGTGGGTTTCATTTTTCAGACTTTTAATTTACTGCCAACCCTGACCGCTTTAGAAAATGTTACTTTGCCGCTTATGTTGAGCGGGATCGGGAAATCAGAACGTACCCAAAGGGCAGAGGATTTGCTCGACCGGGTTGGCCTGGAACACCGCCTGGACCACCGACCCTCCGAGATGTCAGGTGGCGAGCAGCAGCGAGCAGCGATCGCCCGCGCCCTGGTCAACAATCCAAATATAATCCTGGCGGACGAACCAACTGGCAATCTTGATTCATCCACCGGTGCAGAAGTTATGGAATTACTGCGTGAACTCAATGCTGAACGCGGCGTAACCCTGATCGTCGTCACCCATGACCCGGAAGTCGCCGCCTTTGCAGATCGGATCGTACATCTGCGAGATGGAGAGATATCTGCAATAGAATCGACGGGCATTTCGGCCAACGAATCGGAGCTCGAATCTCTTACCAGTTCTCCAATCGAGATAAAAAAAGAGGCTGGCCTCTCTTTCAAAGACCTGCTGATTACAGCCTTCAGCAATCTACGCCGCCGGCCGGTGCGCAATATCTTGACCTCGGCGGGTGTGGTCATCGGGATCATCACTTTGGTAGCAATGGTATCGTTCGGTGTAGGTGTGCAACAGGAAGTAAACCGGAATTTTCAATCATTAGGTCTCGAAAATGTTTTCATCTCTCCGACTTTTCCCGATCAAGAGTCGGATTTTGATCCCTTCGGATTTACAGAACCCATCGAACCGCTCACTCCTGAGACAGTGGCTGTCTTCCGGTCCATGCCGGAAGTGCAATCTGTGACTCCTGTGCTGGACTTGCCCTCAAATATGGAGGTCAGTCTCACATTCGATGACCAGAGTTACCCCGTACGATTAACCGGAGATTTTGGCGGTGGGCCACCTGGAATGGGGAACCTGGCTGCTCCAGAAATGCTGGCGGGGAATGCATTGGGAGAGGGTGATACCCAGGGTATGGTGATCATGGTAGGTTTAGCAGACCAGTTGATTGAGTCATCGGGTGGTGATTTTTCGGATCTAATTGGGCAGCCAGTCAGTCTAACGGTGCGCCTGCCCCGCGGAGAGACAAGCGATTTTTACACCACGATCCAGGGCATCGAAAATAGCCGCAGCTTTCGATCCGCCAACCTGGGTTTAAAGGAGCGGACAGAGATTAAAGCCTGGTGGTACGGTCGACCAGATACCTTGAACCAGGATGGTTACGATATGCTGATTGTACGTGCTGCCGATGATAAGGCAGTACCTGCAGTACTGAATAATGCTGAAGAATTGGGTTTTCAGGCTCGATCCCTGGGTGCCGTCCTGGAGATCGCCAACCGTGTGCTGGCTGTGATGCAGGCTTTATTGGGTTCGGTTGGTGGGTTGGCGCTGTTGGTTGCGACGCTTGGCGTGGCAAATACGATGATGATGGCGATCTATGAAAGGACCCGTGAGATTGGTGTGCTGAAAGCTTTGGGAGCCCGGAACAAGGAAGTGCGCCGCATGTTTACTGCAGATGCCGTGCTGCTCGGATTCATTGGTGGTGTCGGAGGATTAATCTTGGGTACAATTTTGGGCCGCCTGGTTGACAATATCGGGCATTACTACCTTGCCAGGGAAGGAGTCACCGGCATCGGCCAGATGTCGATCGTCCCTCCCTGGCTGGCTCTCGGAGCTTTAATCTTCGCTGCCTTCATCGGAGTGTTGGGGGGATTTTACCCTGCAGCCCGTGCAGCGCGCCTGGATCCGGTCGAAGCTCTAAAACACGAATAGGTGTAGGGAATTTCTTCGCCTTGTATAAAATTTCATACATATGGGTACTCATTGAGACAGATTTAAGATTTTTAGAATACATTAATTCCACAAACAAGTATTAAACTTATTGAGATCTGAAACCAACAGGTCAGCTATTCGCTTGCAAATTATTCGGAATTCGAGCATAAATTGACACAGCAAAAGAAGATCGATGAAGTGAGTACGAATAATATGGAGATTAATCCTCGTTTTACCCACATCACCGGACACGGACCTACCGCTGGGTTGAGCGGATTCCGCAGCAAGCTTGTGATTCAGAAAAACAGGTTGGAAACAGAAACTTACAGGGTCATTGGCAGCGTTGATACTGGTCCCGGTGCAGGTGTAATCTCTAAAACCTTTCTGCTTGAATCAGCACCATTGGATCACAAAATAAACAATGAGGTACCGGTCAAAGCGACAGGGGGATTCTCAAAATTCAAGGTTGTTGCAGCTTAGTAGACACAACAGCTGAGTAAGACCAGAATCAGCCAAGAAGAATCACAATCCATTTAACCAATCCACATATTAACAAGGCGATCAATTCAATTCTATTAACTAGGTAGCGGTATCTTAATGGTTGTAAATCATCAGACATTCCACTCGCATCATCCTTGGGATAAACAGTTGAGTCGTATGTTCTTGTCATTTGTGAAGATTGAAATTCACTATTCGAAATCGACTAAAAGGTTACACCAGTCCTAGGTTGAGCTGAAATCCTAAAAAAATCTCAAATCAGTAAATTATCAAACGAAATACATCATCTAAATCAAAAGGTTAATTATAGAAATGCAAACATACTACCCTGCAAGAAAGAATAATAATACCCCGTCAAGGATTACCAAAAATCCTCCCTGGCAGATTGCATTAATTGCCAACGTCATCGAAGATTTCGAGCATACAGACTATGAACCTCCCGATGCCGGTGCAGAGTTTGATCGCAGGAAAACAATCGAAGCCATTGGTGCAGCGCTCGAAGCGGAAGGACATGAGGTAGTTTTTATCCAGGCTGATCAATCGCTTCCCGAATCCCTGGTCAATGTCAATCCCGACATTTGTTTTAATATTGCAGAGGGGCTCAGCGGAGATGGACGCGAAGCCCAGGTTCCCGCGCTATGCGAGTTATTAGGCATTCCTTATACTGCATCCCAGGTAGTGGCAAATGCCGTCTCGTTGAACAAAACTCTGACCAAACGTATCTGGCAGCAGCAAGGATTGCCTACCGCTCCGTACTATGAGTTCGCTTCTTTGGAAGAAGTCGCGCATGCAGATTTACGCTTCCCATTGTTTGCCAAACCTGCCCGGGAGGGTACCGGGATGGGTATTAACAACCAGTCAATCATCTATGATCATGACGAATTGTACCAGCGTGTCAATTGGCTGCTCGAGGCATACCACCAACCTGTGCTTGTTGAAGAGTTCCTTCCAGGCCGCGAATTCACTGTTGGATTTATAGGCAACCGGGGGAATCCCGCTTTTCGCCGTCGACCGGATTTATATGATTCTGATGGTTATCACTGGTTCCCGGTCCTCGAGATCGATACTATCACCAGTGTCAGTCCAACCATTTATGGGCACGATGCAAAAGCACTGGATATTGGTACTGAAGGTGCCCCGAACTACCTTTGTCCGGCAGACATTCCCAGGTCTATGCGTGCTCGCTTGATCGATCTTACCCGCCGGGCAGCAGAGGCGTTAGAGGTCAAGGATGTTTCCCGGGTGGATTTCCGGATCGGTGCAGATGGTGATCCATACCTGATGGAGATCAACACCCTGCCAGGTCTGAACCCATTGCTCAGTGACTTGTGTATCATGGCAGCTACGGAGGGTATCACCCACCAGACGTTGATCAGCGAGATCCTTTACCTTGCAGCTGAACGCTACCATTTCCCATTTTCAACAGCAGTTAGTGGATATGCACCTTACTCCCAGTCGGTGAGAAAGCTCGCCCGCAGGAAAATAAATGCCACCCAGTTATAGGAACCCAAATCAACCCAGATGACTTCTAATCAACAAGCTTAAAGGGATAATTTACAGCCACCTTGCGGACCGGCAAAGTAAACCCATTTTTCAATAAAATCTCAATTACAAGGAAAAAGAATGAACCAAAAAGCAATCGCCAGACCTCATCAACAAACAATTGAGTGCCTTATTTGTAATGAAATCATCGATGTTGGAGGAAAACCCACGCTTGGGGTGATTGTGGAGTGTAAGAATTGCGAATCAGTATTCGAAATCATCGAAGTTGATCCATTGACGATCGACTGGCCTTATTATGACGATGATTTCAACGATGATGAGGATTTATACGATGATGACCTCTAGGTCTGGCAGTAAGGTTAATATCTAGAGCTAGAATTCGATTTTATCCTAGATTTTCGAAGATCCTCTGATTTATTCCTGCTGGAAGCCCGGAGAATTTATCGTTCATCACCGATGAAGGTAAATTCCCCTGATGGCAGGATTCCGCTGGCATCTTATGGAGATCTGGTTTGGTGGGACAGGCGAATTTCCAGGGTGGAGAATTTAAGGATTTGATCATTGAGACTTCCGTTAAGCCATTGTCTTTCCAATCTGGAAGGGAAATCTTTTGATACTTTTGGATGATGGCTACCACACGATTTCTGTGGCTGGAATAAATACTCGCCAATCCAAAAACCTATCGCGGGACCGGTGCAGCACAGAATAACCACCTTCACTCGTTAGGTAGCCCAGGAAGATATATAATTAAAATAAAGTTGACTGGAGCGGATTGGGTTACTCATTGGCGGATTTTGAAACAGCGACAACAGGATGATGACTCTTGGTCAAGAAGTTCCATTTACCGTCCCCTTTATGACTCTAATCATGAAACCAAATTTGTCCCCTTAGGGGAAAATTAATTCCCTATTTTAACCAGAAATGCCTGAAATAGAACCACCTGCATATTGGTCATTATCCGTGGAGGATGCCTTTACTCTTGAAGATAGTTCTTCGAGTGGCTTAACCAATGAAGATGCTGCGCAGCGACTAAACCAGCATGGATTAAATTCATTGGTTTCAAAAGATAAGGTAGCTCCCTTGATTGCATTCATCAATCAATTCAAAAATCCTATTGTTTTAATCCTGATTTTTGCAACGATAGTAAGTTTGTTTGTTCAGGAGTGGGTTGATGCCGTCATCATCCTGGCGATCGTTTTAGGAAGCACCCTGTTGAGTTTTTATCAAGAGAACAAAGCTAGCAACGCTTTGGAAGAACTCAAAGCTCAGGTTTCCATAAAAACGTCGGTGTTGCGGAACAAGCAAAAGATTGAGATCCCTGTCAAAGAAATTGTTCCAGGGGATGTGGTGGTTCTCTCCGCAGGTAGCCTGGTTCCAGCGGATGGTTTATTGATTGAAACGCAGGATTTTTTCGTGAATCAGGCGGTGTTAACAGGTGAAACGTTCCCGATTGAGAAAGAGGTGGGGACCGTGCAAATAAACGCCAGCCTTGCTGAGCGTACAAACTGCATATTCATGGGCACCAATGTACGCTCGGGCACTGCTAAAGCCTTAATCATGCAGACTGGTATAAATACTGTCTTCGGACAGATTGCTGGCTCCCTCAATATACGTCCCCCTGAAACAGAATTCGAACGCGGCATCCGCCATTTTGGATTGCTGCTTACGGAAATGATGTTAGTCATGGTGGTGTTGGTCTTTGCCGTTAATGTGTATTTTAATAAGCCAATCCTGGATTCTTTCCTTTTTTCTATTGCCCTTGCGGTTGGGTTGACCCCTCAGTTGCTTCCAGCCATTATCGGCATCAATTTATCCAAGGGTTCACAGGCGATGGCGAAAGCCGGGGTGATAGTGCGAAAACCTAACGCTATCGAAGATTTCGGCAGCATGGATGTACTCTGCACAGATAAAACTGGCACCCTAACCCAGGGTGTTGTGAAACTAGATCAGGCATGCGACCCTTTCGGAAGTGAATCGGAAATTATTTTTCAATTGGCTTACTTGAATGCCTCTCTCCAAACCGGGTTATCAAACCCACTGGATGATGCAATTGTTGCTCGTGGTAATCCGGGGATAAATGGGATCATCAAACTCGGGGAAATACCTTACGATTTCATGCGCAAGCGCTTGACAGTGGTAACAGAAGAGCAGGGATTATCCAAGTTGATCACCAAGGGGGCCCTCGATAATATTCTGGAAATCTGTACACAAATCAACAATGGGCACCAACTCCTGCCGTTGGGTGATGACCAGCTGTATGGAATCAGGGAGCGTTTTACTCATTGGAGCGGAGAAGGATTTCGCGTTCTGGGTGTGGCCACCAAATTGTGCCCTCCCGCTGAAAAATACACGCCATCAGATGAAGAAAATATGGTATTCGAGGGCTTTCTCCTTTTTTTTGATCCCCCTAAACCAGATGTAGATAAAACAATCAGGCAATTATCAGAATTAGGGATTGAACTCAAAATTGTTACGGGTGATAATAAACTTGTGGCAGTCCACGCGGCCGAGACGATCGGGATCAATCTTCCCAATGTTTTAACTGGACAAGATTTAAACAATCTCGACGATAATGCTTTATTGCATGCTGTAGAAAAAACAAATTTATTCGCAGAAGTCGACCCCAACCAGAAACAGCGCATCATCATCGCTCTCCAAAAACGAGGTCATGTGGTTGGCTACCTGGGTGATGGGATCAATGATGCACCTTCCCTACACGATGCTGATGTTGGTATTTCGGTCGATACAGCTGTTGATGTGGCAAAGGAAGCAGCAGATTTCGTTTTACTCAAACAAGATCTTCATGTACTTCACCAGGGTATCCTTTTGGGACGGGCAACTTTTGCTAATACGATGAAATATATCAGCGTTACGACGAGTGCAAATTTTGGCAATATGTTCAGCATGGCAGGTGCATCAATATTCATCCCATTTCTTCCGCTGCTGCCTTTCCAGGTCCTGTTGACTAATTTTCTCACTGATTTCCCTGCAATGACCATTGCAACAGACAATGTCGATCCGGTTATGGTCGAAAAACCACACCGTTGGAATATCACTTATATCCGCGAATTTATGCTAACATTCGGATTCGTCAGCTCATTATTTGATTACCTGACTTTTGGGCTGCTGCTCTTCATATTGAAAGTGTCGCAAGGTGTGTTCCATACCAGCTGGTTTATTGAATCGGTCCTGACAGAATTACTCATCATGCTGATCATTCGTACACAGCGACCTTTCTACAAAAGCAAACCCGGTAAAGCGCTTTTCTTTTCAACCATCGTAGTTGCCCTGGCCACGTTATGTCTACCCTATATTCCAAAACTTAACAAACTTCTAGGGTTCACACCATTACCCTGGGGTTTACTGCTGGCCATGATTGGGATTACCTTATTCTATGTGCTGATAAATGAATTTGCGAAGCGATTCTTCTACCGAAGGGTGGAAATGTGATCATGGCAACAAGAATAAAATCTAACTTTTGGGTTATCCAGATTGGACGTTACCTGATCCCTCTGATCTGCCTGGTTTTGGCTTACCACATGTTGATTCCACAAATTGCTGCACCTGAGAAATCTTATAAATTGTTCCAGCAGATGACTTTATGGGTAGTGATGCTGGCAGTCATTGCACAGGTGATCAGCATCTTAGGTAGTGGTTACCTTCTGCAAGCGATAGTGCACACATCTGGTGGAAAACTTGGTTTATTTCTTGGAACTTCGATTGTACTCGCTGCTGCCAGCCTGGGGATGGTCCTCGGCGGCCTGATCGGTACTGCTACGGCAACTTATCGCTGGATTCAAAAACAGGGTATCAAATCTGAAATTGCAGGATTGGCAGGTACCATTCCAGGATTTTTCAACATCAGCGTCCTGGCTATCGTATCGGTAGCCGGGATTGCGCACCTGCTGCTGGTCCACGAGCTGTCCAACATACAAGCGGTAAGTTTCGCTTTAATACTGCTCATGTTGATCAGTCTGGTGAGCTTGAGTATTTGGGGATACCATAATCAACATAAATTGATTCACTTAGCTCATTATCTTGGTATGCGCTGGGCCAGAATCCGTAGAAAAATCTATAACCCAGATCGGATGGAAGAAAAGTTAGGTGAATTATTTCAGTCCTGGGATTTGTTGGTTGCTGGCGGTTGGCATGGTCCAGCCTTGGGAGCAACGATAAATCTGGTATTTGACATGCTGACCCTTTACCTCCTTTTTATCGCTGCTGGAAATCCGGTAAGCCCGGCAATTTTGCTGACAGGATATGGTTTACCCCTAATTTTGGGGAAAATGGCTTTTATTATTCCGGGTGGTGTGGGGATCATCGAAGGATCGATGATAGCCCTCTACAGCGGTCTAGGCGTTCCCGGTTCCATAGCTCTGGTGGTGGTCTTGACCTACCGGATGCTCTCATTTTGGCTGCCATTATTATTGGGTTTTCCAATCATCTGGATATTACAATCAAGAGTCCAAGGTGGAATAATAAAACCAGCCGAGAATAATATACCAAGATGACAAGAAAATAATAACCAATGGATCCTTCGACAAAATCTAAAGTCACCTACCAACCTGCAACCTCACCAAAGAAATCCAGGTTGCATTCCTGGTTAATTGGTCGCCCACTTCCAACCGCAGACGCTGAACAACAGGCGATTGGAAAACGGATCGGTTTAGCTGTCTTCTCATCAGACGCGCTTTCTTCGACAGCATATGCAACCCAAGAGATCCTGGTCATTCTGGTTGCGGCAGGTACAGCCGCCTTGAGCTTCGCCTTTCCAATTTCAATCACCATTGTTGCTCTACTTGCTATCGTCACTATCTCATACCAACAAACCATTCATGCCTACCCGAGCGGTGGTGGGGCATATATCGTCTCAAGAGACAATTTGGGACAGTTTGCATCTCAGGTTGCCGGTGCGGCATTGCTCTCAGACTACATTCTGACTGTATCTGTTTCTGTTTCAGCAGGATTGGCTCAGGTTGTTTCTGCTTTCCCTGCGCTGATCAATTACCGGGTTTACATCGCTGTAGCCGTGGTGATGTTGATTATGTTGATCAACCTACGTGGAGTCAAGGAATCTGGCTTCGTTTTTGCCATTCCGACTTATTTCTTCCTGGCGATGCTCACACTTACCGTTGTGGTAGGTTTGGTGCGCAATATTTCCGGGAATCTACCAGGATTGATTGATCCCCCCCCCATTATCGATATGGGGACTACCCAGGCAGTTACCCTTTTCTTATTACTGCATGCATTTTCGAGCGGAACTACGGCTCTCACCGGCGTGGAGGCAATTTCAAACGGCATCCCGGCATTTAAAGAACCGCGCAGTCGTAATGCAGGGCAAACCCTGGTCTGGATGTCGGTCATTTTGGGATCATTATTCCTGAGCATCACTTTTTTGTCAGGAGCAATTGGTGCCGTTCCATCTGAATTCGAAACTGTGATCTCCCAAATAGCCCGCACCGTTTTTTCGGGGCGTGGGATTCTCTACCTGAGTGTAATCGGTGCCACCACCTTGATCTTATTCATGGCCGCCAATACCGCCTTCGCGGATTTCCCCCGTTTGAGCGCCCTGCAAGCCTCCGATAAGTTCCTGCCCCGGCAGCTGACTTATCGAGGCAGTCGCCTGGTGTACTCCTGGGGCATCGTGACACTATCCATGATCGCGGCATTAATTATCATTCTTTTCCAGGCCAATGTTACTTCGTTGATCCCCCTCTATGCTATTGGTGTATTTTTATCCTTCACCCTTTCTCAGGCTGGTATGGCTCACCGCTGGTTGAAAATTGGTATGCTCGGCCCCGAGGATGAGATCCAAGAGCAGGGATCGGTTCTCAGCTACGATCCGAACTGGCGTTGGAAAATGATTATTAATGGATTTGGGGCGATGTGCACTGCAGTGGTGGTCATCATCTTTGCAACGACCAAATTCCAGGATGGTGCCTGGCTGGTATTAATCCTGATCCCACTCCTGGTTTCAATGTTTTATGCGATCCACCGGCACTACATCCGGCTTGCCGATGATTTATCATTAACCGATTTTGTCCCACCCCCCGTCTTGAAACATCAACGCACCATCGTGCCAATTTCCGATGTTCACAAAGGGACTCTCACTGCCCTGCGCTATGCTCGCTCTCTCAGTGATGACGTCACGGCTGTATTTATCGCCATTGATGACGCACAGACAAAACGAATCCAGGATCGGTGGGAGAAATGGACTGAAGGTGTACCCCTGATCGTGATTGACTCCCCGTTCAGGGAATTAATGCATCCCCTGGTGGATTATATCGATATTCAGGCAGCAAAAAATGAGCCAGGTGATATTATCACCGTTGTCGTACCAGAGTTCGTCCCCAGTCACTGGTGGCATAATTTCTTACATAACCAGCATGCGACCTGGTTGCATTTTGCTTTGCGGCATATTCCAGGGGTAGTGGTGGTGAATGTTCCTTATCAGGTCGAGTAAAGAATTAACCACCATCGGAAATACCCTCCCGCATGAAGGATGAGCTAATCGGATATATCCATCCCAAAATTTATTCTCCTGTTTAATGAAAAAAACAATCCGAAATTCCTCATCTGCTCCCGCATTCAACGTCCTGCTGTTCTCAACTTTCTGGGCACTTCAGATTTTTTTTGCCAAGTTGGGATTTAACGCCGGCGCGTCGGTCTTATCCTTCCAGCTGCTGATCACCGTAATTGCATTTTTCGTCCTGGCAGTGTTGATCCTACCCCGGGTCCGGGTCCAGTTTTACCAGCTCTTCAAGGATCAAAAGCCACTATTTTGGAAGCTTTATTTTGCTAACGGCATCCAGGCTGGCTTCGGCACCAGCCTGGCGATGGTGGGTATTGCATTAACCGATGCGGTAAATGCAGGTTTCTTGGTCAAATTTACTGTCGTAACAACAATTTTGTTCGCCTGGGTCCTGCTGAAGGAAAGAATAACCCCGCTCAAAATTGCGACCGTGTTCTTCATGATCCTGGGTGTCTACTTGTTGACCACGCAAGGACAGGCTCTGATTCCCAGGGTTGGGGATATTTTCTTGCTCGCAGCTTGTGTATGTTGGTCTTCTGGCTCCGTGCTCGTACGGAAGTTCCTGAAAGATGAACCGCTCGATCCGGACATGGTCACGCTTCAGAAACCCCTGGCCAGCATCCCAATAATACTGGTGCTGGCAGGTATTGCTGTGGTCTCCACAAATTTTGGAAGGTTCGAGGGTGATCTATTCAGCTGCTGTAAAGCCACATCCAATGACCTGGTCTACGGATTGTTGACAGGCTTTTGCCTGGCAATGGCCTGGATATTTATCTACCGTACACTGAAGGTTTCCACAGCTTCCTACCTAACCCTGATGTCCATGTTGACTCCCGTGATGGTCAGTGTTTTAGCCATCCTCTTCCTGGGTGAATCGTTGGTCTGGATTCAGGTAATCGGGGCCGGGTTGATCATCCTTTCCGGAATCGTGATCTACTACAGTGATATGGCTTATGTCTGAGGGTGCGTTTCAACCAATCTGGCATAGTATTAATCAAAATCAGGCTCGTTCTGTTTGAACGAGCCTGATTAGTATTTAAGGTTCCAGAAGGGGATCTCCCTTCGAAAACTTCATCCTGGTCCTAGATCAACCCATCCCAAATCTAACTCCTCGAGCTTCTCTTTGGTCGGGATACCTGTTGCGACATCCCAACCGCAGTACTCAAAGTATTTATCTATCGCAGCTTCAACTTCGGTTTTATCCAGTTTCCAACCATCACTCACCCCTCCTTTGAGAGGTGTGAACAGTTTTTCGGGTATTACATCAGCCCGTCGATCGATACCCTCCCGTGCATTGAAGGCGCGCATCATGTTCAATCGCCTTTCACCAACTTTTTGGAGTTCTTCGAAACTTACATCTTCCCAGCCCGTGACAACTTGCACCAATTTAACCATCTGCTCTGGACCATAGAGCTGCCAGGCAGGTCCATAAACAAACTGGCATAAATTCAGGCTGTCCATGGTGCTGTACATGTGTTGAGAAGCCATCGCAAAGCGGATCTTCTCATTACTTAGAGATCGCGCTTCCTGGGCTTCGTGGAAACCCAATACAGCCAAACGATCTGAGTAAAACTCAAAATCACCTTCGATAGCAGGATCGTGCTCGCTGGATTGGTGGTCTGCACCAAATGGATTGGTGGTGTAAATCACGGCCAGTGAACGCTTGACGCGCGGCATGTGCGCTGGTGCTTCCTGGCCCTTGAAAGTGATCAGGTATGCCTCAGTACCGCGACCAACCTGCTTCGCTGCCCGTTCGGATCCTTCAGCCAGGAGGTCCCCGAATCCCTCGCGCTTGGCTATGCGCTCAGTCAATTGGACCATCGCATCGGCATTCCCCCAGGATAGATCGAGGCCATCCGTGTCTTCCAGGGTCAGCTTGCCCTCATTAAATGCCTCAAATGCCCAGGAAATGGTGGCTCCACAGGAAATTGAATCCATCCCGTATTGGTTGCAAATCTCGTTGGCTTTGCTGATCGCTGCTAAATCATCGATGGCGCAGTAGTTACCAAAAGTCGATGTAGTTTCATATTCCGGCCCGCCGTAATGTGGATCGACTTTGTACTTGCCCTGATTAATTTCCACCACCCGCTTGCAGCGCACTGTGCAGGCGTAACAGGTATCGCGTCCTTCCCGATCTTGTTTTCCTTCTGGAGCACCCTTCAAGATCGTTTCATACATCGTTGTACCATCAATGGCTTCCCAACCATCGAAGACACCGCTGTTATAGTTGTAAGTCGGCAGTGTCCCGGAAGTCTGGTTTGAACCGGTGGTGTCTGCAGTACCATACTTGGCTAAGCTAGCGATGTCAGAGTCCTCAAGATTTGCGGCACCCCACCTGGCAAGTTCATTCAACCCGGCTTTATCCGCAACCTTGGGGCGCTGCTTGCCTCGCACGGCGATCGCTTTTAAGTTCTTCGAACCCATCACAGCACCCATACCGGTGCGACCATTCGCTCGATTTGACATGCTGAAGATGCCTGCAAAGCGAACACCTTTCTCCCCGGCAGGTCCAATTTGCCACACTTCTATCTTATTGTCTCCCAGCTCCTCGCGAATGGCAGCCTCCGCCTCGCCGGTTATTTTCCCCCACAGGTGGGAGGCATCCCTCAGTTCATATTGGCCATTGTGAATCCACAAATAAACCGGTTTCTGAGCTCTTCCTTTGATCACAACAGCATCAAAACCTGCAAATTTTAGCTCCGCCGGAAAAAATCCACCACCCTGGGAATCACCAATTCCACCGGTCAGAGGAGATTTTGCAGCAGCGGTCATGCGGCTCTGTCCCGATATTGCCGCACCTGTCAGGACGCTCAGCGCCAGGACCAGCACGTTCTCGGATCCCAGCGGTTCTACTCCAGCTGGTAATTCCTTCAACAAGTAGTACATTGCCAGCGCACTCCCGCCCATGTATTTTCGGTAAAAAGCTTCCTCTGGTTCTTCGACTGTGAGCGAGCCGCTGGTCAGATCGACATGTAGGATTTTTCCATTATAGCCATGTGTCATTTTCTCTCTCCTTAAAACTGCAACGAAACTGGATGTTTGAACACACTAACCACCACTGATCGATGAAAACAATTTGACTTCATCCCCCTCCTGTAATCTATGAGACCTGTCGGACACATGATCACCGTTGATGCTCACCACAACTCTCCTGGATATTTCCAGCCTTTGCAGCAAGTCGGCGAGGGTTGCCTCATCCTCTAATTCTAAATCGGCTTTACCTTTCGCCTCTTCAGGCAATTTATCTCTAAGGATTGAATACAGATGGAGATGAATTTCCAAGATTAATACTCCACAATTTTTGATTCAAATTGAATTAACTGATATTTTTTCGCGCCACAAAACAGGACGTATCTATCAGGTCCATTATAATGCTGTATATAATTTTAACATTGATTTTATGGTGAGTAAAAACGTGAACACGGTAAATACTGATCATCCTGTCTGGTGAAAATCGTGTTTTATCGAGTTTTGATTCTATATATCAGGAATAAAATTCGAATTACCCACAATTACTTTGAGGCTCAGATAAGGATTGGCAATGAATATTTCAGCGGATTTATTTCTTAAATTTGGAGTAGCCCTTGCGATTGGATTTATGATCGGCCTCCAGCGTGAGTTCGCCTTTCGTAGTCGACAGCAGGAGCTTTTGGCCGGGGAACGCACATTCGCATTGATGGCCCTGGTTGGGTGTTTATCAGCCATGATCGCGGATATTTTTAAATCCGCACTGGCTTTTATCGGGGTCATTTTCCTGGTAGGAATATTTACTGCTGTGGCGTATTTTATTGATGCCTGGCGAGGACAAGTAGGCCTGACCACGGAAATTGCCATCCTGGTCACAGTTCTGATTGGCGCTCTTTGTTATTGGGACTACCTTGTACTGGCAGCCTCATTAGGGATCATCACCACCGTGCTGCTCAGCTTAAAAATTGAAACAGACCGCTTGGTGAGTGCTCTGACGCGAGAAGATATATTTGCTGCTTTGCAATTCGCAGTCATCACCCTGGTTATTCTCCCGATCCTCCCCAAAGAATCCAACCTCAGGCCACCATTTGATGTTTTGAGTCCATACAGGATCTGGCTCATGGTGGTGTTTATTTCCGCGATCAATTTTATCGGTTACCTGGCAATTAAGATCGTCGGACCCGAACGAGGCATCGGATTAACCGGATTGCTGGGCGGCCTGGTCTCCAGCACCGGTGTCACGCTCGGGTTCAGCGAGCGCAGTAACCGGGAACCTACATTGGCAAAACCTTTCTCTCTGGCAATTATGATTGCCTGGACGGTGATGTTTGCTCGTGTGCTGGTCGAAGTTGGCGTGCTCAACCCGGAGTTGCTGAACCTGATTTGGCCGCCGATCACAGCTGCAGGTGTGGTTGGGTTGTTGTACTGTGTTTTCTTATTTTTCAGTCAAAGGACAACTGAGAAAGACACACTGGAGTTCTCAAATCCATTTGATCTCGTTGCAGCGATTAAGTTTGGTCTGCTATATGCGCTGATCCTGGTCGTTGCGAGGGCGGCCCAACTTTATTTTGGAAATACTGGAGTTTATATTTCATCATTGGTATCAGGTCTGGCGGATGTAGATGCGATCACCATCTCGCTGACTCAGCTTACCATCGAGGGCACAGTCCCTCAAACCGTCGCCGCGCAATCGATCGTTATTGCGACTATCGCCAATACGCTTGCCAAAGGTGCAATCGTGATCATCGGTGGTGCAAGTTTACTCAAACGAGCCTTGCTGCCAGGCATGCTGCTTGTTCTGACAACTGCCATAGTGATCACTTTACTGATGATTTAAATCCAAAAAAGGGAAGATCCGGGTTCTACTATTCACCGGGAAGTCTCGTTTAAAGCACCGCAATTCTCCAGCTGGTGCTGGTAGATTTATTCAATTCGCGAGCTATATCGGGTGAATTAAGTGCCTGGAAATTGGAACACTTAGAATTTTTATTGCATACCAGGTTAAGCAGATCTACAGGTCCTCAAAGATGCCGTCCAGTTCGTCATCGGGAACGTCAAACACCACATCAAGCGGTGGAAGCGGTTCCCGCCTCATCCATTCTGGGATCCTGTCATCCGCTTTCGTGAAACCCGCCCGGCGATTGAACTCCCTTTCATAGCGGATCGTTTCACCCCCTAATTCCTGCAGCAAGCCCGTGTCATATTGGGTACCATAAAGGGCGTTGACCAGTTCAGATATCGTCTCGGGTGCAGCTGCAAAACCAAAGCCACTGAAGGCACAGGCACCCAGGGAATCATATCCGGCATTATTTAGCTGCGCAGCCCTGGAGACCTTGACCTGGTCTTTTGCCTGGCTATGTTTGATCTTTGCCCGGATTGTCAGGCCGCTGGTATGGTCCGCACCTTGCGGTGAGGTTGCATATGTCACGCCGGTGCCCTTGATCGCACGGGGATCATAAGCCGAGATAGCCTGGTTTTTCACCACGGGTACCCTCTCAATACCAAACACCTGCCCTGTAATTGCTGCTCCATTCCCGAGGATGCGCCCCATCGGTGTGTTAATTCGTATTTCCTGGATCAACTCCAGGGCGCGCTCACCATCTCCAAAGGTCATTAATCCCGCTTCGCACACCACCCCTAATGCTGCTCCTATTTCTATTGAATCAAGGCCCAGATCATTGACCTCTTTATTCATCCGAGCGACCACATCCAGGCTGTCAATACCCAGATTTGATCCCATTAATCCGATCGTTTCATACTCGAGTGGAGAGACGATTTCATTTTCCCCGGATCGATCGGAGTAGATATTCGAACACTTGATGGCGCAGCCTGCCATGCAGGAATGGGTGGGATTCGCCACGCCACCCCTCTCGAGCAGCGTACTGCGCAGATGCTCTCCTCCGATCTGCTCGACACTTTCGAAGGTGCCCTCGCTGAAATTGCGTGTCGGCAGGCCGCCGAACCCATTGCACATATTTGCCATAGCAGCAGTCCCGTAATCCGCATATGAAGTCGTTTGCGGATGGTTGATTAATGCAGTTGTGAATCGTTTCCGGGCTTCTTTGAATGCGGGTTCATCATAAATGGGAGGCCGCTCCCCACCCTCGGCGTCAATCACGATCGCCTTGACACCTTTCGAACCCATCACCGCTCCCAAACCACCTCGAGCGGCGATCCTCGAAGGAGACCGATCCTGATCGATATTTTGGATGCCCGCGGCTCGCAGCCTCATCTCTCCCCCCGGTCCGATCAGTGCGATTGCGATATCTTCCCCGTAACGCTCCAATAAATCAACCGCGGATTCGTAAACCCCCTTTCCCAGGATGCCTTGCGCATCCTCAAACCGGACTCCAGCCCGGCTGAGATGCAGAACCTGCCACGCATCACTCTCAGGCTGGCTCTCGATGATCAAGGCTTTGATACCCAGCTGGGTTAGGTGGAAGCCAGTGCGACCTCCCGCGTTGGCTTCCTTGATGCCGCCGGTTAATGGGCTTTTTCCCCCGATCGAGATGCGGTCCAAGCTAGAAAGACGATGCCCGACCAACAGGCCGGGAGCAAAGATCAGTTTGTTATCAGGCCCTAGCGGTTCGCAAGTTGGATTTACCTCATCCAGCATGATCTTCGCCAACAATCCCCTCCCGCCAAGATACTGCCAATCTTCGGGGGTTTCTTCAATTCTGTATTGTTTTGTGAACGTGTTTACGCGCCAGATATTCATAGATTCATCTCTTCCACATCAATGCTGACAGATTCTCTGCGGGTCGTCAGGGATCGAGGTGAAACCACTGAACCAGGATCTCGGTTTTCAGGCCTGTGGAGATCGGCCACTGCAGGTTGGAGATTCCGCCTCGATTGCCAGCATGATGATTCTAAGTTGATCAGTTCAAGAAATTAAGTATAAGCTCAAAATGCACTCTTTGGCGAAGACTTTGTTATATTTTGAAGAATTCGGATCATAGGAACGGTTCGCTCCGTATTCCTACAGTAAAATAGGAAGTGTCAAGTACAGATACAGGAACGCATTACTCAGAATTGTTTCCTCTAAAGAGTGAAACCTGCCTGCTAAGCCGGAGCAAGGGTTCTTCTCCGGAATCACTCACTCAGGACATGCTCATTAATATGGAATGGAACGCGCGAGGAGAAAGGTTGTGACACTGCCCATCAAGAAAACGAAGATCGTCTGCACAATTGGACCCGCTTCACGGGACCAGGAGATTCTAGAGCAAATGCTCCTGGTAGGTATGAATATCGCTCGCATTAATCTGGCACATGGGGAACTTGAAGACCACCGGCAAAAGATCGCCAATATACGGGCAGCCTCCAATGCTACCGGGCAAAGGGTCGCCATCTTTGCGGATCTGCCAGGACCAAAGATTCGCATCGGAGAATTAAACCAGGACCCAATTTTTCTGGAACGTGGTCAGGAGTTTGTTCTGGACACAAGGGAGAATACCGGGAACTCGGGGCGTGCTTCAATCAACTTTGAAGGTTTGCCGCTTGTGGTTAAACCTGGTAATTGGATTTTCATGAATGATGGATTTCTCCAGCTCCAGGTGGAAAGCGTCCAGCACGACCAGGTTCGCTGTAAAGTCATCGTGGGGGGTGAACTGCGATCTCACCAGGGGGTAAATTTTCCGGGAATCGAATTGGGAATCAGTGCCCTCACAGCTCAGGACCGGGAACTGCTCAAGTTTGTCGCGGAACAAGATTTGGATGGAGTCGGCGAATCGTTTGTGCAAACCGCACAAGATATTCAGGATTTGCGCGAGGCAGCTGCTGCTTTGGATTATAAACCCATGATCATCGCCAAGATCGAAAGAGCCGGTGCACTGGACAATATCGAAGAGATTCTCAACACCAGTGACGGGATCATGGTCGCCCGCGGAGATTTAGGGGTAGAAATTCCTATCGAAAAAATCCCCATCGTGCAGAAGGAATTGATTCGCAAGGCAAACCTGGCAGGGAAACCAGTCATCACCGCCACACAAATGCTCGAATCGATGACCCACAACCGAAGACCTACCCGCTCGGAGGCCACTGATGTTGCTAATGCGATCCTGGATGGGACGGACTGTGTGATGCTGTCCGGGGAAACAGCGGTCGGAAAATACCCTATCGAAACGGTGATGACGATGTCAAACTTGGCCTGCGAAGCTGAATCGAATATCCGCGTTTCAGGAATCTCTGAAACATTAAGACAGCGTCAGGTTAAGGAGCAGGTCTCACCAGGGGATGTGATCGCCCTCGCAGTTTATATGGCGATTGAAACCGTCCAACCTGCACTGGTGATCATCCTGGCGAACACCGGAGCCACAGTGCGGCGTGTATCCCGTTTTGGCTTGGCGCAGTGGATCATCGCTCCCAGCATGAACGAAGCCACCTGCCGGCGCCTGGAATTCTCCCGGGGTGTGCTGCCGGTCTACACAGCGGATAAATCAATCCTGGCTACACCTGAGTCCCGGCGCAAGTATGCCATCCAACAACTGGATACTTATGGTGTCGATTGTGGTAGTGTGATCATGGTGGAAGGATCTGGAACCCTGAAAGCCGAGGATACCAAGCGCATCGATATCATCGATCTTGGCTAAATAATCAATCTTCTAAATATTTTCGGAGATCGATGTGCGTGGTGGTTCGATCTTTGAACCAATATAGAATTGGTTAGGACAGATAGAGCGTGGATATCTTTACTATCATGACTTGCAATGTAGGCAATGGGCGGGCAAAGCCTGAAACCTTGATCCCAGTAATTAGGTCTTCAGGTGCTGACCTGGTCGCATTTCAGGAGCTCAGTGATCTGCAGGCGACGGCGTTAAAGCATGAATTAATTTCCGATTACCCTCACCAGGCAGTCTATCCTGGAGGCTTCGCAGGGAAAGCCTTGTTGAGCCGCCTGCCAATTCTGGACTCCAAGCAGCTGAATTTCTCTGAGGTACGTCCGGATTTAAAAACCATCATCGATACGGGGAATACCCGGATTACTGTCATCATCGCTCACCCCCCACCCCCAAAACCAAACTGGAGGGGTTTAAAATTCGACCGCCAGACCTGGTCCCAGATCAAATCCCTGGCTGAGCTAGCGGTCAAGGTGCCCCCCGCCGTGCTGCTGGGAGATTTCAACCTGGCGGATTGGTGGGGAGAATATGCTTACCTGCGCTCCTTGGGATTGCAAGACGCCTTTCAAGTTGCCGGGCAGAGTCGAGGCCACACCCTTCCCAGGAGGGTTGGGCCTTGGAAACGCTTTCTGGCGCTTAATCGCTTGTTGAGCAGGCTTACTTTCTATCCCCTTTTGAGGGTCGATTACATCTGGTATACAGAGCCACTTTCCTGCAGAAAATCATGGGTGGGGCAGGACACCGGTTCAGATCACCTGCCGGTGCTGGCAGAATTGGTTATTGATCAATCCAGATAATCCCATTAGAAACCCGCTTTATTGGGTCAACTGAATCTTACTTCGCAACCTTCCTACACATCCATATGGTGGGTGCCCAATACATTTTTTTATCACTCTATCCAGTCTGTGAACTTGGAGCGCGGCCAGGGATTGGACATCCAGGAGGTATCTGGGGAGGGGAGTTTAAGGGCGCGCTCAACCGTCACCCAGCCATTTGGAAGCGGCAAGCGCTGTGGGTAGCCCCGGTTGCTGGTCCATTTCAACTGCCTTAATCCATCCACGGCAAACCACAAATCGATCACGGTTTGCACATCCTGCTCAACATACTTAAGCACCTGCAGGTATTGACCGGCCTGCCACATTTTAGGGGCCATATCCCCCGTGATCCCGGGTGTTTTACCCGCCAAACCCATGCCCTGGGCTGCTTTATCCAATCCCAATGGAAAGCCTTTGAGACAGAATACATGGAACATCATATCAACATGCTGCAGAGCCAGCTGCGCACAGGCGGTCTTCATCCCGCTCTCTTCGGCCAGGATATCAAAATCAAAGCCCAACCCATTCCAGGTCAGGATTGTTCCCCCAGCCGCTGCTTGATCTTGAAGATATTTGACCAATTCCTGAGTTTCCGCGAGGCTCATCTGCGGGGCGTAGCCCCCATCGGATGTTTTGCCGTACCAAAGGGTAGCCGTTTCACCTGTCACTGTTGTCGCCGCGCAGGAGATTCCCAATGGCCGGTAGCGCTTCCAATCCTGTTCGCCATCCGGGAAGTTCTTAGCGATTTCGATATCAAAGGCGATTAATTTTCGGGCTGTATTCATGTCAAACCTTCCCACGACTAGTTAACAGTTCACCTGCGCAGCATGGAAGAATGATGCCAGGTCATCATAATTGGGCACTTTCCTTCTAAGAATCTCATACTGGGGATCCTGCTGATTATGATAGCACGAGTTTTTCAAGCTGGGTATTTTCCAGGATAGGGATGGATAAAAATTTTCTGCGATATTTCATCCAGTCCGATGAAATGTATAATTGTCATATGCGGCTGAATCTGGCAAGGGGCTTGATTGGCCTGACCATCCTGTGGAACCTGCAAGCGGCACTGGCTTTCCTGGTCTGGCCGGAGCGCTACATAAACGCTTTCGAATTGGATGGCATCGTCGGCTCAGCGATGTTGCGCGGCTTGGGGGTGCTGTTCGTGATGTGGAACATCCCTTACCTGGTCGCACTCTGGCACCCGGTCCGCTATCGCGTTTCCCTCTACGAAGCACTGGCCATGCAGACGATCGGCTTGCTCGGAGAAGGTTTGATTTATCTGTCTCTAACAGCCATTGACACCGCTTTACGCGCTTCCCTGGCTCGCTTTATGGCATTCGATGGGCTGGGATTAGCCCTGTTACTGATCTCAGTATGGATCACACGCGATATTTTCGTCAAAATAAAGAACCAGTAGTCCCGCCAGAAAATCAAATTACAGCTGTTTTTTCGTGCTGAAGCCAAAAAATACCTCAAATTAGGTATTGTTTCTTATTGAATTTTACCCGCTTAGATCCTATAATCTTAGGGTATTGTAGAAGGTACCTTCAGCTACCAAACCGTGTGTTATTGACACCCTGTTCAACAAATCAACCGCATACCAGATTCATCATTCCAAGGAGGTGCCATATTCAATTCAACCGATCCATTGAAGGATTCACCGCGTTTCAAAAAAACCATAGGAGCAAGCAATGAATATCTTTGGACATAACGGTAGAGGTCAGGCTGTCGGGAGCACAGTTCCCCGCATCGGATTGGTTTTTACGATACTTTTACTGTTAATCGGGGGGTTTGGAGCCACTTCGCTGACACATGCTGCACCTGGAATACTTTACGTGGATGGCGCATCCGGAGCAGACAGCGGCAACTGCCAGAGTGCCCTTACGCCTTGCGAGACGATCGGCTACGCGATTACGCAGGCTGTTGCAACCGATATGATTTATGTCGCCCAGGGGACATATGCCGAAAATCTGGTCATCACCAGCCAGCTGTCACTGATGGGTGGTTATGAGGCCGCAGGCTGGACACGCGACATCACTCTCAATATGACCACTGTGGATGGGGGCCAATCTGGGACCGTAGTCGATTTCCAGGCAGGTAGCAATGGTGCGGTTCTGGATGGATTTACCATCACCAACGGCAGTGTGACCACAGGCGGCATGGGGGGAGGCATTACGATTAACGATGTCAGTCCTACCGTTATAAACACTCAAGTGCTCGGCAACCAGACCACCAACGACGGTGGCGGTATCTACGTTAGTGGGGGCGCGCCAACTTTCGAAGACCTCCTGGTCGACAGCAACACTTCCAGCGGCTGCTGTGGTGGTGTTCACATCGGAAACAATGCCACCGTAAACATCAGTGATTCAACCATTTCCAATAATAATGCAGGATATGGAGGTGGTGTGGGTGTCTTTTCCGATTCAACCGTGACCATCACGAACAGCACCATCAGCGGGAATGACACCGATGTCGAATTTGGTCAGGGCGGTGGAATGCACGTCAGCGGCAGCGGTACTGTTGTCAATCTGGTCGATTCGATACTTGCGGACAATCTGACCCGCGACCACGGCGGCGCGATCAGCTCTGATGGGGGTACAGTCAACCTGACCAATGCGCTGATCTATGGTAATCAATCTTCTACAGGGAATGCCAACGTCTTTGCAGTGAATTTGACAGATTTCAATCTCATGAATGCCACCATCGCGGATAACAACCCCACAGCTGCCCAGGCGGTGATCTTATGGTCTGGCTCGCTAACCATGACCAACAGCATCATGTACAACAACGCCTTCAGCTTGGGGAGCGATCCCCCCTGCCCGACCTGCTTTACGGTCACTTATTCCAACATCCAGGGTGGTTTTACAGGCACAGGCAACATTGATGCTGATCCGATGTTTGTCGATGCAGCCAACCAGGATTATCACCTGCAGGCCTTCTCACCCAGCTGGAACACAGGTACCGCTAGCGGGGCTCCCAGCGCGGATATCGAGGGTACCCCTCGTGATGCCTTACCGGATATGGGTGCTTACGAGTGGGCTGGGTATCTTAACTTCCTGCCGATCGTCTTGAAGGATTTCAGTCCCTGAACTAATTTGCGGGTCGAGTTTGCAATATGGCTTGATAAATCTGTTGAACCGTTCAATAGAAAGCCCCTGGAGTTGAAACTCCAGGGGCTTTCCAAATGTCTGTTGATCAGAGGGGTTGATCGATCCTGAGTCCAGGTTTACTTCTTGGTATGGACAACGATGTTCCCTCCCCCGATGACCTGATCCAATCCATTATCGTAGATCAAATCGTTAATCTTCTGGATATTGATCCGGAACCTACCAACCTCTACCTGAACCATGAACGATTAATCCCTATCTCCAGCGATCAAGGCGGATCACCTGGACAGCAGGGATTTACATCCCGTCATTTGATTTTCATGCAGCTAACAACCCCGTTCCAGGATCGAACCTAGATTGGAACACTTCCAATCACCATCACGGGATAATAATCAGTATTTGAAATGGTTAGTTAATAAATCTCCGGTGAAATCCTACTCGCTCTCTTCCTCTGGAGTCTCTTCCACTGTGCTTTCCTCTGCAGGGGGTTCATCGCTTGAGATCATTTCAGGCGGGTAGAAATCTGCCTTGTTGAGCGGGATGATCACCCATAGGATCAGGTAGACCCACAGACCACCGCCAAAGATGAAGAATGCCAGGATGAACAGGACCCGGATCACTGTTGGATCAAGATCGAAATAATCACCGATCCCGCCGCACACCCCCGCTATCCAGCGCTCGTCTCTCGAACGGTATAATTTTTTTCTTCCTTCTGCCATGTTTTTTCTCCTTTGGCGCATATAAACAGGTTCAACCTGGATTATATATCAATTTCAAGTTAGTATCTCTTCCAAATCTGGTCGGTCCCGTTCGATATTGCTTTCTGGCTGGAAAAGGCATCCGGGATTCGCAGCAGGTATAATCATCCCTGAAGAAATCGCCCACTTTGATGCAGCTTGATTATTGGCATGGTTACCCAGATGGTTAATGCTATTCGGCTTGCATCCGCAGGAGGTTCTCATGCAGCTATCGCTCGTCTTTCCCATGTTCTGGGGTCGCAAAAAGGAGAAAATCTACAAAAACAAAGATTATTTTTATGACCATCCCACTGCACTTGACGACGTGGGTACCATCCCGGCGCTCTTTAATAGCATGCAGGTCTTGGAGGATAGGGACTTCGATGTGATCGCCGTGGCGGGTGCCAATGCTCCTTCCAAAGCCCGGGCGGTCGAACGAAGCGCGGTGAAGCTGCTGCGAAAACACGCCAGGAAAGCCGGGGTCAGGCTGCACTTCTTCAGCTACTCGCACCTGGGTAGACTGCACCAATACTTTGAGCAGCTCGGCCGGGAAGATCTGAATGAGACGGTTAGCCTGGTCGGCTACTCTCCGCTGAGAAATGCCTGCCTGGTGGCGGCACATATTCTGGATAAAGAGGTGGCGGTATCGATCGACGACGACTGCCAGTTCATCGAACCCAATTATATCGACCGCATTAAAACTCACCTTGGCGCAGAATTCGAGGGTAAACCCATCCTGGCTTACTGCGGTCCTTACCTGACGGAAAGCGGCTCCATTTATTTGAATCGCTCACAGAGTCCGCACGTGGCTTATTGGAATGTGATCGATGCGATGAACGAGACCTTCCGCAGGTATATCGTTGAATCACCTGGCTTGAAGGAAACCTCCTTCGCCATCATGGGCAATATCGCCGTGCACCGCGAATTCTTCACCCGCGTCCCGCTCGATCCACCCCTGCAGCGCGGAGAGGATATGGATTGGGTGATGAATGCCCACATCCTCGGCGAGCGCTTTATCATGGATCCTGGCCTGCTGATCAAACACGTTCCCCCTCCACGCCCCTACCCCACCTGGCGTCCCATGCGTGAGGATATCTACCGCTTCCGCTACCAGCAGGCGAAGATCGCCAACAGCAAAACAGGGGATGGCTATCACCGTCTCGATCGAGAACGCTACCTGCCCTACCCAGGTATCTTTTACCAGGATGATTTTCTCGATCGCGTCTTCAAGGCATCCACTACACTGGCGATCGATTATCTTACCCAGGGGCAAAAGAAAGCGGCCCGGGAGGCGTTGGACAATATCTATCATGCTCATTACCTCGCCGAACCCAAAGGGAATCCGTTCCAATCTTATATTGACTTCCAAAAGAAGTGGGTCGAGATGATGGCGATCATCGCTGAAAACCGGGATGAAGTTCAGAGGCTCGTTTTTGGATGAACAAAATGGAATCTCTAGAGGTTCGCATCCGGGATGAAGCACCTGGCGATCTGAGCGCCGTCCACTCCCTTCACGAGCAGGCTTTCGAAACAAAGGCCGAAGCCGAGCTGGTCGACCTGCTGCGCGCAAGGGGCAAGGCGGTCATCTCCCTGGTCGCGGAAAGGGATCGGGAGATTGTCGGTCACATGCTCTTCTCACCGCTTTCGATCGAGCCGCCTGCCCCGGGTTGGAAGGCGTTGGGATTGGCACCCTTGGCAGTCATCCCCCGCTTGCAGCGCCAGGGGATCGGTTCCAAATTGGTTAAATCCGGGCTGCAGCACTGCCGCATGCTCGGTATCGATCTGGTTTTCGTGCTGGGACATCCGCATTACTACCCGAAATTTGGATTCAGGCCAGCTTCCACCTTTGGGTTTAAGAACGAATACCAGGCAGATCAGGCTTTCATGCTGATCGAGATTAACCCGGGTGTGTCAGTGAGGTACCAGGGTTTGGTGAAATACGCCCCAGAATTCAATGAATTTGATCTTTGATCTTCATTGCTAACCGGGTAATAGTCTATACGCATTAACTGCCCTATATAATCCCGAGATCTCACATAGAATTCTAGCCATACTCTGCTTAAAGCTTAGCCTGTTCTATGCATTAAGCATCCCAGGGTAGTAGGGAAATCCATACTGCAGGTGGATGTGGTTTCAGGGTTTTTATGTGAAAATGGAGCAGACACATCAAAGTTCACATAAAAAAGGAGGCTGCAATGAAGAACACCCTGTTGGTCGCCGGATTATCCTCACTGGTTGCTTCGCTCGTCTTATTTTCCCTTGGCTGTACAATTCTCGATTACCAGGTTGGCAGCACACAGGTGCTAGCATACCCGGCAGCATTCTTCGCCCTGCTGGGCCTGGTGCTTTTCTATGGTGCATTCAAACACGGGATGAAAACCTAGGATACTTGCCAGATAAATTCTAGATCCTTCCTCCTCCGGAAGGAATTGCCCCTGGTGATAACTACAATCAGGGGCAATTTTGACTCAGAAAAATCCCGGGCTGCTGGAATTCCAACTATCTAAATCCTGGTTTTGCACTGATACAAATGATAAACTGGAGAAAAAACCAGAGGAGATTTGATCATGGATCAATGGAAACAAGGTCTCGCACGCGCTGCCGCCCTGGCAGAAAGGTTTGCCGATGAAGGTTATCTGAACCTCAACAAGCTCCTGGAAGCAGGCATTTACTCGCAGGTCAGGCGTGCTGCCTGGGATCACCGGCCCAAAGTGACCAGGGACACGATGCAGACCGAGCTGGAGAGCACCCTGCACTTTCTCGAAGGACAAAACACGGATCGCCAGCTGCTTGCGGGTCTGGAGAAAGGGAACCGGGTTCTGCTGGAAAATCGCAATGCGGATTTACCCCTCGCGCTGGCACCGGATTGTTTCGTGTGCCGTACCTGCGGGCAGATCACCCTTTCAGCACCACCCGATCACTGTACCCGCTGCGGTGCCTGGCCAGGCCGCTTCAGAAAATTTGTGGCTGTGTTCAACATGGACAATCAGGATCCGCTCAACCCGGTAGCCGTGATCCAGCTTTTTGCGCGTAATGCCCGTGATCTGCAGAGGTTGGTCACGGGTTTAACAGATCAGCAGCTCACCCGGAAACCAGCCCCAGACCAATGGTCGATCCGTGATCACATTGCCCATTTCTACGATGCCCAGGAGATGCTGGACACGCGCCTGGACTTAATGCTCAATCAGGATGATCCAGAACTTGAAGCACTGGCGATCTATGAAAATGCTGCCCAAGAAGAAGGCCGCCCGCCCACCACAGCCGGTATGCTGGCGGAGTTCCTTGACCGCCGGAGTCAAAGTATCACCCTCCTTGAGGGACTGCCCCTGAAAGACCTCTGGCGCACCGGCCTGCACACCGAATTCGGACGCATCACCATCCTGCGCCAGGTGGCCTACCTGGCTTACCACGAGCAGACCCACCTGCCGGAGATCGAAGCCCTGCGGCAGAGGTACATGTGAAATTTTAGCGTGGGATTTGTATGAGTCCCTTACTATTCGTCATTGTAGGAAAAATAGCAGGGTCTGGAAGTACTCGAGAAGAGATTAGTTACAGCGAAAAAATGGATGTCAATTGGCTTGTAATAGCACTGGAATCGGAAGGTGTCCTGGGTAGTTGTTCTGCGCAGTTCGGAATTTCCAAGTACTTACCACTATCGGTTTGTTTTATATCGCCTGTGAATCATGCAAATTAGCCGCGATCCTCCTGGCTTCGATTACGATGATCCAGCAGGCGGGAAAGATGATCAAGAGCAGGAAACCAGCCGGGCTCTTGATGAAATCCAGTAAATACCCGCCGTAGGGAATGCGCACTTTCGGCACGCCAACCACATCCGAGAAACGCACCTGCCATGGATCGACCTCCTGGTTGTTATCGCCCTTAGTGACCAGAATGTCCCCCACCACTTCCACCACGCGGTGGGTGATCAGGCTGCCCTGGAAGTCGTAGGTAACCACCGTGCCGGGGTTGATCACCTTCCCTGTCGGCCGCAGAAAGACCAGGTCACCGGCTCGCAAGGCGGGCGCCATGCTGTCCGTGAGAACAGTACGAGCTGATCCCAGGAAGAGCAGCGCCATGGAAAAGATGATCAAACTGCCGAAAATGACTATATAAAGTATCGTTTTTAGGAGCATAATCCTATTTCCTGTCATTAATTAGTCTTTACGTTGTGACTGTTTTTACAAATAGTTTTCCCCGCTGGACACCTCCTTTCAACAGAACTACACCCAATATCTTGTGAATAATTATGCAAGTGTTATGCCAATGATTGGCCTTCATGCAAATCTAGACCTCCCAAAAGAATTGCTATTTCCAGACTTAAAAGTTCCAGGTTTCAGCCAGCTCTCGCGGAACAAAATACCTATTCTCACCGTCCTGATATTTAATTTCGGTCATTCCCCCAAAGGAGGCGGACATGTTCAAGAGAATGCTTTTTGCCCTGCTGACAGCCTTATTAATTTTCGTAGTCTGTGAAGCTGCAAATATCACCCTGATCAGGGATTTATATTCCTCCGGTCAAGCAGCCATGGCAGCTGTGGCAGCCCAGGAAGGTCAACCCGGGCGCGACGAGACCCGGCTGCCGGTAAACCCGGATTATCTGCAGGCGATCCAAAATACTGCCGAAATGGTCTGGGATGAGGACGCCATCCGGCTAGCGGACAAATATGGGCTTAATATCCTCAACGTCACCTGGGAGGATACCGGGCGCTACTACAATTCGTCGGTCGGTCCCAACATCTCCGACGTGACCATCCAGATCCAGCATCAGGACCCATACACGGGCAAGTACCAGCTGACCCTGATGCCGGTGATCCGCTTCCCCAACTTCAGCGACCTGACCGCCGATATCTCGCTGGACAAGTTTTTCCTGCTGGTGGGCAACGAGGATGGGCGTGATTTAGAAAAAGTGACCCTGCGCGACTACCTGGGTGATATCCGGCGCTACCTTTCCGAGCCAGGTTCCTGGGCTGGACGGGGTGATTCACTCCTCGCACCCCGCGATTCGCACGTGCTGGTCAGTGCCCAGGCTGCATTCCTGCCGGTCCCGAAAGAAGGCCAGGCAGAATTCAACCCGGTGATCTTCAACTACCAGTCCTACCAGGGTGATCCGGCGGTATTAACTATCGTCGCCACCCGGGAAGGCACCAGCGCCACGGTGATCGACAACGTCAGGGATGGTTTCCCAGCTGGCTACTCCTGGGGGCAGAGGATATTCTTCAACCAGGATGGCGAACGGGCTAGCTTCACCGGGCAGCGCCTGAGCGATTTCCGGGCTTTGGAAGGGTCATCCGGCGACACCCCCCAGGCAGCTGGAGAGGCAGGATTGAACATGGTGCTGATCATCCAGGTGCCCCTCAAACAAAAATATCCCATGGAAGGCGATCTGATGGCGGTCGAAGAGTCAGTCGCCGGCGCAGCTGCCCCCACGCTGAAGATGGAGAGCGATGTGGAAATAGCCGTCGTCGGGCATGGAGCCGTTGAAGGACCCTATACCGAGATCGACGGCCTGGAGATCGAGCGCGACCCACGCTTCCCCATCCGGGTTACCGTGCAGTTCTACAAGGCGACCAGCAACGGAGTTGTATCTGCGGACGACATGGAGCAGATCGCCGACCAGATCGAGAGGGTGTACTCCGAAGCGGATTATGTCGGCAGCCTGGTGGTGGATGGTGCTTCCGACCGCCCCACCGAGTACGATGGCAGCAAAATACAGCCAGCCAACTGGTGGCAGATCTTCTGGCAGCGCTTCGAGAGTAATACTGGCCTGGACCAGTATCAAGCCCATGAAATTTGGCGCTCGCTGAGACTTTACGCCGGAAAGTGGTACGAAAACTTCCGGCATTAATTTATACTGATCTCGCTTCGAGTGGTCGGAATTCCCATACTGCCGGATCTGAATCCTTCTATAAAAACCGGGGTTGCCCAATAAGATTTGGACAACCCCGGTTTGGTTAATACAAGCAAATCATGGAGAATAATCAAATTTACCGTAGAGCATTCCATGCCATTTGAAACTCCCGTCTGGATCTTCTGACAAATAAATCAGGGCCTCTTGGTCACCATCAGGTCCCCAACCCTGGCTGTAGATTACTTTAACCACATTCACATCCGGCCCGAAGTTCCCTTCCAGGTTCTCGATTGGCAGGTCCGGAAATTGGCTGCGATCCGTGGTGAAGGATAAGCGAGGGATATAATCCTGATCGTTGTAATTGTAGAGTTGGGGAAGCAGATCCATGAAATCCTGCGGCGAATACTGGACACCTTCCGAGAGCCAGTAACCAATAATGAAGGGATCTTCCAAAGAACCCAGCAATGCAGCGGTGTTCCTGGAACGCAATGCATCCTGGAGGTTGCAGGCAAGCCATTCAACTCCGCCGGGGCTTGCACCTGGACTGCCAGGGCCACACTCCAGGCTCTGCAGGTTATTGATTGCCTGGCTGTAAGTGTCATCTCCACCAGTACGCATCACGAGCCGGCCTCCCTCATCCAGGCATTCCGGGACCATCTCGACCGGAAAGCTATACTGCTCAATATCCATACAAGGAGGGGTAGACTGGCCATCATAAACAATCTGCCAGCCATCATCCTGGTGGAAAGCGAGGTAATAGCCATTGCTCACGCCACCCATGGCGTGCTGACTGGTGATTTCAGCAAAACTGATCCCCAGCTGATCGGCAGGCTGGCCTAACTTGTTGGCCAGTGCTTCGGCAATGAGCTGCTCATCACTCGGAAGAGGTGTCGGAGTTTTGTCTTGTGAATCAATCTCAACCCTCTCACTGGTAGGCTGATCAGTAGGTCTTACCTGCGTTTCCACCCTTGTTTCTTCCTGCGTTTCTGGAATGGCATTGTTCTCAATGCCAATTTCGAAAGTTCCGCATGCGGAAAGCCCGAGGCAGATCAGCGGGATGAATGTGATAAATTTATGATATGTAAACACCGTATTTCTCCTGTTTTTCAAAAAACTCGACGAACAGATTTGAATTCAGTATAACAGGGGAAAGGTTTGATCTTGTTTCCGGGTGGTGACAGAATGGTGGCAGCCTGTCACAATTCTGTCACCTGGAATATCAATTATTGGTTTTGATGGGATCTAACCTGGTGATCCTGGAGATCAGGTGCAGGACCACCTCTGCCTCAGCCCCCAGGCGATCGACCAACTGCTCAACCTCCATGCGAGTTCCTTCTGTTAGATAAGCGCTCTCCCAATCCTCTGCCAGCCAGGCATCCATGGAGGCAAGTGAATCCGCACGCATGTAATTCTCAAAGATCTGTACCTGGGTACTTAAAAAAACACCCTTTTGAACCGCCTGGTCTACCGCCTGGTCAGCCATGCGCTGGTTCTCAAACCCGGTATTGCTGAGCAGCTGACCGGCATAGAACTCCCCCTCTGGGGCATGGACTTCAATCCGGGGCGGATCGACCAGGTCATGGATCACCAGGATGCAGCCCCCGGGTCTCAAGAAACTGCCAGATTTCTCAAGGGCATGCACCATGCCCTGGTGTTCAATTCATCAAAGCGACCAGGTGAATAATATCAGGTCGAATTTTTGTGAACCTGGAGATAGATCGAATTCTTCAATAGGCATAGCCTTGTATTCGATCGTCCTGGCCAATCTTTCTGGTGTCCGCTCCATCGCAGCCCGGATATCTTCCAGGCTGGGGTCAATCGCGGTGATATGGCTGGCGGTCTCAGCCAGGGGAATCGTCAGGCGCCCCCTCCCACAACCGATCTCGAGCAGACGTTTACCTTTGAGATCAACAAAATTCAGGATTTCACGCGCAGAGACGCCTTCTGGGTCAGCAAATATAGGCATTAACCAATAACCTCTTTAGATCAATTTGGATACTTGATTATTTTAAGTTAAAACCTTGAACCCGTGGGAGATTTCAGGGTTTGGTGAGTGCTAATTCCATCAACAAATCCAGGCAAACCTGCTGGCTGGTTCCATCCTGGTCCATGTCTGGGTTCCAGGACGAAAGGGATACCGCCACAACCTGACCGGTACCCGCCAGGAAATGAAATACCGCTCGCAATTCTCCAGTTGATGGTCCCCCGGGAGCCAGGTAGTTCATCGCCGGGGCTTCTGCAGGATCAAGTACATCCGTATCAAAATGCACCCAGAGAGGTCCAGCTGGCAGCTCGCTATTTAATAAATCCTGGACTTTCTTCAAGTGTATGACCCTTGATTCAGCCAGAGTTTCGCCCTCTCCTGGATCAAGGTCGCGGCCATCTGTCAAAATAACTTTATCTTCAGCAAGCGGCTTCGTCCCAACGGTTTCCATGATGGTTTTCTCACCTCGACCGACCAGCATCGCCAGCGGCATACCCCCCAGGAAACCGCTCGGTGTCGTCTGCCAGGTGTTGAAATCCCCGTGGGCGTCAAACCAGATCAGGGTTGGTTGGATACCGGCATGCTGCAATCCAGCCAGGACGCCGATGCTGGTGCAGCAATCCCCGGCTATGCTCACCGGCAGCTCGCCGGATTTCAGGACTAAGGCTACCAGCTCTGTTAGAGGCTTGTATAAAGCGGCCATCCTTTGCTGAGTGCTCGCCTCGGGTAAAGTTGGCTTGTTGACCACCCACTCTGCGTCACGCAGGGGTTCCAGTCCGGGCAAAGGTTGGTCCAGGAAATACGGGGTCAGTATAAAGCGGGGGACCATCTAGAAAAATCCGGATTTCTTCTTTAGAACCAGCAGCTCTTCAATCCCCTCGCGGCCTGGTACCGAATCGGCTGGTATTTCGCGCAGGATCAATTCGAAACCACGTTCATTTAATGGTCTCACCAGCTCATCCGGAGTGACCACAAATGGCGGTCCCCCACTTCGCTTGCCGATGGGAAAGGCTAAAGCGATATAATAGCCCCCTTTTTTCAATAAACTGCTCACACTTTCAATATAATCTGCCCGTCGCAGCGGGTCAATCGCGCAGAAACAGGTGTATTCAAGAATGTAATCAAACTCTTCTTTCATGAAAACCGGCAGATCAAAAATATCTGCCTGGATTACTTCCATGGGCAGTCCCGGCCTAAGCCGCGACTGCATCTCTGTGACAGCCTGCTCAGCGAAATCAACTGCTGTGACTTGAAAACCCTGCCTGGCAAACAGGCGGGCATCATAACCTCGCCCGGCGCAGATCACCAGCATTTTCCCAGGAGTGAATTTCCGGCTCTTTGCCAGCCTCTGAAAAACTGGGGTCGGCATGCCCAGATCCCAGCCAGTGCGCCCGCTGCGATAATTTTCCTCCCAGAAAGAGGCAGTCCTCACACTTCGCATCGTGATTTGATTGTACCTGAATTTGGAGCAAATTATTCAAAATTAGGTCAAATTACCTAATTGTTTGACAATTAAATTCTCTGGGAATATTTGCTGTGCTAGAATCTAGCTATGGCAGAAAAAGTGGTCTTCATGGGTTCGCCTGATTTTGCCATCCCTGCTTTGGAGGCCCTGGATGCGCAATATCATGTTGCAGGTGTTGTGACTCAACCGGACCGCCCGGCTGGGAGGGGGAGAAAGCTCACCTCGCCGCCGATAAAAATCCTGGCGGATCGATTAAGTATCCCCACAATCCAGCCCAGGCGGATGGCGGAAGATGAGGCAATGGCCACCTTGAAAAGTTGGCATCCGGACCTGATCGTGGTCGCCGCCTTTGGACAAATCTTGAGGACAGAAGTATTGGAGCTGCCCCGCTTTGGCTGCATTAACGTTCATGCTTCGCTGCTGCCGCGCTGGCGGGGAGCTGCGCCAATCCAGGCCGCCATCCTGAACGGTGATCCGCAGACCGGGGTAACAATTATGAAGATGGATCAGGGAGTCGATACCGGTCCCATTCTCAGCCAGCAGGCAGTACCGGTCTCACCAGAAGAAACTGCTGGCAGTCTTGCACCCAAGTTAGCCCGGCTGGGTGCGCAGCTGCTGATTGAAACCCTGCCGCCTTATCTGGAGGGAGAATTACAGTCATCCTTGCAGCAGGGAGAAGCCACGTATGCCCCAATGCTCAAGAAGAGTGACGGTGAACTGGATTTCAACCTCGGTGCCGCTGCCCTCGAGCGTAAAATCAGGGCTTACCATCCCTGGCCAGGCACGTTCATCATTTGGAACGATCAAAGGTTAAAAATAATCTCAGCTCACACCTCCGGGGGCGGAGGAAAGGACCAGCAGGCAGGAGGAATTCCCGGCCAGCATCTGATCTATGATGATCTTCCAGCCGTGGTAACAGGCGAAGGGATATTGATCATCGACGAGCTGCAGCCAGCAGGGAAAAAACCCATGCCAGGTTCGATATTTCTGCAGGGGGCAAGAGAATGGGTGTAAAAATCCACCAATGACCCCTTCCGGGCGGGGTTATACACACCGCATTACATTGCTCCGCCATGGAGAATCGACTGGTAATGCTCAGGGGGTCTACCAGGGTCGCGCAGTGTACGATTTGAGTGCAAAAGGCCGGGACCAGGTCCGCACGCTTGCCAGGCACTGGCGTGAAAATGGGAGATCTTTTCACTCATCTTCTCAAGCCCACAAGCCCGGGCAAGCCAATCCGCCCAGATCCTCTCAGAAATTTTAAAGGTACCTATCGAATTCAACGATCCGTGGCAGGAGATCGATAACGGGGTATTCGCCGGGCTTAACCTCAGTGAAGGCGACGAAAAAAACCATTACCAGGATACATGACCCCCTTTGATCGAATCGGTGAGATGGGTGAGAACAACTGTGACACCTACCGGCGTGCAGAAAGGTTGTTCAGGACCTGATCAGCCTTCCGGGTGGAGATTACCTCGTCGTCTCCCATGGTGGTTTTCTGAATCGTGTGCTGTATGTGGTGCTGGGGATCGTTCCCCAGGAAAATTTCAGCGGCGCACGCTTTCATTTTGAAAACACGGCTTACGCCGTGCTGCTGTATAACCCGTCACGTCATATCTGGCAGGTCGAACAATTCAATTCGGAAGAGCAACTCCAGGAAGGTTGATCCTGGCCAATTTCCTAAGCAGCTGTGATGCGATCAATCCCGGCCCATTTTCTCAGGACTTCAGGTACCACCACAGAACCATCCGCCTGCTGGTGCTGTTCCACCAAGGCAGCGAACAACCGGCTGGTGGCCAAGCCAGAAGCATTCAAGGTGTGTACGTATTCCGTCTTCTTCCCCCGTGTCCGTTTAAAGCGTATCTTGCCCCTCCTGGATTGATAATCCCTGGCGTTTGAAATTGAGCTGACTTCCGTATAACGCTCAAGGCTGGGAATCCAAACTTCCACATCGTAGGTCTTTGCCATCGCCCCGCTGATATCCTGGGCTGCTAGCTTTGTCACCTGGTAGTGAAGTTCCAATCCCTGCACCAACCGCTCTGCCCTGGACAGCAGCTCCTCGTGCGCTTCAGTAGATTTTTCCGGGAGGGTAAATTGGAACATCTCGACCTTATTGAACTGGTGCCCCCGCAATGTACCTCGCTCCGCTGCCCGGTAGCTGCCGACCTCCTTGCGATAACAGGGCGTATATGCAAAGTACTTCTTCGGCAGCTGCTCCTCTTCCAGGATTTCATCCCTGTGCAAATTGACCAGCGCAGTCTCTGCAGTGGGCAGTAAAAATTGTTTGCTAGTGCTGGATTCCTCTCCTGTAATATGAAAAACCTCTTCCCCAAACCTGGGAAATTGACCGGCTGTATAACCACACTCGTAGAGCAAAATATGTGGCGGGAGGATAAATTCATAGCCGTCACGCAGATGAAACTCGATGAAGTAATTGATCAGCGCCCACTCGAGGATTGCACCCTGACCTGTATAGACCCAGAAGTTCGCACCGCCCAATTTCACTCCCCGGTCGTAATCGACCAGACCCAGTCTTTCACATATTTCGACATGATCGCTTATCCCATCCTGGAAGTCTGGTTTCTCTCCCCAGGTCCGCATCACCTGGTTGTTTTCCTTGCCGCCTGCGGGCACGTCATCATCTGGAAGATTTGGGAGCTGGTCGAGAAAATCCGCAATTAGCTTTTCGATTTCAGCCAGCTCCACATCGAGTACTTTGATCTGTGAGGCAACTGATCTCATTTCTTCAATCAGGTTGTCTGCAGGTTGGTGATCCCGTCTTAGGATCGAAATCTCTTCCGAAACCTGATTTCGCCGTGATCGCAATCCCTCAACTTCGCTGATCTTCTGCCTTCTTTGTCGGTCAAAGTCCAGCAGTTCACTGAAATCTACATCTTCACCACGTTTCAGCAGTGCTTCACGGACCTTATCGGGCTGCTCTCGGATCAAATTTAAGTCAATCATCGGAATACTCCCTTCCGTCTTTAATACAGGTGGAGCCATGCAAACCGTTTAAATCACTAATTGCTGACTTTATTTCCAGACAAAATTATTGTACAGACAACACATTTTATGTATAATATTAATATAACATTAATACAGGGTGATTTCGACTACTCGATTATGGTTCAAAAATTATCTTATTGTTGAACCTGCATACAACCCACACTGCTGAGGGGAAAATCGAATCCCAGCAGTTACACAAATTGGTGTTGAGGGAGGAATATGCACCAGTTCCTGTTCTAAATCTACATGCTGATCACTACAACGATTCTGATTAATTTCGCGTGCTTGATGGCAGCCGTATGGCTGGGGATTTATGTCATCACCCGCAATCCCCGCAGCCTGGTATCCTGGTTAACTGGTTTGACCTTGTGGTCCATGGCAGGATTGTTCCTCAACATGCTGCTGGCTTTAAACCCACCGCCTCTGCCGCAAGAATATCCGGACTGGATGACCATCCTGCTTCCTTTCTGGACCTCAGAAATCATTCATCAAAATTCCAGCAGCTGGATGCAGGGCTGGCTGGTGGTGCCAGCGATTGTCTTCTGGCACCACGTGACGATCCTCCTGCGTCCAGGAGGTATGAATCCCTGGCGCTGGATAAGGGTCCTGTTTGGTTACTTCATCGCCATCGCGACCATCGTTCTGCTTGTATATACAAACCTGATCTACTACAAGGATGCGGGAGACCCGGTTTATATGAACACCTTTAATCCCGGACCCTTATACCCGCTTTTCATGCTGCTGTTAATCTTGTTCACCATATTCTGCCTGGTGAACCTGGTGCGTTCTGCACGAGAGGCTCCTTCCCTGATGCAGAGAAACCAGTTGAACATCCTCATCCTGGCCACCATCTTTGCAGGACTGACCGGACCGGTTGAAGTGATTACTGAGGTATTCTCCTTTGGAGCACCACGGGTCATTTTGTCAATCCTGCTGGGTATATCGATCGTATTGATTGGGTATGGAGTCGCCCAGTACAGTGCACTCGTACAAGGCCGTACGATCAGGAGAGACTTTATTTATAACGCTATCGCCATGCTGATCATCAGTGGTTTATACATCCTGGTGACCAGAATTTCTGCCCAATTATTTGATGTTCCACCGGCTGTTTATATCTTCATCGTCATCTTAGCCATCATCACGCATTCTTTGACTGATTATGCTCGTCAGTTCCTCGATTTTGTGTTTTTTAACCGGGAAAGACGCACGATCCGCCACAATTTAACGTTATTATCTGATTCAGTGGGTGATAGAAGTATCACTGAAAGTTTGAACCAGATGTTGGCTTCGATGTGTACGTCCGTGCGGGCTACATTCGGTATGATCGTATTATTCGACCAATACCGGTTAAATTTGACATCGACCTATAAATGGCGCGGTACCAATCTTCCCGTCTCTCGTGGTGATCTGCTGGCAGATGATGCCACCCACCTCGAACCAGGACATTTTCCCCCGCCTCTTTCTGACGTGGTTTTATTAATCCCGCTCTATGCCGACCCCGAACAGGCTGGAGCAATCCTGTTCGGCACTCCCATTAATGGAGTCAGGTATTCAAAAGCAGATGTGGAACAGCTGCTGTATCCAAGTGACCTGGTTTTGGACGCCATCAAAGCTGCTGAACAGGAAGAAAAATACCTGCAAAATTTGCCTGAGATCACAATGGCTCAAGAAATGCTGCGCGAAGAGCAAACCCAGGAAATCACCATCAAGATAGTTGAAGATGCACTGCGCAACCTGTTTGATTATGCCCACCTGGGGGACTCTCCACTCGCAAAATTGCATATCGTCAATCAGGATCTGCCAGCAAAAGCCACGACCCATATTGACCGGGGGAAAAATGTTTATCAGCTGATCAAATCAGCGATTGACAAGCTGCGACCTGCTGGAGAATTACCCGCAGAACCTATTCCCCGTGAATGGCATGCATACACGATACTGCATGGTGCATATATCGATGACAGGTTAAATCGCGAAATCATGTCGCAGCTATATATCTCAGAAGGAACCTTCAACCGCACCCGCCGGTCAGCAATACGCTCGCTGCGGCGTATGCTGGAGGAAATGGAAGCGGCATCGAGCTGATCGAATAAGATCAGGCAACACACATCCTCGGCCCGCAAAAACCCTTACATGGGGTTTCTGTGGGTTATTTATTTATAGAAAGAAGGATATCAAAAATTATGGGTGAATCCTTCTCCACACCACTCCTATCACAGGATTCAATAATTTTGGCAGCTTTTGGCAGTTCCTGCTCTGGTAATGGCGG
>JBJYXV010000066.1:0-13871 GCA_046260155.1 Anaerolineales bacterium
AGCAGCTGCTGTCATTTACCGGGCATAACGATCAGATAACAGATGGCACCTGGTCACCTGACAGCCGCTGGATAGTGACCTGCGATCTGAGTGGAAATGTGATCGTGTGGGATGCCACTAGCGGAGTTGAGAGAACGAAATACAATGGTGAGATTGGCGAGGCTTGGCATGCCATCTGGTCTCCAGATGGCAATAACATTCTGATCACCAGTTACACCGGTGAAGCGATTATCTGGGATGTCGAGACTGGTGAAGTCTTACAAGATTTAATACCTGGAGCATATGGTACCTTTTTCACAGCTGCTGCATGGATTAAAAATGGTCAACGCATTTTCTTGCTAAGTTCAGATGGAGTGGTACATATCTTCAACTCACACAGTGGCGAAAAACTTAATCAGTTCACCACACCTGAGAGCCTGGTATCGTATCTTTCCTTATCACCCTCTGCTGAAAGGGCGCTTATCTCGGGATATGAAGGCGCAGCCTCAGTGTGGGATACGGAAATAGGTACCGAGGTGCTCAGGTACGATGTTGGCGGTTTTGCCCTGGGCACATACTCGCCGGATGGCAGCCGGGTGGTGATCACCAATACCGAGGGTGATACCGGTCTGGTGCAGATCTTCCCCACCTGGCATTCTCCCGAGGAGCTGGTTACATACGCCAGGGAATGCTGCCTGGTGCGCGAGCTGACCGCCGACGAACGGGAGACCTTCGGCTTACCACCGAAATGATGCAATAATTCAATATCGGTAGAGGCAAAGCATTCCTGGGCAGGTGAACTATTGTCAATGTAGATCTCGGAATACTTTGTCCTCACGACAGGTAACCATATCAACAATGCTCCCTGGATATTGTCTCTCATCATCCGTAGGGCGGCTTTCCAAAACCGCCAGTAAAAATACATTGGGAATGGTGGGAAAGAATCCTGCCCTACGATCTGTTGGGCGGCTTCCCATAGCCGCCAATGAATGATATGCCAAATTTTCGCAGATATTACATCCCAAATTCGATCATATTTATTACCTGTGTTACCAGGGATCGTTCTCCGTTCTTGGAATCAAACGAAGATGTGAACCTTTTCTTTTATACATTAGCCAGGGTAAATGACATATATCAATTTGAGATCCTAGCTCACGTTGTTTTGCCAGATCATTTCCATTGGCTGCTGAAGGTCGCTGACCCACATAGAAATTTTTCGAAGATCATACACAGCATCAAGAGAAATTTCACTCTTAATTACAAGAAATTACATGAAATCGAATCGCCACTAAGCATCTGGCAGGAGCGATTTTGGGATCATATCATTTACGATGAATTAGATCTGGAACGACATTTTGATTATGTTCATTGGAATCCAGTCAAACATGGATATTCTCAAAAACCTGAAGATTGGCCATATTCAACATATAGAAAGTGGGTAAATTACGGGTATTACGAATTGGGTTGGGGTTGGTCCGAAGAACCGGAAAGTATTTCTATGATGGAAATGGAATAAGATAAATTTGGTATCTTCAATTTCAATTCGTTGGGTGGTTTTCCATAGCCTCCAATGGAGCTGAGAAATGCTGGGGATGGCAGGTATGGAAACCTGCTCTACCTCCCATCCACCGTAGGGCGGCTTTCCATAGCCGCCACCTGGACAGACCTTCATCGAGTGGGACGGGATAGAATCCCTCCTTACTGTCATCCGAAGCGCGCAATCTCTTCTGCCTCCCCCCACGTTGATCTCAAAAACCTCCCGGCAGGACAAAGCCTCCCAATATCAAATATCCACACCCCCATAAATCCTGCCTGCAATTCCCTCACCATCGCTCGACCATCGGATGACTTCGAGAACCTGCTGGACGGGGTGAAAAACAGAATATATAATAATCAAACCAACTTCATTATCACTATCCTCATACCCACCCACATTTACGTTCAAAAGGAGAGACAAATGAGTAAAAAGACCGTCCTCATCCTGGCTATCGTGATCCTGGCCACACTGACGATCGGCGTTATTTCCGTCTCGGCCGCCAGCGATATGACCGGCCTGACCATTAAAAACAGGACGGACAGCGTGGTCTGGGTCAGCCTGCTTTCGCCGGACAATGTGTACGTCTACTGGTTGGAAGTTCCCGCTGGCGAGACGATGAGCTACACCGTGCCGCGAGCGATCTACTCGCATATCACGGTTGCCTGCGGGGAGACTGCTACCGGATCTGTAGACATCAGGAAGCTCACCACCCTGGTCTTCACACACTGCGACGGTAAACCGCCCAATGCAGGTGAGCGATCGATCGAAAAGGTCCACCTGTATGACTCACCCGACCGGGTCGATTTTAACTACCAGTTCGACTGATCCAGGAAATTCCAGAAAATACACCGGGTTTCTACCGAAACCCGGTGTTATTAGTTCTAAGCTAATCTTATCCAGACCCAAATAGATAGAATCTGGGTTTCAAGCTCTATTCTGCCTCTTGACAGAAGACTTTCCACATATGAAGTTCAGTCTGCCTCCATTTTCGCCAACATATCGTACAACATGATTCCCGCCGCAACCGCCAGGTTGAGTGATGTGACCTGGCCGTGCATCGGCAGTCTCACCACGCTCTGGCAAACCTCCACCTGCCGGGGGTTTAATCCTTGCCTTTCATCTCCCAGCAACAGAACCAGGGGTTTCGAAAAGTTTTTAATTTCACGGTAGTCAACCGATCCATGGGCAGAGGTGCCAACCACCTGGCAGCTGTGGCTTTCTATCCAACCAGTGAAATCTTCGAATGATGCGCTTGCCACCGGGTGGCGGAAGATAGCCCCCATGCTGGCCCTCACCACGGTGGGGTGGAAGGCATCCACCCCGCCATCAAGCAGGATCAAACCATTTGCCCCAACAGCATCGATAGTGCGCAGGATTGCGCCTACATTCCCTGGATCCTGCGGTGAGACACAGGCCACCCACCAAGGAAATTTATTAGGATCCAATTCCTGCAATTTACTTTCAGGCTGGTGGACCACCGCCAGTATTCCCTGGGGATTCTCCTTCGATGCCAGAGATTTAAATACTTCAGGCGTAATTTCATAACAGGGCAAACCATTCGAACGGGATGCCTCGATTAAATCTAAAGCATACTGGCTCTTGAGCAGATCTGGGGCATAGAAGATCGTCTCGACCTGTGCACCGGCTTCAACAGCTGCACCAACCTGGTGAATCCCCTCCACCAGGAAAGAACCGATGGCCTCGCGCTGCTTGCGCTGTCTCAGGGCCCGCGCAGCTCGAACTTTTGCATTTGAACGGCTGCTGATCATCTCCATGCTGACTTGCGAATTGGCGGGCATTTCTAACCGCCTGCTCCCCCATTTACCAGTCGCTTTCCAACACAATGCTGCTTGATTTGCTGCTGACTCTTCACCTGCTTACTTGCTGTAGCGGGGCACCCAGGCTAATACAGTCGTCCCACTGCCGGGCCCAGAATTGATCTCCACTTCACCACCCACTTTTTTGGCCCGAAATTGCATATTCGACAAACCATGACCCAGGGTCACGTTCATTTTCCGTAGGTCGAACCCCAGGCCATCATCAGTCACCTCCAAAATCACACGCATCTCAGATGTGATCAGGCGCACCTCCACCAAGCCTGCTTTGGCGTGCTTTGCCGCATTTGCCAATGCCTCCTGGCAAATATGGAATAGCGTGGTTGCATTGGCAGTTGGCAAACCTTCCATCCCGTTCCTGGGTCCATGCAAGCTGGCCTGGGAACGTGAATTGGCGTTAAATTCCTCAACCAGCTGCTCCAGCCCGCGCATTAAATCCTCGCCGCGCAATTGGCGGGGGCGCAGATCCAGGATGTATGAACGGATATCCTGGATGGTGGTATCCAGGCTCTCAATGGCTTGATCGATCCTTGTTCGAGCTGCCTCCTGGTCCTGCTCGATCGTGCTCCTGGCATAATCCAAAGCCAGACCTACTGCGTAAATGGACTGGATAATACCATCATGCAGGTCCATCCCGATTCGTTCTCGCTCTTCAAGGACAGCCAGGCGCCGGGATTGGCGCCCAAAGCGCACATTTTCGATCGACAGGCCTGTCCAGGTACCGATAGCGAGCAGCAAATCCAATACACGGTCATCAAAATTTTGGGGTTCCTTGGCGGCGACACACATCACTCCCACCACGCTGCCGCGGGTTGCCAGGGGGATGCATGCCACACAGCACAAGCCTGATTCGATCACTTCATTGCGAAAATAACCGACTTCTTTTTGCGGATCAATGCTGACCAGAGGTTTCCCGCTCTCAGCGACCTGTCCAACAGGACCTTCACCCAGCGAGAAATGGTCCCGAGTCCAGAATGAATCCACGCTGTTGCCCAGGTGTAATGCCTGCTGGAATACTTGACCGCTTTCATCCGCCAAAAAAATCTCGCCCGCATCCACATCCAGGTAGCTCAAGACCCTTCTCAAGGCTTGGTCCACGATGATTTCTACCTCCTGAGCGCTGGTTACTGCGGCAGCCATGTCGTTCAGCAATGCCAGATCCTGGTTGCGCTTTCTTAAGGATTGATCGCGTTCAAGCACATCATGATAAAGCTGCGCATTGCTGATCGCTACCGCAGCATAAGCAGCCAATATCTCGATCACCCGTTCATCCGCTTCAGAGAATTCGAAATGGTCTTCTTTATCGGTCAGGTAGATCAAACCCAAGAGGCGTTCGCCCGATATGATCGGTACGCCCAGGAAGGGATGCATCACGGGATGGTGGGGGGGAAAGCCTGTACTGCGTGGATCTTGACTGATCTCTGGGATGCGGATTGAATGGCGGGCATCCACCAGGGCACCCAACAGCCCCTTTCCGACCGGAAAATCGCCAACCTGCTGCATCTGAGCAGGGGTCATCCCGACCGGGATAAAACGCTCTATTTGACCATCTTCATCCAGCAAACCCAGGGCTGCATAGCGTGCACCAGCCTGTTCGCGGGCCAGATGCACGATTCGCTCCAGGACTTCATCCAACGAAAGAACTCCCACCAATTCCAGGCTTGCCTGGTGGAGGGTCGATAATCTTTCTTCCAGCTGTTCGCGTGTTAGTATTACCATGAGAATATTACTGAAATATAATTTTACCCTAATTTCTCCGAAATAGGGATTTTTTTAGATTTGATAGTTTTTGCCAGAGAAAAACGAATACAAATTAGGCTTGTCCAAGCGGGAAGGATCGACAATTATGGTACACGATAATTACAATTCACGCATCCCGGGTTTTTATAACCTGCCACTGAATGAGCGCAGGGTAAAACTACTGCAATTCGGCCAGTTATCCGAGCAGGATTTGGTCGCCCTGACGGGCGAAAGCGGTCTCGATGCGGACCAGGCAGACCACATGATCGAGAATGTTATTGGGCTGCACACCCTTCCGCTGGGGCTCGCGCTCAATTTTGTGATCAACGAGCGTCAGGTCCTGGTACCGATGGCGATTGAAGAGCCCTCAGTGGTTGCCGGCGCCTCCTTCATGGCTAAACTGGCGCGCGCCGGTGGTGGATTCTCCGCAGAAGCTGACCCCCCGGAGATGATCGGCCAGCTGCAAATCTTGGATGTCCCCGATTTAGATGCAGCAGAGGACGCACTTTATGCTGAAAAAGAGCACCTGCTCTCGGAGGCTGCCAAAGTTGACCCGCTCCTGCAGGAACTGGGTGGTGGCCCACGGGACATTGAAGTACGCAAATTTTCCCAATCGGCAGTTGGGTCTTTCTTGGTTTTGCATCTGATCTACGATGTGCGCGATGCAATGGGGGCAAATGCCGTCAATACCGCGGCAGAACGGTTGGCACCCTTGGTAGAATCGATCACGGGTGGGGAGGTGCACCTGCGTATTCTCTCCAACCTGGCCGATCGCCGCCTGGCACGTGCCCGCTGTATGGTACCTCTCTCTGAGCTGGCTTTTAAAGATTATTCGGGCAGCGAGGTTCTCCAGGGGGTAATCGCAGCCTGGGCTTTCGCGGCAGCAGATCCATACCGGGCAGCCACCCATAACAAAGGTATCATGAACGGCGTGGATGCAGTGGTAATCGCCACCGGAAACGATTGGCGAGCGATCGAAGCGGGTGCCCATGCATATGCAGCCCGGAACGGCAGGTACACCAGCCTCAGTACCTGGGGGAAGGATGATCAAGGTAATTTGGTGGGCAGCCTGGAGATGCCCCTGGCGGTGGGGATCGTGGGCGGCGCAACCCGCGTACATCCCGGTGCCCGCGCAGCCCTGAAACTCATGGGGGTTCACACCGCGGCTGAATTGGCCGAGATTATCGTTTCAGTGGGCCTTGCACAAAACCTGGCTGCCCTGCGCGCCCTGGCTACAGAAGGCATCCAGCGCGGTCACATGTCGCTGCATGCCCGCCAGGTTGCCATCGCAGCCGGCGCCCGGGATGAGCAGATCAACCGCCTCGCCCAACAGCTGGTTGCCGAGGGTACCGTGCGTATCGACCGGGCAGAGCGAATTCTTGACCAATGGAACCAGCCCGAGGAAAACTAGGAGTTCGGATTAATGATGAGTGATAAAAAATTGCTACAACCACAAAATCCAGTCGGGATCATCGGTTATGGGGCGTATGTCCCCCGCTACCGCCTCCCGGCACAAGAGGTTGCCCGTATTTGGAGTGGGGGGAAGGCTGCTCTACCGGTTAAAGAGAAAGCCGTGGCTGGACTCGATGAAGATGTTGCCACCATGTCAATAGAAGCTGCCCGCAACGCCCTCGCCCGGGCTGGCATTCAACCCACCCAACTGCGCGCTGTCTGGGTTGGTTCTGAATCCCACCCTTATGCCGTGAAACCCACTTCGACCATCGTCGCCGAGGCGATTGGCGCTGTGCCCAGCGTCCAGGCAGGTGATTGGCAGTTCGCCTGCAAAGCAGGAACTGAAGCCATGGTGGCTGCCATCGGTTTTGTGGGCTCCGGCATGTCCCCCTATGCCATGGCGATCGGCATGGACATCGCCCAGGGAAAACCAGGGGATGCACTGGAGTACACTGCTGCTGCCGGCGGGGCTGCATATATTCTCGGCGCGGCCGAACAATCTTTGGCAGTGATCAATGCCACCTACTCGTATGTCACCGATACACCAGATTTCTGGCGGAGAGCGTACCAGAAATATCCGGAACACGGGCAGAGATTCACCGGTGAACCGGCTTATTTCGCCCATATTTCCGAAGCTGCCACCCGCCTGATGACGGAGATGGGCACCACTGCGGCGGATTATACCTACGCGGTCTTTCACCAACCGAACACCAAATTCCCCCAGCGGGCGGGAAAGTCGCTGGGTTTTACTCCCGAGCAGATAGAACCCGGGCTGCTGGTCCCGTTGATCGGCAATACCTACGCCGGTGCCTCGATGATCGGCTTATCCGCAGTGCTGGATATTGCCAAACCAGGTGATCACATCCTGATGGTTTCCTTTGGCTCCGGCGCTGGCTCAGATGCCTTTGACATCCGGGTGACCGATGCTATCACAGAGCGGAGTGGTCTGGCCCCCAAAACGAGGGATTACATGGCCAGGCGAACCGAGATTGATTATGCTACCTACAGCCGCATGCGCAGCAAGCTGGTGATGAAGTAACACGTATTGAAGGGAAAATGAACACGATGACTGATGTTGTAATTGCCGGGATAGGACAGACACCGGTTGGAGAACACTGGAATACCTCCCTGAGGGAACTGGCCTTGCAGGCCATTGAAGCTGCCATTCAAGATGCCGGCGGGATTCAACCCCAGGCTTTGTATGTCAGCAATATGCTGGCTCCGACTTTATCTGACCAGGCTAACCTGGGTTCTTTGATCGCTGATTTCGTCGGATTAAAGGGAATTGAAGCAGTTACAGTTGAAGGTGCGGGGGCGTCGGGTGGTCTCGCCCTGCGCCAGGCTTATTTGATGGTGGCGGCGGGTGCCGCCGATGCAGTCCTGGTCTGCGGAGTTGAAAAATTTACCGACCAGACCGGCAGCAAAGTTGAAGCAGCCCTGTCAACTACCGTAGACAGCGATTATGAAGCAGTTCAGGGGTTAACCCCTACCGCCCAATCTGCGCTTCTTATGCGCCGCTACCTGCACGAGTTCAACCTGGAGCGCGATAGCCTGGCTGGATTTCCGATCGTAGCCCATGCCAATGGTGTGGGTAATCCGAATGCCATGTTTCGCCGGGCGATCAAGCTCGAAGGGTATTCCAGGGCGGGCATCGTCAACGACCCGCTGAATATGTTTGACATCGCTCCCAGCGCAGATGGCGCAGCAGCGATCGTGCTTACCCGGCATGATCTCCTACCGCCACCCTTTACAAGACCACTGGTGCGAATCTCCGGTTCGAGTTCAGTCAGCGACACCCTCGCCCTCCATGACCGCTCCGACCCGCTCTCCTTCAAGGCGGCCCGTCTTTCAGCCGAGCGCGCCTTGAGACAAGCGGGAATCTTACCTGCAGATATTGATCTATTTGAGCTGTTTGATGCTTATTCGATTTATGCCGCATTGTCGCTGGAAGCGGCGGGGTTCGCTGAACGCGGCCAGAGCTGGCAGATGGCCCAGGATGGTAGCCTAAACCTGGATGGGACTCTGCCCATTTCCACATTTGGCGGTTTGAAAGCACGCGGCAATCCCGGCGGCGCGACCGGGTTATACCAGGTGGCAGAAGCCGTATTGCAGCTGCGCGACCAGGCTGGAGATAACCAGGTAAAGGATGCGCGCAGGGCAATGGTGCAGTGCCTGGGCGGACCCGCTTCGTCTGCAGCGACTCATGTGCTGGAACGCATAGAAGCGTAGATAGCCTTTTCTAGGAATCTTTGTCTTTGCCACGCTGCTAGCGAGTGCTGAAACCCTCTTTTACCTGTATAAAAGATAAGGCTTGAAATTTGCTCGCATACTTTCTGCGCTTAGCCATCTCGCTTGGTTTGCTTTATTTTTTGCTTGGGTAACATTTGCAATCAATAATATGTGAAAATACTGGAGATCCTGTCCGGGATGCAAGGTTTTGAGGGGAATTTGATAGTTCCTGATAGTTTCAGTTGGCTAAACTAGCGCTAATGAAGTCCCCAAGTATTTATTCTTGGTGGTAAACCGGTATTCAGGAGTTAATAATGGAAATTCCCCGCCACTGGCGTCTTAAACAGCAACGTTACCAATTAGTTGGCGAAGTTTGTCCTCATTGTGAAGCTAAAGTATTCCCCCCACGCGACGTTTGTCCGGAATGTGGAGGAGAAGCGAAAAAGTTATTTCCCTTCAGCGGGCGCGGTGAAGTTTATTCACACACCACGGTCTATGATGCCCCTGCCGGATTCGAAGAGTATGCGCCTTACACGATAGCACTGGTCAAGCTGGAAGAAGGCCCCATGGTCACAGCGCAGCTGACCGATCTTGGCGAGCAGGGTGTTGAAATCGGCACACCTGTGGAGATGGTTACCCGCCGCCTGCGCACAGACGGCGACGAGCGCGGCATGCTGGTTTACGGGTATAAGTTTAGGCCGCGATTAGAGCGCGTGAACTGAGACATTAGCAAAGAGATATTGTTAAACCTTCTGGAGATCAAAATCCAGAAGGTTTTTTTCTATAATGTACACCCTCAATAAACTTTAACTACACACAGCTCGCTATTCTCTCCGAAGGTGCTATCTCACCTAGACTCTCTAACACAGCTTAACCAATGAGAGCCTATCCCCTGTATAGGTGATTGCCTGATTATGGAGAGACTCCCTGGTTATGGCTTATTTACGTTTTCCCTCAACTAAGAATGCTCCATTCTAGAAACAAAAAATTAGGGCGATCATGACACCAGTATGGTATTCACTCTGAACGCAGCTCTTTCAGATATGCTTCAGCGTTTGTTTTTAACTCGCGAATGATTTCTCGATCCTTGTAAAGTTCCAGGAAGGTCTCAAATTCTGTGATAGCTTTATCTTTGTCTCCTTTATCCATGTAATACATCCCTTGGATGTAGTGAGGCCGATCATATTTTGGCTCTAGACTCACCGCTTTTTCAGACGCCTCCAGCCCGAGGTCGGGTTCATTACTGTCATAATAAATGAACGCCAGATTTGTGTGACCATAGGTATCGTAAGGATTCGATCTGACAGCAGCCTCGGCTTCTCTACGACCCTTATTCAGATTCCCTTTTTCGTAATACACAAAACCCAGGCAACTGTGAATTTGCCAATCATCTGGAAACCTTGCCGCTAATTTCTGGAGTTCATTTAGAGCCACATCGAGATTCCCTTGTTCAATGAGGACCTGTGCCCGTGCAAGATGGCCCCCAGTATCGTCAGGATTCATTTCTATGGCTCTATCACTGGCTTCAAGAGCCTTGGAATATTCTTTTTGAGCGGAAAATATTCTGGCCAGAGCAAGGTACAAGTTCTCATCATCAGGTTGCAGCTCAATGGCTGATAACAACAAATTCTCAGCCCTCGCATATTCACCCAAATCCAAATATACGGATCCAAGGATGTATTGAGTATACCCATCCTCTTCTGCCATTTCCTCGGCAAGGCTTACCTCATGTTCCATCAAATCCAGCTGATCCTGTTGGTAGTATATACCCGCTAATACGGCATGAGGAACCCCCCATTGCGGTGCCAGTTCAGATGCAGTGGTTAGAAGTTCGATAGCCTGTTTAAATTCACCGCGTTGTTGATGGACTAAAGCCAGGAAGTAATGAGCGGTATCAAATTGAGGATTGAGTTCTATTGCTTTTCTCAGGTATGGCTCGGCCGTATCAGGATCATCCATTGCAAAATAGAAATATCCCAGGCCATACTGAGCAAAGTAGAAATCCGGACCAAGATCAACTGCTTGATGGAGCAGTGCTTCCGCTTCTTCAAACCGATCCTGATCCAGATATACCAATCCCAAACCCGCCTTCGCTGAGCCATCATCGAGACCAAGATCCATAGCATTCTGGAAAGATTGACCAGCAGATTCAGTTTCACCCATCCAATATTGGGTTAATCCTAATCCAAAGTAACCTTCCGCATATTGTGGATTAAGGAGAACGACGGTTTTAAAAGCTTCTTCCGCACCAATCATATCGCCTATATAATAGGAAATCCAACCCAAGGTATCGTAAGCATATGCTGACTCAGGATCGAGGTCGATCGCAACCTGACATTCTTCAAGTGCTTTATCAACTTCCCCTAAATTTGCGTACACCCACCCCAAATTGCTGTGTGCGATTGTAAAGTCAGGGCTGAGGCGAATAGCTTCTTCTAACTCCATTCTCGCCCCTTCATAATCCCCCTGAGCGATAAGCTCTAATGCATAGTCATTGTGACTGAGAGCAGGATCAGGGTTGAACACTTCCGGATCATTGAAAAGAATGCTGAATGCTGATAACCCCAGTATTACCGCAGCGATAGATAGCCAGGCAGGATAAAAATTTCTATCGGCAGGAAATGATCTATCTCTTCGAATGCCCGCCAGTCTCCCCATCCAATTGGTGGTCCTACGCGCAGCCATAATGCTCGAAGTGTAGTAGTAAGCTCCACAAGTCAGCAACAAAACAAGATAGATCACACCAGATATACCCCAGAATTCGAGTGCACGAAGCGGGTAATATATACCCCCAAGAGCAAGCACACTGCCAGTGATATTAATGGCTTCAATGGTTAATCCAGATCCGGAATCGGAAAGCATCAATGAAAAATAATCTGCGATCATGCTTCCCTGCGGAATGCCGTAGATCGCTAATGAAGCAGCTACTACAGCCAAAATTATGCCAAGCATTTTCTGAGTCACCTGAGCGCGGACCAGTCCCCAAAAGATCAGTTGTTGTAACAGAAGACCTCCGAGGAAAGCCATAGCGATAAACGGTGTCCAGGTCAGGATGATTAATATAATCGACCCCTCCTCAGGAACAATACTCGAGATACCTAAATTAATCCAATAATCCAGGATGCCGATCGTCATTCCGATAGCAACCGAACCAAGCAGTACACAGGTGACTGGCAGGAATGTTGAAAGGCCCCCTGCCAGCGGGGGTGTCCTGTATCGCCTGTACAATTCTCTCAAGTGCTCAACAACTTCCTTATCCTCTCCATACTCAATCACTGCTTCAAAGCAACGAATGGCACCCTGGGGATTGTTCTCCTCCAATTTTGCTTCACCCAGTTCCTTTAGCATTGCTAAATTTTTGTGCGGATTTCTTTCGCCACCTCTGGCAAGCTTGAACAAAGCTCTGGGTGTGTAAATAAATCCGAACGGAATGCCTATCCAACCTATCGTTGCGGTGATGAAACTGGCGAGAAAAGAATAAAGATTGCGGTGTCTGCGACACCATAAACCAGAAAATTCTCTCCGGAACGTTATAAACACTAGACTGATCACGAAAGGATATTCCGAATATCGCAAAGTCTCGTCTACCCTGCCGCAGGAATCACAGGCTAGCACCTTGTTTTCGTTAGGATTTAAAAAGGCAAGATCAACAGTATGTTCCTCTTCAGTTGGAAAGGACAAACTGGTGTGATCATCCAAAACTCTTTTTGCACTTATTGAAGTAAAGGGGTCGGAATGCCCTGTGGCATTCCGTAACGCAGCCAAGGCTTCATCAGGTAAAAGTTCCATTTCCCCTAATTGCTTTAAAGCTGCATATCTTTTCTCGATGTCTTCACTTTCCAGATCTTGGATTAAACTCTCAATGGATAACATTTTCCCTCCTCAAATTAAGATAGAATTATCAAATTTTCATAATGAATTGCATTAGATAATCCTCCCACATTTTCTTCTTCATTCATTTATTTATAGCACAGGAAAAATGCCAAAACCAGTTCATGTCCTGCCAAAAAATATCATTGCAGGAATTTACTTTACAAGTTATTCTCCCCTGAGTTAAATTAATTTCTTCTTCCATGTTAGAAAATTAGGTCAATCTTCCAATATTCCCTGTTAAGGTTAATTTGCTAGACAATTCTTAAACCATGGATGTGGTGAGTGCCATTGTCCACATTTCTCAATCCAGTAACCCATCCCTAGAAATGATCATCAAATATCGTAATATCCCCACCCTAACGTAATAGCAAAATTAAATGCAAATTCTATGGAGCTAAATAGATGTTAATCCATCAAATGTAATGCGTTTATCAAGACTATGATCACTTCGAATCCGTGAGTACGCATAGAAAAAATGAATCAGTTTGAACCTTGGAAATCGGGATTTTCCTCAGGAAAAAAAGAGCATCCTCCCACCGATTCATACTTTAATAAGGATTTTCCTTAAATCAAATATACAGAAATAAGTTTCGACCTCGCCTCGAGCGGGTGAACTGAACCTCTTATCATTGACATACAAAACCTTCCGGATTAGAACGCTGGAAGGTTTTCTCTTCAATTTGCTGATCTTACTGTAAATCGGTTGTTGATTCCGGAATACTAACGCCTTTCCCGGTAATAATCACCTGGACACCACACAGAGTTAATGATCATCCACGAGTATTCCCCTCTGGCTTCACTCTTCCTCCGGCTCCGCCAGGCGCAGCTTCAGAAAGACCCAGGGGGCACCAAACAGGGCCCAGAAGGTGACTGTTCCGTAACGGAAATAGCGCAAAATCAAGCCAAGGGTGCTCTCATCGGGTGCCACCAACCCAAAGAGCACATCCAATCCATAGTAAACCACTAGCACGCCAGCCATCCCAAGCAGGTAGCGTCCGATGCGCTTCGCCCAGCTGCCTTTGGTCTGGAAGGAGGCACACTGGCGCATCAATGTATAACCGGCACCGATGCCAAAGGTGGCTCCAGCCAGTGAAAAGTAATAGGTTGTGCTGCGCGCCTGGGTGGAGAAACGAGCCCACTCCGCCGGGTCTGGTGAAGAAGCGATCAAAAGGGCGACCAGCCATCCCACCAGGAGCATCACGATCGAAACCAGGAAACTTATCCCG
>JBJYXV010000067.1:0-2051 GCA_046260155.1 Anaerolineales bacterium
TGAGCGTCAGTTTCATCGGCCTGGGAATGGAATACCTGGGGGGCAGTACTGGTGTCGAGATTAATGGCAGTTTCCTGGTGCTTTACCTGGTGATTGGAACACTGGTCTGGCGATATCTCTCAACGATCTTCTACTGGATCACCGAGATCATCAGCATCGAGCGCTGGGAAGGCACCATTGAATACACCTTGATGGCTCCTATCCGCCGCTTCACCCATATGTCCGGGCAGACCCTCTTCTCGGTGGTCTACAGCCTTATTACCACTGGTCTGATCCTGCTCGTCACAGTCTGGGTCTTCGACCTTGATCTGAGCGGTGCCAATCTGTGGGGCGGCACAGTCATGCTGCTCGTCGGCTGCCTGTCGTTCATAGGAGTCAGCATCATGGCATCCTCACTGCCGCTGCTTTTCCCTGAGCGCGGCGCGCAGATGACCCATATCGTCATCGCCCTGCTGTTATTAGTTTCAGGTGTCTATTACCCGGTTGAAGTACTACCTGAATTCTTGCAGAAATTAGCAGTTTTCAGCCCAGCCACCTACGTACTCGACGGCGTGCGCCTGGCTCTATTGGAAGGTGCTGCCACCCTGCAGCTCTGGTCCTATATGTGGCCGACACTGTTGATGGGTTTCATCGCCATTCCCGCCGGGCTTTGGGTCTTCGGACAAGCTGAAAAGTATGCCAAAAGGACTGGAAAGCTGCACCGCAATGGTTAATCTAATCGCTGAGAGGCTGTGCCAAGCATAAAACTCGCACCCTCAATGCATCACGTATTTACACATAGGACTTACGCAATTGAGCGAGCGAATGGGGGATTGGTGGGCGTCGAAGCCGCCCACCAATCCCCTATACATCCACGAAGTGTATAACTTCTAACATAATAAAAACATCGCGGAGGACATTATGTCTATCCTCACTACCAACAATCTAGGTTTATCTTTTGGAGATTTTGATCTCTTCCAGGGGATATCCGTCCGAATCGAGAACGGCAGCAAGATCGGTTTGATCGGTCCTAACGGTATCGGCAAAACCTCTTTAATGCTGATCTTGGCCGGGGTCAATTTTCCTTCTACGGGCAGCGTGCAGATTGCACGCGGGCGGCGTATCGGTTACCTGCGTCAGGAGGCTGTGGATGCATTTGCAGCGCGTGACAACAGCGTATATACCGAGATGCTGACCGTCTTTGCCCATTTACAAAAACAACAAGAACGCCTGCACCAGATGGAAGCACAGATGGCGGCTGGCAATCATTCCAAGGAACTGCTTGGGAAATACGGGCACTTACAAACCACATTCGAAGCTGCTGGCGGCTACGATTATGATGTGCGCATCCAGCGCACGCTCCAGGGCCTGGGATTGGGTGAAGCACATTGGGAGATGCACATCCCACACCTGAGTGGCGGGCAGAAAACGCGCGCCTTGCTGGCCCGTTTGCTGCTGGAAAAGCCCGACCTGTTGATGCTTGACGAACCGACCAACCACCTGGATACCGAAGCGATCGAGTGGCTGGAACACACCCTGAGCGACTGGGAAGGTGCTGTGCTGATTGCCAGTCATGATCGCTTTTTCCTGGACAATGCCGTGGATACCATCTGGGAGATGAGCAGCAATGGCATCGATGAGTACGCCGGTAATTACAGCGCTTATCTGCTGCAACGGGATGAAAAATGGGAATACTACCAGCGGGTCTTCAAAGAAGAGAAAACTCGCCTGCAGAAACAGATGGACTTTGTTCAAAGAAATTGGGTACGAGATAGCACTCATGCACGCGCTTTAGGTTTGCTGCGCCGTGTCAGCCGTGATCTCGCCATTGTGGATACCCACGGTGTTATGGGCTTGCGCAGTGGCAAGAAATGGAGCGAAATCGAGCTAGACAAAGGTCCAAATGCCAACATTCGTGTGCTCGATGTGACTGAAGCGATCCGCAAGGTTAATGCCATCGAAATGCCTGGGCGCCCTCCCCGTATCCGGCCGCGCCTGAAACCCACTCACAGCAGCGGCAATATCGTGCTGCGGATCAATGAAGTGCAGTTCGGTTATCCAACGGTACCTTT
>JBJYXV010000068.1:0-3784 GCA_046260155.1 Anaerolineales bacterium
CTGATCGACGAAGACAACCGGGCTTCGATCCGGGTGGCCGGAAAAATTGGGATGACCTTCGAAAAAGAGGGCCGCGACGAACTAGGACCGTTTCATTTATACGCACTGCAGCAGGGAAAAGGCGCATGACCAAAGATAAGCGCAATGCTGTGATCGCCTGGATATTTTTTGGATTGATTCTCGCCACCAATCTGGTAGCGATCGTTTATTATTTAACGCGCCCAGATGGGCAACGCGTGGGCCTTGCTCAATCAATCTTTCCCCTGGTACCCGTGCTTTTCGCCCTGGTCGGTGCACTGATCACTTCTCGCCAGCCTCGCAACGTGATTGGGCTGGTGATGATGCTGCCCGGCCTCTCCTTAGCCTTTTTCCTGGAGGTGGTTGCGCCTTATACAAGCGGAAATTACCCACCACCGGCAACCCATTCCATCTGGTTTTTGATCATCCTGTGGTTCAGCAACTGGAACTGGCTCCTGCTGGTCTTGCCGGTTATGTTCATCATGCTGCTGTTCCCAACCGGACGTTTGCTCAGCCCGCGCTGGAGATGGGTGGTGTATTTGGGCCTGTGGATTGTGGCAGTGCTCCTTCTCCTGATCACTTTCTCTCGGGAGCTGGGACCGAATCAAGAACCCATCCCTTGGTCGGTACCCAATCCGATCGGGTTTTTATCATCTGATTGGTTTGATAGCATTTCTGGCCCGTACTTAATCCTTTTCCCCATCTGGATCCTACTGTGTGCGGTTTCCCAATTTTTACGTTTCCGGAGAGCGCGCGGGGTCGAGCGGGAACAGATCAAGTGGTTGTTCTATGCCGGGATTGTTTTTGTTCTATTTTATTTGCCTTCTTTTATTGGCAACACCTATTACCAAGCAGAAAACTTGTTGAACCTGTTGCTCCCGGTTGGCATGTCTACCTTGCCGATCGCGATCGGCATCGCCATCTTGCGTTATCGCCTCTACGATATCGACGTCATCATCCGCAAAACCTTGCAGTACGCCTTGCTGACCGGACTGCTGGTGCTGGTTTATTTCGGCAGCGTGATTTTGCTGCAAAGCCTGACAGAAAACCTATTTGGGGAGCAATCTCCATTGGTAATCGTGCTCTCCACCCTGGCGATTGCCGCACTGTTCAATCCTTTGCGTATTCGCGTCCAGGATTTCATCGACCGGCGCTTCTACCGCAAAAAGTATAACGCCGAGCAAGCTTTGGCCCATTTCGCCGCCACCACTCGCGATGAAGTTGACATGGATCAACTGAATGCGGCCTTATTGCAGGTGGTGGAGCAAACCATGCAGCCGGAAAGTGTTAGTTTGTGGCTGCAGCAAAGGAAAAAATGGTGAAAAAAAAGAATCGAATTCGTAATACCGGCCTGGTTTGCATGGCTGCTGCCATCCTCTGGATCATAGCAATCGTGATCGAATATCGCTATGACCTGCAACCCCCTGGCAGAGGAATCTTATATAATTTGAATCAACTCATGTTTCTTGTGTCACTCACCGGGTATCTGATAGGTATTCTCGGGTTGATCGGGGGAAGAGCTGCAGGGGATGGCCGCTTTGGCAGATTCACTCTAGGTCTTTTTGCTTTCGGATATAGCATTCTGATCGTGGCAACGATTGTCTCCTTGCCTGCCGGCAACAATGACAACTGGTTATTTCCAATTGGTGGTCTGGCTGCATCACTGGGCTGCCTGCTCTCCGGGATTGCCATCGTCATCGCTAAACGCTGGCAAGGCTGGCAGCGCTGGAGCGTGCTGATCTATGCTATCTATTATTGGGCGGCATTATTCTTACCGCTTGTGATCGCCAACCAGGAGCCGAACCAGATCACCGAGACCATCTGGGGTTTCGCCTGGCTGCTGCTCGGCTTGGCCCTATTTACCAACAGTCGTAACTCGGAAATGGTAACTGTATGAATAAGGAAACTACCCCACCCACCAGCGAAACCCGCTGGACACCCGGGGCGCGCCTAACGTTCTGGTTGGCAGTTATCTTCATCCTGCTCAATATCGTCCATCTCGCTTACCGACTCACAATCCCCAGCCTTGGTTGGGCCGGACCCGACCCCGAAAATTTGGATGTAGCCACGCCATATTTTGAACTCGATTTCAACGCGGTTGGGGTTCCCTCATCCTTGGAACCTGGAGATATTGTGCAGGCGGTTGAAGGCATTACCCCCCAACAAGTTCTGGATGATTTTTTCAATGCGCCGAGACCGTCCAATTGGCGGATTGGTGAAACCGTTGAACTGACCATCGTGCGAAATGGTCAGCCCTCCTCATTAGATGCCACGCTCACACATTGGACGATGTCGGCTTGGTGGTTGACCAACTTTGGCCGGCTCAATGGAATCCCGAATTGGTTGGTGGCTCTGCTTGTGTTTGGGGTGGGCGCATTCACCTTTATCAAGCGGCCCGGCAACCTGTCTGCCCGCTTCCTGTTTGCCTTTGGGTTGGCGATCTTGTCTGGCGTATTGGGTGACTCAATCCCCGATTACAGCGCACTATACTTCGATTTACCCGCTGGGATAGCCAAATTTATTTTCAGTAACGTGCATTTTGCCTATTTGCTGGCACCTTCTTTCCTCGGCTTTACGCTGACTTTTCCAAAACCAAAATCCTTTATCCAGCGCCAGCCGCGTTGGTTGCTGCTGCCATATCTGGTTGGCTTGGTGCCCATCATCCTGCTTTTTATTGACCCCGAATTAGCCACGATTGGTTTTCTATTGACTTTTGCGATGTTGGTGCTTGGCCTGGCTGCATTGATCCATTCCGGCCTGGCCATGCGCGATGTGGTCAGCCGGGCACAGCTGCGTTGGGCGGTAGGCGGTGTCGCTGTAGGTGTGGCCCTTTTCCTGTTGAATTTTGCTAGCCCTACCCCACCACTCTACCGAGAAATCACCCTGTTTGTAGCCAGTTTAGGATTCCCGATCATCGGCATTTCCCTGGCGATGGCCATCCTGCGTTATCGTCTCTTTGACATCGACGTCATCATCCGCAAAACCCTGCAGTATGCCTTGCTGACCGGGCTGCTGGCGCTGGTCTATTTTGGCAGCGTGATTTTGCTGCAAAGCCTGACCGAAAACCTGTTTGGAGAGCAATCCCCATTGGTGATCGTGCTTTCTACGCTGGCGATCGCGGCCTTATTCAATCCCCTACGTACCCGCATCCAGGATTTCATCGACCGCCGCTTCTATCGCAAGAAATATAACGCTGAGCAAGCCCTGGCACAATTCGCTGCCACCGCACGCGACGAAGTTGACATGGATCATCTGAATGCGGCCTTATTACAGGTGGTGGAGCAGACCATGCAGCCGGAGCGGGTCAGCCTGTGGCTGAAAATTCAAGGAGAAAAGCGATGAATAATTCCTGGGAACGTTTGGTTGCCTGGACGATGGCATTCGCTGCGTTGATCATCCTGCCTGCCTCAGTGATCCTGATCCTTTTAAACCCGGCAGGGCAGGATGAAAGAGTCTGGGAGTTTCTCAGTGGTGCGATCGTGGGTTGCGGCGCACCTATACTGGGGCTGGTTATCTTGAGGAAGCAGCCACGCAACCGCATCGGCTGGTTGTGGTTGATCATCGGGTTGACAATGGCCTTCGGCAGCCTGTCGCAAGGGCTCAAATACCAGGTCACTAGCCATCCAACGGACGGCTACTCAAACCCGCTGTTCACGATCTTGTTATTCAGTGAAATGACGAACCTGATCCAAATTGTTTGTCTGATGTTGATGATGCTGTGGTTCCCGGATGGGAAACCACCCACGCCGCGCTGGCGCATCCTGCA
>JBJYXV010000069.1:0-115583 GCA_046260155.1 Anaerolineales bacterium
ACTCTTCGGAAAGGATTTGCTGAAAGATCTTAAGACGGCGACGAGCGCCGGCGGCCCGACTCCAGCGCTGGCTACCCCGGGCGTGCTAATATCGACATGGGAGTCAAGCGGGCTGGTGAGTCATTATAAATTGAATCGCGCGAAGGCCGGCTTAACCTAGCTTCCCTGCCCTCCAGCCGGGACCGGACGCGCCTCGCTAGCCCCCCGGTGCCCCAGCTCCAGGAGGCGCAAGCCGGCGAGCGTGAACCAGGCAACGAGTAGCAGGGCACCCGGGATGACCAGGAACAGGGTAAAGAGCATGGAAGAAGTCATAGCCTGGCGCAGATAATCGGCCAGTGAAAACCCGAAAGCCAGAATACCAACGTAGGACGTCAACCGGCTGAAGGAAGGGGCTCTGAGCATGATCACTGCGACGATCACACCGGCGATCGAAACCAGGAAAAGGGCGATATTGAAGCCGCCAACGGCGCGCTGGTTGGTTATGGCCAGGATGGCTTCGCCGGCTGCCAGGAGCGCGGACCTCTGCAGGTCTGTCGCCGCGGCGGCGAACTTTCTGCTCAGGGTAAGCATGGAAAAGGGATTGTTGGTGGCGAAGAAGATGCCGGTCCCCAGCAGCGACAGGGTCAAGGCGAATGCCATCCCGCTCCTGCTAACCCTGGCGAGCACGGCATACAAGGCGAGGAATACGAGAACGAACATGGCGTACATCGGGATTTCTAACCCCCAGAAGCTAATCAATCCAAGAAGCGGACTGCTTTGAAACAATTCAAACCAGGCGCTCACGGTATCGGGCGGCGGGTAGATGATGAAGAGGGTCATCTCGATGACGGTTAGCAGGGCGACCAGCAAAGCGGCCACTCCGCCTGCCCTGAGGAGACCGGCGTGGGCTGGAGCTGCAGATTCCACAGTATTGTTCTGGCTCATGAGGTTCTCTCGCTGTGCTTTCCTGGGAATTGATTACCAGCAGCCAATGACCTGGCGCAGGATGGCAAACTCACCAATATGGTAGGCGTTGTGATCGGAGACAACCAGGACCTCGCGGAAGATGGTGTAATCTGGTGCGTGGGGGAGGGGCGCGTAGAGATCGGTTTCGGGATCGGCGGCGATATCCCGCAGGGATTGTAAATCTTGGAGGAATGAGCCGATCGTCTGATTCCACTGCTCCTGTTTGGCGATTTCATCAGGATCAGGCCAGTAATCTTTTGGCCATTCAGGCGTGACGTAATCTGGATTGCGGATGAAATCCAGGATGTCCCACTGGGCGAGGCGCAGATGCTCCAGGAGGTGCCAGGGGGTGTAGCTGACATGCGGTGGATGGGTGTTAAAGTGCCCGGCTGGGAAATCCGCTACTGCCTGCTCGAAGCTCATATGGGCGTTGCCGCCATTGAGAAGCGCCAGCAGCTGCTGGCGAACAACCTGGTCTGAAGTCATGAGTCCACTCCCGTAAAATGATGATCAGCAAAGTGATAAACCCTTTGGATTAGAATCTGGTTCAGGTTTTTACGTTCAGCTAAAAAACTAATCAGCGTGCTAATGGTATGCCACCTCAGGTATGGGTGGCTTTCATATGGGCAACGGATTTCTCGATCAATTCTCCCAGTACAGCAAGGTCAATGTTTTCCAGGCGTTTGACATACAGGCAGGATTTACCGGTTGAGTGCTTACCCAGTTTCGCGAGCAGATCGTCATATTCATCGAAACCGGACATGATGTAGAGGGTGAGATTCTGCACCCGGGGGGAGAAGCCGACCAGGAACCATTCGCCCTGCCGGCCGCTGGCATATTTGTACCGGTAGGTGCCAAAACCGATGATGCTGTCACCCCACATGACGGGTTCATCTCCAGTAACCTGCTGCATCAGCTCGAGGATGGTGAAGCTATCCTGGCGCCTGGTTTCATTTTCGATGCTGTTGAGAAAGCCGGTGACGCTCTGATCGTTGGGCTGGGTTTTCAGCTGTGCCATGCTGCGCTCCTCGGTTGAAGTATATAATATCAATTACCTGAGATCTCACTTGAATACCAGTATTTACGTGGAACCTGTCGAATTATAAACTACCCGGTTTGGGTATGCATGATCTCCCAATCAACAAATCTAACCAGCGGGGACCACCTGCAATCGAATTTCCAGCGAAGAAAAAGGGTAGTGATGTTTTCAGCTAAATTGGTTGAAGCACTTCATGCTCTCAAAAGATGGCTCGATCGAGATGGGTGGGTAATGCTGTTTTTTATTTTGCTGGCCTGCATGGCGATGTACCCAGTGCTGGGAAACTTCGGCTCCCAGCTGATCGGCCCACCGGGTGATAACGTGCAATATGTCTATCTTACGGGCAGAGTGGCCGAGGCAATCCGATCCTGGCAATCGATCTTCAGCGACCCGCAGCTCAACTATCCTGATGGCTTGCTCCTGGCAGCGACTGATGTGCCATTTTTAAGCATGGTGATTGCCTCACCCTGGACAACAGTGTTTGGAGCGATATGCGGATATAACCTTATTATTTTGATCAGCCATATGCTCTCAGGATATTTTGCATATCTCTGGATACTGCGCCTTACTGAGAGCAGAATCGCCGGATTGATCGCCGGTGCAGCATTTCTACTGTCACCTTACCGCATTGCACACAGCTACGGGCATCTCCAACTTGTATCCACCCAATTCTTACCGCTATTCTTCTGGTCGCTGGATAACGTTTTACAATCTCCAAAACCGAAATGGCGAAACCTGGTCCTGCTGGCGCTGTCGACGTTTGCAGTTGGTTTTTCCAGCCAATACTACCTGGCGATATCACTGCTCAGCGGGGTGATCTACACGATATTCACTGTGCCGAGGGTGAAATACCTGGTATACCAGGGCTGGAAAGTGGGATTATGTGCTGCGGCGGGGGCTTTGATCAGCTCATACCCCTATTTTCAAGTCAATTTCAGCCAGGGAATTTACAACCCATATTCAGCTGAAAAAATTCGGCTATGGTCAAACAGCATCCTGGATTTTGTCATGCCGCCCTACACACATGCCATCTGGGGAGAGGCAATGAGCCGGTTGTATCCAAGAAATGATTGGATCGAGCACTCGGCATACCTGGGAATGGCAACTTTATGCCTGGCCCTGGCGGCAGTACTCCTCAAAGACCATCCTAACCGGCGGCGGGCTTTCACCTGGCTTGGGGTAGCGATCTTTGCACTGGTCTTCGCACTGGGTACAGACCTCTGGATCCAGAACAATCCACTGCAAGCTGAGAATCCCACCTGGCTGCCTGCGGCCTACCTGGGTGGCCTGCCAGGGTTCGGGCTGATCAGAGTCTGGGCACGCTTTTCGGTGATTGTCTCGCTTTTTGTTTCATTGCTAGCAGGGGTTGGAATGGCTGCATTGAGAGAGCGATTCAACTGGAAGCCCCTGGTGGGAATTCTAATCCTTGGAGTCATCGTGCTTGATTTTTTACCCGGGAATCTACAGAGTTCGAAATTGTACCCGCGGGCGATTGACACCTGGTTGGCCCAGCAGCCGGAGGCGTATCCGGTAGCCTTTCTGCAGGCGGGAACGGAAAACTACAAAACTATGTATGGATCTTTGTTCCACGATATGCAATTACCAGCCTATAATCATCCCATCCACCGGCCTCAAGCCTACAAAGAATTCAAAGAAATCAGCGCCAATTTCCCATCTGAGGGTTCGATCCAAGAGCTGAGCAATTATGGTTTTCACTACTTAATCCTGCAGCACCGGTGGTTCAGGGACAAATCCGATGGTGGTTGGGCGGAGGTAGAAGAGTTCCTGGCGGAATCTCCAGAGCTGGAGATTGTTGCAGACGTGGGAGGATTTGTGGTGGTTGAGATAAGAAAATGATCCCCTGGAAGAGGGGATGATGCAATGAATTAAAGGGAGGGGTGGGTTTTGTAAAGATGGATGGGCAGGATGAATTTCAGGGCATTTCCAGTTTTCGTTTTTGTGGATCAGCAAAATTGCCGTCCGTGTGTTTAATACTGCAAAAAACAGGGAAGAGATCCATCCCAGGCAGCTCAATGTATAATTCTGCGGAGAGGTGATCAGGGATGGGTGATATGCTGGGCAACTGGTGCCGGACAGCTGCTGGTAAAATTGCGGCCAAACCCAACCCAAAATTGATGCAGATGATAAAAATATAATGAAAGGAAGTGGATAAACACATGGATGAGGAATACAAGATCGTCTACACCGAGGAACCTGAATGGGGGGTGATCGGAGGCGGGATCAGTGAATACAACGAGAAAGAAGGCGGGGAAAGCAACGGGCAGCTACTGTGTTACGTGCTGCAGGCACCTGATGAAGAAGTGGTGGGCGGCGTGATCGGTGAAACACATTGGGACTGGCTGTACGTAAATTTAATGTGGATAAGGGAAGACCTGCGCGGTCAAGGATTTGGACACCAACTTCTGACGTTTGCTGAGGATGAAGCGCGACAAAGGGGTGCCAAGAATGCCTACCTGGATACCTTCAGCTTCCAGGCACCAGGTTTTTATAAGAAACATGGTTACAAGGTATTTGGCGAACTAAAAGATTTTCCAACAGGGCACCAGCGCTACTATCTTAAAAAGGAACTTTAAGGCATTAAAGATCGGGGCTGTTGTAAAAGCGACCAGCCCGATCGAGAAGTGAACCAAAATTTGCGGGTCCATGGGGGCATTAAGGTGCATTAATTCAGCGGGGTGGAGTTTCGTGTTATATTTCAGCCTCTACTTTGTTATTGGTAATAAAGGTGAATAGAGGACCGATGCGCCAAATTTACTGGTACTTAATATTGATTCTGCTGGTTATCACTGCAGCTTGCTCAGTCAGCCCGATGAATGAAGCCCAGGTGGGGTTAAATCCCGGGCAGGTTACGAACTCTACCGAACCGCTGACTGGAACATCTACCCCAACTGCGACAGAGACAACCCGACCGACCGCGACATCCACACCGACTATCACTCCCACGCCGACTGGCACAGCTCACCCGATGAGCATACCAGCGCTGCGCGGGTCGAATTACCCTGGCAGCGAGATTATCTTTGAGGAAGCCCTTGAGCCGGGAGAGAATTACACCCGCTACTATGTTTCCTACCTATCAGAGGGACTTCGGCAGTATGGTTTGCTGACGATCCCCGATGGCGAAACACCGCCAACCGGTTGGCCTGTGATTGTCTTCAACCACGGTTATATCCCGCCCGACCAGTACCGCACCACCGAGCGCTACATTGCCTATGTCGATTGGCTGGCGCGAAGTGGGTATATCGTCTTGCGTATCGATTATCGCGGGCACGACCAGTCTGAGGGGGAAGCGAGAGGCGCTTACAGTGACCCGGGCTATACGGTGGATGTGCTGAATGCTGTTTCAGCCTTGCAGCAGTTCCCTCCCGCAGATAATGAGCGCATCGGTATGTGGGGGCATTCTATGGGTGGTTTCCTGACTCTGCGGGCGATGGTCGTTTCAGAGGATATCAAAGCCGGGGTGATCTGGGCGGGGGTAGTGGGTTCCTACCCTGACCTGCTCACACACTGGCGGAGGAACAGCGCAAGTGGACCAACACCCACCGCACCAGCCCGCATGCGCTGGCGGACGGATTTAATGGCCCAATACGACACTCCCGAGGAAAACCCAGAATTCTGGGATACAATTTCGGCCAACAGCTACCTGGAGGAAATTTCCGGACCGGTGCAGCTGCACCACGGGACGGCCGATGAATCGGTACCGCTCATACTCTCAGAACTGCTCTACCAGGAGCTGCAGGAGGCAGGGCAGATCGTGGAGCTGTATACTTATGAGGGTGACAACCACAATATTTCTAACTACTTTGGGCAGGCGATGACGCGCACGATCGAGTTCTTTGACCGCTATCTAAAAGGAGAATAGACTCATGAGGGAGATTAAAAAATGATCAAACAGCTTGCACATATCAACATTGGTTCTTATGACCTGAAGGCAAGCGAGGAATTCTATTGCAACGTCCTTGGATTGGAAAAGACATTCGAATTTATCAAGGAAGGCGAGCTGTTCGGATTCTATGTTGGAGCAGGGAATAAAACTTTCATCGAGGTTTTCCAGGAAGAGCAGAAAGGTGAGCAGGCTTCCAACCTGCTTCACCACCTGTGCCTGGAGGTGACCGATCTCGAGGCAGCAGTTAATGCAATCCGGGAAAAAGGCTGGCAGGTAAACGATATGGTGCTGGGGTGTGATCAGAGCTGGCAGGCCTGGGTCAGCGATCCCAGTGGGGTACAGATCGAGCTGATGCAGTATACAGCAGAGAGTTCGCAGTTCACAGGGAAAGCGTGTGAAGTGGATTGGTAATCCTGTTTCTGGTTATCACGGACCTTGTTTCTACAATCTTGTATACTAGGAGCTATATGGGAGGTATTTCCAAGACCTGTTTGGGCTTGGGCAGGAGGCAATCCAGCCCTATTCAATCACGTGATCATCGGGGACGACCCGGATCTGGGATCGCTAAAAAGAAAATATTGGTGATCGGAACTAACAAAATCCCCTGGCGGCAATGATCTGCAGTACGATGGCGGTCCGGCGGTCTACTGCGTGCCTTTTCAAGTGATCTTAATCAGCGCGTCGATCCGGTAGTGTGGACAAGGGCAGGATATTCACTGCAACAATCGATTTCAGGAATCTCCTCAGAGTGTTTTGGGATGGTGTGGAATACAATTTACAGGTAAAAAGGAGTTGGAAACTTATGGAACTCGGTGCATTTTCGGTTAGCCTTACTGTAAAAGATCTGCAGGCTTCGAGGAAGTTTTACGAGAATCTCGGTTTTGAGATCTTCCATGGCGATGCCTCGCAGAACTGGCTGATTTTAAAGAATGGCGATCATGTGATCGGTTTATTCCAGGGAATGTTCGATAAGAATATGCTGACTTTCAATCCTGGCTGGGACAGCAATGCCCAGGAGCTGGATGCTTTCACTGATGTGCGCGAAATTCAGCGAAAATTGAAGGAGCAGGGGGTTGAGTTCATTGACGAGGCAGACGAGAGCACGATCGGCCCGGCAAGTTTTCTCATCATCGATCCTGATGGGAACCCGATCCTGGTCGATCAGCATGTCTGATCTGTGACCATGGTGGGTGAATCTCTCAGCATTCCCAGATACAAACCAGGTGATAGGCGATGGAAAATTTCCCTTTCAAGTTGACCTTTGAGGTCAGAGATTATGAGTGCGACCTTTCTGGGATCGTCAACAATGCAGTTTACCAGCATTATCTTGAGCATGCGCGCCACAAGTACTTGAAGACACGCGGGATAGATTTCGCTGCCTTGGAGGAACAGGGGATCACGCTGGTGGTAGTGCGGATCGAGATAGATTTCTTGTTTCCTTTAAGGAGCGGAGACAAATTCTATGTATATGTCACACCAGAACGGATTTCACGGCTCAGGTTCGGATTCCAGCAGGAAATATACCGGCTGCCAGATGAGAAACAAATCATTCATGCAAAAGTAATCGGCACGGCGCTCAACGATCAGGGAAGCCCGAGGATTCCAGCAGAAGTCGAAGAGCTACTCTTCAGCAGACTTGAGATTGATCAGGGGTAAGAAAACAATACATTCATAAAATGTCTCAATTGGCTTTCTGATTTACCTTAAATTTATCACTATACCGCCAGAGCAAGATACCCGCGTTTGCAATCCAGGTTGAAATAAAAACCAGGTCATAGTTCAGGATAATCATAAAGACCAACACGCTGATCACGCCGGCAAGCATTGCCCAGCCCTCATTTTTAAACAGCCAGACCCAGATACCAAGCGAAGCTCCAAATACGATTGGCACCTGGTATAAAGAGAGAGCTGTCCATACCCCGAAGGTGGTAGCTAGGGCTTTGCCGCCCTGAAATTTCAAGAAAGGAGAGAAAATATGCCCCAGGACTGGTGCTACGGCGAGCGGGAATATCCACCATTGTGAAACGCTTCCCTGGTAGTACGCCAAGGAAACCGGGATCAAGCCTTTAAAGCCGTCCAGCAAAATGGCAGATAACCCCCACCACATACCACCTGCTTTCCACAGATTTGTACCACCAGGGTTTCCATCTCCATAATCACGAACATCCACCTTTAAGAACAACTTTCCCAGCCATAGAGAGAAGGGAATTGTTCCGCAAAAGAAGGCAAAAATCACCCAGAGAAGATTGGTTTGCATTATTAAACCATACTATTCGGTAGCTAGAATAATGGCAGACAGAAGATTAAACCGGGCGGCCTTTCCATGGAATGCCTCTTTTGAATAGGCGGCTGAGGAGTCCTAATAGAGCAGAAGAAAGGATGATCACACCCCCCAGGGGTGCCAGGAGAGCCAATTTTCCAGAACCTGAGCGTCGCGACCAGGGAAACAAACTCAAGGTTGCCGAACCCCAACTGACCGGAAACCAAAACCACTTCAGTTTGCCTTTCAACACGCCAGGCAAGGTCACCAGGGGTGAAACAACCGCTGTAACGTAAAGCACAGTTAAGCCGGCCCAGATACCTTGCCATCCCAGCATACCAGATCCAAGTCGTGAAAGCCCCTGAAACATATTTTCATAACTGCTGTACATGCGTACATGGGCAGCATTCCCGCCGTTCATCATTTGGAAGCGGTAGCCGCTTGTCTCCATCAGGTTTCCTAGGGCGACATCCTCAAGCATTTCATTACGAACAGATTCGAAACCGCCGCTTCGAAAATAGACTTCCCGGCGTACCAGGATGAACTGGCCATTGAGCAGGAATCTCGAAGCATGCCAATTGGCAAATAAACCAGCAAAAGCGGTATCTAGGGTGAGGCGCTCCAGCCAGCTGGCAGGTTGGTGTTTGAGAAAGAGGCTTACGCCATCCAGTCGAAGCTGGATGGCGTAGTACACTGCCGAAGGGATCCCACAGGAAGAGTGAACCGTGTCTGCATCTGTAAAGAGAATCCACTCACCAGTGGTGTTCAATGCTCCCTGGTGGCAGGCGAATGGCTTGCCTTTCCAGCCCTGGGGAAGTTCTTCTTCCAGACTCAATACTCGCACTCCAAAAGATGCAGCGACCTGGGCTGTCGAGTCAGAGGAGTGATCATCCACGAGCAGGATCTCGATATCTCCGGGGTAATCGAGGGTAACCAGCGAGGGAAAAAGGCTATGCAGATTTTGCGCTTCATCCCGGGCGGGAATGATGATCGAAAGCGCTGGGAGCTGATTGATGATAGGTTGAGCCTGTAGGCGCGGCAATCGACGAAAATTACGTTCTGCTGCCAACCCGATTGGGAGGGAAAGGACAGATAAAAAAACAGATTTTCTATAGTGTGCCAATTTTATCTATCTATTTCGAAATGCGAAGTGCTGGTGAAAGAAACCAGGAACCTAGTTGGGATTTTTCCTGCTGGTTATATTCCGTCTTGTTCACCTAGTAAACTAGTGATAGTAATTTTATTCGCGGTCTCAATGCTTGGCAAGATGCTCAATTATCATGCGGAGAGCCGCTCGCTTCCTTGGTTTAAGACCTTTCCTTCACCAGCACCAAGAAGAATTAATATTTCCGCCTGGGATAGTATATAATTCTTATTAATCCTGCTTTAATCTCGATGGAGGCTGATTAACCAGGGTTCGAAATGGGCACCAAGTACCTATTGGAAACAGAGAAGCGATAAAAACCAAGAAAGGAGAGAATAATGGAGGGTACCCAAGTAAGTTCACCTGAATCAGGGCACACGGATGTAACCTATCGGGGATTGGGCCGCTTTAATTTGATCATGGGTTTTCTGCATCTGCTGCAGGGAATCCTGATGATCGTGCTCAGTAATGCTACCACCTACCCGGTGTATACCTACTTCCTGACCTTTGATGCGGAGAGTCTTTCATTGGTGCCAAACCCCACACTTATATATGAGCTGAGGTTTGGACCCGCGGTAGCTGTTTTTCTATTGATATCGGCCGTGGCTCACTTCTATCTTTCAACCCTGGGCTACGACAGATATGTACGGAATTTAAAGAAAGGAATGAATCCAGTTCGATTCTATGAATATGCACTGAGCTCGTCTTGGATGATCGTGTTGATTGGAATGCTGGTAGGTCTATGGGACTTGGGCGCACTGATTTTAATTTTTGGCCTCAATGCAACCATGAACCTGTTTGGGAACATGATGGAGCTACATAACCAGAGAACCGAGGAAACGAACTGGACCTCATTTATCTATGGATGCTTTGCCGGGATTGTGCCATGGATCGTGATCACCATGTATTTTGTTGGTGCAGTCAATTCTGGAGACGCGAAACCACCTGTTTTTGTGTATGCCATTGTGCCAACATTGTTCGTTTTCTTTAATATATTCGCTATAAATATGGTCTTGCAGTACAAGAAGGTCGGACGCTGGAAAGATTATCTCTTTGGCGAACGGATATACATAATCCTGAGCTTGACAGCCAAAACAACCCTGGCTTGGATCATTTTTGCTGGAACACTGGCACCTGTTTAACAAATTGCTGAAATGATAAAACAAGGGCTGTTCAATATCCGAATAGCCCTTGTTTCTATTTCAAGTCCTTGCTCGTGAAACATCTCCAGGTCTAAAACAAAATCAATCCAATGGATGCCCGGAAACAGAAAATTCTTGTCTGGTTTATATCGAGATACTTTATTTTTCTACTGAAGGAGGTCTTAAGATTAATATGGATGTCCTGGTTTTGTAATCTTCGTACTCTGGCTGCCCACCCCACTTCTCGTCTGCTCGTTTTTCCAGCATGGGTAACCCGCTGACCCGGGTCAGCAGGATAAAGACAAAAATGGGGGAGATCATGGTCAGCCACTGCCAACCGCTGAGAACAGGGACGGCAATGAGAGCTACACCAATCCAAAGAACAATTTCACCAAAATAATTCGGGTGGCGCGACCATGACCACAAGCCAGTATTGATGAATTTACCAGCGTTCTGTGGGTCAGCCCGGAAACTGGACTTCTGTTGATCGGCGATTATCTCGATCCCAAATCCGAGCACCCAGATTAGAAAACCGGTCAGGGCATAAATGCCTAACCCACGCTGGTTTACAGAGGTGATGGCTGCCAAAGCCGCAGCCATGGTCAGGGAAACCCAAAGCCCCTGCACACTCCAGGTGAGTAAAAAGCGAGGCCATGAGGGTTTGATTTCCCGAAATCGCTCATCTTCGCCCGCAGCCTGGATACGTCGAAACAGGAATATCCCCAGGCGGAGTGTCCAAATTGACACGATCACTGCTAGCAGCCAGGCGCGTGCGCTAACCTGCGGGCTGAGTAAAAGGGCAAGCCAGGTTACCGAAAGGTAAGTGATGCTGCCCATCAGATCATAAAATTTCTCGGTTTGCATAAGGTAGGAGGGAATAAAAGCAAGCCACTGCAGGATGAATGCCAATGCTAAACATATTGCGAATATTGGTATCCCCGATACGGTGTAGCCTCCCTGACTACCTGCCCAGGCGACAAACGCTGCGATTAACAAGATTATGGGCAATGCGATGATAGCCCTGCGATCTGCAATTTCCATGGCTTAACCCTCTCTTCAGCATGAATAACTGATGAATTTAATCTTTGATCCGAAGCCGATTTTAATCGGATTTATTAATGAATATACTTCGATTATTAACAACCATTCTACCATCCGAAATGAAAGACGAATCTCAACTATTACCGGATTCGGCCAGGCATTCGAAGATATAAAGGACCTTCAAACACTGTGGGTAAGATGGATATTGGTGGAATACTGTTAATGCTGGTAAGTATTAAATGATGATGTTCCTCGTTTCATTATTCCAATCTATAGCGAAGGAAGGCTGATTCGGAATTGCATCATCGTGTGGGTAGGCTATATAGTGGAGTAATCTAGCGGAGATCGCTCCACCGGTTTCTGAAGGTAAATATTGCAGTACCTTAGTGCAAGTGAATCCCCGCCTGGTTTTTGCCAGGATTCGCACAGGCTCGTGAAGATTGTTATTAGAAAATCTTCTTAGCCAGAGTTTGTGGTTTCATATATATGGATTGCTGGCTATGAAACTACCCACAAGTAAGCCAACGACCAGCAACAAACCGAAGACCATCTGCAGGCGAATGGTGGCTATATTAGCCCGGACCAGGCTGCGCTGGTCGTATTCCTCCAGTGCGATGCGGCCTGCATAAATTGCAAGAGGGAGGCTAACCAAAATGAGCAGGGAACTTGCTGGCAAGATGCCAACCGCAAACCAATAGAGCAGCAGGCCAAATGCAATCGACAGCAGCAGCAGGTATCCCCAGCGAGCTCGCTTCTTTCCAAGCATCACGACCAGGTTGATTTTGCCAGTCTCCCGGTCGGAATCCTCATCCGGGAACTGGTTGATCCACAGGATGGCAGTCGTTAACAAGCCGACCGGTATACCAATCAGGAAATCCGCCAGTGAAAAGCTGCCTGTTAAGGCATAAACTGTCCCAGCAGTGACAAGCGGACCAAAATTCAAGCCGATCAGCAGTTCACCCAGGCCATTCCGGGCTGCCAGGCGCAGGGGAGGTGCGGTATAGAAATAGGCGGAGAGGGCACCCACCACCCCAAAAAGCAAAATGCCTGGTCCGCTGCGAAAAGCGAGAATCAAACCCAACAATCCAGCGATAGCAAGTGAAACCAGAGCAACCCGGAAGAGGGCTTTCTCATTGATCAAACCCAATTCAATCGATCGACTGCCACCTGAATACGGCAGGAAGTAATCATTGTTGGCCTGATCTGTTCCGCTCTTCCAGTCGAAATAGTCGTTGAAGGTGTTGGCGGAGATATGCAGAAGGATGCCCGCAAACAGTGCCATGAGGAACAAATCCCAGGGGAAAGGCTGGACCAGACCGCGATAAACTGCCCAGGAGGCACCCAACAGGATTGGGATGATTACGGCGGTAAGAAAAGGAGCTCTGGTGATCACAAGCCATGAGAAGACGCGTGTCATGAAGCTGATGTTAGGCGCTACTTCTTCGGGGGTAACATCCTCAAGAACTTGTGTTACACCACAGAAGCCGATCTGCTGCCCATCCTTGAAGGTGGGAGTGATGCGAATTTCTGCGGGAATAGGATTGCGATTTCGATCCCAAAATACAGTCTTCGTTTTGTATTCTCCCTGCTCACTGGCGGTTTTTAGCCAATTGGGCACATATTCCAATACAGTCTGGCCGGGTGAAAACAGGGAGACACGCTTCTTTCCGATCACTTCCTCGGCTCGAAAGCCAAAGATCTCTTCAGCACCTTTATTGTAGGTTTGAATGCGACCTTCCAGGTCGCAGGTGACGACACTTTTATGTTTCTGATTCATAGAAAATTTCCTTTCTGAAATAAAATTAAACCAACTAAGTGGATTATGTCAAAATACTTTATCTAAAGAAGGAAATTCGGTTATCGGGAGCAGGCAGGATAAGATTCCAGCTGCAGAAGAGATATTCTCATGTAACTCGCTCCACAACAGTATTTCCCATCGAGTACAGCGCCTCGGTAAATTGGGATTGCGGGAGCTCTGTGAGTGCAAGCTGCCCACGGGATACCAATTCCTTGGCTTCCCCAAGTGCGTCGTCGATGATACCCGACCTGCGAATTGAGTTGATCAACCGCCCCACGGCAGGATGGTTCCCATCCTGGACTTTGAGCAGCAGTTTCAAATCTGGATCCTGCGGGTAGCGGTCCGCATACAGTAGAACAGGCAGGGTAAAGATTCCTTCTCGCAAATCCCCTCCAACCGGTTTACCCAACCGGGTTTGTTCGCTGGTGAAATCAAGGATATCGTCCACCACCTGGAAGGCAATTCCTGTAAAATGCCCGTAATTCTCCAGGGCGAGTATTTCCTGCGGGGTGGCATCCCCAAGGATAGCTGCCGACTTGGCAGCCAGAACGAACATGGCGCCCGTTTTGGCGTAGATGCGCTTGGTATATCCCTGGCGATCGAGCTGCCAGCGTGTGAACTGCTGGTCAACTTCTCCATTCAGGATCGTCATCAGGGTCGCGGAAAATTGTTTCATGATGTCTAGATTGTCGGTTTCCGCTACCAGATTTGCCGCACGAGCGAAAAAGTAATCCCCGATAAGCACACTGAGTTTTGGGTCGCGTTTCGCATTTAAGGTAGGTTTACCCCTGCGTATCACGGATTCATCGATGATGTCATCATGGACCAAGGTTGCGGTATGCAGCATTTCGATCCCAGCTGCTAAGGCAAGAGAGATTTCTGGATCAGCTTCGAAAATTCCCGCTGATAATAAACAAATAGCTGCGCGAATTCGTTTGCCACCAGCTTTAATGAGTTCTTGGGCTGCATCAGTTATTAGACTGTGCTGGTCGGGCTGCACATCTAAAAGTAATCTTTCCACTAAATTTAATTTATTTTCAATTAATTCGTACCCCTCAATCATATGGGGAGTTGAAATATATTGCAATGTATCTAGTTTGGAATCTACCATCTGATCAATTCTCCAGATAATATTTCTAGTACTGTACCAGGATAAAGATTTTCAATATTCACAGCACTCGTTGGACTTGATAAATGATTTCTGCGAGCATTAACATTATTCTCGGCTGACCTGCTCGACGATGCTTCTTAGTTTATTGCTTACATGGACCAGGTCCTTTAACCTTTCGGTTGGAATCATCTCAAATTGTTCATAAATTGCGGTAATCGTCTCAAAGAAATTGAGCATGTCTTCTGCACGGCCGATCACATAAGGTTGTTCTGGGGCCTGGTATTTACTATCGGAGACGGTTTCTTGAAGGAACTCAAGAGTAGGGTCGATCTCCCGGCGCTTTCGTTCGTCCAGTATTACTCGAAAGATCTCCCAAATATCGTTCATGGTGGTGAAATGGTCTCGCCGATCCCCAAGTACGTGGATAACCTTCACAACACCCCAGGATTGCAGTTCATGCAAACCTGTGCTGACCGTTGATCGGGCGATAGCCAAGCTGGTGCTGAGTTCATCTGCCGTTAATGGGTCTGGAGACAGGTAGAGCAGAGCATATATTTGTGCAACTGTGCGATTTATGCCCCAGGAAGATCCCATTTCTCCCCAGTGTAAGATGATTTTTTTCATTACAGGCGTTAGTTCATCCATGCGTTACACCTTCTTCGGTTTTTTCGGATTTTACCGAAACAACTGAATTATGTCAAGCATAAAGTGATTCTAGAATAAAAATCCACATGATAAAATCCAAATATTGGGAACAAGGTTATATCCTAAAAAATCTCAATTCACAAAATTTTTAGTGAAGAATATGCAGATATCAGTTTGGATATTAGGCGACCAGCTGTTGTTGGATCACCCGGCGTTGAGGTTGGCAGAAGAACAGGTGGGAAGAAATCGGCTGACTGTGCTGATGGTTGAAAGCGAAACCCGGGCGCGCAGACTACCATACCAGGCGAAGAAATTAGTCCTGCTTTTTAGTGCCATGCGGCACTTTGCCTCCCGGTTGCGTTCTTCTGGATATGAAGTTGATTACCGGATATCAACCACTACAGCGGGGGCAATCCAGGAACACATTGAAGCAATCAAACCTGAGGTCATGTTTACCATGCAGGCCAGTGAATATCATGGGTGGGAATTCCAGGAGAATTTAGAAAAAAGCCTCAACATCCCGGTCAAGATTTTACCCAACACCCAGTTTTTAACCGGACACTATAATCCCATTCCAAAACCATTAGAGGGAAAACGATACGTTCAGGAAAGCTTTTACAGAAAGATGCGCACACATTTTAACCTGCTGCTGAAAGGAGATGGTGAACCCGTTGGGGGAAAATGGAACTTTGATAAAGAAAACCGCCGCAGATTACCTCAAGGGATTCAAATTTCCCCTCCGATTTCCTTTATACCGGACAGGGGTACCCAACAGGTTATGGAAGAAGTTGACCACAAATTTCCGGGAATAGGAGAAACCCGAGGATTTAATCTGGGTGTAACACATGAAGAGGCACAGAAAGCAGCTGATGATTTTTTTGAAAACAGGCTCCCGGATTTTGGTGCATATGAAGATGCGATGAGCGCTCTTCATGATACTGTCAACCATTCCAGGCTATCTCCATACTTGAATATAGGTTTGCTGAAGCCGCTGGAGTTGGCTATTCAAGCCCAGCGTCGATATGAAGAAGGTAAGGCGCCAATTAATTCGGTGGAGGGGTTTATTCGGCAGGTAATCGGCTGGCGAGAATATATGTATTGGCAGTACTGGCGGTTGATGCCCGAGATTCTCAATCGAAACTACTGGGAAGCTGATCGCCCGTTGCCAGAATTCTTCTGGAATGGTGATACGAATCTGAACTGTTTAAGGCATGTCATTCTGCGGGCATTAAACAACGGATATACCCACCATATCGAGCGTCTCATGGTGGTTTCTAATTTCTGCCTGTTATGTGGGATCGATCCCAGCGAGGTAAATGAGTGGTTTCTCGGGGTTTATATCGATGCATATGAGTGGGTAATGATCCCCAATGTATATGGTATGGGACTCTATGCGGATGGGGGACAAATAGGCACCAAGCCGTATATTAGCTCAGCAAATTATATTAACAAGATGAGTGATTACTGCCAAGGATGCTTCTATGATCAAAGACTCAGGATTGGCAAAGGAGCCTGTCCCTTTAACTTTTTGTATTGGAATTTCATCTTGAAAAAGGAAGCACGATTGCGTTCAAATCCCCGGATGAGAAGAAGTTTACTGGGTTTGCAAAATATTGAGCCTGAAGAGCGGTTTGTAATTCGAGACCAAGCTGAGAAGTATTTAGCCTGGTAACCATGCTCTCGCCAGGTAAACCAGGCAGAACACGGGGGAGCTGGCAAAACCTTTGCAATATATTGACAAATATGATAATATTTGTTATTATTATCACATATTTAATGGTGTGACTTCAAACGGATATTTATTGGGAGTGATTACGTATGGCAAATGCTTTATTCCGGGGATCTTCCGGTGCGATTGGTTCGGCGATTATCAGGAAATTAATGGATGAAGGATGGAATACCATCAGCATCACCCGTGATGTCTCCCTGTATTCCCAAATCGCAGATCACGGATTTGGAACCCATTTTGAGAACCCAGCAGAAGTTGAACAGATAGTTTATCTTGTTTCGCACGAAGTGGATTCAATCGACATGCTTTGTTATGCAGCTGGAGATATTGCATATCAAAAAGCCGCAGCAATGACTGCTTAAGACTGGCAGCGGGTATTGGATGCAAATTTAAATGGTGTGTTTTTCCCGATTCACAGCAGTCTGCCGTTGTTGAGTGAAAGTAGCGAAATTTCGGTGGATGGACAATTGTTGGAGTAAACTGCGAGGAGGCTGGAAAGCAGTATTCGAAAATACAGCTTACTGTTAAATTGATCGAGTGCAACTCCCAAGCACCCTCAAGCGAAAGAAGCAGGAAAATGGAAAATACAAAAGCCTTCTATAATATTATCTCGCTATTCGACCAGCTCGATCTACGGATAACCCGCTGGATGGCGCACTATAGTCTGAATGTGCTGCGCTTTGCCTTGGGTGTAATATTTTTCTGGTTTGGTGCACTTAAGTTCTTCCCGGGGCTGAGTCCTGCAGAGGATCTGGTGCGCAATACGATTTATTTCTTCGATCCAGATTTGATTTTACCAATCCTGGCAGCCTGGGAAGTTCTGATAGGGATTGGCTTTCTTTCCGGATTCTTCACCAACAAGTTGCAGCGTTTGACCATTCTCCTGCTTTTTATGCAAATGATAGGCGCAGCTTTGCCATTGGTATTACTTCCGGAGATTTGTTGGACTAATTTCCCATTCGTGCTTTCCCTCGAGGGTCAATATATCGTAAAGAATTTGGTGATCATTGGCTCTGCTCTGGTATTGGGTGCTACTGTGCGAGGAGGCAAAGTTGTGGCAGAACCGATGGATGAATAAACTACTTAGGATTAAAATAATGACCATTTTGATCGTGTTGTTGAGCATTGGTTTGGTGATAGGAATTATTGGAACTTTCACGAGAATATCACCTTCGAAAAGCAAATTGCGAGTAACTCGGGATGAAACTCGTTTTCCAATCGTTTCGGGTTATAACTTAAACCGGGAGGAACTGGAATTCCCCACGGATTTTGCTGGTGAATTTAACCTGGTGATTGTGCCTTTCAAACAATACCAGCAGAACATCGTAAACACATGGATTCCAATTGCACAGCAATTGGAACAAGTTCATCCCGGCTTTATCTACTATGAACTACCAACGATCTACGAGATGCCATCTTTCTCGCGGACATTTATCAATGAAGGCATGCGGGTTGGCATACCCGACCGAAAAGCACGAGAACGGACGATAACACTTTATCTTGATAAGGAGATCTTTAAGTCTGCTTTGGATATCGGAACCGAAGATGAGATATATCTATTTCTGGTTGATACTGCAGGGCAAATATATTGGCGCAGCTCTGGTGGATTTAGCGAACCAAAAGCAGGTGAATTGATCGAAGTGCTTAAAGCGCTCCGAAATAATTTGTGAGGCCAGTTATGGAGAAACCAACCAAAAATGGATTTATCCACCTGGACAACCTTTGGAAACAATTCCAGGAGGGAAGTAAGAAGCGAGAAGTACTGCGGGGTGCGGGTGCCGACTTTAATAGAGGTGAATTCATCGCCATTCTCGGCAAGAGCGGGAGTGGTAAGAGTACGCTATTAAATGTGATCAGCGGAATCGATGAGCCTGACCAGGGTGATATACAAATCAACGGTCAGCTGCTCACCCAATTCGATGAATACCAGCGCACGATCTTCCGCCGGCAGAAGATCGGATTCGTATTCCAATTTTTCAATCTGATCCCGACATTGAATGTGAGAGAGAATGTCAGTTTACCGTTGGAGCTGGTAGGGGCAGGAGTCAATGAAGCGGTAGAAAGTTCGTCGCAAATATTAGCTGAAGTTGGTCTTTCCGACCGCCTGAACACATTCCCGGAGCGGTTATCCGGTGGTGAGCAGCAGCGTGTGGCGATTGCCCGCGCCCTGGTTCATGATCCCCTGCTCGTGCTGGCAGATGAACCGACCGGGAATTTAGACGAAGAAACAGGTAGACAGGTACTAGTCTTACTGGACAAACTGACCCGCCAAGCAGGCAAGAACCTGATCATGGTTACTCACAGCAGAGAAAATGCGATTTATGCTGATCGGATATTTGAGCTGCAAGCGGGCTGTCTGAACGAACTTGAAAAGGATTAGAAACCTGGTCACGATACGCTCATGAACAGCAAAGTTTTGGTTTCACGATCACTTTTCAAGATTGGTTGGAGATATTTGCGCTTCCATCCCTGGCAGAGCATCCTGATGGTGCTTGGGATCAGCATGGGGGTTGCTGTTGCCGTGGGGATCGATATTGCCAACACGAGTGCCAGCCGTGCTTTTGACCTGAGCACAGATGCGATCGTTGGCAGGGCTACGCATTACATTTCTGGTGGTTCACGAGGGGTGGATGAATCACTTTATGTAGCACTTCGACGGGCTGGGGTGGAAATTCCCACTGCCCCCGTCGTCACAGATTATGTCACCTCACCTGATATGGCTGGTACAACCCTGCAGCTTTTAGGGGTCGACCCTTTTTCAGAAGCCCCATTCCGGAATTATCTGGGTGCTGCGGAGGAGGTTCCTTTAGACGGTTTGACAGTTTTCCTGTCCCAACCAGGCAGTGTACTGCTCTCCGAAACCTTGGCAGAACGCTACTCCCTCCATCCTGGGGATAAATTTGAAATTCAATATGCCGGTCGGAATATTCAAGTATTGGTAGCTGGTTTACTCCAGCCAGCCGACAGCCTGACCCGGCAAGCTATCGACAGCATGCTGCTGGTGGATATCGCGACAGCACAGGAAATCAGTGGCAGATTGGGAAGGCTGGACCGGATCGATCTGATCGTTCCGGATGGAGCTGATGAGACCCTGGAGACGATCGAGAATATGATGCCTGATGGGGTTTTAGTGCTCCCAAACGAAGTGCGCAGCGGAACGGTGGAGCAGATTACTGCTGCTTTCCGCTTGAATTTGACTGCGTTGAGTCTTCTGGCGCTGGTGGTAGCCCTGTTTTTGATCTATAACACGATGACCTTTTCCGTGGTCCAACGCCGTCCACTTTTCGGAACTTTACGCAGCCTGGGAGTTACTCGCCTCGAAGTTTTTCTGATGGTGGTCAGTGAAGCCCTGGTGGTTGGATTTCTGGGAGCGACCCTGGGGATCCTGATCGGGATCTTGATGGGGCGCGGGGCAGTCGGTTTGGTATCACAAACGATTAATGACCTATTTTTTGTTACCACTGTGCAGGATATTCCCATTCCATTAGTCAGCCTCGTCAAAGGATTCGCATTGGGAGTCCTGGCGACTGTGATCACTGCGGCTTTTCCTGCCTGGGAGGCTGCCAGTGTTCCTCCACGGACAGCTCTTTCACGGGCCAATCTTGAATCGAAAGCCCAGAGGATTGTGCACTGGTTGGGGATTGCTGGCGTTTTGATCATCCTGCTTGGATTCGGCATGCTGCTCGTATCCAATGACAGCCTTTTCTTTAGTTTTATGGGCACTTTTGCAGTCATCTTTGGATTTGCCATATTGACACCCACTTTTACCGTCTGGTTGATGACCGCTGCAAACAAGTTCACCAGCCGTTTATGGGGTTTGCTGGGGCGCATGGCACCCCGCGAAGTAATCAACTCGATCAGCCGGACATCGATCGCTGTGGCAGCGCTGATGGTGGCGATTGCAGTGACGATCGGGGTCAGCTTGATGGTCACAAGTTTCCGTTTTACCGTCGATACCTGGATGAACCAGATCTTGCATGGAGATATCTATATCTCCGTTCCTGGAGCCACTGTCAGCCAGCCGCTGCAGGCTATTGACCCAGAAGTGATCGAAATCCTGAACCAGTGGGAAGGTGTTAGCAGGGTTGACCTGTTGCAGAACGCAGTCGTCGACTCTCCCGCAGGGCCAGTACAGATCTCCGCTAATAACAACCCAAACGATGGCATGGAACAGGTCTACCGGGCTCGCGAGTATCCCCCTGAAGAGATGTGGCAGGCTGTTGAACAGGGTGCGGTTTTGGTATCTGAGCCGCTGGCTAACCGGCTTGACCTGCCGCTGCATGGTGGAGAATTAGCGTTATACACAAAAGATGGAATCCGGAATTTTCCCATTGCCGGGATATATTATGATTATGCATCCAGCCAGGGTACCGCAATCCTATCCCTGGAGAATTACCGCCAACTCTGGGGGGATGACCAGGTGGCAGCTGCCGCGCTTATCCTGGATCCTGGGGTGGATGTTAACACCACCGTGGAAGCGTTAAAAGTTCGCTTGGCAGCGGTTCAAAGCCTGTTGATACGCCCCAACCAGGTCTTGCGGGCAGACGCGTTGGACGTGTTTGACCGGACGTTTGCCATCACCAGTGCGCTGCAATTAATGACCACCTTCGTGGCTTTCGTAGGCGTGCTGAGCGCGATGATGTCCCTGCAGCTGGATAAGCAGCGTCAATTGGGAATACTAAAGGCCATTGGATTAACTGGACGCCAGCTCTGGCGATTGATCACCCTGGAAACCGGGCTGATGGGAGCTGTTGCTGGTCTTTTATCAATGCCAACAGGATACGTTCTGGCCTTGATCCTGGTATTCATCATCAACCAGCGTTCCTTTGGATGGACTCTGCGCATGCAGGTTACGCCAGAACCTTTTCTCCAGGCATTCTTGATAGCATTGTTGGCAGCCTTGCTGGCGGGACTTTACCCTGCAATCCGCATCATAAAGCGCAATACATCGGAAGCGATTCGTTTTGATTAGCAAAGGTGGTTTCGAAGCATGAAGACGTTGTATTGGGTTGGATTGGTAGGCCTCGGCGCGGTCGTAATCATTATTGTCATAGCCGGTTTGGATCTCCTCCAACCACAGTATCCGGCCTCCAGCCTGATTGCAGAGATCGAGACACCAGTTGGTTTCCAACGCGCTGAAGGCCCGCTGGATTGGGAATTTCCGGAAGACTTCGGCCCTCATCCTGATTATCAAACGGAGTGGTGGTATTACACTGGAAACCTGGAAAGCGACCAGGGTGAACGATTTGGCTACCAGCTGACTATTTTCAGGCGAGCTATGCTCCCAGAAAAGCAGCGGTTCGCTCGAGAATCTTCGTTAGCCACCGAGCAGATCTATATGGGCCACTTTGCCCTCACCGACATCAGCGCCGGGGAGCATCATGCGTTTGAGCGGTTTTCTCGCGGAGCTGCGGGGTTAGCCGGTGCCCAATCAGAGCCTTATCAGGTCTGGTTGGAGAACTGGGAAATCAAACAGCTCGAAGATGGGCGCTTCCGATTGGTGGCAAAACAGGAAGACATTGCTTTGGATTTGATCCTGGTAGATTCGAAAGGACCAATTCTACACGGGGATCAAGGCTACAGCCAAAAGGGACCTGAAAGCGGGAATGCATCCCATTATTACAGCCAGACCCATCTCGAAACTTCAGGAAGTGTACAGACTGAACATGGCAGCTACCAGGTGAGCGGATTAAGTTGGAACGATCACGAATTCAGCACCAGCGCGCTTTCCAGAGGCCAGGTGGGTTGGGATTGGTTTTCCATTCAATTGGATGAGGGGAGCGAATTGATGGTTTTTCAAATCCGCCGCGAGGATGGCAGCAGCGACCCGTACTCCAGCGGTACCTGGATCAGCCCAAGTGGAGAGGTCTTCGCTCTTACCCGGGATGAGTTTTTGATTCAGGTCGAAGATACCTGGCGCAGTCCAAATTCCGGTGCTGAATACCCATCTCGGTGGCGACTGGAGGTCCCCGAGAAGAATTTACGGATCAGTATTCAACCTTATTTGGCCGACCAGGAGATGACGGTTTCGTATACTTACTGGGAAGGAGCCGTTGAAATCGAAGGAACGTTGGGAGGAGAGCGCATTACCGGAAGTGGGTATATCGAATTGACCGGTTATGCTGGTTCTTTCGAAGGCGAGTTTTAATCAGCAAATTAATGGAGAGATCCTGGGGATAGCCGCAACCAGCTGTATCGGCAGCAGGTGGGTATTACCTTTGCTGGACTCCGGGTATGATCCAATCTCTAATTTGAAATACTTTGCAGTTCCAAGCAGGTGTTATTCAAACCGGAAGCGCCAGACAGCGATCAGGAAGAACACCATCCCCATGAGAAATAGGATACCCAGTTGGGGCAAAATCTGGCTGAGGTGTGCGTTCTCAGCCATGACACTGTAATACCCTTCTAGGGCATGCGCATGAGGGGTGAATTTTGAAAGGATTCCGATCACTCCTCCTGAACGAAACATAGGGGGCCAGCTAGGGAAAGCACCGCCAATGCCAGCGAGTACAAATCCCAAGACCATGCCGACATTATCTGCCTGTTTGGGGGTTCTGGCAAAGGCAGCAACCATCATACCCAATGAGACAGCGACAAAGGCAACCAGCAAGGTTATGGCTACCAGCGCTAAGGGATCTTCGCCCAAAGTGATGTCGAAGGCTACATACCCGAGTGTAAAAAGAATAGTGACCTGAATGAATACCAGCAAACCATAGGCCAGCATTTTACCCGCGATGACCGTCCAGCGGGATAGAGGGGCAGCCAGCAAACGACGCAGGGTGCCCACTTCGCGCTCCTGCAGCAAGGAAGAGCTCTCGGCTCCTACGATGAAGAAGATGAACATGACGGTAAAAGCAGGGAACAAAAAGGTGATAAATAACTTGATCCCGCTTTGAACCTCAACCCCTTCCAAATCTTCACTGATCACAGCAATGGCTGGGTTGCGGCGCATCTCATTTAATTGGGTCATAACCACACCCAGGTTCTGCGCTTCTATACCGCGCATCTGTTCGGGGCTGGCTTCTTCCATTATTGGTGTTTCACTCATGATAGTGCGAATCCCGTATTGAATCTCGCCCCAGATGGTAACTTCACCAGCAACCTGGTTCATGATGCCGGTGACAATGCTGGCGGTTTCTGCTTCTGCAGGGTCAACGATCACTTCGATCTCGGTGGGTGTGTACGAGTCGATTTTTTCCGAAAACTCAGCCGGGATGATGATCGCGGCAGCAAAACTTCCTTCAGCCACTCGCTGTTCGGCTAATTCTACAGAATTAAAATTGCTCACATCGAGTTCTCTGATGGTTTGAACCGATTTAGCAAGCTCATTCCCGAAAATTCCAGAATCTTGGTTGACCAAGATGACCTTCAAAAGGATATTGGGATCTCCCTCTTCGGTGACCAACATAAGGTTTAATCCCGCGAATAGCGAACCCAGCAAGACCGGCAAGAGAATCAAGATGGCTAACAGACCGCGATCAGCAGCCATTAAACGGAGTTCTTTTCCAGCAATGGATAGGGTGTCGTAAATTGATTTCATTTACATCCTCCAGATAGGGTAGTGGATGTCGGATGCTCCTTGGGCATTCCTTTCCTAGAAGGGAGAACCTTTTTTATCTTTGATCTTCTTCCAGGATTTATATTCAGTCGGTTCCTAGTACTGCGCGTATTGCAAATCAATCAAAATCGAAGCGCCACAAACCAAACAGGAAGAAAAACGCGGTAAATCCGAGCAGCACAGCGAGCTCGGTGGTTATATCCGTCAATCCCAAGCCGCGCAACATCAAGCTGCTCAGGGCGCGATTTGCCCAGTACTGCGGGATGATCTTGACCACTGGTCCAAGGAACTGGTCAAGGAAAGCGATCGGGATGAAAGCGCCTCCCAGGATGCCCAGCCCCCAAACCAGCAAGCTCGTCAAACCACCAATCTGGTTTTCTGTGCGAGCAATTGCAGCTACAAGGATGCCGAAGGCAGTAGAGCATAAGCAAATGATGATACATACCAGGAGCACAGAGAGTGGCTGGGATCCAAGCGTTGGAGCAGATAATCCCAACCATTTCAAACCAAAGACTCCGAAGGCGAAGATTACCGCGAATTGGATTAAACCGACAATAATATTAGGCAGCATTTTGCCGGACAGCAGTGAGGCTTTGCTCATCGGGGCCGCCAGGAGTCGTCGGAACGAGCCAATCTTCTTTTCATCATAGATGGAGCGGGCGGTCACCTGGGCAGTGCCGAAGACGAACAAGACTGCAATGCCGGAAACTGCAGCTAACCCCAGGGTTTCTACGATAGGGCGTTCGCCCTCCTGAGAAGGAACAGTCTCTTTCACTGTGATTAGTGGTCGCGTTTTAGAAGTTTCAAACTGGCTGCGAGCCTGGGCTAATACTCGATCCGTGGTAAACATCTGGTATTCCTCAGGAGCATTGGCTTGCATATCGCCCATTTGCCGAAGGCTGGCCAAAATTTGGCTCTCCAGTGACAACTCATTGACAACCCCGACAATCACCAGGCGCACAGCTTCCGTCTCCTGGATGTCCGCATCCGGATGACTGATGAGAGTGAGATTAACCTGGTTTCCCGCCTCTGTCCCGCTGGTGAAATCCGCAGGAATCACCAGCAAACGGTGGATGTCGTTATTTTCAAGCAGCTCTTGAGCCTGGGATTGCTCGTAGAGCTCAGTTTTTAACCCTCCAGCTTCATCGATTCCTGTTCGTAGCGACTGTGCAGCCTCCCCACCATCCAGATCAACGACTGGTAAGGCCAGGAGAGTAGCTTCATCTTCACCACCGAGGGCACCCAGCGCACCGCTGAAGACAATGATGAAGAGCAGGGGTAACAAAAACAGCTGGATCACCTCACCGCGATCCTTGATTAAGATTTGGAGATCTTTTATAGCAATGCTTATGGATTTCATTTATATTCACTCCCTCAGCTTCTTGCCTGTCAGGTGCAGGAATACGCTTTCCAAATTGGGCTCTAGGATTTCCAGGGAGGTGAGTGGACGATCCTGTTCATTGAGGAAGGAGATCACATTGACCACTGCCTGCTGGCTATTTTCAGCAACGATTTTTACGATCGGGTTTGGCATGACGGGTTCAGCCTCCGTTTGCGGTTCTTCTCCTTCAGGCAAAGGTGGTTGCGCGGGTGGCAGTGTCAAGGTGGCTTCCTTAACAGCAGGCAGCTCGGAGAGCTGCTGCAGGAGGGAGTCATCCACTTGTTCCAGCCCGATGTAGATCACCCCGCCGCCCAGGATAGAGATCAAATTCTTGACCGTATCAATGGCGATGATGTTGCCTTCATCAATAATAGCCACCCGGTTGCACAAGAGTTCTACCTCTTCCATGTAATGGCTGGTGTAGACTACGCTCATATTCCTTTCCCGGTTGAGACGCTGCACGCTCTCAAAAATGTGGTTGCGGCTCTGGGGATCGACCCCCACGGTTGGTTCATCGAGGAAGAGTAATTTTGGTTGGTGAACCAAGCCAGCGGCAATATTGACCCGGCGTTTCATACCACCGGAGTATTGGTCAACCTTTTGATCAGCGCGCTCGGTCAGAGCGACGATGCGCAGCACATCGTCCACGCGTTCCTTGAGCTCCTTGCCGCGTAAGCCATAGATTCGTCCGAAGAAATTGAGATTGACCCGCGCACTCAGGGTGGGATAGAGGGCTAAATCTTGCGGTACCAGCCCATTTACCTTTTTAACCTGGTCCATTTCGGACTTGATGTCATGCCCAGCGATGCGCGCAGTGCCCGAAGTGGGCGGGATAACGCCGGTTAACATCGAGATAGTCTGGGTTTTACCGGCCCCATTGGGGCCTAATAGCCCGAATACCTCTCCCTCCTCAACTGAGAAGCTGATGCCCTTGACGGCGCTGAAATCCCCATATTTCTTTTCCAGGTGATCTACTTCAAGAATGGCAGACATATGATTTTTTCCTTTCGCTGGAGGTATGTTGAGAATGACAGATAGAATGCGGTTGATTCAATAATAGCAGTGATGATAACTTGCTTGGTTCTACTTTAGCACAGCGGGAGAAACGTGTCATCTACCCATGGATAGATCAAAGGGGTTTAATCCGTGGGATTGGATCGCCAAAGATTTATATATACAACCTCCTCTGGCTCGAAGTTGGAAGCCTGAACACCGGTTTTCCCGGGTTGAGTCAAGGCGATTGTATTCTTCACCTCCATAATGTTCTCCTGGCTTCTCAGCCAATACTTGAAAGATGTGGCTTGTTATTCCTGATATATAATTTATTTGTGACTTCAGAAAGTGTGCTTCTAAAGACCAAACTTAATATGCCTGTCATGCGGGAGAGCGTAGTCCAGCGCCAGCGTTTAGTCAACCTGCTGAATGCCAATTTGTGGACAGAAGAAAGGTTTGCACGAAAGCTGACCTTGATTTCTGCCCCAGCAGGATATGGCAAAACAACCTCCGCAGTGGAATGGTTGGGTGATTTTCCAGGCCGGGTGATTTGGTTATCCCTGGATGAAGAGGATAATGATCCAGCTCGTTTCATTGCGTACCTTGTGGCAGCTTTCCAAACGGTGGAGAGGGATGTCGGAACCCAGTCGATGAAGATGCTGCTTTCTCCACAACCCCCACCGGTCGAAGCCTTAATCACCTCGCTGATAAACGATATTGCAGGGATAAGATCGCCGTTGATCCTGGCCCTGGATGATTATCACTTGATTCAAACTCCAAGAATTCATGCAATTGTGGGTTATTTCCTTGAGCACCAACCGAATCACCTGCACCAGGTTGTACTGACTCGCGAGGACCCGCTGCTGCCGGTTTCGAGGTTGCTTTCGCGCGGCCAGGCGATTGAAATCCGGCAGGAAGACCTGCGTTTTACATCCAGGGAAAGCGCGGATTTCCTCGCACAAACGATGGGTATGAAACTGCCGCAGGAGGATATTGAAGCCCTGCAGCGCAGGACAGAGGGGTGGGCAGCAGGGCTGCAATTTGCAGCTTTATCCCTGCAAGGCCAACCCGACCCGCAAGAATTTGTACAATTTTTCACCGGCAGCAACCGCTATATCATCGATTACCTGTTTGAAGAAGTTTTCAAACAGCAACCGGAGGCAATCCAGGATTTCCTGGTACGAACTTCGATTTTGAACCAGCTGAGTGCGGATTTATGCAATGCCGTGGTGGGGCAGGAGCATAGTCAGGAAGTACTGGTGGGTTTAGAAAGGGCTAACCTGTTCATCGTGCCGCTTGATCTCTCTCGAGATTGGTACCGCTACCACCGGCTGTTTAGAGATTTACTGCAACATCGACTACGGCTTCGGGAACCGTCGCTGGAATCTGGGCTGCACTTGAAAGCCAGCCAGTGGTATGAAAAGAAGAATTTGCAAGTCGAAGCGGTGCAACATGCGCTGTCGGCAAAAGCATGGGACCGGGCGAGTGACCTGGTGCTAGGTACCAGCAACAGTTTAATGAAGCAAGGTGAAATCCAAACCCTGATGAGCTGGTTTAAACAATTTCCGGAAGATTTTTTGCGCCACAAGCCTGACCTAGCGATGGAATACAGCTGGGTGTTGATCCTGACCGGTCAAAATGCACAGGCTGAAGAATGGTTGGAACGTGTCGAGATTTTGACGAGAGAGACGCCGCGGTACCATGGTTCTTTAGCCAGCGCTCAAGCATTCATGGCACGCTCGAAGGGTGATATCCCGGCTACTATCGAATTATCAGAAAAAGCTTTATCTCTCATCCCGGAAGATGACCAGGAGACACGCGGGGTTTTAGCTGTCAACCTGGGAATTGCCTACTGGCATGTAGGCAAAATGGTGCAGGCTGAAAAAACATTAAAGGAAGCCCAGGCTCTGGCACAAATGACCGGGAATGATTATGCTTTATTATCCGCGATCGTCTTTTTAGGTAGAGTGCAGGCAGTTCGTGGGTACCTGCGGCATGCAGCCCGCATATTCGAACAAGCAATCGAGATGGGTGGTAACGCTCCGATTGTTGGGCTTGTCCATCTAGACCTTGGGACTTTGCATTACGAATGGAATGACCTGAATGCCAGTCGAGAGCACCTTGAGATGGGACAGGAAATCAACCAGGCCAGTGGGAACCTGGAATTTCTGGCGGCGGGTTATATGCTCCAGGCTATGCTGGAAAATGGAGTTGGAAACCAGGAAGCCTACCTGGATGTATTGAACAAGCTGCGGGGAATCGTGCAAAGCGGAGTGCTCCCATCCCCGAATCTCAATCGATGCCTGGCTTTTATGATCGAGATGGCTTTGAGAGCGGGTGATGTGCTGGCAGCGGAGCAGCTGGAAAAAGATCTGGAATTAGATGTGGATTGGCATCCTTTCTATCGAAATAATGGCCTGGTGAGGGAACACCTATTAATCGCCCAAAATGAAAAAAAAGAAGCCGCTGAGCGCTTGCGGTGGAAAACCAAACAGGCTGACCGCGAAGGTTGGGTTTACGGGGGCATCGCGGCAAGAATTTTAGAATCAATGGTAATTGAAGAGCCCCAGGCAGGGTTCGAGATATTTGCTGAGGCACTGAAGCTCTCCGAGCCAGAGGGCTATACGCGGGCATATGCGGATCACGGTCGGGCTGTAACTGCCAATCTCTTGGAGGCTGCACAGCAGGGTATTTCACCCGGGTATGTTGAAAGCATATTGGCTTGCATTCGTCAGGATCAAGCGCTTGAATCTGCGGGTGCCAGCCAGGTAGAACGGCTCAGCGATCGTGAACTTGAAGTCCTGCGATTGATCGCTGTGGGATTATCTAACCGTGAAATCGCGGAAAAGCTCTACCTGAGCCCGGGAACGGTCAAAACGCATGTGCACAACATTTGCGGAAAAATGGGCGTGTCCAACAGGACTCAGGCGGTTGTTCGGGGTAGAGATTTAAGGATACTCTGATTGCAGTGTGAGGGGGGAAAGTGCATAAATCGTTTCACCAGATGGTGGCCAGTTTGAAAAATAAACCTGGGATATCTATCCTCTGTTAGATGACAGCGGATTATAGAGTTGGTACATTTCAATATGAAACCAGGCATTCCAGGATTCATTTAACATGGATTGAGAAGGGAAATTGTTAATATTGAAGGGCTTATGGATGCGTTCTGCATGAAAATTTAAGAAGAGCTGGGAAAGAGAAAAACGATAAATTAGGCGAATTTATTGGGGAGCGGTATAACATGCAAAAGGTAGAAATAAGAGTGAAAGGATATATGGATGCGGACTGGTCTGAATGGTTTGAGGGATTCGAGATAAGCAAGACGGAAGGGGGTGAAACGATCATTCGGGGAGAAGCGCAGGACCAATCTGCGCTGTATGGGTTGATTGCGAAATTGCGCGACCTAGGTTTGACTTTAGTATCCGTAAACGAAGTAAACTGACTTTCGAGGATTTTCAATATCTTTATTTCTGAAAAGGGGCTGTCTTAAATTTCTTTTTAGACAGCCCCTTGTTGCTCCTGGCACCGGTGATCTTCAACAACTTCTACTTTAACTCGGAAGATGAAGGTGAGTCATCGGCTTTAAAATTGAGGACATGCCAGGGCACATTAGGATCCCTGTGGCGGATCTTTTATGTCAGCGAAACCTCTTTCGGTGGGGCTTACGAACTGATTTTGCAGCAGAGTTTGAGACTTCTATGTAGTCTCCTGCAACCTGGAGTAAAGATAGTCACACAGGCTTGGTTGTCAACAATTGACTCCCCAAAAATAATCTCACAGCAGTTCACGGGGCGGTTCTTTGTGTTATCCTATTCGAATGATAATTTTCGCTCCATCGCTAATTGAATTTTGACCTAGATGGTAATTTTGCTCATTGTCAACCATGGATAGAGATTGGCAGAAACTACGAGGTCCAGAATTGAAGGGTCTGATCGCATTAGGAAGAATTGGGATGATTTTCCTAGGCCTTCCACCGTTGAGGTCTTATGGAGATACGTATTCGCGGTGCACGCGAGCACAACCTGAAAAATATTGATGTTGAATTCAGCGATGGCCTGACCGTTGTCACGGGGGTTTCCGGTTCTGGGAAAACCTCCCTGGTTTTTGACATCCTCTACCACGAAGCACAGCGTCGTTTTCTGGAGGTCTATTTATACGGTCGCGGTGGGCAGCGGCTGGCACCGGCAAAAGTTGAGCACATCAGCGGCCTGAGACCAACCATCGCGGTGGGGCAGAACTTGCTCAACCGTAATCCCAATTCGACTCTGGCTACCGCCTCTGGGATACACCCTTTCTTCCGCCTGCTGTATACCAATTTTGGGGAGCGGCACTGCTTGAGTTGCGGCGAATCGCTCACAGTGCTCTCTGAGGATGAGATCATCGAGCGGTTGGTCAGCCTCGCTCAAGCAGAAGCGATTAACCTGAATATTCCGCTCATACATGGGTTGAAAGGCAGTCACAAGTCCCTGCTTTCAGCCCTGGTAGATGGATTCGGGAAAGAAGCATTAATCGTGGACGGTGGTGCCTGGGATTTTGAACTGCTTGACCCCGAGCTACCCCATTCGATTGAAATCAATATCGGCCAGCTGGATGGTTCCCAGAGTGTGAGCCGGGTGCGAGATTTTGTCAGCCAGGCGGCTCACCTGGGTGCTGGAGCCATTCACGCACGTGGGGTGAGGGTTGACTCAACCATGGCGACCCGCCTGATTTGCACCATGTGTGGTTCTGGGTTGGGGGATCTACGAGCGACTCACTTCAACCAGGCATGTCCCTACTGCAAAGGAGCTGGCTGCCAGCGCTGTAATCAGACCGGAATGCATCCTCAAGCCGTTTCAACCCGTTGGGAGGGGATGAGGTTGCCAGAATTATTAGCTCTCTCCGTAGATGATGCCATTATTTTGTTTTCCGCCGTAAACCTGCCCTCCTCGGCGCACCGCTTGCGGTCTGAGATCGACCGCCGGTTGGAGGCTCTCAAGCGGGTTGGGTTGGGGTACATTGCCCTGAACCGGCCCGCCCCTACGCTGTCACGCGGGGAGTCGCAACGCGTCAGGCTGGCAATTTCCTTGTCCAACCGCCTTGAGGACGTGCTGCATGTTCTGGATGAGCCGACAATCGGACAGCACCCTGCTGACGTTGCCCGCTACATTCCGGCTTTCCGCGATCTGCCTGGACCTGTGATTTACGTTGAACATGATCGAGCGGCAGCTGCTGTTGCCGATCGGGCGATCGATTTAGGGCCAGGTGCTGGGGCTGATGGGGGAAAGGTGGTTTTCAAGGGTTCCCCATTGGAATTGTGGCATACCGAAAGTGCTACCGGGCGCTTTTTCAGCTTTCGAGAGCGGGTGAAGACTCCTGATCCTCGCCCTCCTGCAGAAGAGTATCTCCATCTACGGGGAGTTCACAAGCATAATCTTCAAAACATCGCTGTCAGCATTCCTTTGGGACGGTTGACCGTGGTTACAGGTGTATCCGGTTCTGGGAAGAGTACCCTGGTTGAGCATGTGCTGCTGCCATCGCTGAACAAAATGAAACCCATCGGTTGTTCCGAAATAGTTGGTCCCAGGATAAAACCTGTGATGGTAGATCAATCCCCCATCGGTCGCAACCCACGCTCTAATCCAGCCACCTATACTAAGCTGGCGGATGTCATCCGAGATTTATTTTCCGAAGCAACAGGATTATCAAAAGCGCACTTTTCCTTTAACCGTCCGGAAGGAGCATGTCCAGGATGCAAGGGCCTGGGTGCCGCGGAGATTAAAATGCGCTACCTGCCTTCTATCTGGCTGCCCTGTGAGGTGTGTGAGGGACAGCGTTTTAAGCCCGAAGTCCTGGGTGCAGTGGTTGAATTAATGGGGTGGAAAATTTCCATAGCTGATCTCTATACCACACCCATCGCAGAAATCGGAGACCTGATCTTAAAATCCCCCTGGCTATCTAATTCTCAGCGTGATTTTGCCCGCAGGATCCTGCAAGCGCTGATTGAGGTTGGCTTGGGATACCTGGAATTAGGCCAGCCCTCGCCAACCCTCTCCGGGGGTGAAGCCCAGCGGGTGAAGCTGACCAAATACCTGGGTCGAAATAGCCTTTCCAGCCAGCTCCTGATCTTGGATGAACCCTCTACTGGGCTGCACCCGCAAGATTTGGGTGGCTTAATGCTGGTCTTGGACCGCCTCGTGCAGCAAGGTGCGACGATTGTGATCGTGGAGCACAACACCGATTTCATCCATGCTGCGGATTGGGTAATTGATCTGGGACCGGGACCAGAGGAAGGGCGTGTACTCTACCAGGGGCTGCCCAAGGGATTGTTGGAGGTGGAGGAATCCCTTACTGGAAAGGCACTCCAGGCAGAGGCGCAGCTTCGTCCAAGACAGTCTCCCGCAAATCCTTCCTCCGCACCTTCCCCGGTTATCGCTATTCGCAACGCAAGGGTCAACAACCTCAAGGGCATTGATGTCGACATACCAAAAGGGAAATTAACCGTTGTCACTGGGGTATCTGGATCGGGGAAATCCAGCCTGGTTGGGGATGTACTTCAGGTTGAAGCTCGCCGGCGTTATTTAGAGTCACTCTCAATGTATGAACGCCAGGGGTTGCGAGAAGGTGCTGAAGCACAGGTGGATTCGATATCTGGTTTGGGTGTCACCCTAATGGTGTCTTCACAACAGGCACATACCTGGAGCCAGATACCGCAGTTTACCCGGCGCAACAGCGTGGGTTCTATCACCGAATTGAGCGCCCACCTTGCCAACCTGCTGGCCTTGCTCGGGACGCGAAATTGCCTGGAGTGTGGGGCTGAAATGGTGCGGGGAGACGAATGGCTTTGTCCGAATTGTTCAGCCTCCGCGCCAGTCGCCCAGCCGCGGCAGTTCTCTCCTGCGCACTGGTCAAGTTCGTGCAAGGAGTGTCACGGGTTGGGGGTTTTGCACCTCCCCCAACCGGAAAAATTAATCGTCCACCCGGAGAAACCCCTTTGCGCAGGGGCGATGTATTCACCTGGCTATTGGCCTCAATCCTATTTATGTAAGGATCAGCCCATCATTGCAGAGATCGGCAAACGATATGGTTTCGACCCATTCGAGACTCCCTGGAACGAGATGACGGAGCAGGCTCAAACTGCGTTTTTATTTGGCGATGGGCTTGAATACACCTGGACGTACGTCTCTAAAGGAGGACGCACGAAAGGCCAGCCAAAACAATCCACCTGGACCTGGAGAGGATTCTTTAGCGAAGGCAGCTGGATTTTCGACTGGGATGTGCATGGGACCTATACCCGGCAGATCACCTGTTCAGCGTGTGGGGGTGCAGGCTTGCGATCTGAGTATCTGGCTGTCACATTGCGGGGCAAAAACATGTTTGAACTGAGCGAATTACCCTTGGTTGAGTTCGAAACTCTGGTTAAAGATATTCAACCTGCAGATAATGCTTTTCCCCTGATCGAGATCAGTGTAAGGGTGATCCGTAAGCGGCTGCGGTTTATACGCCAGGTCGGAATTGGATATTTGCACCTGAACCGGCCTGCTGGGACACTTTCGGCTGGTGAGGCGCAGAGGATCCAGCTAGCCAGCCTCTTGGGGAGCGAGCTGACCGGCTTGACGATCCTGGTTGACGAACCCTCAAGGGGGATGCATCCCAGTGAGTTAGAGGCCCTGCGCGATGCCATGCAGGAACTGTGTCAAGCTGGCAACACCATCATCATAGTTGAGCATGATCCACTACTGATCCGGGCAGCAGACCACATCATCGATCTTGGACCAGGGGCTGGGATTCAGGGCGGTGAAATTGTTGCCCAGGGGGAGCCAGCAGAGATCATTGCAGCAAATACAACCACGGGGAAGTGGCTGCGGGATGAAAGGTTGCATCTGAAAAACAACCGCCGTCAGCCGAGAGATTGGATGGTGGTACGCGGCGCCCGGCAGAACAACTTGCGTGGTGAAGATGTAGCTTTCCCATTAGGAGTTTTGTCCGGGATTTGCGGGGTATCCGGTTCTGGAAAGAGCACCCTGGTGCTGGATACCCTTGGTAGAGCGCTGGTACAAAAACTTCATTCTACCTCCTTCGCTCGCGAACCCATCGATCCAGGCGATCATGATGGCATTGATAATCCACCCAAAAGGGCTTTCCTGGTCGACCAATCTCGCAGGGGGATCCATAGCCCGGCAAGTTATCTGGGTTTCGAGAAACACCTGCTGAAGATTTACGCAGACAGTGATGATGCTCATTCTCTCGGATTGACAGTGAAATCCCTTGGGGAGCGGTGTTCAGCCTGCAGAGGTCAGGGTCTTGTGCGGATAAATATGGATTTCCTCCCAGATGAATGGCTGGAGTGTGAAACCTGTAAAGGTACTGGATATCGCCAGGAAGCCTGGGAGGTGCGCATAAGAGGGGTATCATTGCCGGAAGTAAACGCTATGACGATTGATCAGGTCTCCGAGCACTTCAAGGATGAAGATGGCTTCGCTCAAAGATTGGACATCGTACGCCAGGTAGGTTTGGGATACCTGGTCTGGAAGCAAGCAGTTTATACGCTTTCAGGTGGTGAGATTCAGCGCTTAAAAATCGCCGGTGAGTTGATCAAGAAAACCAAAGACAAGACCTTGTACATCCTCGATGAACCGACAATCGGGTTGCACCTCGCTGATATCGCCCAGCTGGTCACCGTACTGAATAAGCTCGTCGATGCTGGGCACACTGTCCTGGTTGTGGAGCACCATCCACACCTATTAGCCGCTTGTGACTGGATCATCGAATTGGGACCGGTAGGGGGTCCGGGAGGTGGTGAGATCATTGCCAGTGGAACTCCCGAGATGGTGATGACTATGGAAACACCTACTGCACCATATCTCAAACAGTTGTTGAGGGCGGCGCTATGATCTGGGCACCTCTTCTCCTGGCTGACCCATCGCCAAGCCTGCGCATGTTAGTATTGCGTGATCTCCTGCAGCGGCCTGAAACCGATGATGAACTTCAAGAGCTGAAATTGCTCCAGGCATCCGATCCTTACGTAACACGGTTTATTGATTTACAAAATGAAGATGGCTCATTCAGCGGGGGTGAAGGTGGAGGCGGGATTCTTGGATCGCTCAGGCTCACCGCACAAGCCTTGATGGGATTGGGATACTTTGGGCTAGCACCCGATCACCCTGCTGTCATGCTCGGCGTTGAATTTCTCTTCAACCACCAGCTGCCAGATGGTTCCTTTCCGCTCGCGACCCAGGGTGCTGTTCTGAATGGCGGTAGGCTTGACCAGGATGTGAAGTATCACATGATCCCCTTGCAGACTGCTTTACCCCTGTTGGGGTTAGCCTGGACAGGGTATGCCAGCGATCCGCGTGCAGAGAAAGCCTATGACTGGCTTTTATCGGAGGAACTTCCTCAAGGTGGTTGGCCTTCAGGCAGGCACGCTGACCAATATGTGTTCGCAGGTGGTTATCGCCGCTTGGCTCATTCCAAGTTTGGCTGTCGGACTAATACAACTGCCGCGGTCAGTGCCCTGGCCCTCCACCCTACTAGGTGTAAGAGCGAATCTGCTCGCCGGGGTTTGGATTTACTCCTAGCTCACGAACACCATCAAGCCGACTCTCTAGGTTTTGAGGTCGCTCGCATTATCGGGGTAGAGCCTCCTCGCGGGGCCTTCACTTATTTCAAGCGTTATGATGTAGCCCAGGTTCTGGATCTGGCCTGGCGGATCGGCGCCAGTTTGGAGGACCCACGGGTGGCAGAGAATGTGAGGTTCATTATGGAATTACAGGGTGCCTATGGCCTCTGGGAATATGCACGTCATCCCGAGGTCTCGCGCTGGGTTACATTTGATCTGCTGAGATCTTTGTCAAAGCTAGACCAGGAGACCGGTTGGTTCAGCATGGAACCTAGAACGCCATTCCAGGCCTATCCTAAAAAACCAGCGCGTTATTAGGTTGATATCAAACTTTTCTATGCAAAAATTCCGATCCGCGGGGTCGCCATAATCAGTTATCTAGCTGCCATTTGTCTGGATACACCTCATAGATGAGCAACTCCTGGGAGAGGACAGTCTCGCATGGGGGCGAAATCCCAGCAAGAAAACAGTCCCTTCAGTATAAGGAGCTTTCTCCTTTGTGATCCAGGCAGATGATCATAAACCTATCGCATTAACCTTCGAATATTTGCCTGTCAAGAAAATATAGAGGCTGCCCCATACTTTTGGGACAGCCCTTTTCAGATCGTGGAAGGAATTCAGCCTTTCTGGTATGACATTCGGAGGCCACAATTAGTGACAAATGTCACTATGGGTTACCGAAAGTGATTGTTATTATTTGCACAAATTGACCTATGCAGTTATGTGTATACAAACAAAGGTGTAAATTATGGTATCCCCCGCATTAACTCAAGAAATTACTAATTTGCATGCCGGAATCTGTTCGGCTCTTGCAGACCCCCGTAGAATTTTGATGCTTTATGCGCTCAATGAGAAACCACGCAACGTGAGCGAATTGGCAGAAGAACTGGGGATCAGCCAGCCAACTGCATCCCGCCATCTAAATTTACTGAGGGAAAGGGGGTTGGTCACAGCCAGACGAGATGGACAATCTGTGGTCAACAGCCTGGCTGACGAGCGCATAATCAACGCGCTTGACCTGCTGAGGGAAGTTCTGGCAAGTAATCTCAAGAGCCAGGTGGCTTTGGCAGAATCGGTAAATGAAAACAAATAAGGATATTAGTTGATAGGAGTAAATTAATGAAGAGTTTGTTGATTTTAGGTGCTGGAACAGCAGGCACAATGGTTGCCAACAAAATGCGCCGCTTGCTGGATAATGACGAATGGCGGATCACCATTGTCGACCAGGATGAAGCGCATTATTACCAACCAGGATTTCTGTTTATCCCATTTGGGATTTACAGTAAGAATGATGTCATTAAGCCGAAGCGGGATTTTATTCCCCATGGCGTAGATCTGATTATGTCTTCCATTGAAGCCATCGACCCGGAAAAAAACCAGGTAAAGATTGAAAAAGATGGGCGCATATTAAATTATGATTTCCTGGTGATTGCGACTGGGGCTCATACGGCTCCAGAAGAAACGCCCGGGATCATCGAAAACGGTTGGCGGAAGGATGTTTTTGATTTTTACACTATTGAGGGCGCCATAGCATTAGCGCGACACCTGCGGACCTGGCAGGGTGGGCGCTTGGTGCTCAATGTAGTTGAGAATCCGATCAAATGCCCGGTCGCCCCATTAGAGTTCTTGATGCTGGCGGACTGGTTCTTCAATGATCAAGGCCTTCGTGAACGGGTGGAGATCAGCTATGCTACCCCGCTGCCGGGCGCATTCACCAAGCCGATCGCCTCCAAGCACCTGGGCGATATCCTGGAAGGGAAAAATATAAAGGTAGTGCCGGATTTCTATATTGAACACGTCGACCCAGACGCAAAGAAAATCGTTTCTTATGACGAACAGGAGCTTGAATACGATCTACTGGTGACGGTACCACTAAATAAGGGGGCAGAGGTGGTCACCGATTCTGGGCTGGGAGATGACCTTAATTTTATCCCTGTTGACAAGCACACCTTCCTTTCTCCCAAGTATGATAATCTTTTTGTTCTGGGTGATGCAGCCAACCTGCCGACCTCCAAGGCCGGCTCGGTAGCGCATTTCGCTGTCGACAGTTTCTCCGATAATTTTATCCGTTATATTGATGGTCTGGAGATGCTGCCCACGTTCGACGGGCATGCGAATTGTTTCATCGAATCTGGGTTTGGCAAAGGATTGCTGATCGATTTCAATTATGATGTCGAGCCGCTCCCCGGGAAATACCCGCTACCCGGTATTGGGCCTTTCTCTTTGCTTCAGGAATCTGAAATGAACCACTGGGGAAAGATGCTTTTCCGTTGGTTGTATTGGAACACCTTGCTCAAGGGAGAAGAAATGCCTTTACCAGCCCGCATGTCAATGGCTGGCAAGTGGCATAGTTAAGGAGAGGAAAATGGATCAATCACTGGTTGACCTGAACCAAAAGATGGATGCCCTGACAACACAAGTGGAGTACCTGGCGCAGCAAGCAAGAGCTGTTGAGCGGCAGAGGGCAGATCGGGCGGAACTAATGCGTGATCTCACGCCGATCGCGAATGAGGCGTTCCGGCTTTCGATCGAGCAATTGGAGGAGATCCAGGAATATGTTGATTTGAGCGATCTTTTACGCCTGGTGAAGCGAATGGCACGTAATGGTCGCAATTTCGAGAAGATATTAAACCAGCTCGAAGGTATCATGGACTTAATGGATACTTTAGGACCGTTGGCTGATGAAGCCTTTGAAAAAGCAGTAATGGAGCTGGCTAAGATGGAGCAGAAAGGCTACTTCAACTTTGCTCGTGGAGGAATGCAGATCATGGATAACGTGGTCACTTCCTTCACCGAGGAAGATGTGAATCGCTTTGGTGACAACGTTGTGTTGATCTTGAACACTGTCAAAGATATGACCCAACCCGAGATCATGAAATTTGTGCGCAACACCCTGTTGGTCGCCGAAAAAGAAATAGATAAACCGGTCGATATTTCCTATGCGGGTTTAATTCGCCAAATGCGTGACCCGGAAGTGCGGCGTGGGTTGGCTTTGACCATGCGAGTTCTGCATGTTGTAGGCGCCCAGGCTGGGGGTAATGGAAATCTTGCTGGAAATTCTATTGATAGCAAGACTGATTAATCGGTCTTAATTTATATAATCGATATTGATTGGAGGAACAATGAGTACAAAAGAGATTGCAGGTAAAAATGTGCAGGTGAATGATGAGGGGTTCATGACTGACCCCAATGAATGGAACCAGGATATTGCCGTGGCAATTGCCGCCGAAGAAGGTATTGCTGAGCTGACCCCGGAACACTGGGCAGTGATCAATTACTGCCGCGAGGTGGGCCTGGAATCAGGTAGTGCCCCTACTTTGCGCAATATTACCCAGGGTGCAGGTATACCCACCAAACAATTATTTGGTCTCTTCCCCAAAGGACCCGCCAAGAAGGTTGCCAAGATCTCCGGACTCGGGAAACCAGAAGGGTGTGTCTAAGCCAGCACTCTGGCGCGGGTAACTATCAAAGAATAAGGAAACTAATACAATGACTGAAGAAAATCGAAAGGTTGCGTTTATCTGCTCGAAAGGTAATTTAGATATGGTTTACCCGGCTTTAGTAATGGGCTGGGCGGCTTTGGGCAATGGAATCGATGTGACCATCTTTTTTACTTTCTGGGGATTGGATATGATCCGTGAATTACGTGTGGACCATCTGCAAATCGCCCCAGTGGCGAATACCAGTATGAAGATGAGCATGATGGGAGTGGATACTGGGAACCTGGGTATTCCCAATATCTTGGGTGTGCTGCCTGGGATGACAGCCTTTGCGACCAAGCTGATGAAGGATAAAATGGAAGGATTAGAAGTGCCACCTGTCCGAGAATACCTGGAGATGCTGGTGGATGCTGGGGCGGAGTTATACGCCTGCAAGATGTCGGTCGATATGTTCGATCTTAAGAAAGAGGACTTCATTCCCGGCGTGATCGATATCGTCACCGCTGGAGATTTCATGGACATGACGGAGGGTGCGCAGATCGTATTTATCTGATCACCCAGAGCTCATAAAAAAATAATCGTCGAAGAGCCCGATTATGACCCTAAGGCGCGATTAGCATTACGCAACCTGATAAGAGTTTAGAAATAGTGTTCCTCCCCGCTTGATACTTATCATCAAGCGGGGAGGTGCTTGATTTTATTAAAAGGTATTAAGATGCCTGGGGAAGCGATGGGTCGGAAAATTTTCCACGACGAGATAATTAAACCACCGAGTAAGAAACTCAATCGGACACAGGGCAGTCGGAGGTATGTAAATACTGCCGGCATTCGTCCTCTGTCCACCAGCGCGTTAAACGAGATCTAGCCAGTTCTTTAAGTTCTTCTAAATCCAGCACGTGTACCCGCACGGTTCCGTCGACACTAGCCGTGGTAAGGTGCCGGCCATCTGGGCTGAAAGCGAGATCGAAGATCACATCACTGTGATCTTGCAAGGTGAGCAGATGTTCTCCCGATTTCGCGTCCCAAACTTTGGTTGCCTCTCCAACTACGGCGATGAGCGCATCATCTGGGCTGAACGCAACCCGGAAAATCGTGTGGTTAAATGCTTCCACGGAGAATGCTTGCTCCCCAGTAGTGATATTCCAGAGGGTCAGGACACCATCCCAATCACCTGCAGCGAGAAAATCCCCGCTCTGGGTGAAGGCTAAATCGCGCACTGCAGCAGGATGGGGTCCCAGGCTGGATAACAGTTCACCTGAATCAAGATCCCATATAGCCAAGCGCTCGTTTGGGATCAGATTGGGGTCATCCTCGGGTGAAGTTTCAGCCTGTTGGGCAGCTCGATTTGCATCCCAGGGACTGGTGGCAAATCGTTCACCATCGGGGTGAAACGCAATCCCCCAGGCGGGTCTAGGATGTTCAATGCTCAAGGTTTGCGCACCATCCAGGCTCCAGACGCGTGCGGTTTGATCTGCGCTTGCACTTGCCAGGAGTGTCCCGTCAGGATTGAAATGTACATTGTTTACCCAGTTTGAATGCCCTTCAATCTTGCGTATCTGCTCACCGGTCTTGGCATCCCAGAAAATAATAACCGGGGGGATGTCACTGCTGCTGGCGATCAGTGTCCCATCTGGGCTGAAATCCAAACCACCCACAAAAGTATCGTGGCCAGCTTGCTGCCAGATCAAATCTCCACTGACAGCATCCCATAAGGCGACGCTGCCAGCATAATTTGTGGTCGCTAAATACTGGCTGTCGGGACTATAAGCTACCCTCAATGGTCCACCCTCGTCCGTAATGGTCAGCAGTTCGTGAGAAGGGCCGATGTCCCATTCACGGGCTGTCGAGTCCATACCAGCAGAAGCCAGGCGCATTCCATCGGGGCTGAAGGCAACCTTGTTAACCCCTGCTGTGTGACCGCTTAACACCACCAGCTCTTCAAGGGAGCCTGGTTCGAAGAGCAGCACGGTGCCGTTCGGGTGGGCAGCAGCCAGCACATTACCGCTGGGATCAAAAGCCATTCCATATAACTCACCGCCGACATCCTTCCTGGCCAACTGTTCTCCATTACCTGCGTCCCATACAATTAACACCCCATCAATACCTGAACTTACCAGATATGCACCATCAGGGCTGTAAACAAGATCGTTGATCTCAATTCCATGCTCCATGGTGAATACCTGCGTCCCATCCTTAATTTCCCAGATTGTCACAGTCCCGGAATCAAAGCCATGTGCAGTTGCGACCTGGTCTCCAGCCGGGTTAAAGGCCAGGTTTGTAAATTCTGGCAATTGGAAAGACGCCTGCTCCGTTTTACTCTCGAGGTCCCATATTTTAACTGTGCCGCGGTAATTGCCAGCTGCCAGCCAGCGACCATCCGGGCTGAAGGCTGTATCCTCAACCCAGGTTCCCTGTTCCCCAAATTGATCCTCCACAACTCTGGTCTCCAGAGATAGAGAAGCTAATTCCTGACCGGTAAGGGGTCCCCAAAGTTTTATACTGCCGTCCTCACCGCTGCTTGCAACCAGCTCTCCACCAGGGTGGTAGTCAAGATTGAAGACCGGGGCGGTATGCCCGCTAAATGTTGATATCGTTTGACCATTTGAGCGATCCCATAGTCTGCTGGTTCCATCACTGCTGGAGGTGACGATAAATTGACCGTCTGGGCTGTAGGCGACATCTGTCACATCGGAGGCGTGTCCCTCGTAGCGCCTGACAACCCGGGAGGCCTGTACTGCTTGGTGCAGTGCACTTTCAGCTTCAAGTGTATAAGCAGTTTCCAGGGCCTGCAGGGCGAGCAGAATGCTGCGTTCGGGATCGATTTCCAGATTATTCAATGCAGCTGAAGAGAGCTCACGGGATGTAGCCAGCTGAGCCTGCTGTTCGGCTACGAGCGCACTACGGTTTGCTTGCTGTCCAAAGATTAAGGCTGCGACAGCCATGATCGCTGCCACCAACAGGGCACCCGCCAGATAGAGCGCGCGCCGAGAAAGCCTGCTGGCTGTCTGGGCCTGTTCCTGGGCTCGCTGGCGCTCTGTCTCAGCCAGGCGTTGGGCCGTTTCCAGCTCCCGCTGTTGGCGAGCTTCTTCTTCTGCCTGGCGTTCTAGGCGGGCAGCCAGGCTTGCCTGGAGATATTCTTGCTCCGTCGTATTGAGTGCGAGCTGGGTGTTGGCTGCCCAACCTGTAAATTGGTCTAAGCGGCTTTCCCGGAGAAGAAAACCCGCAGATTTTCCTGAATCAAGCCATTCCTGGGCTAAAAATCCCAAATGCTGCTGCTGGCGTAAATCATCCTGGTTGATCTTGATCCATTCTTCTAAACGTGGCCAGGCCTTCAATAAGGCTTCATGTGCGATTTCAATCGTTGGCGCTCGAGTCGTCCGGGCATGGTCGAAGGAAAGCAAGCGGTAGCGACCATAGGCATCTATGATGCGATTGACCGAGTCTATCGGGGCTGAAAACTTCACCTGGGCGATGCTGTCCAGGTCAGAGCGCAATACCCTGCGGCGGGTTGCAAGAATGCCATCGCTGACCGATACAAGGCGCAAAAAAACTTGTTGGGTGATAGCCTGGTAGAGCTCGTCAAATTCACCAAATAGATCTTCAGCCCGTCTGCCTAAAGCTCCGGCGACACCCCCGATGGATTCGTAATCCGATAGGGTCATCGAGTGATTTTGGCAGCGCTCAAAGACCTCGGTCAGTGCATACTGCAGGAGTGGGAAAGCTCCAGGATGATCGTAGACATCTTTGACAATGGTTGTGATTAATTTCCCCTCAGCGGTTGTCCCCGCTAATTCAGCTGGGCGGCGGATCGCTTCTTCGAGTTCCTCTTTTGTGGGCGGGATAACAACCCGCGTATTGTGCTGTATCAGTTCGCCGAAAGCATGAAAACGCAGCGGGCGGTCATAGAAATCAGCTCGTAAGGTGATGATAATTCGCACCCTGCTGCGGGAATCATTAGCGATGGAAAGCAGGCTATTAAGAACGTGCTGGCGTGCTTCATCGTTCTCTACCAGGGTAAAAATCTCTTCGAACTGGTCAATCACCAAAAGTAGCTCACCATCACCTGGTGGCAGGATTCGTTTCACCACTCTGGCCAAGCCGCGCTCATCTTCCTGTAATTGCGGAAGCAAGGTTGGAGGAGAATCAACTGCGACTCGCAGGAGGGCAGCTTCCATTTCTTCAAGCGGGTGAGTACCAGGAAACATTTCTGAGATGAACCAGGTATCTGATTTTGGGAGTGCACCTTGGCGGAGGGCAGGAATCAAGCCGGCTCTGACAACGCTGGATTTTCCGCTGCCACTCGGCCCGACAACGGCCATGAAACGACTATCGGAGATACCCTGCAGGAGCTGTGTAATCAAGTTCTGGCGACCGAAGAATAAATCCTGATCGGCTTCCCTGTAGGGATGCAAACCCTTGTAAGGATTGGCGACAGCTATGCTAGGGGTTGGATTTATGCGAGGTGCGGATTCGTCTCCCTCGGCTGCAAGCCGCAATGCTTCCGCAAAGGAAAGTATATCTGGAAAGCGATCCCCTGGTTTTTTGGCAGTCGCTCTTTGAATTACGGTTTCTATCTCAGGGGGATAACTAGTTAGGGTGCCCCCCAGGGGAGGCAGGGGATCGTTGAGATGTTTGGCGACCAGGGCAGTTAATGTCCCTCCGGCAAATGGATATTCTCCAGATAGCAACTCGTAAACGATCAGCCCCAAACTATATATGTCTGATTGCGCGGAGGTTGATTCACCCAACAACTGCTCGGGTGAGGCGTAATGGGGATTGTGAACTTGATCGTGATCATCTAAATCAACTTTACCCCCAAGTGCTCTGGTAATGCCAAAATCGGTGAGGTAGAAATTCCCGTCTTCGTCCAAGAGGATATTAGTAAGTTTCAGATCAGTGTGAACGATACCCTGACGGTGAGCGACTGACAGAGCTGATGCGATCTGCTGGGTAAATTTTATAACCAAGGTTAAATCCAGATGTCCTTCTTCTAATGTATCTCCAAGGTTTCCCCCATGCATCAAAGGCATTACGAGGAAAGCGCGCCCTGGTTCGCGCCAATAATCATAGAGCGGCACGATGTTGGGGTGTTCTAGCCGGGCAACCCGCTGTGCATCCGCCTCAAAATGTCGGACGAAATTGGGGTCGTTTGAGTAGCGGGATGAGATTACTTTAACGGCAACATCACGCCTGAGGGTGGACTGGTATGCTCGAAAAACGATTCCAAACCGGCTTTCCCCGATCTGCTCCTGAAGTTCGAAACCACGAATGTGTTGCGAGGAATTTTCATTACTTGCTAGGATAGCCTCATAGAGTGCCTGCGTCTCTGGAGAGGGATCTACACCGAGCTCATCATATAGAATTTTCTGGAATTTCTCATATTGTGCGATAGCTGCACTACGTCTTCCATCACGGGCTAAGGTCTCCATCAGCTGTCGACAGGCAGATTCGGCCAGGTTGTCGATCTCTAGTTGGCGATGAGCTGCTGCTTCGGCGGAGGTGAAATCAAGCTGTTGCAAGTAATAATCCGCCAATGTATGAAGGCCTTCAAGGACGCGCCGGCGGTGAGCTTCGCGCTGGATTGATGCCCAATCTTCAAATGCATTGCTATCTTCCAAGTAGAAGTCGCTAAGAAAATCCCCGCTGTAATAGGAAACTGCTTGCTGAATATTCTTGATCTTTCCGGATTCGATCAGTCGATTAAACGCGACAACATCAATGAAATCATCCCGGTCTGGATGGATGGCGACAGTATCGCTGTCAGCTTGTACCCATTTCGCAAGCGGTGTCTGGTTGAGGCGAAATAACGTGCTGCGTAAATTTGCTCTAGCGCGGCTCTGGTCGTGGTCTGGCCAAAAAATGCTTGCCAGGCTATCCCGCGTACGCCGATCCGCCTCGACCGTCAAGTACACCACCAGTGCCAGCCCCTTGCGCGATTTGAGATCGATTTCTTGTCCATCTTGCTCGATACGTAGAGGACCAAACAGGTTAAGTACTAATCCGCCCATGTGAAAGTGTACCTTGGTTAGTTTATTTATTCAATCTTTAGGAGCAACGGCCGGGTAACGGCAAAGGAACGGCAGCGTGATGCGTGGTTGCTAAAGTATGTCTGAAAGTTTGCTCAGAGCGAGTTACCAATCCGGTAAGTAACCCAACACTCAATATTATACCTAATTCGACCGTATTTGCCAACAAAGGAGGAAACCAAGCCATATAAAACGTAAGTTTTGACCATTTCAACCTGTTACAAGAATCTACACAAATATGAATAAGGAGATTTATCATGAATAAGAAACTGAATTACTTTTTATCGGCAATCCCATTCATCCTTGCGATGATGTTGTTGTTTGGGATGGCGGTTATGCCTACCAAGGCAAGTCCGAGCGAGCAGAAGTACGTGGACAATGGAAATGCGCAAGCATTGAAATGTGCGGTGAACTCCCTGCTGATGCATAAAGCTCAGCTGTGGCGATTGGATTTTGCCCTATCGGATGGGAAGGGTAACGCACTGGGTTTACGTGATTCCCGCTCTTCTATCGGACAGGATCCGTGTGGCATCATCTCACGGCGCTTGAATTTCTCCTGGTCTGATGGCAGGAACGTCAATCCCGGATCAAGTAGCGCGATGCAGGAAGCTCTTGAAATGCGCAATGAATTCAATCTACAGCGGCTAAACTTCGCTCTGACAGATGGAGGAGCAATTAAACAGGGTTTGGTACCGGAAACGTCACGGGTGATTTATAAGACCTCAGCTTACGACCAGCGCCGGTTGGAATTCGGATGGACGGATGGGAGAGGATACAACCCATGATTTAGAAATAAAATCAACTGAGCTGCCAAAACTGAACTGGAAGCAAATAAAAAAGGAGAAAATTAAAGCCTGCCTGATTTTTTATTTAGGCTGGCTTTTTTGATCACTGATCTCCAATGGATTAAATTTCCCGAAATTATGCCTTCTTGAGGGTCGATAGCTCTCAGGAGGGCTTATTTCTTAACCTCTCAAGTATGTAGAAAAAAACATGTGAAGGGATATAGAAGCCGCAACCAGCATAAATTTGAAGGCTTGATGATACCCTTTCACAGTAAAAAATTTCCCAGTCGGCGATTTAATAAATCCCAGGTGATATCCGGACTGTTGGCGATACTACAAAGAAATACGTTGCAATATCTTGACAATATATTGTAGTATAGTGTACAATACACTCAAATATGTCTAAATTATCTGCTTACGAGATGCGAAAAGTTGTCATTATAGGTGCGGGCATGGGAGGACTTGCCACTGCCTTGCGGTTAGCTTATCAGGGTTACCAGGTGACAATCTATGAGAAACAACCGCTACCCGGTGGGCGCAGCAACCTGCTCGCAGAAGATGGCTACCGGTTTGATATGGGGCCAACGATCCTGGTCATGAAAGAAGCTTTCGAAGATACTTACCAGGCGATCGGTCAAGATTTTAATCAGCGCCTGAACCTGGTTCAGCTGGATCCAAATTACCGGATTTATTACCACGATGGCACATACCTGGATTTACACAGCAATATGGCCCAGCTCGCCCGGGAAGTGGAAAAGATCGAACCGGGTTCTGCAGAGAGATTATTTCGTTTTCTCGGTGAAAGTGCCCAGAAGTACGAGTTGGGTATGAAATTTGTGGATCGGAATTACGACCGTGTCACCGATCTGGTAAATCCCAAAGCCCTGATTGAATTGGTTGGTACGAAATCCTATCAAAACCTGTACCAACAGGTAGCAGACTCTTTTAAAAACAATGACAAGCTGTCCAAAGCCTTTTCTTTTCACTCAATGTTCTTAGGCCTTTCCCCCTTTGATGCGCTGGCAATGTACAGCCTGATTACTTACGCAGATTTAAGCCTGGGTATGTGGTTCCCAAAAGGCGGCATATACCGCATCATAGAAGACATGCTTGTACTCGCTGAAGAAATGGGTGTCAGGATCCAAACCAATACAGCGGTTGAAGAAATCATGGTCAATTCTGGAAAAGTGAGCGGTGTGCGGCTCTCATCTGGCGAACAGGTCGAGGCTGACATTGTGATTTCGAACGCAGACTTACCTTTCACATACCGCAAACTGCTTAATGGTCATGGGGGTAAAGAATTTCCCAGAAGCAAACTGGATCGCATGGCTTATGCTTGCTCTGGATACATTCTCTACTTGGGAGTTGATCGGACTTACCCGCACATGCAGCATCAATCCCTTTATTTCTCTGAAGACTATAAGGCAAATCTTGAGGCAATCTTCAATAAGAAATCGCTTCCAGCTGATCCATCTTTCCACTTGAGCATTCCGTCCATCACGGATCCCAGCCTGGCTCCTGAAGGGCACAGTGCGATTTATGTACTGGCCCCAATGCCAAACCTTTCCGCAGATATCGATTGGGACCAGGCTGCACCCATAATCCGTGGGCAATTACTAGATCAACTGGAAAAGATCATCGATCCCGACCTTCGTGAACACATTACCTTGGAAAGGGAATATCGCCCGACCGATTGGGAAAGTGATATCAATGCTGCCTTAGGCACTGCTTTTGGTTCATTCTCTCACGATTTTTTCCAATCTTCCTATTTCCGGCCGCATAACAAATCCAAGAACATCGCCGGTTTGTATTTTGTGGGGCAGTCCACTTACCCTGGAATTGGTATGCCGATGGTGCATATCTCGGCGAAATTAGCAGCTGAAAGGATTTTTGAAGAATGGCATTAGACGACATATCTTTACAAGACGAGTACTTCCCCCAAAATTCTCTCACTGCTGGAATCACTTCCACTGCGGATTATGCTTACTGCAGGCAGGTGATGCTCCGTGCGAGCAAAAACTATTCATTTGCCAGTAATTTTCTTCCACACGAGAAGCGCATTCATGTTGATGCGCTGTATGCATTTCTGAGGATCGGGGATGACCGGGTGGATGTTTCATACGCTGGCTACAAGACTCCCGAAGAGGCGATTGATGCCTGGGAACAGGCTTATTGGCAGGCGTTCGAGACTGGGGATAGTCCAGAGCCGGTGATGAGAGCCTATCTGAACACGGCGATTGTAAATGATATTCCAGCAAACACAATGAGCGCGTACTTTCGGGCGATGAAAGAAGACTTGGTGAAGAAACGCTATGCGAATTTTAGTGAGCTGCTGCATTATATGGATGGGAGTGCTGTCCCGGTCGGCAGGGCGATGACTTATATCCTCGGCGTGCGGAAGCCCTATACATTTTCCAAAGCGCTGCCCCGGGCGGATGCACTTTCAGTTGCCATGCAGCTGAGCAATTTCTGGCGGGATATCGGGCAGGATTGGAATATTGGGCGGGTTTATATCCCTCAGGAGGATATGGATGCATTTCATATTCACGAAGAAGATCTGGCAGCTGGACGAGTCACGGCCAATTTCATTGATCTGCTGGAGTTCGAGATTAACCGTACTCGAGGATATTACAAATTGGCAAGAGAGGGTATCCCTATGTTGGCTACCGGCCAGTGGGGAGTGATGAGCGGGTTATTGCTGTATGAGAGAATACTCAATTCCATTCGAGCGAATAATTATGACGTTTTTACACGGCGCGCGCGAACAAACGTGGCTCAGAAAGTCCTGCTGATGGCCAATGCGTGGCTTAATGTTCGTAAAATTGCAGACCAAAGTTAGCGATTTTTATATGCAATCATCTAGTAAACTTGTTCCGACGATTTCAAAATCGAATTCGCTGCCTATCCTCAAAGAGCTCGCAGCTCAACGCTCCTTGCTGTCTGGTATGTCGGCAATGCACAAGGAGCTGGGAAACCTATTTGCGATTACTATACCGGGTTTCAAGCCGGTAGTTGTCGCAGGTGGTGAAGGTGCTCACGAGCTGCTTGTAGATCAGCGGCAGCATTTTAAATGGCGGGTGGAGAGCGATCCGGTGGCGCGTTTGCTGCGCCACGGGATTCTGGTTGAGGATGGCGATTCTCATGACCGTTTACGCAGCTATATGCAGCCGGCATTAAAGCGTTCAAAGATCGAAAACTACCATGAGGAAATGCTGGATTGTTGTGATCAAGTGATATTCTCCTGGAAAAACGGCAGTACCCTGGACATGCTGGTTGAAATGCGTAAGATGGCTTTGATGATCTTGATGAGAACTCTCTTCAGTGTGGATATTTCGCCTCACCTTGAGCGACTCTGGGATCCGATCTTGCGGATATTGAAATATATCTCGCCTGGATTGTGGATATTGAAACCTGAATTTCCCCGATTGGGCTACCAGGCTTCGATCGATGCCTTGGATGAATACCTATACGAGATAATCCGGGAGCGACGTCTCAATGATCCCGGACACGACGACCTGTTGGCTGATTTACTCAGCAGGCAGGATTTGGATGACGATTTGATCCGCGATCAAATGCTCACCATGCTGATCGCCGGGCATGATACCAGCACCGCATTATTATCCTGGGTGCTTTACCTGCTTTGCCAACACCCTGTGGTGATGGAAAAGGCAAAAAGTGAAGTGGACCAAGCTCTGGGAGATGAATCACCAACAACAAACCGGATCAGCCAGCTGCACTATCTAGACCAGATTATTAAGGAATCACTGCGCTTATTTCCACCCATCCATGCTGCTAACCGTGTGGCTGACAGCGACCTGAATTTGCAGGGCTGCCCGGTGAGTAAAGGGACGCGGGTCATGTTCTCATATTACCTGACTCACAGGGATGAGCAGGTGTGGGTTGACCCTGAGCGTTTTGATCCGGCGCGCTTTGAACGTGAAAATGCTCCCAAAGTTCCGCCTTTCAGTTACCTGCCTTTCGGAGGTGGCCCCAGGAATTGCATCGGAGCTGCTTTTGCACAAAGTGAAGCAAAAATAATTCTAGCCCGCATCTTGCAGAATTTTAATCTGGAGCTGGCAGATCCAAATGTACAGGTGCACATGGGGGCAACCCTGGAGCCTAGGCCAGGCGTAATGCTGCGGATCTTCAAGCGAGATAAGGTTACGACAGGCAAGGCTGAATCCGGAATAATTTCGAGCCGGGGGATTCTTACTCAAGTATGACTTACTTCGGATTCTTAGTGGGATTTGTGATCATTCCGATCGTATTGCTGTCGCTATGGCAGTTGGTAGACAGGCGGTCGAAGGAATTGCGTTCCCGGATCAACCAGAATTTTCATTTGTTTTATTCCTTCATAATTTTAACCAGCCTGGCGCTGGTTTACACGACTCCATGGGATAATTACCTGGTGGCTTCAGGTGTCTGGTGGTACGATCCTGACTTGGTCCTGGGGTTCACGTTTGGCTGGGTACCACTCGAAGAGTATCTATTCTTCGTCTTGCAGCCGATTCTCGGGGGATTGCTGTTGCTCGTGCTGCTGAGACGTAGACTGGGAAGCGGAGAAAACGAGCCATTAAAAGATGGGGCTCGAAAAATCTTGCCATCAATTGCGATCACAATTTGGGCAACGGCGCTGACAATGCTGGTCTTGGGAATTCCAGCCGCGACTTATCTCGGGCTGGAGCTGGTCTGGGCACTACCGGTGATCATCCTTCAGCTGGTGTTCGGAGCAGATATCCTCTGGAAGTACAGGAGCCAGCTGTTTGCAGTAATCTTGGGATTGACAATTTTTCTCAGCCTGGGAGATGCAATTGCAATCCAATCTGGGATCTGGACGATTAATCCCGAGCAATCCCTGGGCTTATTGCTGGCTGGCATTTTACCAGTGGAAGAATTTATCTTCTTCCTGTTGACCAATATCATGGTGGGATTTGGTTTCGTGTTGATCTGGTCGCCTGAAAGCCAAACAAGGATAGCAGACTTGGCGCGAAAAATTAAAATAAGGGAGCATATCTCGAATTTGCGCAGCGAGCTGTGAATTTTATTGTCTGGTAGTACCAGCAAAATGAAGGGGGATTAAATTTTCGTAGTTCAAACCTGAAAAGACATGCAATCAACCGGATGGTTGATTAAAAAATCACTCCCCAGGTCGGTTAAAAACCAATCTCCAGCTGGATGTAATCCGGCTGGATGTTTTCTATAATGGAAACAGGAAATAGGAAAGGAGTGCAAGATGAGTCGAGACCGGAGAGCGATTTACGTAAGCAACCTGCGAAAGAGCTATGCTGAAGTGATCGCAGTCGATGGATTAACTTTCCAGGTGGAAGAGGGCGAAATTTTCGGCATGGTCGGTCCGAATGGGTCCGGGAAGACCACGACGATCGAGATGATCGAAGGCTTGCGAGAGCCAGACGAAGGGCGAATCAGCGTACTGGGTCTGGACCCGACCAAGGAGGTCTACGCACTGCGCGAGCGCATTGGAATCCAGCTGCAGGATGCCAATATTCCGAGGCGCATGCGCGTGGAAGAAGCTCTGGATTTGTTTGCCAATTTTTACCGCCAGCCTTGGGATTGGAATCACCTGTTGGAGGATTTGGGGCTGGGAGATAAACGCCGGGCATATTTCAGCCAGCTTTCAGGCGGGCAGAAACAGCGATTGTTCGTGGCACTTGCACTGGTCAACCGCCCCGAGGTGGTTTTTCTGGATGAGCTGACCACTGGTTTGGATCCGCGTGCCAGGCACAAGATCTGGGACCTGGTGCGTGAAATCCGTGAGCAAGGGACCACAATTTTCCTGACAACGCATTACATGGACGAGGCTGAGCGGCTGTGCGATCGAGTGGGGATCATTGACCGGGGACGTATGATCGCACTGGACACACCCACACAATTGGTAAATCGATTGGGTATGGCGACCAGGATCACCTTCCAGGTCAACGGTCATGCGAGTCTAGAACAAGAAAATGGGCGTGGGAGGCATTCCAGGTCGAAGTTCAACCCAGCAGGAATAGGTGCCATCGACGGAGTCCAGCGGGTTGAAAACGATGGCAACCAGGTGGCTGTTTATGGTCAAGGACCACACCTAATCGGCGCGGTGGTCGATGCGCTTGAAGCAGAGGGTGTGCCGTTTCATGATCTGCGCACCGAACAGGCTGACCTGGAGGATGTTTTCTTGGCATTGACGGGGAGAGAAGTGGAGAATTAGAGGTTTTCAATATTGGGTGACTAGATCGAAGGAGGTTGTCATGCATGGTTTATGGAAATTATTTGTGATGCAGTTCAAACTATATCTGCGAGAGCCGGTGGCATTTTTCTTCACCCTCGCGTATCCAGCGCTGCTGCTGCTGCTGTTCGGGTTCATTTTCGGCAATCAGCCAGATCCGGAGTTTTGGGGTAAGAATTTTGGAACTGTGGATGCCAGCGTGCCAGCCTACACTGGAATCATCATCGGGACAGTGGCTTTGATGGGCATCCCGATTGATACGGCATCCAGCCGCGAGACCGGTGTTTTGCGCCGCTACCGGGCAACACCCCTGCACCCGGCAGCCTACCTGATTGCCAGCGTGGCGGTCTATCTTGGGATCGCACTATTGGGGATGGGGATCCTAGTCATCGCTGGAAAGTTGATTTTTGGGTTGAGGATAGCAGGCTCCTGGCTAAGCATCCTGGCAGCCTTCGTGCTGAGTGCCTGCTCTTTCTATGCAATAGGCTACCTGATCGCCAGCCTGGTCCCGACCGCACGCATGGCGCAGGCAGTAGGAATGGTGATCTTCTTCCCCATGATGTTCCTTTCTGGGGCGGGGATGCCGCTGCAGCTGCTGCCCGAGGTGCTGCAGAAGGTGAGTGATTATCTGCCGCTGAGCTACGTGGTTCGCTTGATCCAGGGTCTGTGGTTCGGCGAAGCCTGGACCACGCTCTGGCTGCCGACGCTGGTGCTGGTTGCGCTCCTGGTGGCTGGCACGGCGCTTTCGATCCGCTTTTTCCGCTGGGAATAGGCAGGATACTATCCAGATCATAGTAAACTATTAAGGAATCATCATGCCCGATGAGACTATTTCCCCTTCCATTGATACGAAGCCAGCCCGGCAGGAAGCCTGGGAACGCTGGGTCGTGATCTGGCATCTGGTTTTCTATGTCTCCCTGGCAATCCCGACCATCCTGGTTTTATTAACGGATGATGTAAATCGTTCAAAGTTAAGCTTGTTGGGATTGAGCATCGGGCTGGGTGTCTGGTATGCCCTGGTGATGATCTGGATCGTCCCGCGGGTGAGTGGGCGCCGACAATTGATCTGGTCGATCCTTTACCTGGCAGGTGCGATCTTGCTGTGGTTTCCATTAGCGCGCACTCACTGGGCGTATTTTATTACCGCTTCATCTTTCTACGGGTTGATGTGGGGAACTTTGCCTTTTGGGCTGGCTGTCGCAGGTAATGTCGTCCTGACTGCTGTTTTGATCTGGATCCAGGCGTTAAACCTGGGTCGTCCAGTCACCCTATCCTTGGATTTGGTCTTAATCGGTGTGGTGGTAATTGGATGGGCAGCCCTGCTGGCGCTGTGGATGCGTACGGTTATGCGGGAAAGTGCCCAACGGAAGCAGTTGATCGAGCAGCTCGAGGCAGCACAGGAGGAGCTTGCAGCGGTTGAACGCCAGGCAGGTGTGTTGCAGGAGCGACAACGCATGGCACAGGAGATCCATGACACGCTGGCCCAGGGTTTTATCAGCATCATAATGCAGCTCGAGTCAGCAGAGCAGGCACTTCCAGATAATTTGCCTGTTGTGAAGGATCGCATCAACAAGGCGCGCGAGATGGCACGCATTAATCTAAAAGAAGCCCGGCGGTTGGTCTTGGCCCTGCGGCCTGAATCTCTTCAGCAAGGAAGCCTGCTGGATGTGCTCCGCAGAGAAACCGAGCGCTGGTCGCAAAATACCGGGATCAGAGCTCATTTCTCGGTGACGGGCAACCCGATTGTACTGCATCCGCAAATAGAGGTAACCCTCTTACGTGCCATGCAGGAAGGATATGCGAATGTATTCAAGCACGCCCTGGCACAGGAGGTCAATATAACTTTATCCTATATGGAAGATCAAATTGCTCTGGATATCCAGGATGATGGACAGGGATTTGATCTGCATAATCCAGAGCATGCCAGTGGTGAAGGTGGGTTTGGATTGCAGGTCATGCGCCAGCGGATCGATGAGATCGGTGGCTCGTTAATCATTGAAAGTGCCCCTGGCCAGGGAACCACTCTGGCGATCCAGATCCCAATTGATGAATCCTCGCTGGAGGATGGGTAAGGATGGAGAAAAGATTTGCGCCCCGATTTGCAGGTTTACAGTTGCTGATCCCCGGGAGAGTTCACCATGGAAAAAATTAGGCTGTTAATCGTTGATGACCATCCGGTCGTCAGGGATGGACTGCGAGGCATGCTGGAAAACCAACCGGATTTCGAAATAGCGGGAGATGCATCTGAGGGGAGTGAGGCGGTGCAGCTGGTGGAGTCACTGCATCCCGATATCGTGTTGATGGATTTGCGCATGCCGGTTATGGATGGGGTGACCGCGCTGCGGGAGATCAAAATCCAGAATCCACAGGTGCAGGTGCTTGTTTTAACTACCTACGACAGCGACGCAGATATCCTGCCGGCGATTGAAGCCGGAGCTGCCGGGTATTTGCTCAAGGATAGCTCGAGGGAGGAGCTGTTTAGCGCGATCAGGGCGGCTGCGCGGGGCGAGACCGTCCTGGCGCCTGCCGTTGCGGCACGTCTGGTGAACAGGATGAGAACCCCAGGGGAAGAACAGCTCAGCAGTCGTGAATTGGAAGTCCTGCAGCTGGTTGCCGAAGGGGAGAGCAATAGCGAAATTGCCAGCCACCTGCACATCAGCCAGGCGACCGTGAAGTCGCACCTGGTACATATTTTTGATAAGCTGGGGGTTTCTGATCGGACCGCTGCAGTGACTGTCGCCCTGCGGCGAGGGATTCTGCGCCTGAATGAGTGAATCAACAGATTGGAAGATAGAAGAATGTTAGATCAACTCATTATCTGATTTGATTCTGCGAAAATGATCAAATTAATCGTCCAATTATACCCGGTGGTTTCCAGGTGATAACTGTCCAGCGATAAGTGCTGTCTAAGTTCTTTCAATCTCGATCAGCATTGAAACAGGGTTGGCATTCCTCGAAGACCAAACCGTTGTGTTGCTGCTGCTATATCAGCGAAGATTGCCTTTTGTAACCGCGATGGCAACAGTCCCGCAGCGAGCAACCCGTTTGCCGGCGGCCATTTCAGGATAAAACCTCCCAAAGCACGCGCGATACGGGTATGGGGTGGGACAGACTCATCGGGATAAACCATGTACGGCATTCCCGGGGTGATTCATTGAGGCACCACCCGAGCGCAAAGACCAGCCAAACATGCTAAATCAGGCATCGAATTGCTCTGGAGAAGAGCAGGTAATACTGCTATTTAAATTCCTGGATGAAATCAAGGATGCGCTGATCGATTTCCTGTCCACAGGATCCATACAACAGGGTGGTGCCATGAGCGGCTGAGTCGCAGGTGAGCAGTGCCTTAGGTTCCGCAGCACGGCGATAAATATTTTGCATGGCTTCAGGAAAACCAAATGCATCCTTTTCGCCGTAAAGAAATAGTTTGGGCATTTTGAGTTTGACCAGGTCTGCTTCGGTAACCTGATTGGCAGGCCCGACTGACATGGAGCTGGAGAGTATGACTAAACCTTGAGGTGGGTCAGTCAGTGCCAGGACCATGCAGGTTGTACCGCCCAAACCGGCACCCATACAAATGTAGTCGCTATACCCGCGCTGGTGCAAGAAATCCAGCGCGGCGCGTGCATCCAGAACCACCGGATCGTTGACAAATTCACCTCCGGATGCGCCTCGACCTCGAAAATCAACTGCCAAGGCGCTGAAGCCCTGCTCGGCAAGGGTGCGGGCAAAGGGATGCCAGTCCTGCTGGTCATTGCCCGTTGCTTTGCCTTTACCCATATGCAGCAGGAGGATGGCCGGCTGACCGTTGCCAAACAGGGTGGCTGCGATCGAGATGCCATCCTCAGTGGTGAAGTTTACCTCTTCGAAGGGTACATCCGGGGTGCTGGTGGGCGGCACGGGTGTCGGAAGGGAAGTAGCGGTTGGCTCAACGGGAGTAGCAGGTAAGCTGGTTGGTACTGGAGATGGGCTTTCGGTTGGTAAGATAGTGTTGGTCGGGGTAACATTTTCCCGGGGAGGAGCTGCGGGTGAACAGCCCCCTATAATCACCAGAATTACAATTAAGGGCGGTAATGAAACTCGCGAAAGATGCATTTTGATTCTCCAGATGCTTTGGAAAAAATTTTAATATTCTTGCTTTTTGCATAATATCAAATTCTCATAAAGAAATTATCAAGATCATACACGAGTTTCCGATCAACCTGTCTGTCTGCACACATGAACGTGGAGTGGAATACGTATTAGCAGGAATCAGCTTGACAAGAGAAGAGATCTCTGCTATTATATCGGTATACGATATACCGTAGAACGATATAACGAAACTCGTTATACCGGATAGCGATACAGAAAGGTAGAACTGATGAAGGATAATGAGCAGTTGAAAAAATACTTGCCCCTTACGGAAGCCACCTATTACATCATGTTAACACTGGTTGAACCGCTGCACGGGTACGGTGTGATGCAAAAGGTGGATCAAATCAGCCAGGGAACGGTCAAGATTGGACCAGGAACATTGTATGGTGCATTCTCCTCGTTAGAAAAAGAGGGTCTGATCAGGATGGTAAAAGAGGAAGAGCGCCGCAAATGCTACCAGCTGACAGATAAAGGCAGGCTGGTGCTGGTAAACCAGATAGAGCGCCTGGAGATTATGAACGCCAATGGAGCACAGATTAGGGAAAGCTTGATAAACACCCTGGATAGCGAGCAATAGAGGTTAATTATGGAGAATAAATTCTTGCGAAAATTTAAATGGTTTTGGGCCTGGCAGGACGAGGCAGAAGAAAATTGGCTGCGGGAAATGTCCAATGAAGGTTGGTACTTATCGCAGATCGTGTTCCCGACGATTTACGAATTCAAGTCTGGCGAACCAAAAGATTTCGTTTATCGACTGGACTATCGATCGTATTGGAAAATGGAGAAAGAGGATTACCTGCAGCTGTTCCGGGATTCGGGTTGGGAGCACGTGCAGGAGATGGCGGGCTGGCAATATTTTCGCCAGCTGGCAAACCCCGGAGAGGATCTCGAAATTTATACCGATGCTGAATCCAAAATCGAGAAATACCAGCGTTTGCTGGCGTTTTTGGGTATTTTGGCAGTACCCCAGGTGATTTTCTTAATTACTCTGAGAGACCCGCCAGCTTATGATTGGTTTTCCCCTATCCAGATCATCATTGCGCTGATATTTGTGCTGTATATCTACGCGTTTATCAAGATTCTGATGCGGATTAATCAGCTGAAGAGAATATAACCGGGTCCGGCAATGGTCCGGGCAGGATTCCAGAGCAGGAATAGTTGAATTTATCTGCCCATTCCAGCTTCACGCGCCTTGACGATAGCCTGGGCGCGATCGACAACCTGCAGCTTATTGAAGATATTCGAGATGTGATTACGCACGGTTTTCTCGCTGATCGATAAGCGATTGGCGATGGCCTGGTTATTGAGGCCTTGAGCGATCAGATCGAGAACTTCATCTTCGCGGCTCGTCAGGTCAGGAAATGCCTGCGGGGAGAGATTGGATTGGGGGGAGGCGAAGAAGTTAACCAGCCGGGTGGCGATCTCGGGACCAAACAGGGCTTCACCCCTGGCCACTGCCCGAATGGCACGCAGCATCTCCTCTTGATCAGCACCTTTTAGAATATAACCCCGGGCACCGGCCCGCATTGCTGCAAAAACCGAGTCGTCGTCCTTGAACATCGTGACCACAATTATCCCGATCTGCGGGTGATCACTCACGATCTGGCGGGTAGCCTGAATGCCGTTAATCCCCGGCATCTGGATATCCATCAAAATTACATCCGGCTGAAGATCAGCAGCCTTGGTGATCACCTCCGCGCCGGTTTCAGCTTCTCCGATGACTTCGATATCGGACAGCGAGGCGAATAATGCCCGCAGACCATCTCTCAACAAGGTGTGGTCATCTGCGATAATGATCTTGATCGAATCTATGGTGAATCTCCTTTATGCTTTCCATTATAGACCAGCTGCAGGGGGAGATGAATTAGAACCCGCGTGCCGCCAACTGGACGCTGGGTGATGTCGAAGGTGCCCCCCAACTCCGCGGCGCGTTCTCTCATAGAGCTAATGCCAACCCCAGGAGAACTTGCAACTGGTAGGCCGCGACCATCATCGGTAACTTTGATCTCAAGCCAGTGATTTGCTTTCAGATGGACTGCGGCATGGTCTGCTTGAGCATGCTTGATGACATTTGCTACAGCTTCCATTACAATGCGGTAAGCAGCTACCTCGATGGCAGCCGGCAGATCTGGCATCTCATTGGGTGCGTGAAGTGTGATCTCCAGCTCACCAGGCAGTTGTAGAGAGGCGATATGTTCTTCAATAGCAGGTAGCAGTCCAAGCTGGCCGAGAGCGGGAGGGCGAAGATCATAGGCGATCCGGCGTACTTCTCCAAGGGCTGTTTTTATTTGTGATTTGAGCTGGTAGAGCAAGTTTTCGACGGTGGCTGGGTCTTGGGAGAGTAAATTCTGGGCTGCTTCAACTTTGAAGCCCAAGCTGACCAATTGAGGACCAAGACCATCATGCAGGTCGCGGCTTAATCGACGGCGTTCTTCTTCACGAGCGGTTATGATGCGTTCACGTGAGTGTTGTAAATTCTCGGTAAGCTGCACTGTGTGAGCGGCTACACCGACGTGGCGGGCGATATCGGCCAGCAAGGCTTCTTCGGCAGGATTAAATGTCTCTCCTGCAGTTCTGGGCGCCATGACCAGCCGGCCAATGCGTTCGTTCTGGTAAATTAATGACAGCGCAGTGTACTGCTCACGCTTGGCGGGGGAATGGCCGAAGGATGCAGCCAAGCGTAAGCCACTTTGATCCATAAGCTCAAGACCCACGTAGGGCAGTTTGAGAGCTTGGGCAATCGTCTCGACAACGATAGGCAGTGTCGTTGCAGGGGAAAGTGAAGCCGCCAGGCGACGATCCAGGCCAGAAAGCACGGCATAGGGATCATCGCGCTCACCATACATCAGCCGGTTGACAGCTCGTTGAAGACGCTCGCGCACAGGTTGGACCAACAGCGCGGCCAAGCCAGTCGCTAATAGTGAAATGAAGAGATTGTTACTCTGTTGGAAAAGTACCCCCGCGCCTCCTACAACCAGGACATAAATCCCAATCACTCCGGTGGTTAATGTGCCGTATACCAGCGTACGGTTAATGATCAGATCAATATCGTACAGCTTGTAACGTAAGATAGCGATAGAAGCTGCAATTGCAATGCCGAGGATGGTCAGATTGGTCAGGGTGATGCTGATTTCTGGGGACAGGGCGTGATCTGGCAAGATGAAACGCAGGAGTAAAACGTATAAGAATATTACGGCCAGCAAACCCAGGGCATACACCATCCACTTCACCTGGTTCCTTTCTGTGCCTCGTGAGCGACGGAAACGAATCAGGAAGGCACCAATTGACCCAATGAAGCCAAATGCCAGCAGGATAAATCCCAGGTTGGCGATAAAGTCCAGGAAAGGAGCAAGAGAAGGAACGCCCAGCGGATTGCTGACTAGATCCCAATACTCTAATGGTCCAGGGTGAAGCATAACCACCAAAACCGAGATAGCAATACCCAGAGATGCCGACCAGCTCACAAACCGCCAGCGGGGTGAGGGAAGATCTCCATTGGGGAAATAGAGCAAGACGAGGGTAATGGGCAGGAAGAATGCAGGCATCCAAAGCCAGTTCGTTAACCAGCTGGTTAAATTGTAGATCATGCCCTGGGTGGCGTGTGAACTATAAGCCTGGATCACGATTGCCAAGCTCGAAAGGGTGTAAAGGATGCCAACCACCAGGAAGATCCAGCCGATAATATTCTTGGGCACACGCGATGCGATTAAGGCGCCGACCAGGGTGAAAGCGATGGTTAGAAAAGGGGTCAGCGCCTGGTGGCTGAGAAAAGCCTGGAAATTCCCACTTGTGATCGCCAGACGGACCGCAGCTGCGAAGGTGACCAAGACGGTAATGATCGACAGGGCTGCTAATGACCAGGCCAGGTAACCTGGTTTCCACACTGGCCAAGAAGTTGGCTTGGCACCAACGGAAGTTATAGTTCGACGCATAGGCTAATTATAGACTAATTTTATCAAATTGTTCTTGTTTGTGGTCCTGATTTGCGGCGATATTGGTTCACCGAGCGCTGCTCACGTACTGAATTCCAGGCCTGATAAACCAGCATCACTGCCAGCACAATATCCACCAGGGCCAGGACAGGGTGGAAGGCGGAAAGGACCGGCAGCGAGCTGCGCAAGAAGATCAAGACATCAGCCTGGATGGCGAAAACGATGAAAAGCAGCCAGGTGAGCCATTTCGTTCTCCGGGGCATGTGTCCCAGGTAAACTGTGACCAGCATGACCAACAGCGGGAAGGCAAGGCCGTGACCGAGGTCGCGGTGGTACGACCAACCCATCTCCAAAGCCACCACCACCATACCGGCTAGGAAAACCTGCAGTGCAACGCCGATCGAGAATAGAGAAGAAGCGAGCAAATATACGATGCGGGAACTCTTTTCCATATTTTCTCCTTATGTGGTTTACCAGATATGGTTAATAAAACCGAGTTTCAAGTTACAGCTGCAACATCAGCGACCATTGCGTTGGACATCAAGAGACGCCCAAACCAGATCACCCAGAATAGGCCGGAGACCGCATTGAGCAGCAGTCCGATCATTGCCAGGGGGTGCTGCTCACCCCCAATCTGGAATCCTACCGCGCCAACTACCGAGGCAATTCCGTACAGGATCATCACCCAAGTCAAACCAGGTGGTAGGTTGTGTGCGCCGCGGGCCAGGAAAGCGTGGATCAGGACGAAAATCCCGACGAGTGCAGTCATAATGAGCACCGCGGTGAAGGTTTGCTCGAACTGCACTCGGCCGATGACCAGCAGGAACTGCAAAATCACGAAGGTCAAAACCGCAGCAGATCCGAGCAGACTGGCAAATCCGCTCAACTTCGCGTTGAAGTCTCGATTCATCAGGAAGAGGGCCACCGCCAAGGGCAGGTAGGAGAGCATCCAGATAATACTTAAGCTGTCATTGATGCGTCCCCAAATGCCACCGATGCTGAAGAAAAGCATCAGGGCGATCATACTGAGGATAAAGATGGCGGCATTGAAATATGCTGACCAGCCAGCAAAACGATATAGTGTTTCTTCATTCATGTCGGGTCTCCTTGGGTAATAAAATAGGATTTAACAGCAGCTAGTTGTCCACATTCAGGACAAGCATCGCGCGCTGGATACGGCTGAACCTGACCGGCAGCTGCTGCCAAGCCTCGCCATAATCGCTCGATCGCCAGACCTGCCCGTTAGTCAAACCAGCATAAAGCTGTCCGGGTTGGCCTGGTTGGGTGAGCAGTGCAATGGGCATCGAGTCTAGCGGGTGATCCTGCCAGCCGATCGGCTGCCATTCAGCTCCACCTACCGTGCGGTAGAGGTACGCCTCGGCCTGGGCGCCGTATGCCTTGCCTGGGCCAGGCGCTACCGAGACATACCAGATCTCGGGTTTCAGCGGGTCAGCTGCACAGGCGACGCCGTAATTTTTCGCTAAACCCTGCTTGTTTTTACGCCAGTTCAATCCCCCATCCTGGCTGAAGGAAGCGCCACCCCCTGAGCCGCCTGCCTGGTAAGCCCACTTCCCTTTCGTGCTATGGAAGGACAGCCAGTGATTGTCTCGCAAGGCTCCTTTGCGGTGGGCTGACCAGGTCTGACCGCCATCCTGGCTGCGTACAACTGCACCAAATTCGATCCCAGCCAGCAATACCTGTGGATCCTCGGGAGAGATGGCAATGCTCTGGACATAAGCTTGGAAGGGAGATTCTGCTGGAGAAAACCACCACCAGCGTCCCGGAATGCGTCGAAAGCCAGTTAACTCTGACCAACTTTCCCCGGCGTCTCGCGAGAAGAACATGGCAGCTGGCCTGGTTCCTGCGAAAATCGTACCCGGTTCATGCGGGCTGACTGCCAGGGATTTGACCACCATATCTTGCAGTCCAAGCGGATGCCATGTCTCGCCGTAATCTTTCGAGTGGACGACACCCTGACCCTGAGTCCCCGCATACACAGTCTTCTGGTCAAATGGATCACCAGCCAGGCAGCGGGCATCTATATCCGGGAGGGGGGCGGCTACCGACCACTCCACGTTTCCATTTCCTTCAGCACGTACGATGCTGTTCCCAGTGGTTGCAATTATGATGGTTCTACTCATTTCCTGCTCCTGTTATCTGAATTATTCAAAGTTCATTTCGCGTTCGGGCAGCGAAGCCAGGTACATCCAAATCGCCTGCAGTTCTTCATCGTGGAACTTTGCCCAGGACTTCCACGGCATGTATTCGGGGTCCATCTGATGGCGGCTGGGGGTTACTCCTGTGCGCATGGCCTGGATGAAATCGGTCTCACTCCAGGCAACCAGGCCGCCACCAGGTGTGAGATTTGGCGCAATGGGTGATCCCTGGATAGGGGATTGAGCTCCTGACAAATCTTCACCATGGCAGGATGCGCATAAAGCGGTAAGGTATTCACCGTATGCCAGGTTTGCACCGATTTCAGGCATCGCGGTAAATGGTTGATCATGATCTATCATTTCAGCGGCAAATATATCGCCCATAACGCCAGCCGCTACCATGATGTGTGCGATGAAACTCAAATCAGGCGGCGGGGTATCCTTGTCAATATAGGGCACTGTTTTCAGGTAAGCAATAATAGCTCCCAGGTCTTCTGCACTGAATTGGGCGAAAGCCTCAGAGGGCATGGCAATGATCTGGCGTCCCTCTGGTCCAACAGCATGCCGAATTGCAAGGACCAGCTGTTCATTAGTTCGCCGATCAGCCAGACCGGTGATATTGGCGGTATATATTGTCCCGATCATGGGATCATCTAACAAGACATCGCCAGCAAGATCAGCCCCGTGACAGGAAGTACAATTGACGTCCACCATGTGCTCCCCACGGGCGAGAGATACCTCATCGTTTGGGATACTGATGGCAGGGGGTGTAACTGTGCGGGTTTTATTCAAGGTTGACTTACCCATAATATACAGGACAAGAGCAGAGGTAACTACCAATCCAACCAGGACCGCAAGAATGATTCCGAGCCACTTTAATACTTTGCGCACTTTGTTACTCCTCAACCAGATTTATTGCTAAGAATGACTAGATTTTAGACAAAAGTTGTCCCATTGTCATGGGGCAGCAGTCCCAATCAGGCGGGCAGTTGGCTGATTAGTCTAGGACGTTGATCAAATAGATTTGCAGCGCCTACTCACAGGCATTTCAAAACTATTTCACTAATCGAGTTTGTATATCCAGGATTGGGATGAGCTGCTCAATCCAATTTGGCTTGAATTTTGACCAGCACGATTGCTGAAACAAGGATGATCGACATTAGTATGATCACCCCTTTCAGGGTACCGGGTGTGCTGCCCAGGAAGGGGATGTTATGTCCAGGGCCGAGGGCAAAGACGAATCCAGCCAAGCCGGTGGAAACCATTGCCCGTGGGGTGCGTGAGATCATCCATCCCGCCAATCCCCCAACAAGCGTCGCTGGAGCCAGCAATTCCAAGATGAAAATCAGTGTCGCTTGCCCCACACTTATCATCAACAATCCTCCAGGTACGCTGACATCAAACATAGGCACTCGCATCTCAGCCAAGATGATGGAAGGAAGTAAGATTGAAGCGATCAGTGTCACCAGCGACAGGGCTGTCCATCGGTGAGGTGGCAGGTTGGGGTGAAGTTCCGCAAACGACCATCCGACTGCTATTCCACCAAGTGCGGCGACCACCAATCCTGCTGGAAAGATAAACCAGATTGGCTTGATCCAAATGTGATGGATAACCAGAAAGACAGTCAAGCCAGTAGCGCCAGAGGCTACACCTGCAAGCAGATATGATTTCACCCAAATCCACCGTTGCGTCTCATCCGTAACCAGCTCTCCACATCTAACATTTCGGGACACACCTCCCGGGAATTTTCTAAGATCTCCAATAATCCCTGGTGTCCTATTTCTGCAAGATAACCCACCATCCACTTCCACATCTGCACGAATTCGTCTTCAGCCAATTTACCAAATAACCATGGCGGGAGGGGAACTCGGAAAGGTTTTCTTCCATCGATGGCAGTGAATATGGTGCGACATTGCTGCAAAGTTTTTACATCGCCGCACAGATTTAGGTCACGACCAATGTATTTCTCTGGAGCATCGAAGATATTAGCGATAGCGATGCCAATATCCCGAACTGCTACCCAAGGAAGGGGTGTCTCCCATCCGAGGATTTCGGGATATACCCCCCAGGCAGCCATTGCAGGGTAAAATTCTTTCTCAGAAAGCAACTCCATAAAGGGCACCGGCCTGAGAGTAGTAAATGGCAGGTCCAGCTCGTGCATGTATGCTTCCACCTCGATCTTGCTATCGAAGTGGGGGAGACCTGAATGCGGAGAGCCAGTCCCAGCCGATCCGTATACCAGGTGTTCGACCCGGGCTGATTGGGCGGCTTCAGCTACAAATTTACCTTGCCGGATTTCTCCATCAACACCGCTTGTGGTCCAGTTCTGGACACTGAGCACCCGCTTAAATCCCTGGAATGCAGCTGCAAGAGAATCCATATCTTCCATATCAGCTTGAAAAATCTCTGCACCCCAGTTGGCTAGTGTCATGGCTTTCTCATACCCTGGATTGCGGGTTACAGCGCGAACGTGCCAATCACGATTCAGCAGCTCACGTGTGGCAGCACCACCAATGTTCCCTGTTGCTCCAAATATCAGAACTTGTTTTTTGTCATTCATTGTGTCCTCCAATATACTTTGATCATGACGATGTGCAATCCATCCAATTGACGGCAGATGTGCACATGGCTGTCAGTACAGATAGATTTTGTGCCGAGAATAACCGGATTCTAGCTGACCCGTGTCCCGGCGTCATGAGTTAGGGGTCCTATCTATCCCGGGAATTTTCATCCTGATCTCTCTGGGCATTGTGATTTGGATTTCACCACACTTCCCCCTTCTTTTCATAATTTTTTCACAACTTCTTGGGATACTGAATACCAACGAACACAATAGGGTAGCTCATAAGAATAAAATTGGAGGTATTTCATGTATCGAGTTGGAATATTTATCAGGGTGCTGTTGGCGATACTGCTGGTAGCTGTAATCGTCGCTGGCGGAGTGGCGATCTACCGGGCAGGATGGGCGCAGGGCTTCCGGGTAAGCACAATTACAGCAGGTGGTGAGGAAATTGACTCCGGGATGCTGGTGCCGGGTTTCGGAGGCTATATGTACGGTCCTCACTATCCAGGTTTTGGTTTCCCATTTTTCGGAGTGTGCCTTGGGATTGGATTCATTTTCTTAATCATGTTCCTTGTGAGAGGGCTTTTAAGGCCGTGGGGGGCAGGCTACCCTCACTATGGAAAGTGGCGATATGGACCCATGCCGCCCTGGGTAAAAGACTGGGAAGAATTTCGCCAGAAAAAGGCTGGGGAAAAGGAAGCTGGTGAAGATCCGGGTGAAGGACAATCTTCATCCAGGCAAGCGTGAGGAACTTACGCGCGATCTAAGCAGGTAACGGATATTTTAGGTTACACTTGCTAAGATGAACGAGCTGATCCTGGTTGTGGATGACGAGAGTGATATTGTGAAGCTGGCCCGGGACTATCTAGAACAGGCCAGCTTCCGCGTGTTGTCGGCGAGCGATGGTGTCAATGCTCTTGAAGCGGCGCGCAGTGAGCAGCCTGATCTGGTGGTGCTGGATTTAAACCTGCCCGGAATGGATGGATTGGATGTATGCCGCAAATTGAGGCAAGAATCAGACATGCCGATCATCATGTTAACTGCGAGAGTGGAGGAGACGGATCGCCTGATCGGGTTGGAACTGGGTGCGGATGATTATATTATCAAACCCTTTTCACCGCGTGAGCTGGTCGCTCGTGTACGCGCGGTGTTGCGAAGAATTGGTAGCGACACCAGGCAAGTGAACATCCTGCGGGTGGCTGATCTGGAAATTCATTTAGCCGGTCACCGTGTAACACGAGCAGGGGAACTGGTGGAATTATCCAGGATCGAATTCAACTTGCTGGTAATTCTGGCTCAACATCCCGGCCTGACATACACACGCGCTCAGCTGCTGGAGCGGATCCATGGTTATGCATTCGACGGGTATGACCGCAGTATTGATGCACATATCAAAAATCTGCGCCGCAAGCTGGAGCCCAACCCTTCTGAGCCGGTATACGTCATAACGGTGTACGGCATCGGATATAAATTCAGTGAGCAAGAGGATCTGGGTAGATAGCTGATGCACCGCAGAGGAATAAGGCGCTGGAAAAAATATCGCTGGATACCGCCGGAAGAGTTCCGTTCAAACTGGCAAGATAAGCGGCGCAAACTGTTTTTCCGCTTTGTGGGGATAATTGTACTTTCCATGGTGTTCTTCCTGTTAGGAATGGCAGGACTGGCATATTTCCTGACCAACCTATTTGGCGGAGGTGGGCAGGCAACCGCGCTGGTGTGGGTGCTCGGGTGCGGGATGGCAGTGACTTTTCCAGTATTGGTTGGTCTGGTCGCTGTGCGTTCTTTTCGCAGTACCTTCGATCCGTTAGCCAGGGTGATGGCTGCTGCAGATGAGGTGGCAGAAGGGGATTTCAGCGTGCGCGTTCCTGAGCAGGGGGCGGGAGATTTCAGGCGATTGGCGCGGTCCTTCAACCGTATGGTGGATGAACTGGAGCGCTCTGATCTTAACCGGCGCAACCTGATGGCGGATGTTGCGCACGAGCTGCGCACTCCACTGCATATCATACAGGGCAACCTGGAGGGAATCGCTGACGGGGTGTACGAGGCGGATGAAGGCGAGATCGAACGCCTGTTGGGGGAAACGCGGCAGCTGTCGCGCCTGGTAGAAGATTTACGCACGCTGTCGCTGGCAGAAGCGGGACAGCTGCCAATGAAATGGGAGCAGGTTAATATAAAAGATCTGCTGGCAGATGTAGCAACGAGCTTCAGCGGACAAGCCGAGGCAGCGGAGGTGGATTTATCTTATGCACTGAGTGGAGAGGCTGGGGCACTGCAGGCCAGAGGGGATGCGGGCAGGCTTGATCAGGTGCTGAGCAACCTGGTAGCAAATGCCCTGGATCACACCCCACCTGGCGGTCAAATCCATATGCAGGCAGAACGATACCAGGAAGGGATTATGATCAGGGTGTCCGATGATGGAAGCGGAATTCCAGCAGGGGACCTGCCATTTATTTTTGACCGCTTCTGGCGCGGGGAAGGCAGGCGGCAGGCAGGAAGCGGCCTGGGGCTGGCGATCGCCAAACACCTGGTGGAAGCGCATGGGGGTGAGATCAGCGTGGAGAGCCAGCTGGGGGAAGGGACCAGTTTTACCATTTGCCTGCCCAACTAACGAGGGTAAATTTACCTAATTTTAAATCGGGATAGAATACCAATTAATTCTGATAAATTTATGCAGGAACGAATGTATCACTGATTGTGCAATATCATTCCTAAAGGTTGAACGAACCACCTAGACAGGTGTAAGAGGGAATTGGATATATTTCCTAACACAACGAAGAAGTGAAAGGGGGATTGACAATTCTGAACCAGTCGTCTTTATCAAGCACCATCGAATCAAGCACTGCAAGCTGGAAGCTCTGCAAAAGTACCACCAGGAGGGGACTCCAAGTCTGCAGGAAGGTAAGCCTGGCACTATTGGGTTTCTTGCATATACCAGTGATGATGGTGGTGAGGTGAGCTTTTTGCATGTCTTCCTGGATTTCAGGGCGATGGACCATCACCTGGAATGAGCGGGCGAATGAGCCAAGCCAGCATATGGACTCATCCAACCCGTAAGTTTCGGTATCTATGGAAAACCAAGCGCAGGAGCTTTGGAGATTATGAAACAGACAGCAGCTCAGGTAGGTGCCGAGCGGCATATCAGTACGGACTAGTTGGATGGTTTCCTGCGTCTTAAAGGAATTTCTTTTAGTAAAAGGCTGGTGGAGATGAGGAATGATTGCATCATGCTACTTCTGATTAACTTTGGTGCATAACTGCTGAATCAACCTCGGCTAGGGTTGCTTCCTTGAATATCGGCGGTGTACTTATACGGACTCTGCTTTATTCGTACCGCAAAGCCTCCACGGGCTCCAGGGTTGAGGCACGGTTGGCTGGATAAAGGCCGAAGAAGATGCCTATGGCGGCAGAGAACAGTACAGCCAATAGCACCGCATCCAGGGAAATGACCGGGATGATGGGGGTACCGCTACCGGCAGCGATTTGTTCTACAATCAAAGAAAGTCCCCAACCGAGCAAGATACCGATAAACCCGCCCAGCAAGCTGAGCAGAGAGGATTCGATCAGGAATTGGCTGAGGATATCAATGCGCCGGGCTCCCAGTGCTTTCCGCAGCCCGATCTCGCGGGTGCGTTCAACGACCGAGACCATCATGATATTCATGATGCCGATGCCTCCGACCAGCAGTGAGATAGCAGCGATGCCGCCCAGGAAGATGGTCAAGACGCCGGTGATGGTGGAGGCCAGGTCGAGGAAATCCTGCTGGCTGAGCACAGAAAAATCCTCTTCCCCGATCATGGTGCGATGGCGGGAGCTTAAAATTTGGGAAATCTCCAGAGATGCCTGGGAAACAGACCCGGAATCTGCAGCCTGCACATAAATGACATCGACCGCATTCGGGGTAGTGCTCTGCAGTAAGCGCGTCTGGGCGGTCGTCATGGGTACCATGATTTGATCGTCCTCGCTACCCATCGCTGAGCCGCCCTTTTCTTTTAAAACGCCGATCACACGGAAGGGTTGGCCTTCGATGCGCACTTTTTCACCTACCAGCCCAGCTTTACGACCAAACAACTGGTCGGCAACCTCGGTTCCCAGGATTACTACCGAGCTGCGCCCGGAAAGGTCGGTGTTGCTGATAAACTCGCCTTCTGATAGTTCGACATTGCGTACTTGCTGATAAGCAGGAGTGACACCATTTAGGGTAGTGGATTTGCTTTCACCAGCATAATTCAGCTCCACACGGCCATTGAGTACGGGAGCAACACCTGTGATGGAAGGCGCTGATAAAGGGTCGGAAAGGGCTTCAGCATCTGCCAGGGTTAAGGGTTCTGGATTGGTGACATCATCTGAACCACCCGGAATGACAAAGAGCAAATTAGTGCCGACACCCTGGATCTCACCGAGGATCGATTCCTGGGTGCCGTTGCCGATCGCCAGCACAGCGATCACGGCTGCAACACCAATGATGATACCCAGAACTGTCAATCCAGAGCGCATCTTGTTCGCCAGTAAACTCTCGGAAGCTTCAATAAAAGGCTGCAGGTAGTTCACAATAAGATCCTATGCATCGGAAACCACGCCATCCCGTATGTGAATGACGCGTTGGGTTTGTTCGGCGATCTCTGGATCGTGGGTAACGATGATCAAGGTTGTGCCTTTGTCCTGGTTCAATTTCAGAAGCAAATCCATGATTTCGTCACCTGATTTCGAGTCCAGGTTGCCAGTCGGTTCGTCTGCCATAACGATCGCCGGGTCATTAACCAGGGCCCGGGCTATGGCCACACGCTGCTGCTGGCCTCCGGAAAGTTCATTCGGACGGTGATCAATACGATCGCCTAATCCGACCTCGACCAGGGCTTCTTTTGCCAGCTCACGCCGCTTTTTACCATTCGGTGGGCTGTAGCGCAGCGGTAGCTCTACATTGGTCAGCGCAGTAGATCGTGGCAGCAGGTTAAAACTCTGAAAGACAAAGCCTACCTTGCGGTTGCGAATCACAGCCAGCTGCTCATCTTTTAAATTCGCCACGCTCTCGCCATCCAGGCAGTACTCTCCTGAAGTCGGCCGGTCAAGGCATCCGAGTATGTTCATCAAGGTGGATTTCCCGGAACCAGAAGGTCCCATGATGGAAATTACTTCACCGCGTTTAATTTGAACCGAGAGACCACGTAAAGCGTGTACATCCACATCTCCCATGGTAAAAACCTTGGTCAGGTCCCTGGCATCAACTACGATATTGTCCTCGTTCATTGCCCGAATCCCCCGCCCCCGAAACCTCCGCTGGGAGGTCCGCCGGAGAAGAAATCTATCGGGGGGTTAAGCACGATTACATCACCAGGCTGCAGATCACCCGCCAGGAGCTGGCTGAAGGTATCGGAACTGGCACCCAGAGTGACCTCAATCGCGGTCAGCTGCCCGTTTTCATCCATAGTGTAGACAACTCGTTTGCCTTCCTCAACACGTACCGCTTGATTGGGTATCAGCATGGCATTGTCGAGCTGGCTTACGACGATCTCTACCGCGGAGGTCATTCCAGGCCGGACATCCTGGTCGGCATCCTTCAATTCAACAGTTACTTTAAAATTCACCACGCCCAGTACCTCATTACCCACGGGGGCAACTTCAACAACCTCTCCCTGGTATTCCTTGGCCAGGATGGCGTCGAAGGTCAAGACAGCAGTCTGCCCGGTCTTAACCTGGTTGATGTCAACCTCGGAGACTTCCACATCGACCCAGAGGTGTGAGAGATCATCCAGGCGGAAAGCGGGCGTGCCGGGAGAAACCTGATCTCCGGGTTTGCTGTTGACTTCCGTGATGAGACCCGAGAAAGGTGCCACGATATGAGCCTGGTCCAGCGTGGCTTGGGCAGCAGCAACTCGAGCTTGAGCGGCAGCCAAGTCGTCTGGGTCTGGACCATCCTTGACACGCTCCCATTCCCTCTGGGCATCCGCCAGCTGTGCTTCTAGTAAGGTGAGATCAGCCGAGCTGGTACCGTCTTTGATGCGTTCCCATTCGCGTTGTGCTTCATCCAGCTGGGCTTGGGCTGTCTCCAAATCAGCCTGGCGAACCGCCAGGTCTGTTTCATCTGCTGTGCCGAGTAAATTATTCAGCTGGCGGACTGCATAGTCATACTGCTGCTGGGCAGCGGATAGCTCGCTGAGCAGAGTTGCCCGGGTGACATTGCTCTCTGGCCGGTTTGCATAAGGCTCGTATTTGTCGCGGGCGCGATCCAGGCGATCTTTTGCCAGGGTCACATTGGCCTGGGCTTCATCAATGCTGCTTTGGCTGGCATTGGATTGGGCAATCCGCAAGTTGCGTTCTGCGGTTTCAACCAGTTTCTGCGCATCGGCGACCGCCTTTACAGCTCTGGCCTGGGCTAATTCAGGGTTTTGAGCGTCTTCGAGGGCTTGTTCAGCTTTCTCTACGGCTTGCAATGCCTGGGCACTCTGCACCTGTGAGTTGAGCAGGTCATCCAATGCTTTCTGTGCATTGACCAAATCGGCCTGGGCCAGGATCACATTTTGCGCCAGGGAGGTTTGAGTCAGGCTGGATAGTTCCTGGTCTTTTTCTACCAGGTCTCCGAGGAGCACATTCACCTGGTCAACCGTTCCAGAAGTCTGCCAGATCAAGTTTGCACTTTGATTGGCACGCACGGTGCCGGTAGCTCCAATCGTAGCTGCTAATGTGCCCTCTTCCAGGGACACAGTTTGCAGGTTATCCTGGGCGGCTTGGGCGCTGCGCGAACTTGAGTAAGCGCGGTAGGCAAAGAATCCGCCTGCTAAAACGCCGATGATTACGATAATCCAAATTGCTCTTTTCATCTCTTTTGCTTCACCTCATTAATTTCTTTCTTCCATCAGATTCGCTATTCCAGCTGAACTTCATATTGGGTGTATTGCTTTCCTGCCTGGGACAGGTATAAAAGATTTTATGCAATCACATTCCCAGGGGAAGCTGGCCAGCGAAAACTTGTTTGTATTGATCGGGCGAATCACTTAACGTGGACTCGCTTATTCCAGATTCCCATCCCGGTCATCTCGGTAATGGAAGCTCATGGCACTTCCAGCAAAGTTTGGTGGAAAAAATGCCTCCTCATTAGTTTCCTGGATGATAATTTCAACCGCAGCAGTCATTCCAGGACGAACCTCAGCATCAGCATCGCTGAGCTGAACCTTGACTTTGAAGTCCACGATCCCCTGGTTGGAGGATCCGACCGGGGCAACTTCGACGACCTGCCCGTTATATTTTTTAGCCAGGATGGCATCGAAGGACAGGATGACTGGTTGGCCAATCTCGACTCGGTTGATATCGATTTCTGATACTCCGACATCTACCCAGAGAGAAGAAAGGTCATCCAGGCGAAATGCAGGTGTTCCAGGGGTTACCTGGTCGTTGACTTTGCTGATCGCCTCGGTTATCGTACCGTCAAATGGAGCGGCGATCCTGGCTTTGTCCAGTGTGGCCTGCGCGGCGGTTACGCGCGCCTGTGCTGCGGTGATATCTTCGACAGTAGGACCATCCTGAACTCTTTGCCATTCGCGCTGGGCGTCAGCCAGCTGGGCTTCCAATAAAGCCAGTTCAGCCGGGCTGGTGCCATCTTTGATGCGCTCCAACTGTTTCTGTGCTTCATATTGCTGGGCTTTGGCTTCCAGCAGGTCGGCTTCGGCCAGAGCAACATCCACTGGGTTGGGAGGTGATTGCAAATTCTCATATTTTTGGAGTGCGTTCTCATACTTGATCTGCAGCTGAATTTGCTGATATTCTAGCCCTTCCATGAATTGCTTATAACGCCTGCGGCTTTCCCAGGGTTGATATTGATCGTCGCGTTTATCCAATTTTTTCTGGATGCGGTCGATCATTGCCTGGTTGTCATCGACCTTCTTCTCTAATAAGACCAGGTTGGCCTTTGCCTGGTCGAGTGCGGCTTGAGAAACCGGGGATGTCAGTGTATTCAGCTTACGCTCAGCTTCCGCAACTGCTTTGTCCGCCTCAGCAATTGCCTGGGAGGCAGCAGCTTGGTCAATATCAGGGTTGCGGGCTTCATCCAATAGTTCCCGGGCAGATTCAACTGCCTGGAGAGCGCGCGCAGCCTGGGTCTGGGACTCGAATAAATTGTCAAGCGCCGCCTGGGCGGCCACCAGATCAGCCTGAGCCAGGATTTCAACCGGAGAAAGCGAACCGGGGTCGAGCACTGCCAGGATATCACCAGCCTGCACCAGGTCGCCAACCTGGGAATGCAGTTCACTGACAATTCCGGATGTTTTCCAAACCAAAATTGCGGATTGCTCGCTGCTGACCGTACCGGTGGCGCCAACGATTTCGCTAACAGGTCCAGTATCTATTTGTGTCGGTTCGATATCATTTTTCAGCGTGGTTGCAGGGGATTTGGGCTTGAATACCAGGTAAAGTATGGCCGCGATAGCTAGCACTCCAATCACACCGACAACAATGTAAATCGTCTTTTTCATTTAATTCCAAGCATCTACAGTATTTTGCAACTCATCATTATAGACCACTCGCTGCTTGCGAGCTGTAAATTGTTTATTAGAATCTAAACCGAGCAAAGCTTAGCACATAAGGGGAATACTATGAAGTGCTTCGCGTCATTGTTCAGGGTTAAAGTATATGACTGTAGTCATAATGAATCAAAAAATTTTGTGACTGGGGTAAATGTGCATGAATGGCGTGCTGTGCTATGATGGATGCATGCAAAGCGCAAACGTAGAACCTGGGCTGCTGCGAATTTTCCGCTGGTATGCAGGTTTACGATTGGCTCTCTACCTGCTGGCCAGTCTTCGATTTGTATTAATTCCTGATATATTCAACAGGATTGAATTTGACCCACTACCCTACCTTGGGTGGACCCTGTTGGGGATGGTCACCCTGCTGGTGTATTTATCTCTCCCTTGGCTGTTACGAAGATTGGGCAGGGCTTATTTACCCCTGGGCATCCTCTTGGCAGCCTTATCCTTGATCCTGGAAAGGGTGTTCACCCCAGTGGGAGCGATCTGGTTCTGGCAGCCTGACCCTTTCTTCTATGTACTGTTGATACTGGTTGCTTGGCAGTACGATTTCAGAGCGGTGCTGCTGTTCACATTGGGGACTTCGGCTCTAGAAATTGTGCTTAACCTATTGCTGCCAGTCCAGACGCTGTATATCAGCCAGATGGGAGATATCACCAATCAAATGGTGGTAATTAGCTCCCTTCTCCTGCGTACGATCTCATTCCTGGTGATCGGGTTTGTGATCACGCGTCTGGTATCCGCGCAACGCCGGCAGCGCAAAGCTCTCGCAGAAGCAAATATCAAGCTGGTCCAATATGCTGCTACAGTAGAGCAACTGACGCTGAGCAGGGAACGTAATCGGCTATCAAGGGAGCTCCACGATACCCTGGCACATACTCTGAGTGCCCTGGCAGTCCAGATTGACGCGCTGATGGCGGTTTGGGAACCCCTACCTGATAGAGCGCAGCAAATGTTAAGTAAAATGCTGGAGACCACCCGGCGGGGTTTGGAAGAGACCCGACGTTCGTTGAAGGCTTTGCGTGCGGCACCTTTAGAAGAAATGGGATTGGCGTTGGCTTTAAGCACATTGGCGAAGGATTTCACCGCCCGGAATGAACTGGTATTGGATTTGGATGTGCCTGAGGAGATCAATAACTTGCCGCCAGAGATAGAGCATGGTTTTTACCGGGTGGCACAAGAAGCTTTAGAAAATGTTGATCAGCATGCTGGAGCAAAACGGGTTCAAGTGAGGTTAGCGGAGAATGAAGGAAGATTGACGCTGATCATAGCAGATGATGGGCGGGGTTTTAATACCCAATCAGAGGCTGCTGAGCACCAGCTCGGCGTGCAAGGCATGTACGAGCGAGCCGAATTGATTGGGGCTCTGTTGGAAGTGACCAGTAAAGTCAACGAAGGTACTATTGTAAGCTTGAGCAAGGAGAACGGTGGTGGTGCGCGTATTGATATGTGATGACCAGGTGGTGGTATGCGAGGGGCTGGAGCTGATCTTGAATACTGATCCTGAGATCGAGGTGGTAGGATTGGCTTTCGACGGATCCGAAGCGGTCGCAATGATCCCGGCAGCACAGCCTGACCTGGTCTTGATGGATTTAAAGATGCCGGTCATGAATGGTATCCACGCTACGCGAGAGATCAAGAAGAAATATCCACAGATCAAAATATTGGTTTTGACCACTTTTGGTGAGGATGAGTGGGTGTTCGACGCTGTGCGCAGCGGAGCCGATGGATATCTCTTGAAGGGCACACCGCGTGATAAGCTCGTGTTGGCGATCAAGGGAACATTTGTGGGAGAAGCACACATCGATCCGCAAGTAGGAGGGAAACTGCTGGCTCAGGTGGCTCAAACTCCTTCTCAACAGGATACCACCGTGACCGATAAGCTCAGTGACCGTGAGGTAGAGATATTGAAATTACTGGCACAAGGGCTGACGAATGCGGAGATCGCTGAGCGTCTCTTCTTAACGCGCGGCACGGTACGCAATTATGTCAGCGCGGTGCTTAACAAGCTGGATGTGGACGACCGAACGCAGGCAGCCATCCTGGCGATCCGGCATGGTCTGGTAAACTCTGAAGATTTGTAACTGGAAAAATTCTACAGTTTGATTTTTGGGGGTGTGATCCGAACTGGATTAAAGTCTGAAATTCCCCCGCGATATATGTTTGATTTACCGGCGTATATATCCCTCTCAGCTCCTTAAAATGGATGGATTTCCCAAAATGAGTAACAAGGATTCCTTCACAGGTCCAGGGTAAGGTGAATATCCTCAGGTTCGAGGGCATACAGATCGGGATCGACCGTCTCTGCCAATCTACATCCCTGGGAAAGATAGAAATCGACTGCTGATCCGGATGGGGTGGCGGACACGTATATACGGCAGGCTCCAGCTGAGCGAGCGAATTCACAGGCCTGTTGGAATAGTCTTTTCGCGATTCCCTGCCTACGAAAGCCTTGGCTGACATGCAGGAATGCCAATTGGGCCATATCCTCCTGTATCTTGGGTCGAACAACCGCAACCCCTACCAGAAGATCCTCCTTGAAAGCCCCCAACAGGACACCTCCTTGCTCCAGATGTGAGCGGCAGAACGCCAGCTGTTGGGAAAGGCTATGCTCCCCTTCGCCTTCTGAGGACCAATTCGGTATATCCCAGTTTACTCTGATCCGAGTCAGCACGCCATGCCTGATCTTATAGGCATGCGTAATATGCTCCGATCGATCTAGCTCGGCAAGGCGTTCAATCTCCCCATGTTGCATGCGGGTGAATCTTACTGGAATCGCCCGCGCCTCTTTATTCTGCATGGAAGATGGTATTCAGATGAGCGTTCTTTGTTCAGAGCACTTCCCTGAGATCCAGATGGCGGGCGGTGGCACGCTGCTGCATCCACTCGGATTTCGAGGTGGGAACTGGCAACACATCAGCTTCTGGTCTGCGAACCAGGATCAGGGCATCTTCAGGGCAGGCTTGGACGCAAACACCACAGCCCACGCAATGCAGCTGGTCGACCTGGGCGGTTAGATCTATACTCAGCGCATTAAACTGGCAGTATTCCAGGCAATCTCCGCAGGCGAGACAGAGATCTTCATTCACTGTGTTGACAAACGCGGAGCGGGCGACAGCATTGGCAATGCCGAGCTCGCTGATGCCGCGCAATATTCCACAGGAACAGGTGCAGCAGTTGCAGATGTAGGATTCGCCGTGCTGATTATTGCTGACTGAGTGCACCAGGCCGGCATCAGCCGCGATCTGCAGGGTATCCAGGGCTTCTTCCAAGGTTAATGCACGGATATGACTGCTGTTGTCAAATGCTCCCGGGGTTTGATTGAGCATCATGCAGACTTCGACGGGGTGATCGCAGGGATCGCCGATCAGGGCTTTCTGTTTACGGCAGATGCAGTCCACCACGCCCCAGGCATTGGCATTTTTGACAATATCCGATGCACTTTCGTAAGGGCGGATCTCCATGTTCATCTGGACACTTTCCCCAACCGGTATTACGCGGTGAACGGCGGGTTCGATTTTAAGCATATTACCGAATGATTGCTGGTAGTACTGCTCGAAGAGCTGGGCCAGCTCGGCGTCCAAACTTTCCACCTGCATTTCGTAGATACCGACCACAAATGGCAGCAACCCGTACCCCAGACCGCCTTCAATACGCCCTGCATTGATCAGCCCGCGTTTCGCCATGCTCTTCAACATACCGCGTACTTCTTGGTGGTCGCCGCTGGTGCGCTCGGCGATCTGGCGCGAACTCTCCAGGGTCAGCCGCAGCATTGAGACCAGTTCGGCCTCTTGTGGGGAGTATAGTTTTTCCAGGAGTTTGATATCCAGGCCGTCTGGACTGGGCGGGTAGCCATTGGGCAGGCTGTCAAGGCGCCGCGCCAATAGCTGGTAAGGATTGGGTGGCATGCTTGTCCTCCTTTGCGAGTTAAAGAAAGCATAGCGGAAGATACTTTGAAGCGCAAGTGATAAATGTCCTTGATCAGGAGCCTTTTACACTGACAAAGTAATTGGTTCTCGTATTAGAAAATCTGCTCCTGTAGTGGGAGCAGATTTTATATGGCATGAAAATACTGAACCAACCAGCCGAGTTATTGAAGAACCAGCTGTGGCTGTAGTAGCCAGATGAACTCTGCAACCGAATGGCGATTCGATCCTGCCCGCGCAAGGCCTTGGGGATGATATAGGAGACTTTAAAGGTTCCGCCATTCGCTGAGTAAGTTGAATCAACTTCGATACCGTTGATACCCTTGGCTCCATCATAATCCATGTTGACAACGAAGGTTGTATGAGGCGGGAAGCTGCTGGTCTGGATGGTGACCTGCTTATTATTAACCTCATTTATTATCTCGAAGGTGGGAATATTTGAGTTGTGGGGGAGAGATGGGGAGCGGATGCCCCCCAGGGATGCAGAGCACCTGTCCAGCGAAGAATAAATTTGGGTTGGATATCCCGTTCGCACTGGTGATGATGAGGATAGTAAGGAGGAATTTACTCTTTACGAGCCGCGTGACGCATTGCAAGTAGAGGCGCTTATGATATCTGTTTGTCAATTCTACGGTTGCCCAGGTAGGCAAGGAGACCCAAAGCAAGCCCGATTATGCCGCTGATGATGACCACTATGGATAAGTAGTCCCATACCATGGCCAGGTTTACCTCCTGACCCAGAAGAACGGTGTATTTGAAGATGGTGAAGAGGAACCCGACCAGAACGAAGGCAGCGTAGCCAATCAGAAGGTAGCGAATCTTGATTTTACGCGGGTTGATGGCACCGGTAAGATAAAGGGTGAGACCCAGTAGGACGAGAATGTTTACTGTCAAGAGTATGGCGATATCGTTCCAGGCTTGCTGTGGTTGGTGGAGCACAAATTGCCGGTAGAGCTGGATGATTACCAAGGAAAAGATGGTGAGAAGATACATTATGGTACAAAGTGAGCGAAAAGTGTTGGTTTCGCGTTCGTCAAAATTAAAGGGTTTCTTAAACATTTTTTCCATCCTCCCAAAAAAGTTGATCGAGTGTTCTGTCTAAAGTCCTGGCGATCTTTATGCACAAGTTCAGGGTGGGGTTGTAGTTTCCTTTTTCGATCAGCCCGATGGTTTGCCGGGTGACCTCGACCTGGTCGGCAAGCTCCTGCTGGGTGAGGTTTTTTTCGATGCGAGCTAGTTTGAGTTTCATGCGTGTGGGTTGGTTCATGGCATCATAGTAACATATAAATTCCATATTGTCAAGTATATATTGCAAATTGATTGGTATAGATTGCTTTTAGAGTAGACCAGAGCGCTGCCGAGAGCGTGTTTTCCTGGAGTTAAGTCGCTGAAAGCGAATTTTTGGGGGGATTACACAAGGGCGCGCGATTTGATTAATTCGCAAGATAGGCGTTTTCTTTCGTTGGATGTATTTTTTATACGGTTTTGGGCTGTAAATCAATAAGGATCACCGCACTACCTGGCGAAGTGAGAGAGCGGTAGTGATATATTGATTTATCCAAAACTCGATGATCACTGCAAGCCCCACTGGATGTGGCGGCTGCCTGGGAGTAGTTCGAGGGGAGTGGCTAGCCAGTCTTCGCGGTTAACAATCATGAGATCATCTTCCATGAAAGACCCACCTGCCGGGTCAGGGTGCAGGAAGATCAGCTTGCTGCTGTCCGGGCTCCACAAAGGCATGGCCCCGCTGCCTAAACTTGTGAACTCGCTGCCATCGGGCCGCATGACAACCAGATCTGGAACACGACCTAATCCCTGGGTGAGGAAGGCCAACCATTCTCCATCCGGGCTCCATTGGGCCTGGGCCCCCCAAGTTCCAGAACCACCACCAACAGGTTGATACTGATGTACGAACTGGAAGGATTTTGAGGGCAGATCGAACACCACCAGCGCTATCACCCATTCACCACCCCCAAAGGAACCGCCCATCCACCAGGCCAGCTGGGTGCCATCCGGAGACCAGGAAGGGGGACCTAATTTGAAGTCATCTGGTGGAATTAATCCAAACTCTGCAACGTTAAAAAGCTCTTTGCCGGTGTCCAGATGATACAACCAAGCTTCTTCGCCGCTAAAGTATAGGATGGTGTTTCCATCTGGAGATGGAACTGGGCTCCAGAGAGAAGGGTTTTCAGCCAGCACCTGGTACTCACTCCCATCCTGGCGCATAATCGAAGCCTGGCCGGAGCTCATCCCCCATTCACCCTCGACAGAACCGAAGACGATCACCTCCGGGTTGGCTGGCCACCACTGACCGCCCCCTTCCAGCCGGTTGGTGTTCACGGTGAGGTTCATTTCCTCACCGCTGATTAAGTCTGCGATCCAGATATCATCGTCCCGGTCCAGGAGCACTTTGCTGCCATCCGGTGAAAGCTTTACATCCCGTTCCGGGTATACAAACTGCGGGAATCCGTGCGCATCAATCCTCCAAGTTTCATCTTCAGGGATATAGGTGTAGACCAACCCGGCGATGTCCTGGTAAGGACCGCTCTGGGTAGAACTTCCTGGGGCAGGCGGTACCTGTTCTGGAGCATACCAATCGCAGATATCGATGCCTTCGGTCGTCTCCCCGGGGAGGACATTGAATTCCACCAGGCTGTGATCGGTGCATTCCACGGACAAACCGCAGGGGACCGCTGCAGAATACATGCCGCCGAATGGGGTTTCTCCCACGTCTTGCAGGGGAGCGAAGGCGACATACTCCCCTGACTCGAGTTCGAACGTGTAATTGTCCTGGTTTTCAGCAACTTGCATCTGGGTGAATTCATCCGTCGTGGTTTCCTGGAAGTAGACTATCATGCTGGGGATAAACTCGCTGGGGAAACAGATCTTTCCCATGACCACACCAGTGCCCGGGATCGGTTCTGGGGTTAGAGTCGGCGGGATGGTGGTGGGGGTGGCGGGGGTTTCCGTGGTCGCACCTTGAGTTTCTGGAAGCAGATCAACTTCCAGGGTGCCCCCGAGGGGCGCGCAGGCGCTGATCAAAGCGGTGAAGATGATTATGATAGAGAACAATTTTTGTTTCATCAGTGAATTTCCTTTGGAAGTTTTCTTATTAGAATAATTTACGATCACCACCAGGTAACCACCCGCGCATTGGGCGGCAAGGGAGTCAGCTGGTGTTCTCCCGATTGCAGATCGAAAATCCAGGTTTGGTCACCGCCAGCCGTTTGATCGATCCTGGAGTAGCTCAATAGTTTTTTGCTCCGAGTCCAGGGGCCGAAAACGGGATTGCTGGTGCCGTTGCCCATGAAGATTTCCTGCTTGGGGTCGAGAAAATTTACCAGCCACACGCCGCTGCTCTCTGGGTCTTGGTCAAACACGGTTATCACCAACCATTCGCCATCCGGGCTCCACTGTGCGGAGGGAGGGGTGACATCCATCCCGAGGCCCTGATAGGGGTGTATTAGCCGGAAAGTTTTATCGGTCAAATCGAAGATGCCATAGCCCTGTGTGGCTCCATTCTCGAAAAATCCGCTTACCGACCAGGCCAGCACATCGCTGTACGGCGCCCAGGAGGGACTGGCGATCGCTTGGCCTTTGGGGCTGTCCATTCCGTATTCCCGGGGGTCGAAGAACTCTACGCCGCTCTCCCAGTTGTAAAGAAAGGTGGTTTCTCCGGCTCCATAGGCGATTCTTTGACCATCATCGGAAGCAGCAAAGTTGGCCGCGTTATGTTCACTATCGATAGTGCGTTGGTTGGTGCCATCCATGTTGACGATGTAAAGACCGCCGGTATAACCTGGCCAGACCTCTTGATCAACGGGCAGGGCAGTGAACAATAATTGTTCAGGTAATCCGATCTCGAAGTGATAGCTGGTCTCGCGCAGATCGGGGGTATGGGTGATCTGGTAGCCCTCACCGGTGAACAAATCGATAGCCTGCAGATCGTTATTCTCGAGGTACACGCCGTAAGGCCCGGTATAAGGAAGCGCAAGTGTTGGTCCGCTGAAGATCAGTACGGATTGCCCATTGGGTTTCACCCGGTAATAATCGCCCTCCATCGTGGTGTATATCATGTTTACCAGAGGTTGCATTTTTACTCTTGGATCGGGAGGCGCGGCCTCTGTTGAATACCAATCACAAATATCAATATCCTCAAGTGTCTGCCCCGCTTTAACTTCGAATTCTACGAGTGAGTGATCTGCGCATCCGGCGTTTAATCCACACAACACCGCGTTGGAATAAGATCCCATCAAAGTAGCACCACTGTTGAGGTATGCAAAAGCGATATACATTCCCGGAATCAAATTCATATTGTATCTGTTCTGGTTTTCAGCGATGAATAATTCGCTTATCTCCTGGCTGGATATTTCTTGAACGAACAGGGTCATTTCAGGGATGAATTCGCTGGGGTAGCAAATTTTCCCGGTGATCGATCCGGTCGGAACCGGCCCGCTGGTATTTTCATCTGAGAGCGGATCTGGTGGGACATCCTCGGGGGCATACCAATCGCAAATATTGACGCCGCTGGTCTCCTGACCTGGCTTGACCTCGAAGATTACCGGGGCATGATCGGCACACTCAGCCTCCAGGCCGCAAACAACAGCCTGGGAGTAGAGGCCGCCCACCTCCGGCGAATTATCAGGATAAGCGAAAGCAATATAAGAACCGGGTGGAAGATCTATTGAATAGGAAGTTTGGTCTCCAGGGTGGCTTTGATAAGCGAGATCGCCCCTGTTAATTTCCTGGAAATACAGCGTCATATTCGGGATAGATTCACTCGGGTAGCAAATCGAACCGCTGATGGTCCCATTTTCAACTTCCTGAATGGGAGGCGATACAGGTGAGTTTTCAGTGACCCATTTCTTTGCAGCTTTCGAATCCAAGATCACCTGTTCCACAGGCAGCTGGCCGAGTAAATCCTCCGGTTGGGTTCCGAAATGGTGGTGGAGGCGAACGATACGACCATCTTCCACAAATACGGTTACCGGAAAAGGAACTGCGTTCATCTCCCGGGTGAATATCAAACCATATTCGCCAGCAGGCCAGTAATCTGCTTTGATTGCATCCTCAGGTACACGGTATATGGCATATAAATCCATGACGACAAACTCAAGTGCCTGGTCAATATCCTGCGGAGTGGAAAAGGTGCCTTCGCTGCTTAAAATCGGCAGCACCTGGATCAGGCTGCCTTCAGCCTGACCGGGCTCACATTTTGGCGGGCCTCCCAGGCCATCGGCGTTGGTACAGCCCGTAGTTGTGTAGCTGACCAGTTCTCGCCTTTGTTCGATGCTGCCGAACAGAATAGCATCCAGAACTGGTTTCAGTTCATCCAATACCGTGATTTGGGATACGGCCTGTGCTTCTGGTTGCAGCTGCACTTCAAAAGTACCTGGCAAGGTGGCACAGGCGGTTATGGCGATCACCAGGGATAGTAATAAAAGGCTACGAGACAAGTATGGTACGCTAAATATGTTCATCCATAATTCCTTATCCATCGATCGGGAGAGCTGATCTTCAGAGATTTGAGATGATCTAAGGATAACTGGTGCTTGTTACAAGTCTTACACAACCTGATGACGATTTTGAAATGAGCAGTTACTATTTGGTAACTTCATCAGTGGGGAGTTTCATGGTTACCACGGTCCCCTGGCGGATCCGGCTGCGAATGGTCACCTGTCCCCCGTGACGCTCGGTGATGGCCCGCACCAAAGCGAGTCCTAGGCCGCTGCCTGGAATGCCGCGTGCCTCACGTCCCCGGTAAAGTTCCTGCCAGACAAAGGGCACTTCTGCTTCGGGGATACCTGGACCTGTATCAGCGATTTCAACGATCACCATCTCCCCATCCTCGAAAGCACGTACCTCAATCCTGGCTCCCGGCTCAGAGAATTTGATGGCATTCCCCAGTAAATTTAGCAGGGCAAGCATCAGCAAATCCTCATCCCCCTGTACTTCTGGTAGCGGCCAGGGTGCCTGGGGCAGGTTGAGGGTGATGGAACGATCCACCGCTTCTGGTTCCTCTTCGACGATGGCGACACTTTCCTGGAGAATAGCAGTGAGATTAACCGGGGCGCGTTCGATCGGGCGAGTTTCTAATTCCGCCAGCTTGCGCAGATCGGCTACCAGGCGGCTGAGACGCTGGGTTTGGGCCTTGATGCTCTCGATAGCAGATTCATTTCGGTCTTCTTCGAGGTTGACCAATCCAGCCTGGATAGCAGTGAGCGGGTTCTTGAGTTCGTGATCTAGGCGTTGGAGAAATTGGCGCCGTTCTTCAGCGGCATTCGCCTGAACCTGGAGAAATTCCTGGTTGAACTGGCGGTCCTGCCATGCAAATATCATCCAAATAATCAGAAGCAGGAGCGATAAGAAAACCCCCACTAACAAAGCCAGGGTACCGAGGTCGATACGCAGGTAAAGAATGGAATTTTCCAGCCAGCCGCGTTCCAGGGAGATTTTAAATAGCAATCCCATTACACCTGGTAAAAGCAGTAATAACCAGATGCGTTTCATTTGCTGCTCTCGACCGGATTAATGAAGCGGTATCCCAGGCTGGGTACAGTTTCAATGTAAACTGGATCACCAGCGTCATCCACCAGGATACGCCGAAGCTCTGCAATTCGTGTGTCAACAGCCCGGGATCCAACCGGATATTCCCAACCCCAGACGACATCCAACAGTCTCTCGCGGCTGAGCAGTTCATCAGGGTGGGTCATTAAGTATTCCAGCAGCAAGAGGGCTTTTGGTGTGAGGGTTAGTTCTTCTCCTCCCAGATAAGCCCGGCGGGTCTGGCGATCGAAGCGTAAATCACCACTGGTTAATATCCAGGCCGCACTTAGCGGGGGACGTCCAGGACGGGCACGACGCAGAACGGCGCGCATGCGCGCTACCAGTTCATGGGGATCAAATGGCTTGTTGAGATAATCGTCGGCACCTTCTTCCAGGGCCATTGCCCGTTCGCTGGCTTCGCCAACCTGGGTCAGCAAGATCACTGGGGTCCAGTCATCTGATTGGCGCAACTGGCGCAAAACCTCGCGCCCATCCACTTTGGGCATCAACACGTCCAGGACGATTAAATCGGGAGCATGCTTCTCCACCTGCTGGAGCGCTTCTTCCCCATCTCCAGCGGTGGAGGTCTCGAACCCGGAGCGATTCAAATAGGCAGACAGGTTTGAAGTGATGTCCTGCTCGTCATCAACAAGTAGTATGTGGGGTTTCTTCTCCATGGCTGCTGTTTTCTTATAGGTTGTGATTCACCTGGTAATAAGATTCTATTATGAAGCAGTATTGTAAACCGAATTTCTCCGGGTGGATGAAGTTTCTAACCCTCCGCTTGAGCTCCGGGTTCCGGGAAGGTCAATCATCAAAAATTCTAGATCAAATCTTCAGGGCGGACTGGCAGGTGGCGGATACGCTTGCCGGTAGCAGCAAAGATCGCATTCAGTACAGCAGGCGCTGCGGGGGGAACACCCATCTCGCCAACACCGGTTGGCTGCCGGTCACTTGATACCAGGTGGACATCGACCTGCGGCATTTCATCCATCTGAAGAAGAGGATAGTCAGCGAAGGTACTCTGAACGACGCTGCCTTTCTCGATATCTATAGAGCCTTTTAATGCAGCAGTTAAACCCCAGGCAATACCCCCCTCCATCTGGGCTGTTACCAAATTCGGATTGACAACCAGGCCACAATCAATGGCGCAAACCACGCGATGAACCCGAACCTGCCCGGTCTCCGAAACCGAGACCTCTGCGACCTGGGCGACCGGGGTGACATTCCAGGTTGACCAGCAGGCAAGGCCGCGACCTCTACCCGGAGGCAATCTTTCACCCCAATTACTATGCTGGATTACAGTATCCAGAACACGATGGAGCGAGCTGGGTAAGAGCTCTAAGCGTAGATCGTAGGGATCACGGCCAAGAGCGTATGCCATTTCATCCAGGAAGCACTCCCGGACGAAGGCATCCGTGAAGTTAGTAACTGAGCGCCAGGCATAAGTCAAATCACCCCAGGACTGAAAAGTTTGCGAACTGATGCTCGGTAATTCGAGTTGGGACAAATCAGCGCTGGCACGGTGCACACTCAGGGGGTGGAAATAGCCATGTTGCATATCCTGTTCGCGGTTCCACATCAACTTGACCGGTGCTCCAGCCCGGGAAGAGATTTGCACTGCCTGCTCCACATAATCCACTTGTAAGCGCCGACCAAATCCTCCTCCAACACGGGGAATATGGATCTGGATGTTGTCTCTGTGCAAACCGGTAAGCGAGCTGATGCGGGAAAGAGCAAGGCCCGGGTTCTGGGTCGGTGCCCAGACCTCGCAGCTGGTGCTGGTCACGTCGGCGACACAATTCATGGGTTCAAGGGGGGCATGGACATAAAAAGGGACTTCATAGTCAGCCTCAAGAATTTGCTGTTCCTGGGCCCTGGAAGAATCCTGGTTTGACAGGAATATATCCCTGATTGACGTGCTGCTCAGGTTGGCATTCCCACCAGCTTCCCAATTGACCTGCAAAGCCCGGACTCCCTGCAGGGCAGCCCAGGTATTTTCTGCGACCACGGCTACGCCGCTGTCGATCTCGAAAACCTGCTGTACTCCTGGTACATCAAGGGCTTGGCTGGCATCAAACCCAAGCACTTTCCCTCGCAGGATTGGGGGAAATGCTAATGCAGCATACAGCATACCCGGCAGTGTGATATCTATTCCATAAATGGTGCTGCCACCCACGATAGCTCGCGAATCGAGATCAGCAACAGGGGTTCCGATGATCTGGTAGTCACTGGCAGCTTTCGTGTCGCTATAGCTGGATACATCAGAAATGGGTATCTCGGCTGCAGCTTCCACCAGCTCAGCATAGGTGTAGACGGTACCAGAATCTTCATGGATCACCTGGCCAGCCGTTGTGCTGCAGGTTTCATAAGGTACTTCCAGCAAGCGGGCAGCTGCAGTGACCAGTAAGGCGCGGGCTACCGAAGCGGCTTTGCCCAGGCGATTGAAATATGAGCTGATGCTGTCGCTGCCGCCGGTGTGCAGGTCTCCATAAGCCGGGTCTAAAGGGCTGTGTTGGATGCGGACTTGCTCTAAGGCAATGTCCATCTCCTCTGCGATGATCATGCTCATGGCGGTGAGAGAGCCCTGGCCTAATTCTGTGCGGGGGATATATCCGGTCACCATACCCCGGCCATCAACCTGGATAAAGATGCCAGATTGCATAATCGCATCCGGATTGGGGATTGGTCTGGGTGTGGCGGTTGGTTCGGCAGTTGGTTGATCAGTTGCAGTGGCGGAGGGAGATGGGGTGAGGGTGGACGAGAGGGTTGGGGCATCCCCACAGCTGGAAAGGTAAATCCCTACCAGCAGTCCAACCCCTCCTGCTTTAAGAAACTCGCGCCGGTTGAGTTCTCTTCCGGCGGTCATGATCCGCCTCCATCACCTGCGGCGTGGTGGATGGCTTTCCGGATCCGCTGGTAAGTACCACAGCGGCACAAGTTTCCTGACATGGCAGCATCAATCTCGGCATCGGAGGGAAGGGGATTGCGGGAGAGAAGGGCAGCTGCGGTCATAATCTGGCCCGGTTGGCAGTAACCGCATTGGGGTACCTTCTCCGCCAACCAGGCTTGCTGCACGGGATGATCACCATCAACCGATAGCCCTTCGATGGTGGTGATGATCCTGTTTGCAGCCGCGGACACGGACGTGATACAGGAACGAACCGCTTCTCCATCCAGGTGAACCGTGCAGGAGCCACATAAACCCTGCCCGCAGCCGAACTTGGTGCCGGTTAAACCTAGGAAATCACGCAGCACCCAAAGCAGGGGCACCTCGGGATTGACATCAACCTGGTGCATTTCGCCGTTGACAAACAAGGTGATGATGGGCATTTAAATTATCTTTCACTAATAAAGGAACCAACAATACTGTGCATCTGACTGTCTCAATCTGGGGGTAAATGATTACCCAGACCCCGTTTTTTTCTGTTTTATCGTCTGTAAAGTCGATCCAGGTAGGGTACTCACTCGGCAGATAGAGTACTTAATAATATACTAGCTCAGGTGCATGCAGGTTCTATTAAATAAAGCTGAAAAAGGGTTCTTTACTGACTCCAGGGCGCCTTTAGTGGTGGTGATCCATGATCCGAGATCAGTGCGGCAAAATTGTGTGGTGCTGGTAATGAATTTGTCACAACCCCATTCCCCGGGGACAGGAAATTCTTGCTTGTGATCATGGCGGATAAAATCCTTTTGATGTTTAATTCATCGCATGGCTGGATTCATATTCATTATCCTGTCTTGACAAATGGGGGTAATTCTTTATAATGAAAATGATTATCATTATCATTATTATTTTGGAGAATATCTGTGAGCCAGGAAGAGAAATCTAGCGGTGAAGTATGGTTGGAAAGCATGCGGGCCAGCGGTTACCGCCTGACTACCCCTCGCAGGGTGATCGTTAATATCATCGCAAATAGCGGCTATGCACTGGAAGCGATCGAGATTTTCGATTTGAGCCGCGACGAATATCCCCGGTTGGGTTTGGTCACAGTCTACAGGACACTGGAAAAGCTAGAGCAGTTGGGATTGGTGCAGCGGGTTCACCAGCCGGATGGGTGCCACCTGTACCTTCGAGCCCCTAAAGGGCATGAACATATCCTGCTGTGCAAATCCTGCCGCCGGACAGATTATTTTCGTGGCGACGATCTTTCGGAGTTGATCGAGGAAACCTCCCAAACCAGCGGTTTTGAAATTGAAGACCACTGGCTACAGTTTTTTGGTGTCTGCAAAACCTGCCAGCAGGCCAATCATGTCGAATAGGTGCGCTAAGGTTATGCAAAAAAAACAGCTTGTTATTATCTTCCTTGTATTTCTCCTCTTGGCAGCCTGTCAACCTGCACCTTCTCCATCTGGCGATACGAGGTCTGAAGAGGATGGACTTAAAGTCTTGGCGGTGGAATCTTTCCTGGCGGATATTGCTCAAAATATCGCTGGAGAGCGGGCTGAAATTGACCTGCTCATCCCACCAAGTGCTGATCCACATACCTTTCAACCCACTCCGCAGGATGTGGCTAAGATCGCTAACAGCCAGATGCTGATCGCCAATGGAGCTGGTTTAGAAGAATGGTTGCAGGAGGTCATTGATAATGCAGGGGGGGATCAATTGGTGGTGGAGGCAGCACAGGGCGTCAGTGAGAATTCCTCTCGTCCCGGAGATCCCCATTTCTGGTTAGATCCAAATTATGTAATCCAGTATGTCGCCCAAATCCGAGATGGTTTCATACAACTCGATCCAGGTGGCGAGCAGACCTATGCACAGAATGCGCAAAATTATATTGACCAACTTCAAGAACTGGATACATGGATCACTGACCAAGTTGAGCAACTGCCCGTTGAGAAGCGTTTACTGGTTACCAACCATGAAAGTTTTGGCTACTTTGCGGACCGATACGGATTTGAAATCATAGGGACGATCGTGCCCAGCGTAAGTACTGGTGCCTCACCGTCAGCACAACAGCTGATCGCACTGGTAGAAGCGATTAAAGCCACCCAGACCAGTGCCATCTTCCTTGAATCGGGGAGCAATCCAAAATTGGCGGAGCAACTGGCACAGGAAGCTGGGATCGATGTGGTCGTAGATTTGCGCACCCAACCGCTTTTCCCGCAGGAAAGCTACATCGATATGATGAAGTACAATACGCAGGCTATCCTGGACGCATTGAGATGATCAGATGAGGTCTCTAAAAACCATTTCAGCAACATCCCAATATTTGCCAGACGAACCAGCTCGCCTTGAGGTTGAAAATATTCGTGTGAGCTACAACGGACAACCGGCGCTGGATGATGTATCTTTCCAGGTTCCACACGGTGCGCGCCTGGCTGTCGTTGGGCCGAATGCGGCTGGGAAAACCACCTTGTTCAAAGCCCTGGTGGGATTAATTCCCCTGCAAGGGGGTCATATCCGTGTTCACGGGCAGCCCTTGGGTCACCACCAGGACTGTGTGGCGTATGTCCCGCAGCGAGAAGAAGTGGATTGGCGGTTTCCAGTAACTGTCTTCGATGTGGTAATGATGGGCCGCTTTGGGCAGCAGAAAGTGCTGAGACGTTCCAGCCGTAGCGATCGAGATATAGTGATACACAGCCTAGAACAGCTTGGAATAGGGGACCTGGCAAACCGCCCGATCGGTGAGCTGTCCGGTGGGCAGCAGCAGCGGGTCTTCCTGGCGCGTGCCCTGGCCCAGGGACCGCATATTCTCCTGATGGATGAACCCTTCACGGGAGTAGATTTCACCACCCAGGAGACGACCCTGGAGTTGCTGGAGCACCTGCAGTCGGAGCAGGTAACCGCCATGGTTTCAACCCATGATTTGACCCTGGCGGCAGAGCGATTTGACCAGGTATTACTGCTGAATAGACGCATGGTAGCGTACGGCATTCCCCAAGAGGTGTTTACCGCTCAAAATCTAAGCCGAGCTTTCGGCACCCAGGTGCTGTTTATGGATGGCGTGGCGGTAGTTGACCAGTGCTGCCCACCTGATGAGGATAATGATTGATGGCCGAATTGGTTGAGGCACTGCTAGCCCCCCTGTCTTATGCCTTTATCCAGCGTGGATTACTGGCAGCCTTGATGGTGGGTGTATTGTGTTCTGTGATTGGATGTTATGTGGTACTGCGCTCGATGGCATTCCTGGGAGATGCGATGGCCCATGCTGTGCTGCCAGGCGTCGCCGTAGCTTATATATTGGGCAGAAACCTGACGCTGGGAGCGCTGGCAGCAGCTCTAGTAGTGGCTCTGGGAGTGGGTTTATTTTCGCGGCGTGGCATGATCAAAGAAGACACTGCCATCGGAGTGCTGTTTGCAGCCGCATTATCCTTGGGAGTGGTTCTGATCAGCAGCATTCGTACATATGCTGTCGATTTGAGTCACATCCTGTTCGGTAATGTGCTCGGGGTGAGCAGCCTGGATTTATGGTTGACTGCCATCCTGGGGGGAATCATCCTGATCGCGATCCTGGTTTTCTACCGCCAGTTCCTGGTGATATCCTTTGACCCGGTCCTGGCAGCAACTTTACGCATTCGGGTAGCATTCTTCAACAATTTCTTGCTCGTCCTGCTGGCGCTGACGATTGTGATCTCTTTGCAAACCGTGGGTGTGGGATTGGTGGCGGCCATGCTGGTAACACCCGCGGCGACTGCTTACCTGCTGGTACGCCGTTTGCCAAGCATGATGCTGCTCTCGGGGTTGATCGGCGGGTTTTCCAGTTTGGTTGGATTATTTGCCAGCTACCATCTCAACGTAGCCTCAGGGGCAGCGATTGTACTGACGACCACTGTAATCTTCCTGGTAGTATTTCTGTTTGCACCACAACGGGGATTTGTGTGGGATTTATCACGCCGATTTGTGGCTTGAATGGCCAGTAGATGATCGCATCCTTCAGGTATTAGATCCTAATATCCTGCTCACGATGGGGGTTGATCCATCGTCTGCACGATCGGCTGCAGCTTGAGCCACCACTGTTCATTGGCTCGCTGATAGCCGGGTTCGACTAGGCGCGGGAAGTCGTAGATGCTGGTGAAGATAATCTCGCCGCCCTTCAGGCCGGCCATGGCTGCTGCAGGTACCGGGTTGTCGATCTCCGCCAGCAGGAATTCAATACACTTTGATACCAGCCGGGTTGCCTGGATGCGGTCGAATGGCGAAGGATTTCCACCTTGCTGGATGTGTCCCAAGATTGCCTGGCGGACATCAAAAAGGTCAGCGCCTTCCTGTTCAAAAAGTGTGGACATAAAATCGCTGTCATATAATCCCCCGGCTCTTTCGTTGCGGATCATCAATCCCAGGCGTTTTCCACTTTTAAAGCCTTTAATCAGCTGGGCGACATCTTGCTGTAATTCAGCAAGAGAGATTTCGGTCTCAGGCAGATAGGCTTTTTCGGCACCGGTGGCTAAACCACCTAACAATGCCAGGTAACCGCTGTCACGCCCCATAACTTCGACCACAAAACAGCGCCGGGAGGCAACTGCAGATTGCTTAATCTTATCTACGTTGGTGACGATGCTGTTCAAAGCCGTGTCAGCACCAATGCTCAGATCCGTACCGGGCAGGTTGTTGTCGATAGAAGCTGGCAGGCAAATGATGGGAATATTGAAGGACGGGAAATCGTTGCGGCGGGTGAAGAGCTGGTAGGCGCCATCATACCCAGACCACCCACCGATAATTAATAAGCCATCTACCTGGTGGTTTTCCAGATTCTTCGCGATTGCGTAGAAATCACGTCCTGTAGGAACATAGCGGCTGGTACCCAGAGTGGCGCCGCCTTTGGAAACCCACCCGCTGATGCTCATCCAGTCCAGCTCGCTGATCTCACCACTGATCAGACCAGGAAAGCCGCTTTGGATGGCCAGGATTGTATGACCTGAATCCATTCCCAGACGGACGGAGGCGCGTACAGCAGTATTCATGCCAGGGGCAAGCCCGCCAGCATGCATGATAGCTAACCGCAGGCGCCGTTTACCAGGCTGGGGTGGGCGAGGTTGGGAGCGTAACATGGTGCGAAAGATGCGATATGAATCGCTAAAGCTACCACCCCGCATGCCGAGAGCCCGATCAAATTCTTGAGCCTTGATCACTTCAGCTATCTGCTGTGTCTGTGCCACGCATTCCATCAAGGAGGAGCGTACAACACTTTGCTGGCGGATACCGACCAGTTTGGGTTCTTGTTCCGGTTTTTGAGCTAGGAGCTCATCAACCGCTGTGTAACCCTGGACAGTACCCAGGTAGCGATCGAAGGCACTGGGTGAACCTCCACGCTGGACGTGTCCCAAAATGGTAATCCGGATTTCCTCCTGCAACAGTTCTTCGAGCACCTTCTTGACGTACTCACTGGTGATCGGGTTTCCATTGCGGTCACGAGCGCCCTCGGCAATAACAACGATGCTGTGCTGGCGACCAGCATCGCGGCCTGATTTGAGTGCCTGGCACATTTCCTCTTCCCAATTCTGTTCTTCCGGAGGATTCTCTGGGATCAGGACCCAGTCAGCACCGGTAGCAATACCACCCATTAATGCCAGGTAGCCACAGTGGCGTCCCATTACTTCGACAACAAAGGTGCGGTTATGACTGGCGGCAGTGCTGGAAAGGGCATCGATTGCTTCAGTAATGCGGTGCAGGGCGGTATCGGCGCCAATGGTCATATCGGTACCAAACATATCGTTATCGATCGAACCGACCAAACCGATAATCTGTAAATTGGGGTGTGCCTTAAACTCCTCCTGGCTGATTTGGCCCTGGTTATAGAGGTCCTGCAGAAGATCAGGCCACTCCCTGCGGAAGATGTCTGCCCCGGTCAGGCTACCATCGCCTCCGATCACCACCAGTCGATCAATGTGATTCTTGATCAAATTGCGGGCAGCAATCCGGCGCCCTTCGACTGTTCGAAACTCATCGCAGCGGGCAGTACCGATAACCGTACCTCCCTGCTGGAGGATACCTCCTACGGACTCCCACTTCATTTCAACGATTTTTTCTCCACCCTGTACTAATCCGCGATATCCTTCGTGGATGGCATAGGTGGAGACCCCGCGAGAAAGGGCAGTTCGAACCACGGCACGCACTGCAGCATTCATGCCCGGTGCATCACCACCACTGGTCAAAACCCCCAAATTTCTGTGACTATTCTTTGACATAAGTTTTCCTGATTGGCTGGACGTGTACAGCCCCATACTTTTCCGGAGGATCCCAAGACTTAACTGACTTCGGGTCCTGCCGCTCTGATCTCAGGTGCTACCTTATCTGCGAATTGGGTGAAGTTGTTGATGAACATGCGGGCTAAGTGTTGTGCCTGGCGATCGTAAGCGGCTCCATCCTGCCAGGTGAGCTTCGGCTGAAGGACCTGCTCTGGTACATCTGGGCAGCTGGTGGGTATCTGGACTCCAAAGATCGGATCCTGGAGGGTAGCTATCTGCTCAAGTTCATCATTCAAAGCTGCGTTGACCATCGCCCGCGTGTAGGCTAATTTAATTCGCTGTCCTTCTCCATAAGGTCCCCCAGTCCAACCCGTGTTTATTAACCAGCAATTTGCGTTGTGCTTGGCTATCATATCTCCCAACAGATCAGCATATACGCTTGGATGCTGGGCCATGAAGGGGGCACCAAAACAGGTGCTGAAGGTTGCTTTCGGCTCAGTGATGCCACGTTCTGTACCAGCGACCTTGGCGGTGTAGCCGGAGAGAAAGTGGTACATAGTTTGTTCTGGCGTAAGTCTTGAAATCGGGGGCAGCACACCGAAAGCATCTGCTGTAAGGAAAACAACATTCTTAGGATGGCCACCCATGCCAGTCTTCGATGCATTTGGGATATGGGAGATGGGATAGGAGGCCCGCGTATTCTCGGTCAGGGTGGCATCATCCAGGTCGATATAGCGGGTATTGGTGTCGATGCCGACGTTTTCCAGGATGGTTCCGAAACGTCGCGTGGTCTGGTAGATCTCCGGTTCGCCTTCCGGTGAGAGGTGGATCACCTTTGCGTAGCAGCCACCCTCGAAATTGAAGATGCCGTTCTCGCTCCACCCGTGTTCATCATCACCGATCAAGGTGCGTGAGGGATCTGCTGAGAGCGTGGTTTTGCCAGTCCCGCTCAAACCAAAGAAAAGAGCCACATCGCCCTCGGAACCATAATTTGCTGAGCAGTGCATCGGGAGCACATTTTCAAAGGGCAGGAAATAATTCATGGCAGTGAATACAGATTTTTTTATCTCGCCCGCGTATTCTGTGCCGCCGATCAAGACCAATTTCTCAGCGAGGTTGACCAGAATGAAGGCATCAGAATTTGTTTTGTCAAACTCGGGGAAGGCGTGAAATCCTGGGCAATCAAATACCACAAACTGTGGTTCGAATTCGGTCAGTTCTTTATCAGTTGGCAAGATGAACATATTACGTGCAAAGAGGCTGTGCCAGGCATACTGGGTGATGATGCGTACGGGTAGCCGGTATTGAGGATCGGCTCCGCAGTAACAATCTTGAACAAAGACATCTTTGCCCTGTAAGTAGGAAGCCATGCGCCGGTGAAGTTCATCAAAGCGTTCTTCTGAAATGGGACGATTTACATCACTCCACCACACACAACCCCGGCTGGTGGGTTCATCCACAATGAATTTATCGTTCGGAGAGCGGCCGGTGAATTGCCCGGTGCGCACTACCAAAGGTCCCAGGTGAGCCATGATGGCTTCATTTCTCTTCAAGGCCTCTTCGTAAAGGGTGGGGGTGGGAAGATTCCAATTCATTATTTTAAGGTTCTGAAGCCGGTGAGTATCCAGGCTGACAGGACTATGGGGACGGGGAGAACATTCTTGTACCATATCGTTTACTCCTCAACTAATTATTATTCAAACCAGATGGATTTATTTTAACAGACTTAGCCGTGTTTTCGAAACCGGGTGGCACGTTACCTGTTGGGAAACTGTTCCGATGGTGGAAAAAGAACTACAGCAAAAGCTATATTTTAACTTTTATTGATCATGATCTACTCAAACACAGACTTTAGGGTATAGATCATTGATCGGCAAGTGCGAGCAGGCTGTATTGCGGCATTTACTCAAAGAGGTTAAGGATTTATAAGGAATGTATCATGGAGCAATCTCAATCTGGTTATTTGGTCATTGCGGATATCAATGGTTACACGGTATTCCTGCGTGATTCGGAATTGGAGCATGCCAGGGGCAGCCTGCGCAGCTTATTGGGCCTGTTGATTGAACAGACGAAACCGCCGCTGCGCATTTCCGGACTGGAAGGGGATGCAGCAATCAGCTATGCCCCTCAAGGTAGCTTCCAGCAAGGGCAAACGCGGGTTGAATTAATCGAAGTAGCTTACGTTGAATTCCGTCATGCACTGGACTTGATGGTGCTCAATACGACCTGCAACTGCCTGGCCTGTCGTAATATTGCCACCCTGGACCAGAAGTTCTTCGTACATCTCGGTACCTTTGCATTAGAGCCATTTCCTGCCTATACTGAGCTGATTGGTACTGATGTAAACATGATCCGTGATGATTTAATGGTGCTCATCAAGTGATGTAAAAGCGAGCCCCGAAATGGGCTCGCTTGATTGTGTACCGGTATTTTGAGTAGATAGCCAAGCTTCAGGGTACAGGTTGGGGAAGCATCTCCTCGAGGATCATTTCTAGGGCGATGGTATGGCTGCAGCGGCCGCGGGTTTGAAAGAAATCACAGTCGCACTGCCACTGGCCTGATTCAAATGACACACGGTGAGGATTATTTTCACCTTCAAATGTAACTTGAAAAGTCTCGAAGTGGATCCTATCGCGTTGATCTGCATAGCGCTTGGCTTTTTCAATTTTTCCAATCATGCCATAATCCATAGCTATATACCTCCTATTAAGTTGAGAGTTAAAACAAATCAGGCACGCGTCAAGACCGCGTGCCTGTGAAGTCCTTCATTGTACTGAGTACTTGCATAGCAGTTACTCTCCAATTACTTACAGTATAAGCGGAGTTCAGCGATTCGTCAACAGATTCATACAGTTCTGGCGGTTCCGTGAAGATCGGGATGAATCAGGACAAGCGCATCCAGATCAAAGTCTGCTGGATGTGGAACCCGGCCTCATGCAAGGGCAGGATGGCCCTACCAGCGGGATAATCCAGTAGCATCCGCCGCCGGTTGGCCAGCTGGCGTCTGATACCGGGCATTAAACCCGCTATTGTGGCAGCCTCATCTTCCAGGGTTGATGCAAGCCAAAGGTGATCGGCATGTTTTGAGTGAGGCTGCCATGCCAACAAGCCAATGTGACGCTGTCCTTGCTGAGCAACCCACTCCTTCAGGTAATTCCCCGTAAAGAAGCGGTATAGACTCCCGAATATTCCGGGTCGCAAGGCTGAGAGCTGGAAGGGTTGGTGCCAGGTGAATTCCGGAGGATAAACGGAGCACAGCCATTGGCGATATTTGTCCCAATAGCGAAGTTGTGGACGTGAAACTTGAATCTCTAAAGGGGTGGTGCTGGATGGAGAAGGTGTGCTAAATCCTGAACTGGGTTTAATCTCCCAGGTAGTGCGCCTGGCTTGTTCGAGAAAACCTAAGGATTGGTATAGATTTTGTGCAGCCTGATTTTCAGTGCGGACATGCAACCATATCTCATTAATGCCGCGCTTGTGAGCATGTTCGATTGCTGCAGTGGTTAATCTCTTGCCGATACCTTTGCGGCGGTATGCAGGATCAACGGCCACATTAGCGATCAAGTAGCAGCGCTTACCCTGGTATCTGTATGGGATTAGGCTCAAATTCCCGGCTAAATAACTATTTTGTTCCCAAACAAAGCCGCTGAACGGCATGGGTGTATTCTCCGCCACAGCCATTGCCCAGCGCAGGTAGCCAGGATTGTGCGAAGCTGCGTGCATGTGACTCACATACCGGCGACCATCCTCATCGAGGGTGTCTGCAAAACACATCTCGACCAGGTTTGCTACCGCATCTAAGTCTTTACGTATGTCGAATGGGCGTAAAGATTCGGATTGGGAAGTGATTGGAGTAGTGATAGCACTCATTTAATGTTCCCATTTTACACTATCCTGCCAGAGTTGGTTGGTAATTTGAGAGTATCCCTCAATATTTTCTTTATAAAATCTTTACATCTATTTGTTATACTGGAATAAGCTGAAAAAATGGGATCAGTGAAGCATGTTTAATATTCCTTAATGAGAGTGAGTATATGAAACCTGCCATCCTGGTGGTTGATGACGATCGAAAAACTGTCGATCTGATCCGCTTGTACCTGGAAAAGGATGGCTACCGGGTTATTGTGGCTTTTGACGGTCATTCGGCGATCGATCTTGCCCGAAACCGGCGGCCTGGTTTGATCATCTTGGATTTAATGCTACCCAAGGTGGATGGGCTGGACGTGTGCCGCTTGCTGCGATCGGAGTCGAATATCCCAATCATAATGCTGACCGCTAAGACGACCGAGCATGATAAATTGATTGGACTCGATCTGGGTGCGGATGATTATGTTACGAAACCCTTCAGTCCCAATGAACTGGTGGCAAGGGTGAGGGCAGTGCTGCGCCGAGGGATTACCGAAAGCGAACCGGGACCGGAGCATATCCTCTATGGAGACCTGGAAGTTGATTTTGTGCGCCATGAAGCACGTGTAGACGGGGTGACCGTGCATCTGACACCCAAGGAATTCACTTTGCTCGAAATCATGATCAAGCAGCCCGGGCGGGTTTTTTCCAGACTTGAGCTGCTGGAACTAGCCTTTGGATATGATTACCAGGGCTTTGAGCGGACCGTGGATGTGCACATGATGAACCTGCGCAAGAAAATCGAGTCCGATCCTGCCCAGCCCCGCTACGTGCAAACAGTTTATGGTGTAGGTTACAAGTTTGAAGCTGGTAAGTATGTATAACAGCTTGCGCTTCCGCCTGCTGTCGATCACCATTATCGTTCTGGTGGTGGCGGTTGGAACGATGGCTTACTTTGCCAGCCAATCGACTTCCACTGAATTCCGCCGTTCACTGCAAGGAATATTAGACTACCCAAACCTGAATATTGATGCCAGGATTAACACGATTAACAAGCTTTTAGCCAGTAAAGGGGGAGAACGGGACATCTGGGAGGAGCTGCAGGCGACGCTGGAAGGGATGGCGCGTACTACGAAAGCCAGGTACGTGATTGCAGATCTGAATGGCGAGGTAATTGCTGATTCTACGGGAGAATTAATTGGCGAAGTTATTAATACGAGCCTTTCAAAGCCATTTGCGGCATTCCTCATTGAAAAGAAACCCATGCTGGCTTATATCGTGCCTTTGGAGAATTACAACCTGGCATCGATTGAATCCCAGTTTAATGCTTCCGTTAATCGGTCGCTAATCATCGCGATTGCCTTGGCAGGATTGGCAGGATTGTTGCTGACTTATTTTCTCTCGCGTAGTATTTTGCGTCCCGTTGATGAATTGATCTCAGCCGCGCGAGCAATGGAGAAAGGGGATCTCAGCCAGCGAGTAACCGTTAGCACCAGGGGTGAGCTTGGAGAATTGGCGCATGCTTTCAACGCGATGGCTGAGGGATTAACGCGGCTTGAGCAGCTCCGGCAGAATATGGTGACGGATGTGGCACATGAATTACGCACACCACTCTCTAATGTGAGCGGATATCTTGAAGCGCTTCGGGATGGCGTGGTGAAACCCACTCCGGAGACGATCGCCTCGGTTTATGAGGAAGCCATGCTGCTAAATCGTTTGGTGGATGACCTGCAGGAATTAGCCCTGGCAGAAGCCGGGCAGCTGAAATTGGTCTGCCAGCCGGTCAACATCCAGCAGGTGATCAACAAGGCAGTGCAGTCACTCAGAACGCAAGCGCTCGAGAAGGAGATCATTCTCATTACCGATATTCAAGATAACCTTCCACTGGTTAGCGCAGATGCAGAGCGCATGGGCCAGGTGCTCAGGAACCTACTGAAGAACGCGATCATCAATACGCCAGTTGGAGGGGAAATCAGGATTCAAGCCCAGGTGAGTGATTCGAAGGTTGAAGTAAGTGTCCAGGATAATGGCATGGGGATTTCTTCCGAGCACCTGCCTTATGTGTTTGAACGTTTTTACAGGGTGGATCAATCACGAGCTCGCGAAACAGGCGGTGCGGGACTTGGTCTGGCTATCGTCAAACAATTAGTGGAAGCACAGGGGGGCCAGGTTGGTATCGATAGCCAGGTCGATCATGGGACCAGGATTACTTTTACCTCACCCATCGCGGAGACATCCGCTTGAATTTGTCTTTTTGCCTAGCTTTGTCCATCCGATAATAAACAAATAACATCCTGCTGAGAAATTTTAGATGCGATCTCCCTTGCGCTGGTGGCAGGGAGGCTTTACAATTATTCAAACAATTGTTCTGGTAACAACGCGCGCCCGCAACTCGACCAACACATTGTTATACCCATTATGAGTCTCGATTTCCAATCCATTCGACAGCAAATTCAGCAGCTTGGGGAAACAGCTGTCCTTCGTGAGCGCGAGCTGGGTGAGCGCCGAAGGACCGCCCTCGATTTGCTGGATAGTAATGCGCAGGACCTGGACGGTTTGAAAAGGAAAGTGAAGGATGTGGTTAGAAACCACGATCCATCTATCAGATGTGCACTTCCAGTCAAGGAATCGCTGACAACTTCAACTGCACTGCCCAATATTCCCGGCGAGCTCACCGTGCTGGCTGCAGATGGTTCACAGATCTCACCAGACCGCCACGCTCAGGTCAACTTTGCAGTGGTCAATGTTGGCTCGATCCAGATGCGCCGCGGTACCCCCGAGGCACCTGTGACTGAAATCGCCAGCCAATTGCTGTATGATGAGCAGCTGTACTCCACCACGGGAACCATCAGTGAGGCTACCCTGGCGTTGAAGCGCGACCTGCATGAGCGTTTAGTTCTGGGCAAGCTGGCTGAAGCTGCGCAGCCCCCTGTGGTGGCGTTTACAGATGGTCCGATGGAGCTGTGGGGTGGAAAAGGCGGGGACACGGAAGAACGCGCCAACTACCAGGAGAGCCTCACCAATTACCTGGAAGCATTGACCAAGCTGGAGATGCTGAATGTAATCACGTGTGGCTACGTGGACAAGCCAGCTGCCAACCTAGTCGTTCGCACATTGGAAGTGGCCATGACTCCCCAGGCAGACCTGGCAGAAATTAAAAAAATGCATCCATTACGCGGGGTAACTGATCGCGAGATATTCAAGGAAGTACTGGGCATTGAAGAACGTTCGGCAGTATTTGCCATCCAGTCACAGTCAGCTAAGAGTTATCAGGGTTCTTTGAGGCTGCACTTCTTTTATCTTAATGTCGGTCAGGCGGGAAGTCCTTACATATCCCGGGTGGAGGTTCCAGCCTGGGTTGTGGAAAACCCGGGGTATCTGGATTGCCTGCATGCAGTGTTGGTCGAACAGTGCCGGGTGATGGGCGGGCGTCCCTACCCTTACCTGCTGCACCGGGCTCACGAAACAGCGGTGGTCAAGCTTTCCGAAAAGGAGCAGGTAACATCAATGATCACTCAGGAACTACGCCAGAGAGGTTTAACAGTTGGAGAACTTTCTTCAAAACAATCTGCCAAGCAGTATGAAGGCAGAAAGAGGTATGGCTCATGACGATAATTGAAGTTGGCAGGCTGCTGCGGGCCGGGACGACAGGGTTTGTGGTCGGCTGCAGGGTCTCTCAAATAGAATCGCCATCCTTCGGTGCGCTTGTACGGGTACCTTTGAATGCTGGTTACCAGATTTATGGCCTGGTTCACGATATCCATATTGATGATGATGGCCTGGTTCGCCAGCTGGTTACGACAGAAGGCATTGATCAAGCCATAATTGCCGATAACCGTGTGAATCGCAACGTGCCAATCGAGATGAGCGTCCTGTCGTTGGGCTTCCAGCAGGATGGAAAAATTCACTACCTGCTGCCACCCCGCCCAGCATTAAGCCTGGATGCGATTTACCTGTGCAGTGACCAGGAAGTGCGCGATTTTACCGCCGCTGGACGATTTGGTTATTTTCGTCACATTCTACGATCAGCAGACCTGCCGGTTGGAGAATTATTGGCAGCGCACATCAACCAGGTGCAAGCGGTGCAGGCAGCGGCGGGTAATCATAATTGGGCGCTTGAAGCTACCCAGGAATTGATTATCTTGCTGCGGGACGATTATGTGACCCTGATGAACGTGATCAGTACTCTGGCAGATGCAGTACCAGAAACCTGGGAAGGGGTGAGGTGATGGCGGAATATATCGGTTACGTTGTTGGAGGAGGATTAAAGGAGAACCTGAATGTACGCCTGACAGTGCCTTCCAACCAGGTGCAGGAAGGGGCATTTGCGGTGATCGAAAGTGGTGAATGGCAGTTTTATGGTCTAGTGACCGATCTTTTACTGGGAGCGACCGATCCCCGCTTCGCAGATGAACAAAGTGAAGCACGTTTGCCAATGCAACTGGCTAACCTGCTTCATGGACAAACTCTGTACACAAATTTAGAGGTTTTGCCTGCTTTGATGCTGGAACGGGGGCCTGAATTAGGCAGTGATGATTACCAGGCCTGGCAGGAGGAAATCGAAGCAGGTAAACGACCCCGGCCGAGACCCCTGCCGGTTAAAACAATCCCATCTCACCATGCCAGAGTTCGCATGGCCAACCAGGGGGATATTGCGGAAATCTTTGGGAAAGAAGAGAAAGAGGGGAATTTTGTGCTTGGCTACACGCGTGAACAATCCCACCCGGTATGCCTGGATTTGGATAAATTTGTGCAACGTTCATCAGGTGTGTTTGGGGCTACCGGCTCCGGCAAGTCATTCTTGACGCGGCTTGTGTTGGCTGGAATGATCCATTACAATCGGGCCTCGGTGCTGGTTTTCGATATGCACAACGAGTACGGGTTTGATGATACCGCTTCGGATACAGGCGAGAAGGTCATTGGACTGCGAACAAAATTCCCCAGCCGGGTAAGGGTGGTTGGATTGGGGGCGGGAGCGCAAATTCGCGGGCAAACACCGGATTTCAACCTGGAAATCGCCATGCAGGATATTCAACCTGAGGACATCGAGTTGCTGTCCCGAGAACTCGATTTAAAGGAAACAACCCCAACTACTTTGGATGCACTAATCACTGATTATGGTCGTGACGAGTGGTTTAGAGAATTCCGCAAGCTAAAAATTGGCGAAACGGTTTTAACTGATGAGGGAAAGAAAGTGCCAGCCCCGGGAAGTGTCGCATTTTGGGCAAATTCCATGGGTGTCAATATTTTAGCTGCTGAAGGATTGCATAATAAGCTGCGTAGAGTGTTTAATTTACCCTACGTTGTGGAAAAACCAGCAGCAGATTCAATAAGCGAAATTATCAAAGCGCTGGAAGCGGGGCAGCACATCGTACTATCCTTTGGAAAGCATGAAGCGGATCTTGATTATCTGCTGGTCAGCAATCTGCTCACGCGGCGCATCCGCCAGACCTGGGAGAAGCGAACTAATGATTATCGCACCAGCGGTAAAGGTGAGCCGCGCCCGCTGGTGATCGTGCTGGAGGAAGCACACAAGCTGCTTAACCGTGAGATGGCCGCCCAGACCACTTTCAGTATCATCGCCCGGGAGATGCGAAAATATTATGTAACCTTACTGATCGTCGACCAGCGGCCTTCGCAGATTTATGACGAAGTCATGTCACAACTCGGAACGCGTATCTCAGGCTGGCTGGGTGATGAGGATGATATCCGGGCGGTGCTATCCGGTCTGGCAGGTAGAAGCGCACTAAGAGGGATGCTGGCACGCTTGCAGCCCAAGGAGGAAGTGCTCCTGTTAGGATGGGGGGTTCCAATGCCGCTGCCGATCGCATCGCGCCGTTATGATGATCAATTTTGGCAGGAGCTGCTCGGTAAGCCACCTGGGAAAAGAGGGGAAGCTGAAATATTGGAGGAGCTGGGATTCTAGATGGAAAGTAGTATACAACTGATACTGGCGACTATGAATTGCGTAGCGATCTGCGAAGCGACCGAATATGGCTGGCGGGTTGTACGGCGTGACTTAATGGGAAACTTTGCTACCAGCGTTTTAACAATTGGGGACAGGATATTGGTTGGCACGCGAGGTGGTCTCTTCCTTTCAGTAGATGGGGGTGACTCGTGGAAGGCGGTGAACACTGGCTTGACGATCCGTCATATTCGCTGGTTGGCTGCTCACCCGGATGCCTCGGGGCGGATATTTGCAGGCAGCGAACCAGCAGGTATTTTCCAGTCAGCAGATGGAGGCAACTTGTGGCATGGCAGTCCAGAGGTGGAAGAGATGCGCGCTACATTAGGCTGGTACCTGCCATATTCCCCTGAAGCAGGCTGTGTTCGTGGATTTGCTTTTTCTGGAACGAGGGCATACGCGGCTGTCGAGGTGGGGGGGACCCTGATATCAGATAACAATGGAGATTCGTGGGAAATAAGCACACCTCAAGATTTTGCAGGTAATAAGATTCATCCTGATGTGCATTCGATCGGAACGCATCCGGACTCTTCGGGACTGGTAGCAGCTCCGACTGGAGGCGGTTTTTTCTTTTCAGATGACGGTGGGAAGACCTGGGAGAACCGCTACCCAAATAGCTATTGCAGGGCATTCTGGTGGGACCCGTCGGATGCCGATCATATATTGTTGGGTAGTGCGGATTGGGTGGATAGGAATGGGCGCATCGAAGAGACGAGGGATGGTGGTATTACCTGGAATCCAGTATGGTTTGGTCTTGATGTTCCCTGGCGTGGACACATGGTAGAGCGCTTCATCGAGATCGATCGGGAAATTTTGGCTGTGCTTTCAAATGGCGAATTATGGGTCAGTCGCCTGGACCAGATTAACTGGCGCAGAATTCTTCCCGAGGTCAAGGATGTAAATGCTGTTGGCTTTCGTCGGTTGAGCAGTTGAGGTAACCAGTGGAAAATTTAACCAGCAAAGTAGCGATTGTAACCGGTGGGGGCACAGGTATCGGAAGAGGTGTGGCAATTCTGCTGGCAGCACAGGGATGCAAAATCGTCTTTTGCGGGAGGCGGAGAGCGCCGCTTGAGAAAACGCTGTCTGTCATCCGGGAGCAGGGCGGAGAGGCACTTGCTGTCACCGCGGATGTGTCAACCGATGAGGGTGTCATGAGACTGGTAAAGACAGCTCTTGACGAGTACGGCGTGATCGATATCCTGGTAAATAACGCGGGCATTGGGGGCGGTGGGCACATCCATTCCCATGATGTCGATACCTGGGACCAGGTGATGGCTGTCAATTTACGTGGCCCTTTCCTGGCATGCCGGGCGGTACTGCCTTTGATGAGGGCCCGCAAGGAGGGACATATCATCAATATCAGTTCCGAGTCTGGGTTGGAATATTACCAGGGGGATGGTGCTTACGGTGTCGCCAAACATGGCTTGAATGCATTGGGTGAATATATCCAGCGTGAAAATCAGGAATTTGGCATCCGCGTGGATACGATCTGCCCGGGGATGGTGGTGACCGAGATGACCGAGAATTCAACGGAACTTGATCAGAGCAAATGCCTCTATCCCGTGGACATTGCTGAGCTGGTCTTATGGTTGCTGACCCGGCGTGCAAATATCAAGATCGGCACACCGATCCTGATCCAGACCATGTTGAATCCTTGGGAGTGAGTTCGGTACCTGGAATAATTCCCGCAGCAGGGGAGAAAAATTCACTCCATCACAACCCATCCTCCAATTTCCAGGCATCCCCGAAGTATGTGGTGGAATCTCTGAGGTCGAAATTTACTCCCAGTTTGTATTCATGGGACAGAAAAAGTGTTGATTACTGAATAAATTTTTAAGGCAGGCTGATATATGAAGCTGGCAACATTATGTTATCTAAAGGCAGGTGGAAAAACCCTGATGATGCACCGGATCAAAAAGGCGAATGATATGCACCAGGGGAAGTGGAATGGCTTGGGGGGCAAGCTTGATCCCGGTGAAACACCGGAAGAATGTGTCGTTCGCGAGGTACGAGAAGAATCTGGCTTGGTGATCGAGGATCCATTGTTGAAAGGTGTGCTCACATTTCCAAAATTTGCGAATGGTGAGGATTGGTATGCATTTGTTTTCGTTGCACGCAGGTTCAATGGCAAATTGATCGATTCAAATGAGGGAATTCTTGAATGGATAGATGATGAGCATTTACTGGAACTTGACCTTTGGCAGGGAGATCGATTTTTCATACCCTGGTTAGAACAACCTGGATTTTTCTCGGGGAAATTTATTTACCAGACCGGACTGCTGGTCGAGCACAGCGTGGTCTTTTATGATCGCCCTGTTGAGAATTACAATTCACCTGCTGAGGTTTGAGCTGATCTGATGCCTTCGATTGATTTCGTCTATCCGCTTGAATCCGCAAGGGCTCTGGCACTAGCTGCTCAAAATTTACATGGATCAACCGGGGAAGACTCGGGGCAGAGCGATGAGGAATTGATTTACAAAATAATCGCCAGGTTAGGTTGTGTACAGATCGATACCATACAGATTGTAGAACGCAGCCAATACCTGGTTTTATGGAGCCGGTTGGGGAATTACCGCAAATCTAATTTGAACCGACTTATTTATGATCCGAATAATCGCCGATTATTTGAAGGTTTGCAGCACGCAGCCTGTTTGATCCCTGTAGAGGATTACCGCTACCAGCTGCCAGGTATGCATTCAGTAAAACAAAAACATTTAGAGCCTAACCACTGGTTAGCTAAGCCAGAAAACCAAGCATTGTGCCGTTCGGTCTACGAGCGGATTAAGGAAGAAGGGCCATTACGTGCCCGGGATTTTGAATATGATGGTCCAAAAAGGAGCGGGTGGTGGGATTGGAAACCAGCCAAGAACGCTTTAGAATACCTGACTGCCCGGGGAGATTTGATGATTACGGACCGCATCAATTTTCAGCGGGTATATGATCTGCGCGAGCGGGTGCTTCCAAGGTGGGTTGTGCTTGATCAACCAACCGTTGAAGAGCGCGATCGCTACTGGTTGGAGCAAGGGGTAAAAGCATTAGGTATTTGCCAACCAATGCAGGCAGCAGGCTATTCCTATAGTACGCGGGTGCGCAGCATCACCCAGGATTTGATCGATGAGGGTGTGTTTGTAGAGATAAAAGTGTACATTTGCAATGGCAGTACGGCATCATTTATTGTTCACCGGGACAACCTTGAGTTGCTTACGAAAGCTACAGCAGGTGAAATCCTGACCCGCAGGACTACTTTCTTGAGTCCATTTGATAACCTGTTCTGGGCACGGGGTCGTGATGAACAACTGTGGAATTTTCGTAACCTGCTTGAGGCATACAAACCAGCCCCGACGCGTGAGTGGGGATATTTTAATATGCCGGTCCTGCATCATGATCGGCTGATTGGCAGGATCGATCCAAAGATGGATCGAAAGCACGCCAGATTAATCGTGAGAGGTTTCTACCTTGAGCCAGGCGTGAAATTGGAGCAGGAATTAATTATGGATTTAGCCCTTGCTTTTCGCTCATTTATGGGTTTTCACCAGGCAAAAGAACTAGTTTTTGAAAGAGATGAAGATGCGCGATTGGGTGCCAGAATAATGGCACAGTTATATTAGCGGCAGTTGAAGATTCCTGCTTATGCTGCTAAATAAGGGCAGATGGATCGGAGCCCACTTCATTTACTCCATGGCGCGGTTAAAGCTGCCACGAAGGATATTTTTCTGGGGCATTACAAAAATGAGTAAAATCCTCCCCCACCAACTGATCAGCGAAACAGGCACCTTAGTCTGTTTTTATCACCCAAGGCCGGAATATCCAATCCATATATTGCTGGTTCCGAAAGAGGAAATCCGTGACTTGATGCACCTCCATCCCGAGAATAATGAATTTCTTCGTGACCTGTTCACGACAGTCCGCAGATTGGTAGAAGAGTTAAACCTGCAGGAGCGCGGATATCGCCTGATCGTCAATGGAGGAAAATACCAGGATTTCCCCCAGCTGCATTTCCATCTGATCTCTGGAGAATAAGCTCAATTGCTATTGCTTTGATAGATGCTCAATACTTTATCGGCGTAGTAATATCCAACGTTCATAGGACCATAATATTTTAAGGCTTCTCGGGTATCCTCGTATTTATTGAGCAGCCCGGCGATCATTCCAGTCCCATACTTGATATTGAAGTTTGGTTTCTGAAGTTCATCAATCGTAGGGCGTGTGGTGAAGCAGGGTCCGTTAATACATTGGAAATTTGCAGCAATACCATCACGCGGCATAACCTGCATTAAACCGACGGCACCACTCTTGGAATATGCTTCTGGATCGCCTCCGCTTTCCTGCCAAATGACAGCTGCCACCAGGTTGGGGTCCAGGTTATTCTTCGAAGCATGGCGCATGATCTGGTTGCACCATTGGCGCACATCTTCAGGAAAACTCTGGCTGATCGCGCAGGATGAAGGATTTTTATTCTCTGGAATACTTTCTTCCGGCTGCACTGGTAATTGTGTCTGTTCCAGCGTTGAGCTTTCATCAGCGCCAGACTGAAATTCCATCTGAGCCATCACTGAATATCCAAAGGAGGCGACTAATATGCTACCAACGATGGCTGCTGGGAAAATAAATTGACGGACACTGGTCATCATGAACTCCTGAGTATCGAGGTTGTAAATTGACAATTGGTTTGCTTGGCTGTAAAATAGCACACATGTTCTAATTCAGTAACCTGCAAACATAACGAAATTGCCTCTTGACAAAATAGAACAATTGTTCTATATTATATATCAAATCTACCTGGCGATCAAGTGTGAATTTGTGAAACCGGCTGATAAGCCAAGACCAACCAGGAGATTCACAAACCTTAGCGTGGTGATTTGAGGAGGTACAAAATGAACTTGTCAATTGCTCGCAGTCAGAAATTTTCAGGAGCCTTCAGCCGGTTTAGCATCAGGCGTGGGTTGGCTTTTGGGCTGATCATCGTCAGTGCCCTGCTGGCGTTTGAAATATTCAACTACAGCACAACGGAATTTGCATTGTCTGATTTACTGGGGGATTTATCCTTCGCAGGAATCAGCTGGGCGACGATCCTTGCCTTGGCATTTTGTGGTATCGATTTCGCCGGAATTGCCAGGCTGTTTACGCCGGAAGAAGGTGGAAATGATCTGCATGAAGTGTGGTATTTATTCGGCGCCTGGCTTCTGGCAGCTACGATGAACGCCATGCTCACCTGGTGGGGTGTCTCGATTGCGTTATTGAATCATGAAAGTCTTGGGAATGCAGTTGTGGATCGGGAGACGCTGCTTAAGATTGTGCCCCTATTTGTAGCGATATTGGTCTGGTTGATCCGGGTGCTGATCATCGGAACATTTTCAGTTGCTGGTGACCGGTTGTTCAGCCAGTCAGAGCAATACGTGAGCAGGAATGGAACTGTAAGATCGAACCAGACAAAGACAAGTACCGTGCCTGTTCAAGCCCGAAGACCCGCCTCGCGACCTGCTTATAAACCCGCACCGCAGCCGGAACATTCATACGGGCGTCCAGAACCCACCTACCATCCACTTTCGATGAGCGCCTCCGGAAGAAATAAAAGCAACCGCAGTACGAGCTGATTACTCACCTAAGGTAAGCAAATTCGAAATGTTCTCCCATATATAGAAGGACCCCCCATCAGTCGATGTTTCGATGGGGGGTTTATTGATATTAATATGTGCGAAGCAATAATTATGACTGGCAGTCACCTTCTGCCAAGGGTAACCAGACACTAAAAGTAGAGCCTGCACCCTCGGTTGATTCAACATCAATATGGCCTCCATGGTTGCGAATGATCCAATAGGCGATGGATAAACCTAGGCCAAATCCTTTTCCATCCCTGGAGCGAGTTCGAGATTTCTCTCCACGGTAGAATCGTTCAAAGACATGAGGTAGATCTTCCTCTGGGATACCCTGACCGGTATCCTGGATGGTCAACCGGGATTGCTGATCTTGTTTACCCAGACCCAGGGTTACAGTACCGCCCTGGGGAGTGTAGTTGATAGCATTTCCGACCAAATTTATCAGGACCTGTTTCAAGCGATCCTGATCTCCACAAACCTGGACCTGGTCGAGATCAGCGAGGCGCAGCTGTACTTTGTCTCTTGCCAGGACATTCATTTGATTCAGCACCTCGAGCAGTAATGTATCCAATTCGACCAATCGAATATCCAGGGGAAGCTTGCCAGATTCAGCCTGAGCGAGTAGGAGTAAATCACCCACCATGCGTGTCAATCGATCAACCTCGATTTCTATACTGGCCAATGATTCTTGATCGGCTTCACCGAAGCGTTGCATCAGATCGACATTGCCTTTGATCACTGTCAGTGGTGTACGTAATTCGTGGCCTACATCAGCCAGGAAACGCCGTTGGGAGTTAAACAGATTTTCAAGGCGATGGAGTGTCTGATTAAAAGCATGGATCAATTGGCCGACTTCGTCGTCAGGTGGACCCTGGTAAGAAATTCGCCGTGAGAGATCATCTGCACGGGTGATACGTAGGGCAGTTTGGGTGACAGATTCCAGGGGAGATAATGCCCGGCGCGTGGTCAGCCAACCAACCACGCCGGCGATCGCCATAGCGATCACAGAACCCATAAATAAAACTGTAACTAGTAAATTCAGGGTTCTATCAACCAGGAAAAGGCTGGTTGCCAGTTGCAGAATGGCAATCTGGCGAGAACCAAGCTCGAGGGGTACGGTGAGGACTCGCAAGTGCCAATCATCGAGATAGACACTGCGATATGGGGGATTCGGGGATTGCAATGCTAGGGAATGATCTGGATCCTGCTCATAATTAGTCAGTCTTAATTGGCCGCGGGTATCCCAGATCTGGATCAAAACATTTTCCGTTAAATCTAAGGAAGGCAAGGTTTGCGCTTCCATATTGACGATCGATTCAACGTTAGAATTAGCGGCAAATTCCCCGTATGATTGATAAAGAGCTACATCAACTTGAGCTATCAATAAGAAGCTGATAATTAGGTAAACTGCAACCCCAAACAGGAGCAGAATACCTCCTAACAGTGATGTGTAAAGCAGGGTTAAACGAGCGCGCAGGGACATGCAGAGCGCTTAAGATGGTTCTCTCAGTACGTAGCCCATCCCGCGTACCGTATGGATCAAGCGCGTTTCCTCTCCCACTTCTAATTTTTGGCGCAGGTAACGAATATAAACCTCGATAATGTTACTCTCACCACCGAAATCATACCCCCAGACCCGGTCAAAGATAACATCCCTGGTTAAAACCTGCCGGGGATGGCGCATGAAGAGCTCAAGCAGTTCGTATTCTTTCGCGGTAAGTGATATCGTGCGTTCACCACGGTAGGCTTGCCGAGTGCCCGTATCCAACGAGAGGTCAGAGAAGCGTAGAACCTGTGGGCGGCTGGGCTGTGCGCGGCGCAGCAATGCACGAATACGGGCTAGGACCTCATCCAGGTTGAATGGTTTAACCATGTAATCGTCAGCACCCATATCCAGGCCAAGCACACGGTCATTGACAGAATCCTTGGCGGTCAGGATCAAGATTGGCACAGGACCTCCTGCACGCAGGCGCCGGCAAACTTCCAGCCCGTCCATACCAGGCAGCATTAAATCCAATACTACCAAGTCTGGTGGATTATCGCGGGCAAGCCCAAGACCCATCGGACCATCGGTAGCGATATCAACCTGGTAGCCTTCATAGGCTAACCCACGGCGGAGAAATTTCAAGATGGCTTCATCGTCTTCAATTACCAATACTCGAGCACTCATATGCCCTCCTGAGTAATAGTTCAACTGTAGGGTGACGACCTGTGGATCAGCACCATACCTATTACCGGATTATTAATTTTTTGAATATCCAAAAATATACCACAGCATGGGCAAAGAAAAAAGGCCGTCTGATTCAGACGGCCTCTTAGTTAAGTGAAATTGTTAGGCTAGTTCAACTGAAGCACCGGCAGCTTCGAGCTTCGATTTAGCATCACTTGCAGCTTCTTTACCAACACCTTCAAGAACTTTCCCATCTGGGGTTTCAGCCAGATCCTTCGCTTCTTTCAACCCGAGGCTGGTCAGCTGGCGGATGGCTTTGATGACCTCGATTTTCTTTGGTCCAGCATCCTTGATGACCACATCAAATTCAGTCTTCTCTTCTTCGGGTTCAGCTGCTCCTGCTGCGGCCACACCAACAGCACCTGCTGCAACGGCGACCGGAGCTGCGGCAGACACGCCCCATTGTTCTTCCTTCATTTTGACCAGTTCAGCCATTTCAAGGACAGTGAGTTCATCCAGTAAATCAGAAACCTTATTTAAATCAGCCATTTTTTCTTTCTCCTATATTAATTTAAGAATTAGTTTTGTTCTATTATTTGACGTTCTTGAGGTCATCCTTCTGTGGAAGCGACTTCTGAATCAACATAAGCTTGCAGGACAGACACAAACTCGCGAGCAGGTTCAGCAAGGACGCGTACCAACTGAGTAGCGGGAGCCATGAGTGTACTGAGCAGCTGGGCTTGAACAACCGGCAGCGGCGGCAGTTCAGCCAGGGCTTTGATCTGTTCCGCAGTGACTAAAGATTGGTCAAGATAGCCAGCTTTGATCTTTAAAGCACCAGCTGTCTTTGAGAACTCATCCAGTGCTTTCGCCATTGCGGGGGCATCATCAAAGGCAAAACCTGCTGCAGTACTGCCCAGGAAGAGATCTTCGGGAACTTCGTACCCGGATTCTTCAAAAGCAATTTTACCCAGCGTGTTTTTAATCACGTGGAACTCGCCACCGATCTCACGGACTTTACTTCTCAGGGTGTCCAAATCTTTCATCGTCAGGCCGGTGTATTCCGCAAGGAAAACCGCCTGGCTATTTCCCAACCAATCCTGGTAGGTTGCGATGATTTCTTTTTTTCGTTCCTTTGTTACAGCCAATGGTTTCTTTCCTCCTTTCAAAAAAAATCTTTGCCTCGCAAATTGCCGGGCAAAGACTTTCCTCTGGTGATCATGACAGATGATGATCACGATCGAGGTGCCTTCACCTCGGCAGGAAATTAAGCTCAGGGATTATTTCCCGAGCACCTGCTGTCTAGGGCGAAGCAGTTTGATAACCGGAGATTTCCGGGTGCAGGTTAATCAGTATCCGCTATTCACTTTCCTCCATGGATTGGGCTTGCGTGGCATCAACTTTGATGCCGGGGCCCATGGTCGTTGTCAGCGTAACCCGGCGAATGTAAGTGCCTTTCGCAGCGGGGGGCTTGGCTTTCTTGATGGCGTCCATCAAGACAGCCATATTATCATACAATTTCTGCTCTGGGAACGATACTTTTCCAAATGGTACGTGAAGGTTGGCAGTTTTGTCGACTCGAAATTCCACTCTACCGCCTTTTGATTCTTCTATGACTCTGGGTAAGTGTTCTTCAGAGACAACAGTCCCGGCTTTTGGATTCGGCATTAATCCCCGCGGTCCAAGTACACGTCCCAGGCGACCAACTTTACCCATCATGTCCGGGGTGGCTATCGCGACATCAAAATCAGTCCAGCCTTTTTGGATCTTATCAAGAGTCTCATCGTCATCAGCAACGACATCGGCACCGGCCTCACGTGCTAAAGTGGCACCTTCACCCTGGGCAAACACCAGCACGCGTACCGTTTTTCCCAGGCCGTGAGGCAGCACAGCGACTTCACGCACCTGCTGGTCCGCATGGCGAGGATCAACTCCCAGGCGGATATGAATTTCGACAGTGGAGTCGAAGTTGGTAGCGGAGGTCTCCTTCGCCAAGGCGATGGCTTCCATCGGTTCATAATACTTGTCGCGGTCTATTTTTTCTACCGCTGCTCTATATTTCTTTCCATGCTTTGCCATGCTATCTCCTTGGTGGTTCAAATGGGTGCTTCCCAAGCTTTTTCTGCTTGTAGAAGTCAATCCCTCCCACAGGTATTAATCGACAACTTCCAATCCCATATTTCGGGCAGTTCCCTCAATCTGGCGCATTGCACTTTCAATATCGTTGGCGTTTAGATCCTTCATCTTAATTTCTGCGATCTCTTTTACCTGGCTGCGGGTCACTTTACCCACTTTCTCTCGAGGGGGATTGGCGGACCCTTTTTCGACACCAGCGGCTTTCTTTAAAAGGACGGACGCAGGTGAAGTTTTGAGGATAAAAGAGAATGACCCATCAGTGTAAACACTGATCTCAGCCGGGATTATTTCACCTGGTCGGCTGGATGTACGTGCGTTGTACTCCTTGCAAAATGCCATCAGGTTGATTCCATGGCCAGCCAGAGCTGGACCAATCGGGGGTGCAGGATTTGCTTTCCCGGCTTCTATTTGTAACCGAACTACCGCTTGTAACTTCTTTGCCACAATTTACTCCTTCGTGGTTTTACCGGGTGAGTTTGAAGTTCACCCTCCCACTTCATAATTGTTAAATATCAGGTTTTTTCTACCTGAAGGAAATCCAATTCGACCGGGGTTTCACGGCCGAAGAAATTAACCATCACCCGCACTTTGGCACGCTCCATATCGATCTCAGAGACTGTGCCTCGAAAATCATTAAAAGGCCCATCAACGATGCGCACTCGCTCGCCGGATTTGAAAGTGACCTTGATACGTGGTGCCTCGGCTTCCATACGTTTGATGATCTGGGAAACTTCCTCAGGTCGCAATGGGGTGGGGGAGTTCCCCATGCCGACAAAACCGGTGACTCCAGGCGTATTGCGAACAACATACCATGATTCTTCGGTCATAATCATGTTGACCAGAATGTAACCTGGGAAAACCCTGCGTTCAACAGTGCGCCGTTTACCTTCTTTAACTTCTATCTCTTCTTCCGTGGGCACGACAATATCGAAAATCATGTTTTTCATACCCATGGTTTCAATTCGCTGTTCGAGGTTGTGGCGGACTTTGTTTTCGTATCCAGAGTAGCAATGTACTACGTACCAGGATCGACCATCCTCGTCGCTTTCATCCACATCCGTCTGGTCATCGTCCAAGAAGCTGAGATCTAATCCATCGGAATCATCCCCGGTTTTTTCAAGGGATGATTCTGTTACTGGTGAAGTCTCCGCTGACTCTGTAGCGGGCTCTTGTATCTCAGCCTCGTCGCCGGTTTCAGTCTCAGAGCCAGAAATTTCGGCTTCGGAGGAATCAACCAGGTCCCCTTCCTCCGGAGCAGGTGACTCAACTTCATCCGGAGAGAATTCCAATCGAGGCTCGGAGGGACCCATCGCAGCAGAAGTCTCTGCCGATTCATGCTCACCCGCATCGGGAGTCTCTTGGGAGTTTGTCAATTCTTCTTCCTGGTCGGAAAATCCCATAACTATCATTCCTACAAATCAAAAACTGCAATCAGCTGTTGGCTTCTTCCATTGGGGCCTATGAACCCAGAATGAGGATGAAGAAGCGAGAATAAATGAAATCCAAAACACCCAAAAAGGTGCTCATCAGAGCGATCACGATTAATACCACAATGGTCAAGCTGGTGGCTTCCCGCCGGGTTGGCCAGGAAACCTTTCGCAATTCACCCATTGTCTCCCGGAAATAGCGAGTGATGAAATTTGATTTTTTCCGCGAACTCTTTTTATCACCTTTTGCCACAGAAAACTCCTTCTGGCATATTTGTCCAGTCAGGACCAAGATGGGCAGTGATCGGGCACTGCGTGTTACGGGCAAAACGCCGCCTCAATGGACGGCGTTGCCTTCCTTCAGGCAGGCCAGGTAGGACTTGAACCCACAACCGCTCGTTTTGGAGACGAGTGCTCTTCCAATTGAGCTACTGGCCTTCATCAATAACTTGTGGCGCTTCAAACAATAATTTCCTGAAAGCTCATACAATGTGAAGGGCCACCAGTTCAGGTAACTACTTCGTCTCGCGGTGTAATCTGTGATTTCTACACCGGGGGCAGTATTTATTCAATTCTAAACGACCAGGATCGTTGCGACGATTCTTTTCGGTCGTGTAGTTACGTTCCTTACACTCGGTGCAAGCTAATGTAACTACTGGTCGGATATCTTTTGCCATATTGATTTACCAAAGCACCGTTGAGATAATCGCGGTGTGCTAATCTTATTATTTGAGGATCTCAGTGATCACGCCTGCGCCGACAGTGAGACCGCCTTCACGAA
>JBJYXV010000070.1:0-53027 GCA_046260155.1 Anaerolineales bacterium
CCGATCATTGCATCTGCAAATGTGGTGCCTGAAGTCTCATTTAGATTCCAATAGGATATTGCATTGGTTGTGTCCAAGGTGCAGGCCGGGTCCACCGCAACCTGGGGTACAGCCACTTCATAGGCATGCGATTCCAGTTCTGCCCGGGTGCTGCCAGCCAGCACGGGCTGGAAAGTCAAAACCAGGCCCAATGCCAGGCCAAGCACGAGCACACCTGGAATCAACCATAAATAATACTTCCTATCTGTCATTTCATTTTCCTCCTAAAAGGGTTCCCCAATCTGGTAAGAATTTTGCGTTCTCCGTGTAATAGTCTGCTCGATATTGACCTCCCTGAATTTGATAAATGGTCAGATTGGATCAAACTCGAATGGAGCTGATCAAAATTGGATATTGTGCAGATCCCATTTCGGTATTTATCGCTCAGCGTATCACCAATGGGATGTAAATATCTCCACCTCTGCAGGATTCAAAATACGAGCTGATTGCGCTGCCTGAGAGCACCCGGTCGTACAGTACGACCTCGTCCAGGGTTCCATTCAGGTAATACGGCGTCGGTTCGTCATAGGCACCCATGGTGATCGGCATATCACTGGAAAAATTCCCGGAATAAAGGGGGGCATCCAGCATGCCTTCTAATTTCCCATCGACATACAGATAGTTCTTATCTGCAGCGGAATCGCGCACACCGACAACATAATGCCACTGACCATCGGTGATATTGGAAGTACCATCGATCTGGCGTACAGTGTCAGTCGAATCACGGAGCCGGAAGACCGCCAGGCCACCTGGCTCAGTACAACCCAACCACCAGGTCCCGTTGGCATTCAAGTCCCGGTAGCGTCCAAAAAACACCTTGTTGTTGATTTCACCGGTAATACAGGTTTGGGTGGTCTTCACCCAAACCCCAGCAGAAAAATTCCCATTCGCCATATTGTCATAGATGACTTTTCCGGGATCACCAATGGCAGCTGGAACAGTGATCACATCCTTTTCGCTGGCATCAAAAGTAAACGCGCCACCTACCTTACCCGAGGTTCTCGTCGGGCATTTGCCTGCATTCTTATCACAGGTGCCATTAATTGAACCAGCCACATCTACAAAAGTTGATGCCCCAAGCGGATCATCCAGGGGCCAGTGGGAGATCATGCCGTTTGTATCCAGCACGCAATCCGCACCTGGTGCAGCAGCACGTACCTCAACTTCCCCTGGTGCTTTCACTGTCACCAATTCATAGCCATGGGAAGACCATGAATCTAGCGTGTCGCTTTCCAAAGTTGAATTCGCAGCGCGCACGGAGCTCACCGTAAGCACTCCACCTGTAAATAAAAGAACGATCAGCATCCACCAGGTCTTATTCGATGTAAATAGTTCCTTTTCCATTTCTCCATCCTTTAATCAGGAATCAGGTAATCCGCCCTTAAGGATTAACGTCTGAAATTGGCCAATATTACAGTTAATCTTATCAAATCTCTCCATAATTGTATTCTCAGCTGGCTGCATTTACCCATTTCTTCAGGGATGGCACTCTGCTGATCAGATCCACGACCGCTAAACCAGCAAAGATCACCAGTACAGCATCCACGGGCAGCCTGTAGCGCACTAGGGTCCAGGTTAAGATGTGCATCAGGGTGTACAGCAGGATAAACATGTACAGAAGGAATAATGGCTGCTTGACCAGCGGTTTTATGCGGATTTTATAGGATCGATAGAGTCCATAAAGCATAAAAGGCAGCATGATCCCAAAGCTGGAGACCCTGGAGATATTGCTGATCGTGCTGGAGGAGCTGGAAGGCCAGAATATAAAATAGGGCGGGATGCGGCTGGCCGAGAGCGCCAGGTAGCGCAGCGGATCTGCGAGAATAAAACCGATCCCCAGCCTGAGCAGCGCCTGGTCAAGGGCTGCCTCGTCCAGCGAGAGCAGTTCATCGGGGATTAATTCATTATAGGAACCCATCTCATCGGTCAGGATGGGTACAAATTGGGTCCCATAAATCGGGTGATTGCTCCAGAACAAAGCATAACCTGCATTTGTATTGAGCAGCACGAATCGATCGAACCGCTGATAATTGTAAATTGTAAAAGGCAACACCATCAGGAGGATCGTCACGCCTGCGACGATCATACCCTTTAAATTTCGTCTTCCGCTGGCCCACCAGATCCAGATCAGCACAAACGGCACCACCAGCAGGAAGAGTTGCCTGATCAGCACCGCGGTACCCAGGGCCAGGCCGAGCCAGAGCCCCATCCACAAACTGTCTCGCGCGACCAAATTTGATGATCCAGGTTCTCCTCCCCGCCCTCCTTTTACTATACGCATGCTGAGCCACAAAGCAGCCAGGATAGCCACGATATAAAAAGGCTCGGTCATCAGGGTCGCGGCATAATAAATAAAATAGGTGTAGATGGCTGTCAGCGCGGCTGCCACCAAACCAGTCAGGGGGTTGAACAAATCCTCCGCGATGCGGTATGCCAGGTAGGGCTGGAGTATAGCGACGATTACAGCCTGGATGATCCGGGCGATCAGCGGGTTGAGCCCAAACAGCTTGTAGATCAAGGCCAGGTATCCGGTGTAAAGAAAGCTCCAGTGGGCTGTCGGCGCACCAGCCGCGGTTGCTGGCCACCATTCTTCACCAAATGAAAAGCCGTAACCGGCTGCGACCCTCATAGCCAGGTTGTGGTAAGAAATCTGGTCAAACGTTCCTGGCAATACTTCCACCCTATTGCCCAGGTAGATCGCTGCGGCAACCCGCAGTATGACACTTACTGCCAGGATCAGGATCAACAAGCGCCGCTGGGTTCTAGACATCCACATGCTCCTGTCGTGGAATTTGTTCGGCCAGGTGCTCATAAACCGCATCCATGTGCTTCAGGACCACCTGCCAGTCGTATTTCTCTTCAGCCAGCTTGCGACCATTCTCAGCAAGTCTTTTTGCCAGAACAGGCTCATCCAGCAGCCTCAAAGTTGATTCCGCAAAATCCTGCGGTGTATCTGCAACCAGAACATGCTCTCCGGGAGTTGCTTCAATCCCCTCTAAACCAACAGTCGTCGTCACCACCGGCATCCCGCGCGCAAATGCCTCCAGTATACGCACCCTCATGCCTCCCCCGGCTCGAACTGCGATCACCATTACAGCCGCCTGTTCAAAATAAGGTGTCAGGTCTTCCACGTAGCCGGTAACCTCAATCGCATGGGGATATTTACCCGGCAGCTGGTGAAAATCTGCCGGGGGATTTTTCCCGATGATGGTCAAGGTTGCGTCCGGCAGTTGGCTTTGAATTAGCGGGAATACTTCGTTCGCGAACCAGCGGATGCCATCCGCGTTTGGTGGATAATGCAGCGTACCTAGGGTCAGGATATTTTTGGAGCTTCCCAATATTTTTACAGGTTGCAATAATTGGGTATCCACCGCGATGGGCACCACGGTGATCGAGGTACTATGCCCCGCATGATTTCCAGAAACAGTCCCAAGGGCAGCTTCCAAAGCCACCCGGTCAGGCTCAGTGACCGCCAGGGTATGTTCAAATCTGCTCACGATCTCCCCTTCATATTGCTTGATGCGCCTGGCTTCTAACCCGGCAACAGGGCGGAGGTACCAAGGAGCATTTTCCTTCATCCGCTCAACGATCGTCCAGACTGCATTGTGCGCATCGAAAATCCTGGAAGGCGAGCCTCCATTCTTGTATTCCCCTGCAGTCTTCCCGTGAGCCGGATTTTCCAGGAGACCGAACTGGGTCATGGTCAGTTGGTCGGCATGGATGATATCCACCTGCTCCCTGGAGATGATCTGTGCAACCAGATTCCTCATCGCAACCAGGTCGTCTCTCTCGATCAGGAATGGTCTGCCGGTGAAGTTGCTGCGTATCCAGTAACCCACATCTTTAACTCGCGAACGCTGGATGGGAACCGTATACACCTGATCGCATACTTCCCTCAAAGCTGAAACATATCTCTCTTCCTCAGGTCTAACGAATGAAGCCAGGGTTACATGATATCCCTTCCCGGCTAAATATCGCAGGACATGCCACGTCTTGACCTTCGGACCAGCATCTGGCGGATATGGAATGATCTGGGTTAAGAATAGAATATGCATTGAAATCAAATTTCTGATTATTGCGCGCTGGGATCGTAAAGGTAGATGCGCATTTGAAAATTCCTGGCCCGTACAACTACATCTTTATTGGCGATGAGATCACCATGGTCCTCTACCCAATGCAGGATCTCTGGATATTTATCACCCAGATTATTATCCACGACAAACCAGTAGCGCTGGTTTGTTTCCGCCAGATCATCATAATCCAGGTAGGTGTAGTGATAGGCTATATCGTCTTTCAGGTAGTAATCCCCCAGCTCCTGTTCAGTCACAATCACCATATCGCCTGGTTCCTTCAAATCATTCACTATTGCAAATGCACCTTTCCAATCATCCCGGTTCCCATTTTGGTACTGGTAATAAAGGATATTCTCGCCCATTGGAAATATTAGCAGGATCAAGAGAACACCTAACGCCAGGAGCCAGGCTTTTCCGCGCGACTGCTTGAAAAGTTCCCAGGTTCCCAAAGCAGATAAAATCAGCCAGGCTGTGAGCGATACGAACACATACCGGTTGGCTGCATATTGGACCATGGACAGGATCACGATCCCGATCGCTGGCAGGATGGCTGCCAGGGTCAACATCAGTACACTGCGCTGCTTGTCTAAAAGAAAATAGGCTGCAGCTCCAACGCCAATGCAGATGAAAGGAATTCCAATATAGAAAGTGATCCCGGATAATATCCAGATCGGATTGTTGTTGACCCATCCAAAACCCTCCAGCCATTTACCTGGATTTGAAATGAATTGATAACTACCAACAATTCCGATCAATAAAGTTGGAATCAGCAAGATCCAGATATTCCTCCAGCGGAATCCTTTTGGCTTTTCTATGGGCAGTATTTTCAACCCGAGCAGGTAGCTTGCTACCACGGATACCAGGAGGACTGCAAATAATCTCTCGAGTACTGCAATACCAAAAAGCAGCAGGGCAAACACCAGGTACCAGGGCTTATCCTCCTCGAATGCAAAGTAGACCAGGAATAAACTTAAAGTGTAAAAAAGTATTAGCGTTGTGTAGAAGCGGGCATTCTGTGACCAGTAAAGATGCCATGGCGACACCGCCAGGAACAGCGCAAAAAGGATCGCGGTGGGTGATCCAAACATTTTTCGAGTGGGAAAATACAAAATTGGAATCGATAATATCCCCACCAGGGCTGGTGCCAACCTGGCGGTAAATTCATCGGTTCCCAACCAATTAACAGTTAGATAAATCAACCACCGGGAAAGTTGCTGGTTAGATGCAGAAAATTCAAATACCCTTGCCACGTCCCGTAATGTAAAAATCTCATCGTACCAGAAGCTCCATTCGCCCAGTTTATAAAAGCGGAGTAAGGCAGCGAATAGGGTAATCCCTGCCAGGATGAGATATTGAACTACACGGTTATCTAGTTTTTGTTCGATGAAATTGATCATTTACGGATTAAGGTACAAAGATAGGGTTATACAAATTTGAAATGCTCAATACCTTAGATTTCAATATAGATCACCGGGCATATGAACCTATGGAAATACCTTCAAGCCTGAAAATGGTCCTGTAAAGCCACCTGCTTGATAAAAATTGGATCTGGTGCTTAATTTCGATCCATCAGCAAAGAAAGTGCTGCCTATAATAGTAAACTGGTTTTGCACTCAAAACATCTTCTTGGCATTTCTGTAAGCAATTAAATGAGGCCTCAAGCACCATCGGCATCAAGCAGTAGCAGCCAATCTTGATCGCTGGGTGCAGTGATGGAGACCAATTCACCACTTTGGACCATACCTGGCTCCTCTGACTCTCCAGATTGAGGATCAATCCAATGCGTCTTGAAGTTACCATTTATTTGGGTGAGATCAATGGTCTCTGAACCTCCTCCAGGTAGATAGATGACCATGACGCTGTCGGGATCGCCGAAACAGAGGTTGTCTGGATTAGACAACAATTGGTTGCAGGGAAGCATTTCCAAAACTGGCAGGGGCTCCAGTACGAAACGGAGATTGACCATATCCTGGATCAAGGGTCGTAAATCATCGATAGTCACCGAGCCATTTTGTCCATAGGCATCCCTGTAATGTAATTCAAAATTTCCGCCCCCAAGATAGATCGGATAAAGCACCTGAGTTCGAAATTTATTCTGGACATTCTCGTTAATTTCTGTAATGCGCGGTGTTTCATCAATCATGATCGGGATCGGGTTTCCCAGCTGGTTGGAGCGTTCCCTGTGTTCTATCACGATTTTGTTGTAATCCATCAGCTCGGAGGTGGAGAAATCCGAGCTTCCGTCACCCATCTGGATGCTTGCCAGGTTAAAAGTTTTATTTCCAAGAAACGGCCAGGGCGATTTCCTGTGTACAGTTACCGGGTGATCGAAGGGATCCAATTCTTTAATCAAAGCAGCAAAGGTTTCTTGTTCTTGATCGGAGTAGATCTCATTTGCTTCTTCACCAACATTCCAGATGATTCCAGGGTGGTGTCCGAAGCGGGATACCATCTCACGGATATAGAGCTGCTCGTCATAACCCCTCCAGGCGCTGTCATCATTCAATACCAGGTGCAGTACAATACCTTTCTGCTGTGCATACGAGAATAAATCTTCCCATTCTTGAAGCTTTGCCACATCAAAACGATCAGGATTGGTTTTGACTTGTGCTTCAGTTTCTCCGACCCAGGGCCAGGTGTCCCTCCTATCACCGTCGATATTATTCGTGATCACATAGATGCTGTTGATACCCAGCTGGCTGAGCAGGTCAAGCTGACTTCGTTTTGCATCCCAATCTCCAAATGCTGTCCCCAGGAAGTTTTCAGGATCATCCAAGCCTGTCTTGATCCAACTCTCCCCATCCTGAAATTGCAGATAGTAGCCGCCTGTGTGCCCCAAGTGACCCTTGCACCTTAAATCTTCGGTGAGGTTATATTCAAGATCACATTCGGGGTTCAGCACGACTTCAAAACTGCCCTGGGTGCCATCCAATATTGTTTCTTCACTCATCACTGTGTAGTGCCAGAGGCCAGTTTCAACAGTTGAATAGCGGAATTTCCAAACATCACCATCCAGCCCGCCGAAGCCATCCCCGTCATAAAATGCGGGCAGGAGGATCACATTTCCATCCGGACTCTCGAGTTTAATATCCACAATAATTTCAAATGGATTAGACTCCGGATCGAGACCGGCTGAAGGTGGACCTGTAAACGAGACTTCAACCTTTGATCCCGAATAGAACCGGGTAATCTCCTCATCTGGTTGGCTCACGTTTGTTCCGCTCGGAGTGAGCGTTGCAGTTCCAGCAGGCATCGATCCATTAGAAGGTGGAGTCGGAAACGCGGTTTCTGTTTTTTCCGGTAGCCTGGTACTTTCCTGGGTCTTTTCGAGCGGTTTCTCCGTTTGGCAGCTGGCCAGAAAAAAAACGCAGCAGACGACCCCTGTAATTTTGAATACAGTCAGTGTCTTTGGCAATGCAAAAAGGGTCCAAAAAAGACTAAATTTTCTCTATTAACTGCCTACTGAATTCAGGATCCTATCCAGGCGGTATTTCAGGAGACTCAAGGATAAACGGGAGTAAATTCCTCTCAGAGGTCCCGGCAGTTTACTCATCTCTGTTCCATACATGTGATCTGATAGGGGTATTTCACTCCAATTGTAGAGACCGGGACAGGCCTCCGAAAGAGATTTATAAGCTTCCCAGTGTGCCGGAATAGCATCATCCTGGCTGGCAAAGACGAACCAGACGGGCGACTCGGGACACCCACGGGAAAAGGACTCCGTCGTAAATTTCCCCGCATCTTCGATCAGGACGCTCCTGTCCACGCGGATGCCTGTGTTGGCGTAAAATTTTTCGATATAGCCATCAATTTCAGAATCAGAATCGAGCAGGGCATCCCAATCACCCAGACCGATCGGAATTACCAGCAAATAATCCTGGTCTTGGGCTGCACTGATCACTTGTGCGGCTCCAAAGGAGTGCCCGATTAATACAGTTTGATCCTCCTGAATTCCATAATTCTCATAGAGGAAATTGCTCACGACCGCCAGATCAGCCCCGCGATCAATCGTCTCAGGTAGCTGGTTTTCACCATTTCCCACCGAGCCCCCGAAACCTCGTAAATCAACCGCAAATACGGAATACTCAGGTGGCAAAATTGCTCTGATATTCTGGTAGAGTTCGTGTTCTTGACCTTCGCTGCGGTTTCCATGCACCAGGATCACCCATTTGCCATCTGGTCCAGTACCTTCTGAAAGATAACCATGAAGCTGGAAACCCTGCCCTTCAATGGATTGTTCTTCAAATTGCCGTGTGCTTGACAGGTAGAAAGATGGCAGAACGAACAATCCGATCACCACCAGGAGAACCACAATCAGCCCAACTAACAGGATTTTTTTCATCGTGATCGCCAAATACCTTTCAGTTATCTTATGATCTACCACACATGCAGAAGGTCAGGGACAAATGGGTAGAATATTGGACAGCGCCGGGTACCATTCCCTGGCCATCTTGGTATAGCCGCTTGCAAATGGATGCAGGCTGTCCCACATATCGCCTGCAGTCTGCAAACTGTAGATCAATCCCGCCCCGTCCTCCATATCCACCATGATGATCTTATCCCCGGTGTTGATCCGGGACTGGGCCATTGCCATCACGTTATCATTAAATTGGGTGACAACGGAATTATAGGGCACCTGATTGGTAATCCGCGCCAGAAGAACGATTACCGGGGACCCCTGATCGTTCTCATACTGGTCAATCTCGTCGAGGATGTTCTCGACATCGGATGGATCTGAATTAAGGGCATTCGTGCCAATATGGAGCAGGATCACATCAGCTGGAGTCTGGGATAGCCAGTTTTCCCCGCCGTTATCATAAACATTGGCAGCGATTTGCGAATCCGTCCAACCACCATGACCTTCATGTTGCGCATCGAAGCCCAGGTAAAATTCACCATTGACCTGGCTGCCGACAAAATTTACCCAATAATCCGCAGCCGAGAGGCTATCCCAGAGGTCCTTGCGAAAGCTGATTTGCTTGCTCAGGTCATCCACACCAGAAGATTTACCAACCGTGATCGAATCCCCAAGCGGCATGACGTTCACCGGGAGCGAGCAGGTGAACTGGGGGACACTGGTAACGCCAATCACAAAATCCTGGATATCAGTCCCGAAAGAATTCGCAGCTCTTACGCTGATAGCTACAGGACCAACCATTCCAGGTGTCCACGAGATAACCCCGCTTATCGGATCAATATTCATTCCAATAGGTGCAGAGAGCAAAGTGTAAGCTGGTGCAGGCTCACCAGCTGCATTTACACCATACACATATGGCTGCCACAATCCAGCCTGGATATTTGGGGCTGAGATTATCTCAGGGGCAATCCCGGTTGAAGTTCCCGTTTGAACAGTCAAGTTATCAAAACATCGACCGGTAAAATGAATTTCATTTAGAGCGTCGGTGAACAAACGTACAGTATTCAGATTTACCTGGTTGTCAAAGGGGATACCAACTTGAACCGGGATACCATCCACAAACACATCATAAGTAAATGTATCCTGTGAGGCATCAATTCTCAATCTTGTCAAACCACTGATGACCTCAATTCCATGATCAACCCCCGAGGTGCGGTAACCTAACATCTCCTGGGTTCCATCCAAATTGGTCCACAATAAGTTGATACCCGTTCCCGCATCCTGGTCTGTATCACTCATCAGGTTATCATCGCCGAGCTGCATGAATAATCGATACCGACCTTCATCCCCGTTCCTTTGCCAGTTAAAATCAAACTCCCAGACAACATTGCCAGATTCCACTTGCGTGAATGTCCTTGTTGCGATCGGCAGATTTTGAACATCAGAGGTGTCCACAAAGCACATCTGATTAGATTCAATTGCTACCTGTGCACCAGTGGTTTCGAGTTCTATCCATCCATTTTCCAGTGAAGGATTATCCGCCCGATTGAAATCATCCGTTAGCAAAATCGTGGTGGGAGGTGCGGAAGTTGCTGTCGGAGTCATAGTTGCGCTTGCTATTGGTGTGGGAGTCTGGCTAGGGGTAGATGTATTGGTTGGGCTGAAAGTCGCCGTCGGGGTGGCAGTACTGCTCGGTTCCGGTGAAGCCGTTGGTGTGTTTGTTGGCTCAGACGTACTAGTCACAGTCAGGGTACTGCTCGGAACGCTTGTATCAGTCGGTGCAACTGCAGTGGGCGTCGGGGTTGCGCTGGGCAGGATTGTTGGTGTGAGTGTTGGACTAACAGTAAGTGTTGATGTTTGCGTTGGGGTAGATGTAGCACCCGGTGTTGGAATGCTGGTGGATTCTATTTGCAGATTATCGAAACAGCGTCCGCTGAAATTTTCCTCATTTACCAGATCAGTGAAGATACGAACGGTATTCAGATTTACCAGGTTATCGAACGGAATAGCTTCTTTGATCAGCACACCATCAATCCACAAACTATATGTATGTGCTTCCAGAACAGATTCGATCTCGAATCTCGCTCGTCCACTTATTTCACTCAGACTGATATCATTTCCACCCTGCCGGTAAGTTAATACTTCATTGGTTCCGTTAAACTTCGTCCAAGCCAGGTTAATACCCGCTCCAAGATCCGAGTCTTGATCACTCATCAAGTTATCATCGCCGAGCTGCATATAAAGCTTATAGCGCCCCTCATTCCCAGATCTTTGCCAGTTAAAATCAAACCGCCATGCAATGGTGCCAGATTCCACTTGCGTGAATGCTCTCGTTACCATAGGACGATTGCTGGCATCAGAAGTATCTACAAAGCACATTTCATTTGCTTCAACAGCTACCTGTGCACCACTAGCCTCCAGTTCTATCCATCCATTTCCGAGTGAGGCATTGTCTACTCGATTAAAATCATCCATCAGCAGCACTGTCGTGGGAGGTACAGGAGTTTCCGTTGGCTTCATTGTCGCAGCGGCTGTTGGTGTGAAGGTCTGGCTGGGAACTGGCGTATCGGTGGGAGTAAAAGTCGGGGTTGGAGTCGCGGCTCCGGTAGGCACAGGTGAAGCGGTCGGCGTGCTGGTGGGCGTTGGACTGAGAGATGGAGCAGCCGTCGGTGTGGGTGTGTCACTGCTCTTAGTTATCAGCAACACCCAATCATCATTCGAAGGAGCCGAGAATCCATGATCAGATCCTCCTTGAAAAAGCCCAAGTGAACTTCGAGAGCCATTCCGAGGATTGAACCACTCTGCTTCGAAATAATTTGAAGTTCCTGTGAGATCCAATTCAATCTGACCGCCGCTTGGTAAATATGCAGTGTAAACCTCTCCTGTCTCGGCAAAGATATAGGCACTGCCTGAAGAAAGGAGGTCATTCACGGGCTGCATGTTCCAAAATGGCAGCTGTTCGATGAACTGGCGCGCCCGGGTCATGTCAGCCAGGTGGAGGCCAAAATCCGAGTACGCACTGAGCGGAAAAGTATGCAGTTCAAAATTCGCCCCACCCATATAAGCAGACCAGGTAATGTGCCTTGCCAGATCTTGATCAAGCGTGCCAATTTGACCGGTCTCGTCAAATGAGATCGGGATCTTTCTCCCCGACCCTTCAACAATCTCAAACCAAGCAGCAGCATCTGCATTAACAGGAATCTTATCTGTCTGGAAACTGGTTAAATCAAATCTTGAATCCCCGACAAATGGCTGCCAGGTATCCAGAGCACCAAAATGATGAACGGTTATCGGGTGGTCGTAAGGATCGTAATCGCGCACCAATTGGGCAAATTCTTTTACCTGGTCAGCCGAATAATTCTCGTTATACTCCTCGGCAATGTTCCAGATCAAACCCTGATGGTGTCCAAATCTGGCGATCATCTGCCGGTAATACAGTGAACGGTCGAAACCAGTCCACCCCGAATCATCTTCTAACACCAGGTGCAGCACAACACCTTTAGATTGTATGTAGCTGAATAGATTCTCCCATTCCTGCAATTTCACCACGTCAAATCTTTCGTGATTGAGCTGTGCTTCGCTGGGTGTTGAACCAAACCATGGCCAGACATTATCCCCGTCACCGCCCACGTTATTTAGAAGCAAATATTGGGAATTCACTCCCAGTGAAGCTAAATAATCGATCGCTTGATATTTGTCCGTAAAACCTACATTGATCCCCGCTGCCAGGAAATCTTCTGGATCATCTTCACCACCTTTCAGCCAATAGGTGCCATCCCCGAACCTCAAATAATGATCACCTGCTGATGCGAGTCGTCCAACGCATTGATAATCTGGTAATCCACCTGGCTGGTATGGTGGGCAAGTTCGATCGTCTATCACGATGAAGCTGCCAGATTGACCATCCAATAAAGGCTCGGAGCTGTTCGAGAAATAGGTCCAATTGCCGATTGAATCTGGTGTAAAGCGGACCTTCCAACTGCTGCCATCCATGCTTCCATTACCATCACCATCATAAAACCCTGGAACTGAATAGGCCTGACCGCCAGGGCTGGTGAAAGTTACCTCAAGATCGATCAAGAAGGGATTCGGTGTGCCCATTCCAATTGAGTTCGGTCCTTCAAAACCGATCTCAAAATTCTGATTAATCGAGATTTCAGGAGGTGGTGTTGGCGAGCCGGTGGCCGTTGGCGTGAATGTCGGTAAAGGTGTCTCCGTTGGTGTCTCCGTTAACGTTTCCGTTGGTGTCACGGTCAGGGTTGCGGTTGGTGTCCCTGTTGGAGAACTTGTCTCCGTTGGAGTTAAGGATATCGTGGTAGTTGGTGTGGCGGTCGGGGAAGGCGTATTGGTCGGAATAACGGTGCTTGTTGCTGTTGGTGAATTGGCTGCAGTAGGAGTTGCTGGACTCAAGGATTCAATGGTTACATTATCAAAGCATCTTCCAGAAAAATAATAATCATTGAGTGCATCTGTATAGAAGCGCAAGGCATTGATATCAACCAAGTTGTCAAAAGGTATACCTGATTGAACGACCTGGCTATTTAATGAAACCTGGTAGGTATGTTCATCCAGGTTCACCAACACAGAAAAATACGTTGGCCCGCTGATCACATTCAGGGCGGTATCCACACCTGCCACGCGGTAACCCAATGTCTGGTGAACATCGTTAATCCTCGTCCATACCAGGTTAACAGCAACTCCCGTATTTTGATCATCGCCACTGAATTGGGCTTGGTCCCCCAGCTGCATAAATACCCGGTAAGTACCTTCGTAAGTGATTCGTGCCCAATCAAAATCAAAGATCCATACCAGCTCGCCACTGCTAACCGTTTGGAAATTTACCTGGGCGATGGGTCGATTTTGTACATCGGATGTATCCAGGAAACACAGCTGGTTATTTTGTATTCCGAGTTCAGCACCATTGGACTCAATCTCAATCCACCCATCTCCGATTGTACCGCTGTCCGCTCGTTCAAAGGAATCCGAGAACAGGATCACTGAACTGGCCTCGGCTACCTGATCCTGGATTTTTGCCCCAATAGTATCGATGTTAATTACAAAAATAACAATAAAAAGCAGCAGGCCACACAAGCTAAAACGCTTATAGATGCCTGGTTTTCTGATTTCCTTTAGTTGCATAGCTACCGATAATAACTGATAAATCAGACTTACTCGCTAACGAATTTGTGAATACCTGTAAAAAAATTCAATTCCCAGCATTGAGTTGCTTGTATTATGGATTTCGCTTCATCTCACTGCCTTTTTGAACATTAGTCTTTATCAAACAATTTGATTAATTGGGTTAAGAATTGCTGCCGATCACATAATTAAATCAGAACGCATTAATTATTTCCATTTCCCTCCAGCAGATGCCATATCAATTTCATTTTCCGATCAAACCAGCTAATTCTTCGGGTTTTGGGATACAGGGTGCTCAACATCAGTTTTGCCAAACCGGATTCCACGCAGTGCAAAGATTACCCCACCGATGATCCCCTGGGTTAACATCAATCCAAAAGATATCCAGGAGAGTGCAATCGCATCTTGATTATCCACCCCTAATCCAGTTAAGAGGTAGACAAAAATTCCTTCTCGAATGCCAATTCCGTTGATTGAGAAAGGGATCAACAATACGATCAGCGCGACCGGTACGATCATCGCAAAATATAAAAGTGACACTCCCAGGTTTAAGGATACGCCAATGAAGTAATAGAACAGGATCACATTCACCTGCAGCAACAGAGATGCCAGTAATGCAATTAACAGCACGCGCGGGGCAGTTCTCAGGATATTGAATGATTGATAAGCCTCTTGCAAAGCAGCGGCAATTTTTCTTAGCTTGAGATACCCCAGCAGTTGATCCAGCAATTTCAGCAGGCGATCGTTGAAAATCAACAGCACTCCGAAGCCGCAAAGAAAGAAAACCAGGAGCACGGGGATTACATAAAAACTCACATCCTGACCGCTGACATACCCAATCCCCAACGCGAACACACCAAGTAATGCCAGTGCAAACACACCGATCAAACGGTCTGCAAAAACGGAAACCACAGATTTTGTGGATTGTTTGCTTAACTCAGCCGTATCATAAGCTCGTATGGCATCTCCACCGATCGTAGTTGGCAGAAAGCTGTTGAAGAATTGACCAACGAAAACGGAGCCAATTAAAAATCTTAATGGGATATCGATATTTTGCGCTTTGAGCAGCACTTGCCAGCGGTAGCTGGTGATGATCTTTCCAATAATCAAGGTGATGAACGAAAGCAACAGCCAGAAAGGCGAAGCAGATTTTAAGGAAGCGATAACGGAAGAAAACTCCGTAATCGAGAGCAGGTACCATATCAGTGCAATGCTAACAACTGCCTTAATGATGAAACTGAGATAATTTTTCAACCTGGATTTTGTCATCTATGTACCCACCCTGGTACGGCTGACCTTTGCTGGTACTCCGGTCGCGATAGTAGCTGGCGGAATATCTGTGGTTACCACTGCTCCAGCGCCAACGATGCTTTTCGTACCGATGTTGACACCGTCCAGGACGATCACTCCAGCGCCGATCCAGGCTAGATCTTCCAGCCGGATGCCTTTCGTTTCGATCCGTCGGGATGATGGTAATTGATCAGCATCCGTGTAATCGTAACTTCCGCCTGAAAAATGACAGCCAGAACCAATATCAATGCTGTTGCCTATCTCGATCTTGCCATTATTTGCGGCGATGATCTTCACATTGGTTCCAATATTTACATGAGAACCAATGGAAATATCTGCATCTTTGCACACCAGGGAACTAAACCGGCCCATCGTGACAAAGTCCCCGATCACAATTCCCTGGTTTGAACTCCCCTTGCCATCCAGGGTGCAATCATCATCAATGATTACATTATCCCCAATGCGGATCCTGTGCGGCTGGCGTAAGTTTAAATTACGACCGAAAATTACATTGCGGCCTACTTCCTGGAAGAGACGCTTAAAGAACAGGCGCCTCAATACTAATCCCAGTGCTCCAGGTATTAAACCAAAAAAGAGGATTACCAATTCGTAATATAAGAAAGTTCCCCAACCGCGATCGCCAACGGTTAATTCCTTATACATCTGGGAAGATGATTTCTTAGGATCAAATAATTTCTTGTGTAATCCGGGCCATTGCTCCGATTTTGAGATTTTGTCTGAATTATTGGTCATGATAATTTCAGGGACCTTAGATCCGTCCCTCTTCAACCAACCAATGTTTGGTTCGATCCAAACCTTCCTGGAGATCAACCCGGGGATGGTAACCGAGGTCCGATGCAGCTTTACGGATCGAAAAGGCAGTGTTCCCCGTGTAAAATTTCATACTCCGCCGGGTAAAGGGTGCTTTCATCCCGGTTAAATTGGAAATTAATTCAAGCCCGGACACCCCGAGCCACACCATTGTTTTCGGAAATCTCATTGTTGGCGGTTTTACTCCCAGGCTCTTTGCAATTCCATTCGCCAGCTGCTTCAAAGTCACCGGCTCAGCACCAGCAATGATGAATATCTCGCCTGGTGCACCGTTAAAATTGGAGGCCAGGTTGAAACCTGCAACCATATCAGAGATATAGATTGGATGGCGGAAAGTCTCTCCATCACCCACGTAAAAGAAGCGACCTTTCTGTATTGTGCGGAATAATTTCTCAGTTCGAGGGCAGCGCGGCCCGTATACCCAGGCTGGCCTGATCACAACCAGGTGATACTCGTTTTCTTTTGCGTAATCCCTGACTGCAGACTCCCCTGCTAATTTTGACCGTTCGTATGCTACGTCTGGGTGGCATTCCGATTCTTCATCCGCAGGTGGATTTTGGATATCCCCATAGACACCCACTGTGCTGCAGTGGACAAAGCGACCAATGCCTGCTTCGCGACAGCGTTTTACGAACTCGAGCGTGTTATCAACGTTGATCTGCCAAAAATAATCTTCACCAACCCCAGTTTCCAGGTGGGCGCTCGCCAGGTGGTAGCAGACATCGTGACTTCCGAGTTCACGATCAATCAACTGGAGGTTGTTGAAATCCGCTTCACGGATGGTGAGATTCGGATTTGAAGCCTGTTGCTCTAATCGATCGACGTTGATGTCTACTGCCGTGACATCGAATCCCCGTGCTAACTGGTCATCAACCAGGTGGCTGCCAATGAATCCACCGGCGCCAGTGATCAAAACACGCATATATTAATCCTTCCTTGCTGCAACGATAACTGCATAACCACGCGGGGATAAATCCAGGAAATCCAATTTTGAGATGACCAGGAATACCGGGTAAACCAATGAATATAGTTTCAGAGTTTTCTCCACCGATTTCACCTGGTTGATATTCTGAGGGGTAATTTGACCCTTTTCTACCTTGGCTTCGCTGCGCTTCGAGAGCACCTTCACATACGCAAAATTGATCATCAGTTCCAAGAGCTCTGTAAAAAACTTGGAGTAGCTCGAATCTTGATAAGGATTAAGGTTGACCTGGAGAAGTTGATCTTCGAGCTGAGGGGTATCATAACCAACCACGTAGTGTCCATAGTCTTCAGGGCGCATACCAACCCATTTCTTTATCCGGGTGACAAGTTTTTTTTCATCCCCGTTTGGCGTGGTAACAATCACCTTACCCCCGGGCTTGACCAAACGAGAAAGCTCCTGGTTAATTAACCCGGGATTTTTCAGATGCTCGTGGACATCGATGGTGATCACTTCATCAAATGAATGATCCTTGAATGGGAGGGATGGGTTCTCTTTATCCATTTGGATCACCTCATCACCTGTAACCTCGCTGATCTGAGCTATGCTGTCCCGTTCCGCATCCGCCCAACTCCAATTACCACCAGTTTTCTTTAAATGCCAGTTCATGGCACCATTATTATCCCCACAAGTGATTAGCAAGCTTTCCCTGTCAGGACTTTTACCAAGAAATTTTGTGAGTGCCTGTAATTTCTGCTGTTTTTTTAATGACTTGCGAAACAGTCGGAGCTGCCAAAACTCCTCTTCCCCTGTCTCGGATTCGGCTAAGATTTTATTTGATGCGACCATTATGAAATCTCCAATTTTGCCGCCATTTGATTATGCGAACCATGTTTGCGGTATACCGCCCGGGTTTCTTCAACCTCGACCTCCACCCGATCGATTGACCATCCCAGCTCAGCTGCCATAATTTCAGCCGCGGTTTTTAATATTGATTCCTCTGGTTGGCCAGTTGATCCGATTCCCGTCCGGCGAAGAATCACATCAGGCAATTTGACTGCCATCTCCTCCCTGACAGCATAAAATACCTGGGCGCTGAATACAGGTTTGGAATTCAGAGCTAGAGGGGATGGATGCGCAGAACTTGGCAGCAGATTTTTAACCTGTGAATAACAGGTACCGTAACTTTTCACCCAATGATCGATTGCATCTTGGCTGAGCATATGTCCATCAGCCTGGTGTGCATCAGTCAGGAATTCATCGATCTCACCAATTTGACCGCCGTGGATCGCTGTGCTATGGGTCTGGCAAGCAGGCGGCTTTACCCCGAGTTGATCAAAAACCAGATCAACTGCCTCTTCTGCAGCATGCCTGGCTGTAGTGTATTTCACACCCAGGACTGAAATCAATCCTGATAGATTATCCTCGTTACGATGGTCTATAATCCTGCTCTTTCTGACCAGTTTCACCTCAGGATGATTACCTTCGATTCTCTCTGGTAAAAATCCATAATGAACATACATGATATCGTCCAGGTCCAGATTCGCACCAGGATAAGCTGAATTGGCTTCCTGGATGATGCTCTCCAGGTCATAATCTTCGATTGAAAAATCGTCTGGGTTTCCCCGGTAGTGAGTATGGAAAGTTCCAATGATCGAAAGATTCCGCCAGGGAGAGATAAACAGCATATGAGAAGTATGAGGTTTTACCCCATTTATAGATTTTTCTCCTGGCCAGCTGGGAACGCCAGCAGCATAATCCTCAATTACTTCCCGGGTAATGATATTCATGGCCAGAGAAATCTTGGATCTGGAATGAGAGATAGGTCGATCAAAACCAGTGAAAAGATGTTCGATCCACGGTCCCGCTGCATTGACAACTACCTTGCTGTAGATCTCGAATTCTTCGCCGCTAATACCATCTCTTGCGACGATTCCCATTATTTTGTCCCCCCTCCGAAGTAATTCAAACGCTTCCACGTAATTACACACGACCGCACCGGCATCATGAGCGGAAAGGATGATTGACAGGGTGAATCTTTCAGTATCATAGACCTGTCCATCGTACCAGAGCGCTCCACCAGTTTCAGCTTTTTGTGGCAGCCCGGGCAGGATTCTTCGGCATTCTTCTGATGAAACCAATCGACTCGGCGGGATTTCTTGATCAGGTGCAAGATGGTTATTGCGATCATAACCAGCCAGGTCATTTAACCTCAAGGCAAAACCCATGGCTGCTTTGCTTTTCATCAACTTTGAATAAGTAGGTGTCAGACATGGCAACGGTTGGACCAGGTGTGGCGCTATGCGCAAATACGCGCTTCTCTCTTCAATCATCTTACGCACAAGTTTCAGGTCTAGATCTTGCAGGTACCTCAAGCCTCCATGCACAGTTTTTAAACTGTTTGCCGAGGTTTCCTGGCCAAAATCCCCCCGCTCAATCAGTGCGACTGATAATCCTCTTTGAGATGCATCCCATGCAACACAAGCACCATAAATCCCTCCCCCGATAACCACCAGATCAAAATTTGAACCTGATAACAATGATATATCTCTTTGCATAAATCAGATTTTCTTTCCTGCAAAAGCCATCAAATGCCAACCTAATGATCTGACCATTGACCTAGGTAACCAATTGAAAACCTTTACAAATCCTTTATTGTATAACGTTGCTTTAATCCCATGATGGAGCTTCGTCTCAACCGGGAAGCGCTCCGGGATAATCTTAATTTGATCAAACGGGGATAATAGAGTTTTATATTCACCAATCGAATACTTCTTCAACACAGGTGCGTCCTCGTGTTCCAGACCCACTTTCATCACCTTTGACATCGCATTCAACCAGGAATTGCGATTATAAACCATCATTATTGCTTCGCCACCAGGCTTTAAAACCCTGTAAATCTCAGCCATCATGCTTTCTGCATGAGCGGTATATTGAAGCACACCATGGGCATAAACAACATCAAAACAATTGTCCTCAAATTCCATTGCCTCGCCGTTCATCACCCGCAAGTCAGCATCCAATCCCCGTTGCGAAAAATTAGCTTGGGCTAAACCGATCGATACTTCGGACAGATCGATTCCGGTTACTTGCGCTTCACCCTTGGCGAAATGAACCAGGTCGATGCCTACTCCACAGCCGATCTCGATTAGCCGTTTTCCGCTATATCCACCAAAATCGACCAATTGCGGTAAATATCTTAATTTATCAAAGCGGTATGCATCGAGTTGATCAAAAAATCCTGGCGAACCGATCGGCTCCGTGGCAACTTCTAAATCGTGGATGTGCTCATTCCAATAATCCCTGATCTCAATCAGTAGTGGATCAGTGAGTGGTAAGGATGCAATTGATGTTGTTTGACTCAGGACGTTTGAGGTCATTAATAAGTCCTCCCCTTCCAGGGTTATCGATCCATAAATTGCTGGTTCCAAATTTCAAAAACCATTAATCCCCAAAGTCGATGGCTGTGATTTTGCGTTCCATTCAGATGCTCATCCACCCAACCAGAAACACAATCAGGATTAAAATACCCTCGAGCACGGACCCTTTCTGGAGAAAGCAGGTCTGTCATCATCGGCTTTAATGATTCGCGCAGCCAGTGCTTGAGCGGTATACTGAATCCCTGTTTAGGTTTATTCAATACGTCCGGTGGAAGACGTTCGGACATTGCTTTTTTCAAGATCCACTTGGTTTCACCCTGGCGTATCTTCATCTTCGCGGGCAAATTCACCGCAAGTTCCACAATACGGTAATCCAGCAGCGGCACTCGGGCTTCCAGGGACACGGACATGCTCATACGATCCACTTTTGTGAGAATGTCATCTACCAGATAAGTTTTTATGTCAACATACTGCTGCTGTGCCAGGGAATCCCAATGCGACTTTCGTTTGAAGTGACCCTCCAGGAGATTCACTGCTGCTGGTCCATCAAGCGCCTGCCTGATTTCAGGTTGGTAAAGATCGTCCCGATCTTGATCAGAAATGAACATCATCCAGCGTGCATGTTGCAATGAAGCCGGTAACGCAGCCCCTTCGATGAAGCGTTTTGCCTTATTAATTACACCTTTTTTTTCGGGTCGAGGAGAAACTTTTGCCATCAATCCTGGGAGTATATTTCGCCGCACGCCCGCCGGAAGGTACTGGTAATAGCGATCCATTTCCTGGGCAACGTACGTGTCGTATCCTCCAAAGAGCTCATCCCCGCCATCTCCAGACAAAACCACCTTGACCTGGCGCCTGGCGACTTCTGAGACCAGGTAAGTTGGAAATATTGAGAAATCACCGAAAGGTTCATCCAGGTGCCGTACCAGGCGTTCAACCAGATCAACAATATCTGGGTCCAGGATCTCTTCTGTATGGTCAGTCCCGTAAAGTTTCGCCACCGCCCTTGCATATGGGAGCTCATTGTAAGTAGCATCATCAAATCCGATAGAAAAAGTTTTCACTGGAGCAGCTGAAGCTTTGCTCATTGCAGCTACCACACTGCTTGAATCGATTCCACCACTCAGGAATGCTCCCAACGGCACATCGCTCATCAACTGCAAATCGACCGAATTATCAATCAGTTCGACCAGCATTTCTTTTACGGTTTCTTCATCGCTGGGGGGGTCCAGATCCGGTATATCCCAATATTTTTCAATCCTGTGATAACCATCTTGATAAACCAATCGATGACCGGCGGGTAATTTATATATATTTTTAAAAATCGTTCGTGGGGTGGGAATGTACTCAAGGGTTAGAAATTGATCCAATGCTTCTAAATCTATTTCCCTGCGCACTGCGGGGTGAAGTATGATCGACTTCAACTCTGATCCAAAAATCAGGCTGCCTTCACCCAGCCAATAATAGAGTGGTTTGATCCCAAGATGATCACGCGCCAACAGCAGCCGCCTGTGAGGAGCATCCCACAAGGCGAAGGCAAACATTCCATTGAAATATTCCGGACACTGTACTCCGTATTCTTCATAGGCATGTACGATGACCTCGGTATCACTCTGGGTTGAGAAATGGTGTCCTTTCGCTGCGAAATCTTCATAGAGGTGCTGGTAATTGTAGATCTCACCGTTAAACACTATCCACAGGGTCCGATCCTCATTGGTCACAGGTTGGTCACCGGTAACCAGGTCGATAATGCTGAGCCGACGCATTCCCAGGCCGACCTGCCCATTAATGTAAAATCCATCATCATCAGGACCGCGATGGGTTATCACTCGCGTCATATCACGCAGGATTTGCTCATCGATCAAATTATTTTGATCTGCATTGACAATGCCGCAGATTCCACACATCAGAAGTTCATCATCCTTTTTCGGGAAGATTACTCACCCGTGATCCTGAGTGATCCTCGCTTTGGAATACATTGTAAATTGATTCTAACTTGGATAAATACTGGCTTTGACTGTATTTTTCCTCAGCTAATTTCTTGCTGGAGAGACTGATTTTCGTCCGTAATTCATGATCCTCAATTAGATGATTCAATCCATCTGCCATTGCTTCTGCGGTTGGATCTACCAGGCAGGCATTTTCCTGCGATAAAACCAGCGAATGGGCTGGGATGTTAGTCGCCAGGATCGGTTTTCCAGCATGAAGGTAGGTGTAGATTTTCAGTGGGACAGAGGTCCCTTCAATACGCGGGGAAACCAGGATATCCGCCATGCGTATATAGGCGTTTGCATCTTCAAGCGGAACGATGCCGGTGAAAATGACCGATTGATCTAGATTCTGTCTGCTGACCAATTCCTGGCACTCCCGGATTTGATCCGGTTTTCCCCCAACCAATATCAGTATGGATCCTGGATGTTTTTTGACCACCATTCCAAAACTATCAATCAGCAGTTCGACTCCCTGGTAGCGTTCAAATGTACCCGTATACAGAAGAGACAAACCATTTTGAGAGGAGAATTTTTCTCGAATGTGAGATGGTACTTCACCATCATCTTGCCCAATATTCAACGGTAGGTTCTCGATCATCTGCATCGGGACGGCAGGATTTATTTTCCGCACGTATTTTTCTAAGTCTGGTCCAATGGTGATCATCGCATTACAGGTATTGATCACCCATCGTTCAAGAAATTCAAATATAGCAATCATGAAGCGGTTTGCACCAAACTTAAAATTGACCAGCTGGTTTGGTAAACTGGAATGCATGTCGTATAAATGAGGCACCTTGAACAACCGGGCTAAAAATACCGTGAAAAATCCTGCTTCTTCATGGGTGTGAATGACCTCATATTTTCCACCCAACAGCAGTTTGAAAGATTTAAAGAATAATAAGATATCCAGGGGGATTTTCTGCCAGGAAGGTCCCACTTTCAATGTGTGAATTCCCCAGATTTTTGGAGTACGGAGTATATTGAAATTCGGGAGCTCAATATCCTCCCCGATATGGTAAGTTGCCAGATCGACTTGATGACCTAATTTTAACAGGCCCGTTACCCGTTGGCGAACACTGATCGGCGTCCCACGCGGCTCAAAAAAAGGTTGGGGAGCAATCATCAAGATTTTCATTGATCATCATCTTTTCCACCAATACTGATTGGTGAAGACCTGTCAAGCAAAGAAATTGTTCTCATTTTCAGCCGCGGTGACCGAGATCTCATCCCCAACATCGCCGAGAATCTCCCTAATCGCATAAATTGGTTTATCTTGTGACTCATGGTATGTGCGGACAATCAATTCCCCCAGCAAGCCCATGACAATCAGCTGCACACCCAGCACAATTAGAAGGACCCCCAGCAACAGGATCGGTCGATTACTCAAGCCCTCACCATAAAATAACCTCAAGATAGTCAGGTACCCTGAGATCACCAAGCCAATCGTCAATGAGAGCAATCCTGCCAATCCAAAAATTTGGAGAGGGCGAGTCGCATAATCCAGCATGAATTTAACCGTGATTAAATCAAGCATGACTCTCAAGGTGCGGCTTAGCCCGTATTTTGAGCGACCGTGTTTACGAGGAAAATGATTCACCGGGATTTCTGCAACCTGTATTCCCATCCAGCTGGCTATGGCTGGGATGAATCGATGCAGTTCTCCATACAAACGAATATTTTTTACTACCTCACTGCGGTAGGCTTTCAACGAGCATCCATAATCATGAAGTCTTACCCCGGTGACCCAAGAAATCAATGCATTTGCCGCCATGGAAGGAAGTCGCCTGGTCAGGAAGCGATCATGCCTGTTGACCCGCCACCCGCTGACGATATCAAATCCCTGGTCAATCTTCTCCAGAAGCAATGGAATATCAGCTGGATCGTTCTGAAGATCACCGTCCATGGTAACAATTACTCCCCCGCGAGCAAAATCAAAACCTGCGGAAAATGCGGCTGCCTGTCCGAAATTTCTTCTCAACCGAATTACCCAGACTCTCTGGTCGATCGATTGGATTCTCTGCAGCTCATCAAATGTTCCATCCGTAGAACCATCATCAACAAGGATGATTTCCGTCTGCCTATCCATCCCATCAAGTGCCGTGCATAATTTTTCATGCAGTGTCTTGATGTTCTCGATTTCGTTAAATAGCGGAATGATTATCGAAACATCCAATTCTCCCCCTGAAGATGATGGAGAGATGAACTTCACATCTGAATGATACCGGATCAGGTCCATCATTCTGTTAGACATGAGATATACCTTTCTCAATATATTCGAACCTATGATCGGATTGGTCAGACCTACCATATTGCCTCATAAATTTGGCAGGGACCAGAGTAGTCGCCGGTAATTACTGGATAATTCCAGGTGCTCGCTCTTCTTTGCAGATTGCTCAAGATAGGCGAAAGGTGTTAGCACCAAACGGGCTAATGTTGCAATGAATAATATGAATTTATACAGCCAGACTTCAATTTGGGAACGATGTTTGCGAAAATATTGGATTTTACCCTGGTAGAGCTGCAGGAACATTTCCTGTTGGACCTGCTGGGTGCTCTGTCCACCATAATGCACAACTGTTGCTGGAGGATACCAGAACAACCGCCAACCGTAATCGCGGATGCGCTTGCACAAATCAACTTCTTCGGAATAGATAAAAAATTCCTCGTCCATCAGTCCCACCTGATCGAAGATTTTTCTCCTGATCAGCATGCATGCTCCCATCAGCACGTCAACTTCCACTGCTTGGTCAATTGACCATTTATCCATCGGATATTCAGCGTAAGAATTAAATCTATCCAGGTGAAACATGCGCCAGAATTCTCTGAATAGCGTTGGTTCAGGATAGGCGGACTCCTGCAGCGACCGGTCAGGATTCAACAGACGTGGACCCACAACACCGGCATCGGAATGGATCTCCAGGAAGTGGAGCAGTTTTTCAATCACGTCCCGATCGACCAAAGTATCGGGATTAAGCAGCATCACAGTATCCCCGGATGAGCGCTTGATGGCTTGATTATTCGCATGTGCAAAACCAACATTGTGTTCGTTGACTGTTATTTCTACCTGCGGAAAATCCTCTCTTACCATCTCCACACTGTCGTCTGTGGAGCCATTATCCACCACCCAGACCTCAATTTCCTTTGTAGTACGCGAAGCAAAGATGGACCGCAAACATTGGGACAGCAGATCGCGAGTATTCCAATTAACGATGATGATCGAGACATCCATTTATCAGGACCCAGGGTCTGCTTTTGGCTCTCTAGACGAATAAATAGATTGAATTGCGATGAGGCCTCCTAAGAATATCCAACCCAGAACGCTGGCTCGAAAACCCTTCAAACCCACGTTGTAAACAAATGGGATTACCCAATCTCCAAGCATGCCTGCAACTAACATGCCAACCAGGCCTCCCATCGCCCCGACAACATATGCATTGCTAAATCCACCCAGGTTTTCCTTCAGTAAGCCCCATCCCACTCTCCAAACTTCCCAGGCAAACCACAAGAATGCGATCAAACCGAAGACACCGATCTGTGCAATGATGTCGATGTAGTTGTTATGTGAATTGAATTCAACCCAATAACCCATGATCGGGAACAGGGGTGTGTAAAACCTGTAATTCGCTGGTCCAAGTCCGAATACTGGATTTACCCGGATGATCTCATTGAGAAGGATCTTCCAGGCTTCCACCCGGGTTACATAACTGTATTGATCAGATTGGATCAACTCTGAAGCAATCATCCAGATCACGACCACGCCACCAAGCATTAACACGTACCGCAGTCTACGAAACCGCAGCCAGGTGATAACACCCATGGCAACCAGGGGCGGAATCCAGCCTGATTTCCAATCGTACCCCATGTATACAGCGACAAAAAGAGTTGCCACAACCAATCCTAAAACCACGATTCTCCCTATGATTTTAAGGTCACGATTATAGAGGAATTGGCTGTATGGAATGCAAAGCATCCAAATCCAAAATACGCTGCCTGTTGTACCCGAGGGTAAAACACCCGCCATTGTTCTTCCTAAGATCGGGGTTACTCTAGATAAAATAAAAATTGATCCGCATGCAACAAACACCCAGGTTATTATTTTCAACCAGCGGGTGCTGTCAAGAACATTCGCCGTATATATGAATGCCCCGGCAGACAAGAGAATGATTGCCAAGCCCCCAAGCTGGCTCATCAAAGGTGCCTGGCGTGCATAATAGAACCAGGTGAGCTGGCCGATTCCAAAAGCGATTACACTGGCTACCACCAGGACGATCAGGGGCAGGTTGGTCCGGGATGGGATGAACCGGATTTCACGTTTGCGAACAAACCGATCCACGAACCAGACACCCATCGAAAATGGTACCAGGATGACTGCCAGGTTGATACTCGTGCTGGTGCTGGTACCAATTTCAGCATTTACCAGCATCCCGCCGGCGATAATCGCCAGAACCCCTAGTTGGGGGTAACGGATGTAGACCAGCAAGATGCCAAATCCGATAATCAAAACTAACAAGTATGGCAGGTACTTGGCGGGTATGACCTGGCCAACAAATAAGGAAAATACCAGAACCCCGGCGATGATCAGGACCTTGGTTACTTTCTGCTGATTTTCAGATAAACGGTGCAATAAAGAATTCATAGGACTTTTTGGAATTTGAGATCTATTACGGATTCTTGTAGATGATGTCTGAGATTAGTTAAACTGCACTTGCAATAATAGAATGAAATTTAGGCATGATCACATCCCAATCATATCTCTCACGAACCAATTGAAGCGCGTTTGAAACTAGTTCATACCGTAATTCCGAATCATTTAACAACCGGATCGTCTGCTCTGCGAATGATTCAACTGTATCAGCGATTAACAGATGCTTTTCATGCCTCACTTCCAACCCCTGCGCTCCCTTGGATGTGGCTACAACGGGGGTTTGCAAACCAAACGCCTCCAGAATTTTTAAGCGAGTCCCTCCTCCAGAAAGGATCGGGACTAAACTAATCCAGGAGGAAGCAATCAAGGGTCGAATATCATCGACATATCCAGCAAAAATAACATTCCGATCATTCGCCAATCCAAGCCCAGCGTGATCTCCCGTGATCGTCAGCTGTGCTTCAGGATTTGCCTTTAAGACCAGCGGAAACACCTGTTCAGTGAACCACTTCATTGCGTGGTAGTTTGGTGCAAAAGTCAGGGCACCAGAAAATATCATGCTGCCAGGTTGGGGTTGTTCTTGAACATTCTCATAGCTTGCCAGGTTGACTCCATTTGGAATGACTTCTATCGATTGATAATTCGGGACCAGGTTTGCAAGGTATTTTTTTTCTGTTTCAGAAACCACGGTACTGAAAGAAAAATTGGGAAGCAAGGTTCGGAAATAGGATCTCAATTTAAATAACGTCAGCTTGTTTCGTGTCTGTCGCAGCCAATGATCTGCTTGTTCAGCCGCATCAGTGAATACCCCAACTTCAGCTTCCTCGAAAATGGCAGGGATCCTGGCAAATCCCTTCAGGTAATCTGCCATATAGAACTGTGAAGCAATGACCAGATCATAGGATCCAGAGGATACCTCTTTCCGGATCGCCTGTTCCATTTCAGGGACATAGCGGTCAGCTAATACGCGTGGTTTTGTACCAAAAAATCCAAGAATGGCTCGTCTGCTGTAAGCATCATACTTTCTGTTCGGCAGAACCTGCACCGATTCACAAATATCCTGCAGACCATCTACTTGTGCCATACGGGGATCGTCCGCAAAGCTCAACAGGCTGATTTCATGTTTGCTGGACAACCCGGAGATTAAATTATAAATTCGAAGTTTAGAGCCATTGTCTGCTGGAAAAGGAAACCAGGCAGATAAAAATAGAATGCGCATTCAGAATTTCAACAATTGCGTCCGTTGATCACCCAATATTCGTATCGTAAAAACTAAAATTTCTCAACCTTCCATTTTCCCGAAGTTGCCAAGTGAGAAATCACGCAGGGCTAACAGGTTTGCTTGCCTGAGTTTCCGAAATGATTCATTCCAATACTCGGGCTTGAACGTCCAGGCTGATATTGTACGCAGCGTACGAAGAATAATCCGCGTCAGTGCTTGCCACCGGTAGCCAGGAGGGGCATTCCTCCAAAAAAACAATAATGCATTGCGGGTCATATAATAAGTATTCTTGGGTGAAGCTTGTCCCAGAGTCGCAGATACCTTATGCCAGAGAATTGCCTTCGGAGTGTACCAAATTTCAAAGCCTTGTCTCTGGGCGCGCACGCCCCAATCTGCATCTTCGAAATTCAGGTAGTAAATTGGGTCAAGAGCTCCAACTTCTTCAAGTAATTTCCTGGAAACCAACACCCCGCATCCTGTGATGAAATCCACTTTTTCTGCCTTCAGATTTCCTTCAAGATTCTTTGATGGCTGGAACATTCCCCGGTTAATCGTCTCACCTCTATGCCAATCGACAAAACTGCCGAGAGCAAATATCGTATCTGACGGTTGGAAACAGTACATCATGGGGCCAATCATGCCGATTTGCTGATTGGATTCTGCAAGCGCCACCAGTTCTGCCAGCATCTCGGGCTCAACCAGCGTGTCGTTGTTCAAGATCATGACATAATCTGCATTTGAATTCATCGCCAGGCGAATGCCGGCATTATTCCCCTCGGCATATCCCAAATTAGAGGTTAATTCAATCCGCTTTACCTCTGGAAAAGCTGCTCTGATCTTTTCCACCGAACCATCCGATGATCCGTTATCCACTACTACTGGGATAAAAGGGTTGTAATCAGATGCCTGGAGTGATTCTAAACAAGCAAGCGTATCTTCAGCGTTGTTCCAATTTAGAATTACGACGTAAACAAGTGGATTATTTTGTGTAATATTCTCAGGCATCGCTAAATCAAATTTGAATAGTGAAATCCAATTTCAATCCAGGATATTTTTATAGATCTCTACCAGCTGATCTACTTCTTGCTCGATGCTTTTTATGGGTTGTATCCCATTTCGCAGGATGGTTAACAAACCCGGTTCATTTATGATTCTGGATAGTTGGTTAGCTAAATCTTTTCCGTTATCCCGCTTAAAGAGCAGACCATTTTTTTCATGCTCTACAAATTCCGCCATACCACCCACATTTGAGGCAACGACCGGTTTCTTGGCTGCAAACGCCTCCTGAATCACCCTGGGATTGTTCTCATGCCAAATAGATGGCACGACGAGGACATCGATCTTCGCGAGAACTTCACCCAGCTGGTCATGGGAAAACCCACCGAGATATTCGATCGCGCCTTCACTTCCGTTCAGCTGCTGCTTGATCAAATCTCCGTAATTTGACGATTGCTCAAAATTGCCGAAAATCAATAATCTTGCCTTCTCTCCAACCTGGTTATTCTCGAATGCAGAGAGGAGAACATGAAGACCCTTAATTGGGGTGATCTGGCCAATATAACCAAACCTAACCACATCTGGTACTTTCCGATCAAGAGTTGGTCCAAGCCATGATAAATCCTGACCACTCTTAATTACTTGAATCTCTCTGGTAACACCCGAGCCTAATACAATATCTCGCAAATAAAAAGAGGGAGCGATCACAATGTTCGGGATTTTAATCATGCTCTGCAGGTAGGATTTTCTATCCCCCATATCCAAAGCCAACCCTTTAAGACCCCTTTGCCTGTTAAGGTAAACCTGCTTGCTGGCCCATTCAATTCCGCCAGCTGCGATCCTGTTTTTCAACAATGGTCTCAGCTTTGTATATCCATTATTTGCTGCGAGCATGCAGTCCAAACATTCCCAATTCGTGGTTCTTCCATCACAGAGCGAATTATCAAAACGTAGCAGGGTGTGCTTTGGACAGGTAAACCAGAAATCAGTTAAAGTTAATATCGAAGGAGTACCGGTTTGTTTAATTACCTCAATTACACTTGCTGAAAGAGTATAACAGGATGTAATATGGATTAGATCAGGATTAAATTGCTTTACCCTTCCATCGAAATACTCTGCAATTATGGGATTGCGGTATAGGTATTTGTTCGGATCAGGCGCCAGAGCCCAATTCAGGTTTATGCGCTCGACCGGAATTCCAAGGTACTCTTCTTCTCGCACTCCATTCCAATAATTAGGACCGCTATCCCAATCCCCCGCGCAGAGCACCCTTACTTCGTGCCCCAATTCTAATAATCTCGCCGCATAACCGTATGTACGTTTTTCAGTACCTGCCGTATGAGTCGGTAGAAAAAAACTCGATAACAGGAGTATTTTCATTATCGCCCGGTGTTCAGCCTACACAACACATCCATCGGAGGATCAATCATAAAATCGTCGCAGCATCATCTCATAAGTGATCAGTGGGGCGATCTTACCGATTGTCGCATCCTCCATTCGTGAAAGATGCCGTTTCATCAAGGTCTTCAAGAACGAAGGATCGAATATTTCTCTCTCTGCTGTTTTCTGATCATAGAGGATTTGCTCACCCCATTCGCGAAGTTCATCACGCAAATAATTCTGGTAATCCGCGTACAGGGTAAAGTGTTCGGGGAAAATATTCCAGACATGCCGGTTGAATTTTCTTTTGAACTTTACCACGCCAGCATGAGTTGAGCGGAGAAAAGTATTTGTGGTAGGTAAAAATTCATCATACTCGTAAGGTATCTTTGTTAATTCAGGGAGCATCTTTTGCATTACCGGGCGGAAAATACGCTGTTGCATCCGGAACTCTGCTGGCAGCGAGTGCATAAAATCAAACAAATCATAATCATAATAAGGTACCCGGACTTCAACGTGGGAACGAGTGAAAATTACAAAATTCAGCGTCAAGCGCCACTCATGATTGCGGAGATAAAAATATTCACCTTTTACGTCTCGGCGAAAATCCATGTAGGGTTGTAATTCCTCACGGAATGAATCATAAGCCAACCCCTGTAATTGATCACCTAATGGCTGCTGGTAGAGCAGTCTTTCTTCTGATTCTGTGATCGAAGGCCAGGTATATTCTTGATTAAAATTATAGAAGAAGTGTGTTGTCAGGGCTGCATCATCGACAGCAGAATAGAGCCAGGGTTCGATAAATCGTTTGCCCATGACCATCCCACCTCCCCAACCAGTCAGGTTTATATCCATCAGTTGCCGAGCGGAAGACAGGGTACTGATACCATGGGCATGTATCCAGCTGTGGAACCCTTCAGTTAAATCGAGATGAAAATCAAAATTTTCGAGAACCCAATTCCCATTTGGCAAATCAAACCAGTGATGATCACTCCTAGCAGCTTTTGCTATCTTATTTGCGTAATATACATCACGACAATTCTTCAATCCATAGGTTAAGGTAGGGATCGGTCTTCGATCTATGATCCCGAGTATCGTCCTTGAATCTAACCCACCGCTCAGGAAGAGTCCGGTGTGATAGTCATCATTTGAACGCCTCTTTATCGCCTGGCCTAATAATCTTGCCGATTCCTCAACTGCTTCATCGAAGCTGATGGTTGAAGCATATGGGATCTCGTTGAAAGACCAATAGGCCTGTGTATCACAGGACCCAGAGTTCAGATCATAAGTTAAAATCGAGCCGGGTGACAGCAGCTGGATATCCTCGAAAAAGGTGCGAACACCAATAAGATGCTGGAAGCGGACATATTGGGCTATAGCGGTATGGTCAATTTTCTTCGGGAATTGATCATCACACAATATCCCCTTCATCTCGGGTGCAAAGATCAATTTCCCGGCACGGCAAGAATAGAATAAGGGATAGATTCCAAAACGATCATTGAAGATCAAAAGTTTTTTATTCTTCCGATCAAAGATCGCGATCACGAACATCCCATTTAATTTTGAGATAAATTCCTTGCCCTCCCGCTCATATAACCTCATAACGAATTGTTCGTCAGAGAGACGATCAAAACCGGTAGCAAGATTTTCCCTGTTGTAAATTTCTCCCGCCATAACCAGAATTACGGTTTGGCTATTGTTTACCACGGGTTGGGAAGCCCGGTTAAATATCCCGATGCCCAGCCTGCCAATCGCTAAATTATTCTGCTCATCAAAATAATCTTCAGCAACAAACCACTCCCGGTAGCTGAGCGCTTTGGAAATTTTCCTAGCCAGTGCTTGCACATTATGGAATTGTTGGGGATCCACGACACCAAATACACCGCTCACGAGTATTACGCCATCCGTATGCCTTGAATAGATCGATTTCAAATGGCGATGATTGATCCCACTTGAAATGATCTAGTCTTCCGGAATATGAATTTCTTGATCTATTAATTCTTTTTGATTGGCAACTTATTTGAATTCCCCCATTCGTCCTCTCAAGATTGATTACCCTTGCATGTTATCCAAGATTTCCAATACCACGCACCACCGTACCCCAAAAAGGTCGTGTGAAGAGCAACTTAAAATCGCATTTAGCTGCCTTCCACATCCATCGAAATGCACATCCAAAGTACTTGGCTCGAAATGCTTCATCCGCCAGTGCGAGGAAAGCACTGCCAGCAATCATCGAGTAGTGCGCATCCAGGATGCTCGAGTCAGGTCTCATCTTTTCAAGGCCTGCCAGCAAACCCTTGATATCCCTTTCTGCAGCCTGCCATTCGATTGCATCAGGGGCATTCCTCACCTCGATGGGTAAATGGACCCGTGCAAGACTTCGCCAGATCCCGATTTCAGTGCCTGCCTCCGGGGTTATCTCCTGCATTCTAAGGAAATAATAAGCACTCATCTGAACATCCCCGAATGCCAGGTACCTGATCGATGCAGATCGAAAATACCTCGTGTATAAATTCTTTTTTCTCTCGGTCCAGGTTGACGAATCTCCCTGAGGTGGTCCATGGTAGCGCTCCAGGATTTTATAATTCGCTGAGACCATCCTCTGCGGATCGCTCGACATATTGGATTCATGCCTTCGGTATCCGACCAGAGGGAGCGGGATACCGACAAATGGTCCATGGTCACACAGCTTCGACCACAGGTATGCATCCTCCACAGCTCTCAGAGATTCATCAAAACAGCCTTCCTCTATTGCGAAAACTTTGCGAAAAACAACCCCACTCGGGACCAGCCAGTTTCCGTGGTCAGCAAAGTAATCACCGAATTCATCGGGCGGTACAACTTTGAGGCTGGGAATGCCGACATCCTGTCCATTTTCATCAATATACTGGAAACCGCAATACACCGCGACAACTTCCGGGTGGTCTATCATAGGTGCCACCATCACCTCTAGATAATCTTCCCGCCATATATCATCTGCATCCAATAAAGCAATTATTTCCGCTTTTGCTGCCCTGATGCCAGTATTCCTGGCTGCGCTCAGTCCCTGGTTATCCTGGTATATGTAGCGAATTCGGGGGTCTTCAAACTTGTCAACGACTTGATGAGTCTCATCATCCGAACCATCATCAATGACGATTGCCTCCCAATTGGAAAAACTTTGCACTAACACACTTTCCAGCGCATGCACCAGGTAGTGCGCATGGTTATAACTTGGAATAAGCACACTGACAGCTAGGTCCATATCTTAATCTACCTGCGGAAAATAAGGAAAACCACAAAAATCAATGAAATTACGACTCCTGATGCGATTAACAATGGGGTCAAAGGGTTTCCGGGTGATTGGTCTGCATCACCTTCAATTTGCAAGGGTACTTGAGAGGGAGAAGGAGCAGCATCTGTCAATGCCGCAGGCTGCTCTGTTTGTAAGCCTGGGCTACCGTTTTGTGGAGTGGAAAAAGACTCAACTGGAATTGAACTGCGACTGATTCTGGGTGCGTCGACCGTCCGGCTTGAATACCATATCTTCTGAGAGTCATTGCGATCATCATATACCACTTGAAGTTTATTTCCCTGGCAGATTGCAATTTCTTGGCCATGAGGGTCTATTTCTCGATCCTCGATCCTTTCAGCGGGACCCCACATGCTGCCATCCCATTTTGCAGAATATACTCCCTGGTTTATTGCCGTCACAACATGAACTGACCCAGCACTATCCTGCGTCAATGCATTTGGGCCTCCGAAAGCAGCCCCCAGACGCATGATCTCTTCAGGCTCACTCCAGGTGTCCCCGCCATCATTAGACCAGCGGTGCATCCTGCGCGGATCGTGCCAGGTAAGATGGATTTCATTCTCACCAAATGCGTATGGAGCAATGGTACTGACACCCTGCCAGGCAGTTCCTAGATCATCAATCAACTCATATTCACTCCAGGTAGAACCATTATCTATCGAGCGTACATAACCGACCTCTGAATAACTGCCGTAATCCTGGGATCGATAAGTCACGCCAACATGAATTCGACCGCTATCATCCACAGCAATTTCAGCATAAGGATCTGATGGGAATGGCACTTTCTTGGATACAATGTTGACCGGTGTTGACCAGGAATTGCCTCCATCATCGGACCGGATATAATCTATCCCGACTTCAAGATTGTCCCCGCTGGAATTCCCATAAACTACGTGCAAATTGCCATCCTGATCCACATCAATCGATCCATTCTCGGTACCGGTGGCAAGTGGAATGGATTCCGTCCAGGCTCTTGGATTACTGGCCTCCCCAATCGGGACCCGGGAGTAATGCATCGTTCCTTTGATCCACTGGTCGACCCAGAGCACGTGCAGCACATCCGAGTTGTCATCTATCACTGCTGATAACTTGATCATCAGCCGGATGTCATCAGAATTGGTGATCACGTCGATTGGTGCAGACCAGTCACCCGAGACATCATTCATGTAATAAAGAGCGGACTCTTCAAAACGATCGGACCACAATATGTGTGTGTTCTGATACTGGTCGCATAATATCAGCGGGAATAAAGCATTACTCGAAGTGGATGCCTGGGTCAAGTCCACAGGCTGTCTCCAGATTGGTGATGTGCCCTGTGCTGAGATTGAAGAAACCGGGAAGAAAAATACCCCCAGTAATAGCACGAGGCTCACTAAATAATGAATTAATAAGGTTCTGTGTCTCATAATAAGGTTAATTCACAATCCATCAGACCAATCAGTAATAGCGACATCCGCATGATTACACCTCACATCTGGTCAGTTACCAATTGAAAATCACATGTCACCGCGCCATCTATGCGCATGCCAAACTCTCTTTCCTCCAGATCAATTACATCAACACGAATGGCTGAGTAAATTTGATCAAGCACATTCCCGGAGGACTTTGCCATCCATAACCCAACAACATAAACACCAGGATTAAGATGGAGACGATTGATCTTGAATTTAAATTGATTTCGCCCCGCTTTTAATTCTACAGCTTTCCCTAAAGACACCGAATCTGCATTAACCAGCTTTGTACCATATTGATCAAAAATGGTTATCGCAATACTGCTGACAGACCTGGGACCATTTGACTCGATCATCACAGAGAATTCCACTGGCCCGTTCGAATACGGTTTGTAACCAATTTCCTTGCTTGGACTCTCGTAATAAATCGCATCAAAATAGGCTTCACCCGTGCCAACCCGGTCAGCATCGTTCAGCTTGATCCATTCCCGTGGGCCGGCTGAATAAAAATTCGATGAGATGTAATGGGAAACTACGTCGCGAGTTAACCCTTTTTCTACAAGTTTGCCCTTATCTATGTAAATAGTCTCCGAGCACAAACGCTGGATCGCATTCATGTTATGGCTGACAAATAAGACGGTTCGCCCAAGTTTGGCGACATCATCCATCTTTCCAAGGCATTTCTTCTGAAATTCAACATCACCGACTGCAAGCACCTCGTCCACCAGCAATATTTCCGGTTCTAAGTGGGCAGCGACCGCAAAAGCCAGACGAACATACATACCACTGGAATACCTTTTTACCGGTGTGTCCAGAAACTGGTCTATTTCTGCAAATGCAACGATTTCATCAAACTTACGGTTGATCTCTGAGCGATGCATACCTAGGATTGCACCGTTTAAAAATACGTTTTCCCGCCCGGTGAGCTCGGGATGAAAACCAGTCCCTACCTCGAGCAATGAACCCACCCTGCCGTTGATCACCGCTCGCCCACTCGTCGGCTCGGTGATGCGCGAGAGCAGCTTCAGCAGCGTGCTTTTACCTGCACCATTGCGGCCGATAATCCCAAAAACTTCGCCCTGCATCACATTGAAGGATACATCCCTGAGGGCCCAAAATGTACCGTCTTCCTGTTCTTTTTTCCGTTTTTGAAAAGGTGCTGAAATCATATCCACCAGCTGGTCACGCAGAGTATCATGACGCTGCTTTGCCAGACCAATGGTATAAACCTTCGAAAGATGATCGACTTCTATTGAAATATTTGACATCTGTTACCTAGTTGTTAGTCCTGTGGTTGATCTACGTGCCTTAGATAATGTCTGCGAATGTGCGTTCTGTCCGGCGAAAGAAAACTGCTCCACTGATCAATACCAGGATGGAAATCAGGAAAGAGAAAAGCAGAATGATGCCCGGTGCTTGCGCAGTCTCCAGATAAGGGCTCAACAAAGCCCAACGGAAACCTTCAACAACCGCAGTCATCGGATTTAAAGCCAGCACAAAGCGGAACTGTTCTGGAATCAGGCTTGTTGGGTAGATCACCGGCGTAAGATACATCCAGATTTGAATTAAATAGGGCACCAGGTAATTTATATCCCGGTAGCGAACATTCAATGCTGAAAGCCAGAAACCAAAACCCAGTGCTGTTAACATGGCCAGAAGCAGAAAAGCCGGTAAAAACAAGATAGTCCACGTTGGTGGTACGTGGTAATACAGCATCAACCCAATCAACACGATAAATCCAAATCCAAAGTCAATCAAACCAGATAATATGCTGGATATTGGGATTACCATGCGCGGGAAATAAACCTTCGTTACCAGGTTGGTGTTCATGACCAGGCTGGTGGAAGATTTATTTATAGATGATGCAAAATAATTCCACGGCAACAATGCGGTATAAGAGAAAATTGGATAAGGTACATCTCCCGAAGGTACCCCTAGGAGATTCCCGAATAATGCTGTGAAAACCACCATGCTCACTACAGGCTGCAGGATCACCCAGGTGATGCCTAGGGCTGTTTGCTTGTATCGAACCTTAATATCTCTCCAGACCAGAAAATATAACAATTCCCGGTACTGCCACAGAGCACCCAGCTGGAGTGAAAACCACCCCTTTGACGGTTGGATAATGACTTGATGTTTAACGGTTGGTATGTTTTCTGCCATAGAGTCCAATTATCCTCTGTATGGTAAATTCTGAGAAAAAATATCTACCAGCAATAATGAAAGGTAACTCCGGTTGAAGTGAGGATAGTTAACGCCTGATCCACCTTACGATAAGGCCGATGATGATCAGGATAATTAGACCGATCGCGACCGGAGCGATGATGCCTAACCAGGGTAAATTGCCAGAGTTACCCTGGTCTTCAGGAAATTGAGTTGGTGTTTCTTCCGTTACTTCAATGGTTGGTGCTGGCTGGGTTTTCACAGCTGTAGGTATGGGTGTTGGTGTTGAAACCTGAGTTGGTCTAGCCTGCACAGTCTGGGTTGGTTCGATCCCGGTAACCTCTACTTCTTGATTGGTGAAGATTAATTGGTAAATCTGGCTTCCATCCACAGAAAAATCTGAATTAAGAAGCACAACTCCCAAATTCCCACTGTCAGAAAAATCACTCCCAATGGAGCGAATTTCCGTGATGGGTGAAAACTGGAGATCATATTTGATTTCAGCACTCCAATTTTGCCCATCATATACCCAGTGTTGAAGTGCGTAAGTATCTACGCTTGATCGCACCACGAGCAATAAATGCAGGTGACCGGCTTCGTCGACGGATAAGCTGGGATTGCCAATGATCTCTCCGAACACGGAGACAGGTGAGATACGCTCCCAGGTCTCCCCCCCGTCCAGGGACTGCTCATGCCAGAGGGTTGACCCGCTGCTTCCTTTCTGCTGCCAGACCCGCTGGATTGTGCTGGCTCCAATACCGGCAATATCACTCCATACAACCGGGCCTTCAACCACCAGTGAAGAATCTGACCACGTGTCACCTCCATCACTGGAATTGGCATAATACAGCTCCAGAGGACCTTCACCGGATGGAAGGGAATATCGCGTCCAAAGGATATGCAGATCGTCTTCCCCGGTGATCGCCAATTTTGGATAATCAACCATGTCCCATCGAGCTGCCTGTGCATCAAACACGACCCCGGCACCTGACCAGGACTGGCCGCTGTCTTCTGACTTTGTTACATAAATCCCACGCTGTTCATTGAGGGGAATAGCATAAGATACATATAAATTATCATTTCCGTCAACTAGAATGTCTGGAGAGCTGCCCACCGGTAATGGAGAGGGTAATGTGATCGGATCGGACCACGACTCAGGGATAAAAGCCTGGCTGTTATCCGCCCGGCTGAAATATATCTCCCCACCCGACCCACCACTCCACACGAGAGCAAGCTGGTTTTTGGAGTCAATCGCGGCATCGATTTGTTCAGCCTTCCCGGTTGATGAGATTAATATTTCTGCGGAGGGAGACCACTGTCCTTCCTGTCGAACTGCGTAAATAATACTTTTTCCGCGACTCCCAGCTGCCAGACTGTCAGATTTACTCCAGAACAAGTGATCCTGCCCCTGGTGATCTGCAACTAATTTCGGCGAGAGCAGTTTCACTTCATCCGAATCGACATCTTCCAGAGTTCCCCAACCGGATTCGAGCGGAAACCAATCATTAATATCCAGCAATTGGCGCCTCAACGACCAGATATCTTGACCAATACCCAGATCGCAACCGGTCACATTCATGGAGGTAGTTTCATTTTGCACTATTTGCAGGCAGCCCAATTCGACTGGATTTTGAGTATCAGGATCAATAAAAGCTGTCAATGGTTCTTCCAGCTGGGGATCGCTCCAGCGACTGCCATCCCAGGCAATAAAATACACCTGGTCTGCTTTACCCATCAAGATCGAATACTCTGCTCCGGGAACAATTTGCACCTCGTCCAAGCATATCGGCGTACTTCCGTAAATTGGTTGGCGTAAACTCCAACTTTCTCCCCCGTCCGAAGACCATTGGTAATACTGGTTGCAGAAGGAATCTGGTTTTCCCATGCGCCACGACAGCATCACCTGATCTTGGTTGGCTTCAACCAGAACATTAGAAGGACCCGAACTTACAATCCCTGATTGTGGTTGGTCGATTTCTACAGGATCGCCCCAGGTAGTGCCGCTATCCTCTGAAATCGCCAGATAGATCCGTTCACGGGGACGGTTATCCCAGACGACGTAAACTCGGCTATTATCACCTGCTACACTGGCGCTGACATCTACATTGGAATCAGGCAATTCGAGAGAACGGAAATACGGTGAGGCATAGAGCAATTTGGGTGCCAACCAGGTGCTCGTGCCGTTCCTCAAGCGGCGATAGTAAATCCCGGCGGGTAACGCTTCGATATCGACTGGATTGACATAACTCAAATGGAGATCACCCGATTCATCAAGGGCAACGTCAAAATCCAATACAGAATCACTGATGATCGCACGCGAAGCCCAGGCCGTTGAACTGGGGAGAAGAGATGCTCTTGCACGGCTATAAAACAGGCGGCCGTCGATATCCGTCCAGAAAGCATGAATATATCCGCTGGTATCTGCAATCAAAAATGGGACCACCTCGTTGGTGGGTAAAGACATCGGTGTGGGATCACTCCACTCCAAACCATCTCCCGATGAATGGATCAGGCCTACGAATTCATCCATCCAGAGCACATGGTATATTCCATCCGAATCGACAACCATAACCGGGTCGGTAGCAGACCCGGACCGGGAGATATTGAACGGTTCAGACCAATTAACATCGGATTGTGCCCTCACAGCGGAAGCAAGAAATCCGCCGGATAAAATGAACAAAAAGGTAGCCGCTGCCACGAACCGGATTGAAATTCTGGAGTGAATGGTTTGCTGGAATCGTTTCATTGTTTTTGTTTGTCTCCCTGTAGGGATTACGGTTTCAATAAGTGTGCCAAATTTTCTGCCTGGTCCGCTAAATCGGGTCTTGCGTTCTCTCTCCACCACCAGACATACACTCCCATCTCCTCCTTGGCTTCACCAATACCTTCCAGCATCTGGTAAGCTTGATCGAATGCGCCGTTCCAGGCATACACATATCCCAGGGATTTCCTGATGCCGCGATGCTCAGGATCGATCTGGTGTGCTTCCTCTAATTCCAGCTGTGCAACCTCGAATCTCCTGGCCTGCAAGGAGATCAATCCCAACCTGTGCCATGCTGTACGCTGGCCGGGATTGAGGGCAGCTGCCTGGTGAAAAAGCTCCCGGGCAGAATCAAGTGCTGAAACATCTGCATCGGCATTCCATTGATCTTGTGGCCAATTCAATAAATCCTGCTTTGCCATCTGGACTGCGCCAAGATTCGCATACCAGCTGGAGACGATGGGTTTTCGAAAAAGTATAATCCCCGATAAAACCAGGATCAGCACGATCCCTGGCAGTAAATACCTGCGTCGGATCCCCTTTGTGGATGGTTGCGGGACAGAAAATGCTGCTGCGGTGGTTTCCCCACCATCCTCCCGAAGGATATCATGTGACAGCAGGATCGCAAAGGCAGGGATCAGGAACAATAATGGGGAACCCACCTCACCATAAAGTGGATCATCGGCGAGTCCATGGATCAGGATGATAAACGTGCTGATGATCACCGCCCCAGACATTCTGGATGATAAAGTCGACCTGGGGATCGATCCACTTTTCGTCATCAATCTCCATAATGCTGCGGCTATGATCACCAATATTGACAGCCCGCCTATGAATCCCTGCTCGAAAATCACATCCAGGTAGAAGTTGTGGCTGTAAGCATACGAGAAGTAAGGGATCACCAGCATGTATTGTGAATATTGACCCGCAAAACTGCGTAATCCTCCCCCGGTGAACGGGTAATCGCCGATCAACTTCAGCGTGTTGGTAGCCAGACCATAGCGGCTCTCCCCAGTTGGCAATCCAGGTAAGCGTTCTGCAACCCCCACGATCCCCCCCGGGAGGATACTCACCAGCCAGATCAGGGGCAGGACCAGGATCAGCAGCAGCAGTCCAAATATCAAGAAAGGAGACTTCCTGGCTTTTAGTGCTAAATATTCGCTACCCCGCCAAAGCAGCCAGGTACCGGTGCCGACCACAAGGGCCAGCCACGCTCCTCGGGAACTGGTCAAGAACAACCCGATCAATATGATCAATCCCATCCCAGCGGACAGGATGGTCTGGACCAGGTGATCCTCCTTCCAGGCGTGGTACGCATATGCGAAAGGTATGGGCACAATAATTGCCAGCAACCCGCCTGTGAAATTCGGTGATAAGCCCCTCAAGGTAACGGGGGGACGGATTGCTGTGAGCCATTCTCCAGCGTTTCTGATCAACTCAAAATCGCTGGATTGAGTTTTCCAATCATTTGTGAAAATGAAAATGAAGGCAATTAACACCCCCATCAGCCCGACTAGGCTTGCGACAACCCCCAGGTTCACCCTTGGTTGATTTGCCAGGGCAGAAAAAATTGCTACCGCCCCGACGATCACCCACAATTTTTCAATAGCTGCCTCTTGATTATATGCTGCCCAGACTCCGGTGGCAGCAGTAATGAGGACCAATCCAACCGGAACGATGAAAAGCGGTAATTTAAGGACAGTCCTGCCAGACAGCAGCCTGAGCAGAACGGGGATCAGGACAAGCACCCCCAACCAGGCTCCCCATTTTGGCTGGAGGACGATCAAGGCTCCGAGCGAAATTGTAAAGATTAATTCAGCTAGAGCAAACCAGCGGTTGTTGGCCAACTGCTGCATGAGGATTAATCAGCAGATTGCAGATCACGTTTTGACTGCCATGATAGATGCTGGAGGCCGACACTCAATGCGCTCCTGAAGGTTGAAAAATCTGAAAAAAGCATCTTGAGATAGGTCAGCATCGGACCTGGGCGAAAAGCCCATTCCCTGAAGGCACGCTTCTGCCAGTACAGCAGCCGTTCAGCAGGCAGGTCAGGATAATCAAGGACGGTCCCTTTATCCATATCAACCTGCTCCCAGCGAGTACCCGGCCGGAACCAGCCATTCTCTACCACCTCAAAAAAGAACGGTGTCCCTGGATAAGGGGCGGCAACATGGAAGAGGGCAATATCCAGCGGCAGATGCTTGGAAAATTCAATCGTATCCTGGATGGATTGCTCAGTTTCACCCGGCAGTCCGATGATGAAGTAGCCCCAGTTCTTGATGCCGGCCTGCTTCGCCCAGCGTAATGCCCTTTCTGCCTTGGCAGGGTCAGCACCTTTATGCGCGTGCTTGAGAATTTCTTCATTTCCACTTTCAATCCCCCAGGAGATCAACCAGCAGCCAGCCTTCCCCATCAGCTGCAACATTTCCTCGTCCACGAAATCCACCCGGCTGTTGCACATCCATTTTAAATTAATCTTTTCATCAATCATGCGCTGGCAAAGTTCGACCACCTGGTCTCTGCTCACGGTAAACAAATCCGCATACATGTGGATCGTGTTGATGCCCAGCTTCTTCAGCTTCCACAGCTCTTCCATGATCAATTCGGGAGAGCGCAGACGTGCGCTGTACTGGTACGAGACATGCTTGATGCAGTAAGTACACCCTGCCGGGCAACCGCGGCTGGTAACGATAAAGGTGAAAGGTCCCTTGATCATCGGCATGCGGTATTTCTGCAAGGGGAGCAGCTCGTGCTTGGGGATGGGTAGATCATCCAGGTCTTTTATAAATGGCCGCGGGAAGTTCACCACGATCTCAGCCCCATCGCGCCAGGCCAAACCCTTGATCTTATGCAGGTCGAGGTCGCCCTGCTCGTCGATAGCCGGCTCGTACAGCGGGTCGTGTTCGCTGAATAGATGCTGAATCTCGGGTGATCTTTCTGAGATCTTGCCTTCCAGGTTATCCAGCAAATCGCGAATTGACAGATCGGGCTCACCCACCAGCACATAATCCAGGCTGGGATATGGGCGCAGCGACTCACGCGGGATGGGTGTCACATGGGTGCCAAAAGCGATCGTCACTGCGCCGCGGGATTTGGCCAGGAAACAGCCGTACATATCATTTTCTAGGGTGGGGGCGGTCACCTGGGTCATGTAATACCGCGGCTGGTATTTATCGATCAGCTTTGCAAATTCCTTCCAACCCATACGCTCTGCGTTGGCATCGATGATCTTCAATTTGTAGACCGGATCAAGCAAAGCTGCCATTTGCGCCAGTGAAACCTGGGGCCAGACCATATTCTCCCTGGTTCTGCGCCCTACCCGGTGCTGGGTGCGGATCCATAAGGCACCGTCTGGAGTCGGTGGATTAACCAGCAGTATATCCACCGCATCCGCTGACCGGGGTGTATTAAGCAGACCATCGCGAACGATATCATCTGCACTGGGGAATTTTGCCATACGCAGATTAGGAATCCTGCGCGTTCCCAGATTTTCCTTAATTTCTACTTCGCCTTGTACCATTACCTGTACTCCTGTATATGATCAGAAACCCACCAAAACCAATAATAGGTTGTTTTATGACGATTCAGCGCTAAGACCCATGTCACTGCGGGTCATTTCCCCGCGATGGCTTAATTCTTCTAAAACGCGCATCAAGATCCAATAGATGATCAGCTGAACACCCACCAGGATGAACATGGCACTCCCCAGTAAGTACAACCACAGCCTGCTGATCTCCCAACCATTCACTCCCAGGATCGTGCTGGCGCCACCCAGTAAAAGACCTGCCAGCAGTGCTCCTGATCCAATCCATCCGAAATAGTGATCCAGCGAAGGGTTAAAAATTGGCTTCCCAAATAAGCCCTGCCGGATCGGTTCCTTGTAGAACAACGAAACCAGGTAGTTAAAGGTGCTGCCCAGGGCAAACACGCTGATCCCGGTAACGCCGGCGATCATCGCCACGTACAGGGCCGCCACTCCCCAGGGACCCAGGGAGGTGATCCCCTGCAGGCGCAGGATCACCAGGGCGACCGCCACTGCCAGGGCAAACAAGATGCCGATCAATCCGATGGTTCCCAGTATGCGAACCGGGTTGTAAGTCAGCACCGTCCAAACCATGGACTGAAGGAACAGTGAGCCATCGCGCACAACGCTCAGCTTGGATCTACCTACCCGCTCATCATAGGGGATCGGTACTTCAGCCATCTGGATCCCTTCGTGGACTGCCCGGGTGCTCATCACCGGGGTCAAATTCAACCCATCGGGCAGCGGGTAGATACGCTCCAGTATATCGCGTTTAAATACGCGCATCCCGCTGGCGGAATCGGACACTTTCTGGCGGCCAAGCAGGGTCAGCAGCGTGGCGAAGAAGAAATTCCCCACCCGGCGTGTGAAAGGCATCTTGCTTTCTGTACCGGAAAGCCTTGTGCCGATCACAAGTTCACTGCCGTTCAATGCCTTCTGGCACAGCTGGGGAAAATATTCCGGCGGGTAAGTCCCGTCTGCATCTAGAAATCCGATCAATTCCCCGCTGGCTTTCGAGAAACCAGTTTTGAGAGCTGCACCGTAACCTCTATTCTTTTCATGGCGGATCAACCGCACACCGTCGATCTGCTCCACTACTGCCGCAGTGTTATCCGCCGAACCATCATCGACCACCAGCAGCTCCAGGTTCTCTACACCGGAGGCCGCTAAACTCCCCTTGACCGATAAGACACGCTCTGCAATCTCAACGATACCATTTTCTTCATTATAAGCAGGTATAACCACTGAAAGGATAGTCATTCGTTCCTCCCCATCTATAGATGATAAATAACTTTACTATTTTCAATTTCGCGAATTTTTTCTATATCGCGGATTGGTTTTGCTGGTACACCAGCAACCACCGAGTGCGCCTCAACATCCTGGGTCACAACAGCTCCTGCCGCGACCACTGCACCTTTCCCAACCCGCACACCATCCGTGATGATCGCCCCCGAGCCGATCCAGACATCATCTTCAATGCAGATCCCCTCTGCTGTGATGCCCTGGTCGATAAAAGGCTTTTCTGGGTCATCAAATACATGATTTACTGCAATAATCTGGGTGAAAGGAGAAGTATATACCCTGTCACCGATCTCAACACCTCCTTGACCCCGGATCACGGTGTACTCACCTACCAGGCTATCTTTCCCAATTTTTATCCCCGATTTCGGCATATCCCGGAAGTTATACACATGCAGGACCGCGCCGTACATGACGATCGTGTCCTCGCCGATCTCAATGCCGTTTGGACAGGCATGCAGGTAGGTATTTTGATCGAGATAAACACCATTGTGCAGCCGGATGTTATCAGCCATGCGAAGCCGCACCCTGTTTTCGATGGCTGCCCACCCATCCATGCCCAGGATCAAGCGGTAAAAGATACCCCGCAAACCCAGGCCGATCACGGTCGGTACCCAGCCGAAAAGGATATAAAGGCATTGTTCGCCAATATAGCGCCAGGTGCTGGAAGCCTGGCGGCTTAAGTAGAGCCGCAACCCGCTGATCATCTCGGGGTTGCCGCCTTCCCCCAAAAGGATTGTATTGTTCCCGGAGCCTGCTCTGCTCTGGACGGATTGAGTATAATAATTGCCATGCAGCCAGCGTTATTCCTGGACCGGGATGGAGTGATTATCGAAAATCGAGCGGATTATATTCGCACCTGGTCTGACGTAGCTATTTATCCCCAGGCCCTCGATGCACTGGTTAAGATCAAGGGCAGTCATTTTAAGATCCTGATGATCACCAACCAGTCTGCGGTTGGCAGGGGCTTGATCAGCCAGGACACTGCTCGCGAGATCAATGACCGGCTGGTTGCGGAAATCCAATCTTCTGGCGGCCGGATAGATGGGGTCTTCATGTGCCCCCATGCCCCGCAGGATCACTGCAGCTGCCGCAAGCCAGAACCTGGGTTGATCCTGCAAGCTGCCTCCGAGCACTCGATCGACCTGCAAAACTCGATCCTGATTGGTGATGCGCTCAGTGACATTCTTGCCGGGCAGAAGGCTGGTGTTGCCCAAAATATCCTCGTACGCACGGGTCGTGGTTTCGATCAATCTCTGCTCCCCCTGGCCAGCCAGATCCCGGATTTCATGATTTATGATTCCCTGTCAGATGCTTTGAAGCACCTGAACCCGGCGCTGTTCGATATCTCCTGACCGATCTATCATTCCCCACCTGCTGACGCGCTGCTGATCTTCAATCCAGTGCAGTTCTTTCCTTTTCCATCTTGACTTCAGACAGTATTGCCAGCGTTGAATCCTCCATCACCATCGCCAGCGCTTTCTCACGCAAGGCTTTGGTGATCAGGTGCTCAAGCACCAAGTGAATATCTTCTACCTGCTCGATGCTGTGGCTGGGTACGTGCAGGTCGATATCCACCATGGAACCCAGCTTCCCGCTGGTAAAACCGGTAAAGGCGATCGTTTTCGCTCCAAGTGAGTTAGCATACTGGATGGCATTCACCACATTTGGCGAGTTTCCGCTGGTTGAAATTCCAATCACCACATCATCTGCCTGCAGGTAATTGCCCAGCTGCTGGGCAAACACATTTTCATAGCCCTCGTCATTTGCTAGTGCGGAGAAAAGGGCCATGTTGTCCGTCAATCCCATCACCCGGAAATTTGGTGTGCCCTGCACCCGGGTATTCTTTCCCAGGTCGCAGACAAAATGGGATGCCGTTGAGGCACTGCCTCCATTACCCAGGATGAAGACCTGCCGGTTGGCGAGCCTGGCTTGATGCAGGCTGTCCAGGACCTGTTCAATCACCTCTTCGGATAGCTGGTCCAGGGTCCCCTTGAGCTCATCAATATATGTATCTACAAAATTCATCGTACCTCCTAATTATCCCCCCCACCAGGGAGGATTTATCCAGTACAAACCAATAATTTCCTGCTTTGCGGATCGAATTAATCTTCTGTTTCTGCTTCCTTGAAATATGCAACTGTTTCAGCCAAGCCTTCACCCAAACTGACCGTAGGCTGCCAGGCGAGTGCTTGCGCTGCTTTGCTGGCTTCCAGGTAAATGCGGCGCGTCTCCCCGGCTTTCGCGGGACCGTGCACCGCAGATAGCTGGTAGCCAGTGGCATTTTTCAGCTCTTTATATACCTGGTTTACAGTGGTCGGTTTACCCTCGCCCAGGTTGTAAATCGTGTTGGCATTCTCGGTAGTCAGCGCCAGTAAATTTGCGCGAGCACAATCAGCAACGTAGACAAAATCACGCTCCTGCTCACCATCCCCATTGATCCGCACCTGGTCACCCTGCAACATCTGTCCCGTAAATATCGCCACTACGCCAGCTTCTCCATGCGGGTCCTGGCGTGGACCATAGACATTGGGGTAGCGCAGCACCACGTAATCCAGGCTGTAGAGCGCGTGGTACATGTACAGGTAGTGCTCCACCGTGTGCTTGCTGGCACCGTAAGGGCAGATCGGGTTGATGGGGTGAGCTTCATCGCAGGGTAGGTATTCGGGTTCCCCGTAGACTGCACCCCCGGTAGATATATAGATGAAACGCCCGACCTCGTATTTGCGAGCCAGTTCGATCAATTTCAGGGAACCGAGCACATTGACATCGGCATCGAAAAGTGGATCTTCCACAGACCGGCGCACATCCATCTGGGCTGCGTGGTGATCCACAACCTGCGGCTTTTCTTTCTCGAATACTTCCGCCAGTTCAGGACTGCGAATATCAACCTGGTAGAAAGTCGCCGCGGGGTTGAGATTTGATCGCCTGCCAGTCGAGAGATCGTCGACGATCACCACTTCGTGCCCGTGGGTGATGAATGTATCCACCACGTGGGATCCAATAAAACCAGCGCCCCCGGTAACCAAGATCTTCACTTTTGTACTCCTTCAGGAAATTTGATATGACCTAATTCTAATACGCTCCACGCCTTCTGAGAACAGCAGGAATGGTTTGAAACAGCAGCTGGATATCCAGCCAGATGCTCCAATTGCGGATGTAATGCATGTCCAGCCTCACCCGCTCTTCGTAGGTCACATCCGATCGCCCGCTTACCTGCCACAACCCGGTCAAGCCAGGTCTCACGGTCATCAGGTTCAGATCCCACTTTTCATATTTCTCAACCTCGGCAGGCGTGATGATCCGGGGGCCAACCAGGGACATCTCCCGCCGCAGTACGTTGAACAGCTGCGGTAGCTCATCCATACTGGTCTTGCGTAATATCTGGCCTACCATGGTTACTCGTGGGTCATGCCGCAGTTTAAAATTGCGGGCCAGTTCTTTTTTCAGCTCAGGATACGAGTCAAGGATCTCATCACCATTCTCGTGCATCGTCCTGAATTTAAAAGCGTCGAACTCCTTGCCATGAATGCCCATCACCCGCCGGCGGTGGATCACCGAACCTGGTGTCTCCAACTTGATCGCCAGCGCAATAAAGAGCATCAGCGGACTCAGCAGCAGGATCGCCGGAAGGGTCAACAGGATATCAAGAGAGAATTTCAGGAATTCGTCCACCCCGGTCAGCCGCACCTTGTTAACCCCCACCAGGGGCACATAGGCAAACTCTTTGACCGTCAAACCCGTGGTGATGATCTCGTACAGGCCGGATGACATGCGCACATTAACATCACTGGAGATGCCGTATTTCTGGAAGATATCCAGCATCCGGTCCCGCGATGAGATAGCGCTGCTGGCTAAGATCAGCTCCTCGATTTCATATCGCTTGATCAGGTCATCCAGGTTGTCTACAGTCCCCAGGACATATTGTTCATCCAACAGCTGGGTGCCCACCGGGAGTTTTTTATCGATAAATCCCATGATGTGGAAACCGGAGGAACGGGAGCCGTTCAGCTGCTCCGCCAGGGAGAGCCCTTCATTATTCGCACCAATAATCACTGCCGAATACAGGAAGTAACCTCTCTTTCGCAGGGCATAGATCACCCGGCGCATGGAGAAACGGCCGATGGCGGTAAAGAGGAAGGCGAAGATCCAGGCCAGCAGCAGCCAGCCCCTGGCCAGCACAAAGTTCGGATCAAGAAACCCGACTGCGATCACCAGCATCATGCCGAAAGTAAGACCGTTGAAAACCAGGGAATACTCCTTGGTGCCGCCCAACAGCTTTTCCCGGTCATACAATCCCAGCACGGTGAAAACCACCAGCAGGGCTGGGATCAGAAACATGGTTACGTTCTGGTAAAAAACAAACTCTGGTTCAAGGTTCTGGAAGAAAAAATCAATTCCGATTTCGAAACGCAGATAATATGCCAGGCGGAAAGCCATGCCCAGCAACAGTGCATCGAGCACCACCAGGCTGGCGGTGTACAGGCGCCACTGTACATGACGGGGTACACTCGCCGAAGCTTTTCGCATTTTCGCTTTTAGTGGTGTTTCAACAAAATAATGCGCACTGGATTGAGTTGATTGCATTCAAATTCCCTCCGAAAGGCTGCCCCGCTAGGCCATCCCCTTGACACGCTCCGCCATTCCGACAGCCAGAGACCACCGGTATATGACACACAAATGACATGGACCTGACTTTAATCTATCTAGTTGAGCTACCAGGGTCCAATTTGTTTCCATCATTGTTCGGATAGGCCTCTGTTCTAAACCTGGTTGATGGTGATATCTGGATAATTTAGGTTTTAATTATCTAATACCAACCTTTAAGAACGAATATTTTCCAATTTCGTTACACTATAAGGTCTCACCACCCCAAGGAAATTGAGTGCCTTCCGATAGTCTGGTATTCGTTTTTTTCACTCTCTATAACGAATCGCTATCTTATAAGTTACACCTCGATGGCTTCACTTCTTGGGGTTCTCTCCTTACAGACATGCAAAACCGGATTGTGGCAGGTTCGAGTAAAATTACGTCGTCGGATTATCGAAATACTCCCCAATCACACCCGCTTCCACAACCCATTCGAATATCTACCTATATAAACGCAATAATGTAGGAATTGTTACAATTTTCCCCCCGAATTTTCTCCCTGGTGGGCCAATTTCCACGGGAAAAAAATAGACGCCCGGCGCGGGCGTCGTAATCGAATAGATCTTCGCAGGTTGAACAGGTCTTTAAGTGCTATTCAAGGCGCGTTATTCAGGATTCAGCCCTCATCTGCATGGCAGATTGAGCGTATTCTTCTCTCTTCTGCCTGCGCTCCCGGGCCAGCTGGGCAGGATCCTTGAAGGGCGCATCGATCCGGCTCAAACGGGAGGAGTTCATGCAGATCACTGTTACCAGCAGAGCCGAAAAGATGATCCAGGCGGCGATAATTGAGATAATTATGACAGTCATGGCATACTCCTTATATTATTACGAGCAGCAAACCAATTCCTCTTGAATGCAGTCTACCGATTGTGCCAAACTGTCCAACAATTATGTGGTCAGCTTAGGCAGTCCAGCCACCATGCAGTCCGCAGACTGTTTAGGTCCGTAACTTTGCGTCCCCACTTTTCAGCGGGTTTGCCTTTTTCTATGCTTGCATCAGATTATAAGGTTCGAGATTTCTACTTGCAATAGGTAATATATACTAGAAAACGGAAGAAGCCAAGAGCTGCAACTTGCACTTTTGTTAGATAGCTTTCAGCCTATCAAAAATGCTTGCTGGCCAGGTAAAAATTACGCTTGATTCTTCCCAAACAGGGGAAATCGCCCGGAAAATACCGCAGCCATCCATCGCCTTTTCCGCTGATTAATCATCCTTTAATTGGGATGGGCTTATCCACATGGTGATCTGAAGTATAATCAACTTGGGAAAGATTCCAAGCGCGGGTCGCTCAATCAGGACCGCTTTGGAGAAAATTAAACGTGATTCACGCAGGCCCTGAATTGTCTTCATGAGCTTCTACTCAGATAAGGTTCGCAAATACTGGTTTCCCTTCATCATCCTGATGATCGTCGTCCTTGCAGCTGGCTGGATCCTGGCGGGGGTGATTTACCCCAACAATGTGCAGGGTGGCGACCAGCAGCTGCCCACCTCCGCGCCCCCAACCGCAACCCATACAGCCACCAGCACCCAGACCTCAACGCCCACCCTGGTGCTCACCAGCACCGCCACACGCGATGCGGCTTCTGCCACGCCGACCACGAACTGTACTTATACTGATTATTACTGGAAGACCCATCCCGATCAATGGCTGATCGAAAACATCCTGCTGGGCAACCTTTCCTACACCAGGGAAGAAGCCATTGAGATTATGACCCTCAAAGATCCCACGCCCACCGAGCAGCTGATGGGCCAGTTCTTCGCGGCGCTGTTAAACACCCTGAAAGGCGCTGATTCAAGCGAGATCGACCCTGTGATGATCAAAGCCCGGGACTGGCTGATCCTGCGCCCGCACGGGATCGATCTTTCTCCTGCGGATATACTGGAAATTGAAACTTACACCCAGCAATTGGAAGCGTTCAACACCGGCCAGGTCGGGCCTGGCCAGTGCAGCGACGAACCCTGGACGCCCACTCCGGAAGCCACGGATACGCCCACACCCACTGCCACCTATACCCCCGGACCCGACCAGCCTTTCTTCACCGCCACTGCCACCCAGGGCAGCGGTGGGGGCAGGCCGCGCCCGACGAATACCCAGGGACCCCCGCCTGCGACCAACCCGCCAGCGACCACCAAGCCGCCCGCAACACCCACCACCAAACCCCCACCGACACCGGTCGTACCACCGACGCCGGCACCAACCCGCCCACCGCCAACTGAGGCGCCCCCACCACCCAGTCCATGAGACTGGATTGATATTAAACTGCGGAAAAGGTAACGGGCTTATCCTTTTGACAAACCCCTCGATCGTGATATAAAATTATCCGAAGAGGGACCTAAAGAAAAGAAAACTAATTTGTTTCTGTGCAGCACAAATCGAATCAAGTGAGAATCCGCAGGGTACTATTTAAAAGGAGAGAGTTCAGGATGAAGAAGAAGCTGCCCATCATCACCAGGGGGATACTCGTCACGGCGCTGCTGCTGCTTGCCGCCGCGCTACTGAACACCACGTCCGTCCAATCAGCGTATCCCAACGCAATTAATGCTGGAACCTTATCAGTTGTAATCGATTTAATCACAGATAATGGTGGTTCACTTATCAACACCGATTTTGAATTCTCAATTGACAATGGTTCTACCTGGATACCATTTGAGTTAGATGGACAAAATGATTTACCAGTTGATAATGACACATACACTATTATAGGAAATGATGTCACAGGTTATTCGATTTCCTATTTGGATTGTACTGATGTTGTAATTGCAGATAATACAGCTACTTGTACGATCACATTTGATGATATTGCTCCCCAACTAACAATCGTTAAAGATCCAACAAATGATAATGGTGGAAATGCTGCACCGGACGATTTTCTTCTTACCGTTGGTGGTGTTGCAGCAACTTCAGGCGTCGCAAAAGTATTAGACGCCAACACACCATACGCAATCAATGAGACCCAACTAACAGGATACACTTTTGTCGAGATAACTGATGACGGCAGTGGAAAATGCCCGGCAGCTCTGGGTGGTACCGTAACACTGGACGAGGGTGATGATATCACCTGCACCATCGTGAATGATGATGTGGCTCCTCAACTAACCCTGATTAAAGATCCCACCAATGATAGTGGCGGAACTGCTGCACCTGATGATTTTCTGCTTACCATTGGTGGCGAAGCAGCAACTTCAGGGGTCGCAAAAGTATTAGCTGCAAACACACTATATGCAATCAATGAGACCCAACTAACAGGATACACCTTTGTCGAGATTACAGATGATGGTAGTGGAAAATGTCCAGCAGCTCTGGGTGGCACCATCACCCTGGATGAAGGTGATGATATCACCTGTACCATCGTGAATGATGATGTGGCTCCACAATTAACCCTGGTTAAAGACCCAACCAATGATAGTGGCGGGACAGCTGCACCTGATGATTTTCAGCTCACTGTGGGTGGTTCTCCTGTACTGTCTGGAGTCGCCACTGAATACCCGGTCGATACACCCCTGGCGATTAACGAGACGCAGCTGCCGGGCTATGAATTCGTCAGCATCATTGACGATGGTTCCACAAAGTGCCCGGCTGTCTTGGGCGGAACAGTCACGCTTGCCCTGGGGGACGATATCA
>JBJYXV010000071.1:0-3236 GCA_046260155.1 Anaerolineales bacterium
CGCGGCTGAAGCGCAAACCGTTTGGCCGTCGGAGGCTTCAGTCAGGCTTTCTGGACCCGGATTCGAGTGGTCAAAGTCAGTTCATCGCTTATCTGGGTTTGTCGGTTGTGTCCAGTCTTATAAGAAGGATTCACCAAGTTCAGGCTTATTTCATGTGAAAGTGTATAACGAGCATCGAATGGCACAGCGCAACGGCACCGGCATGCTCCCCCGTGAGGTCGTGCCAATGCCGCCACGCGGCATCGGCCAAACGCATTTCCGCTCCTGCCCCTGGAGGAGGAAGGGCGCCTCAACGACATGCCGCTGCGCGGGAACTTCATCGAGCGGGTCGGCGTCTATCCCGAGCTTGTCGAAGGACCTACTATCGCTGGATCGAAATGCTCGAAAAAGAGCCCACACCTGGCGGCCTGGTCAAGTTCCATACGGCCCACAAGCTGACGTTGATGGCCCACAGTCCCAAGCACTACACAGAGATGGGCCGCCTCGTCGCCGACGCCCGCAAGCGGGACTGGGACGAAGTGACAGCCGAATACGGCACCTTGCTCATGGAGGGCCTGGGCGTGATGGGCACGTGGGGGAAGCACGTCAACGTACTCCAGCACCTGATGGGTTTTCTCAAGAATCACCTCTCAAGTGATGATAAACAAGAGCTCCTGGGTCTAGTCGAGGACTACCGGCAGGGGCTGGTGCCACTGATCGTACCCCTGACGCTCCTGAAGCATCACCTGAGCCGCTACCCGGTTCCCGACTGGGTGGGCCAACAGGTGTATCTGCATCCCCACCCCAAGGAGCTGATGCTGAGAAATCATGTGTAGACAAAGGGTTGGTTTGGACGTTGTGCTTCCCCGCTTGCCAGCAGGGAGAAAGGACCTTTGTCGCTTGCCAGCTCCCACTTGACCGGTGCATGGTCATCTCCATCAGCCCTACGGTAGGCGCAGCCCGACGAATGGGCACTTGCGCCAAGTTCCAAACGTTGGTACAATGTGTGAAGCGCTCGCTCGAGCTTTCCGCCGGAAAGCACATCATGTGGTGGCTGTGCGCCGCATGAATCCTTGTCCGTTCGGCTTGATTCAACCGCAAACAGGAAGTGTGACCATGTCTGACCAAACGTCCTTGCCCAAGGATGCCGGTTCAAAACTAGAGCTAAAACTTGCCCAGCGCGAGGCGGAACTGACCATCATCAACCGTATTCAGCAGGGACTCGCCTCGCGTCTCGAAGTCCAATCCATCTACGATCTAGTCGGAGATGGAATTCGCGACTTCTTCAACGCCCAGGTCGTAATGATCTCCACTTATGACCCGCAGACCGATTCCATCGAACATCGTTACGCCATCGAACGTGGTGAACGCGTTTATGCACCCGGGCAATTCCCGATTGGTGGATTTCGCACCCAGATCGTAAAGACGCGACAACCTGTACTGGTGAACACCAACGTTGCTGAACAGGCAGCGCATCTCGGTCAGCCCACTCTGCCCGGGACCATCACCCCCAAATCCTGGCTTGGTGTGCCCATGCTGGTTGGCGACCAGGTAACAGGCATCCTGAGCCTGCAGAATGTCGAGGAGGAAAATGCGTTCGACGAATCCGATGTCCGCCTCCTGCAAACCTTTGCCTCTTCGATGAGCGTCGCCCTCGATAACGCACGTCTCTTCAATGAGACCCAGCGCCTGCTCAAAGAGACCGAACAACGCGCCACAGAATTGCAGATCATCAACAGCGTGCAGGAGGGGCTGGCTCAAAGACTGGACATGGCTTCCATTTACGAATTGGTGGGCGAAAAGATACGCGAGATCTTTAAACAAGCGGATCTCACCATTGGGGTCTATGACTCTGAAACCGATTTATTAAGTGCGCCATACCTGGTTGAGAATGGCAGGCGGGTTGCTCTTACGCCGCTCAAAGTGGACAGTAAGGGTTTTATCGGGCATTTACTCCAGAACCCTCACACGCTACTGATCAATGAGAACATGGAGCAGGCAGTCATCCAATATCAGAGTGTGGATGCCACGGGTGGGGGCCTTCCCAAGTCCGCCCTGTATGTCCCGTTGACGATGGGGGAGGCCATGCGAGGCGAGATCGTTCTGGTGGATATGCAAAAAGAACATGCTTTCAGCCAGTCCGACGTGCGTTTGATGGAAACTCTTGCCAACTCTATGAGCGTTGCCCTCGAAACTGCCCGCCTGTGGGAGCAGGAACAACGATACCTCATGGCGCTTGAACACGAGTTTGAGATTGGTCGCGAGATTCAGGCGGGATTCCTACCCAATATCCTACCGCAGCCAAAAGGTTGGGAAATCGCCGCGTCGCTCCAGCCTGCCCGTGAGGTTGCCGGAGATTTCTATGATGTATTCGAACTGCCAAAAGAAAAGATCGGACTGGTCATCGCCGATGTGTGTGACAAGGGCCTGGGTGCGGCGCTATTCATGACCTTGTTCCGCAGTTTTATTCGTGCGGTATCCAATATGGATTTCTATGCGCGAGTGGGATCGGGTGACGGGAAGTCCTCCGCGGATCGGCTAAAGAACGCCATCTCACTGACCAATAGGTACATCGCCGAAACCCACGGCGATACGGGCATGTTCGCCACCATCTTTTTTGGGATACTCGATCCGCGCACAGGCGTATTGACCTATATTAATGGCGGTCACCTGCCGCCAATGTTGATCAATAAGCATGGGGCAAAGGAATTTCTCAAACTTACGGGTCCTGCAGTAGGCGCGGCGTCTGATGCAGAGTACGCCATCATGGAAGTGGTGATTGAACAAGGTGACACGTTCTTTGCCTATTCCGATGGGTTGACTGATACGGCAAACCCCGCAGGTGAATACTACAGTGAGGAGGGACTGATTCCATTGTTTGCCGGAGACCAGACTTTGTCCTCGTTGCTGGTGCAAATCCAAGAGCAAATTGAGAACTACGCCACGGGCGCACAGCAATATGACGACATCACCATGCTGGCAGCCAGACGTATGAAAGAATGAGTACCTGCCCTCCGGACAATATCATCCCATTGGGCTCCAAAAAAGGACTACGAAACACTGGCTGCGCCTGACTGCCTACGGCGCGGTTACAGGACGTGCTACTTGCAGGATTCCGTGCGATTACGATTTGAGTACTTGGCCCCTCTGGCGGCAGGTCAGCCGAACTGCTGGGCCGTCAGAGGCATCAGTCAGGCTTTCTGGATCCGGATTCGAGTTGTCAGAGTCAGTTCATCGCCTACCGGTTTTTGTCGTTT
>JBJYXV010000072.1:0-1966 GCA_046260155.1 Anaerolineales bacterium
GTGCTGGACGCGGTCAATGTGGGCGAACCACCAGGGACAGTCGTCGAGCTTGCCAAAGATGACATTCCTCTTTTTCGTGGCATAAAAATGTCAGACCACCAGATCACCTTCCAGGAAGTACTTGGGTTGGCAAAAATCCGTGATAAATTCCCAGAACACCTGCACTTGATCGGCGCACAACCAGCGGACCTTAGCATTGGTGTGGGACTCAGCCCAACCATCGAAGCCGTCATACCGGAGCTGGTCGAGCGTACAATTTGTGTTCTCAAAAATTGGGGCATCATCCCTGCCGAAGGTAAGCAGAATGAATATCGTAGCTACAACCTATATAACACAACTTAAAACTAAGTAGCGGAGCTAGCATGGATTATTACTTCCTTGATCTCGTCTCTTGGCAGCATAGCCAGGCCCTCTACCACGCCGCGGCATATCTAAAACGCGATGCATTATTAATCCTGCGCCCTGACTCGCCCTACGTATGCATTGGTTATCATCAGGATGTTGGGCAGGAAATTGACCTGGCATTCACTCGCGCGAACGACATCCCCATCTTTCGGCGGGAGGTCGGTGGCGGAGCGGTCTACCTGGATGGTGAGCAGCTTTTCTATCAATTAATTATCCACAGTGACCACCCGGCTATTCCCGGCAACAAGAATGATTTTTATCGCATCTTTTTGCAGCCCGTGATAGATGTTTACCGGCTATTTGGCGTGTATGCAACTTTCAAGCCAGTAAATGACATCATCGCAAATGGACGCAAAGTATCCGGCAACGGAGCCGCCGAAATCGAGGGTATGACAATTCTAGTGGGTAATTTCATCATGGATTTTAACTACGAGATGATGAGTAAGTGCCTGCGTGTGCCCGATGAAAAGTTCCGCGATAAAGTATTTAAGACGCTCAATGAAAATTTGAGTACCATCCGACGCGAAACCGGAACCATTCCAGCCACAGCTGATCTTGCCTCTGCGCTGGCTTCGGCTTACCAAGAACTTTTGGGCGAATTGCAGCCCAGAGAGTTGGATGCCGAACTGCTCGCCAAAGCCGATGAACTCGCCACCGAGATGTATACCGACGAATGGCTCTTCGCCAACGATCGCCGCCGATCGGATGCCAAGCAAGTTAAAATTCGTGAAGGTGTATACGTAATCCAGAAGGTCGTCAAGCTACCCGGCGGATTGGTGCGTGCCAACGCCGTTGTAGAAGATGGCTTGTTACATGAAGTTCATCTCTCCGGGGACTTCTTCTTCTATCCAGCCGGCGCGATATTAGAACTGGAACAAACCCTGGATGGCACCTCTGCCAATTTAGATCAGCTGACAAAAAAGATCCAGGATTTTTATTATCAACGGGCAATTGAATCCCCGGGAATTAACGCTGAGAATCTGGCTCAGATATTTATATCAGCATGATTAGGAGATTGATATGTGCCTAGGTGTCCCTGGTAAGATAATTGAGATTTATGAAAACAGCAGCATCAAAATGGGTAAGGTTGATTTCGGAGGCGTTATACGTGAGGTCTGCCTGGAATATGTGCCCGAAGCCAAGATTGGTGACTATACCATCATTCATGTTGGTTTTGCCATCAGCCTGATCAACGAGGAAGATGCCCGAGTCTCTCTGGAAACGCTGCGTGAGATCGTGGAATTGGAGGAAGAGTTGGGGATTGGAGTTGCTGAGAGTGACCAGTTGAACACCTCCAGTAGATAAATTCGCGCCTAATGACACCGCATACTTATTATGCCACGTGGGTCTATATAAGGGATATTGAACTTAATCGCCTTCCATACCCATATTTGCTTTAGGAAACCTATCCAACTGTCCCCTTTATCCAGAAGGCTCAAAAAAACGGACTGATCAAATGCACATTGTGATCTGTTCTGTATAGTACAGGTTTAAAGACAAGAATCGTGACTCTAATAGGGATTTATTAACCACAAGGGTCTATTTCAAGCCCAAATTGATC
>JBJYXV010000073.1:0-29303 GCA_046260155.1 Anaerolineales bacterium
GCGACAATGCTACGGGGCAGGTGAGTTCGGTGACGCTCGGACTGGGGGAGGATGTCACCTGCACGTTCGTGAACGATGATGATGCACCTGCGCTCTACCTGGCCAAGCATGTGGTGAATGACAACGGTGGTGAAGCAGTAGCATCAGCCTGGACGTTATCGGCAGGTTCCAACGATGTGACTGGCTCTGAAGGTGGCGTGTTGGCCACTGACCAGGTTGGGACATATGCATTGTCCGAGACCTCGGTCTCCGGTTATACCAATACCTCAATCACCTGTGATGATGCTCCTGGGGTAGAGGTAACCTCTGTGACGATCGGACTGGGTGATACGAAAACCTGCACGTTTGTTAATGACGATGATAAAGCTCAACCCTCCGGCACCACCGTCCAGAGCTGGGTCCTGCACGATACCCTCTCCATGACCGGCATCCGCCACGGAGAAGGTGAAGAAGTATCTTCTGTCACATTCAGCCTGTATTCAGATAGCAGCTGCTCAGTTAGTTCTTTTGTAGGATCTGAGACAGGTGTATCTGCAGGTGTTGATGTTTGGTCAACCTCTGTCGGCATTGCGGTTCCCGTCGATATTGATGGAGTCCCCCAGGATGGTGATTACTATTGGATGATTTCCTACAGTGGTAATAACTTAAATAATCCCTTCGAGACCCAATGCGGTTATGAGATAACCCACATCGAGGCTTTGGACGAGGTTCATGACAGCTATGTTCCTCAGTAAAAGTAACTTCAACTTAGCCTAGGCAGCCTTCAGCGTTCCCCCGCTAACACTTCCTCCGCAGCTCGGGAACCAGGAAGGAAAACACAGAACCAAAGGACGGGTTTGCCGTAAGGCAGCCCGTCCGGTTTTGTTCTTAAGCCCACGGTGAGATTATCTCCTCAGAATCTTAACGCATGTTATCATTAGCCCTATTACGCAACTAAAACCACACAACGGCAGGCAACAGATGAGAAAAAATCGCAACTTTATTGTTATTTTCAGTTTACTGGTTTTATTATTGATCGCCGCCTGCAGCGGCACCCAGGCTCCGGAAGAGACCACCTCAGCCACTCCAGGAGTGGTTAACCAGTCGGAAGAGGTGCTGGTAGCGGATGAACCTGATGAAGCCCAGCCCACTGCCCAGGAAGCAGCCAGTCCCGGGCAGGCGCAGGGCGATTACGCTGACCTGCCGGTTGGCTTCACCGAGGAAGGCTTCCCGTACCGCGGTGACCCGGAAGCGCCGGTCGTGCTGGAGGAGTTCAGCGACTACCTGTGCCCCTTCTGCGGGCGGCATTACAACGAGACCCTGCCGACACTGCTTGAAAATTACGTGGCGGAAGGGCAGGTGCAGTACATCTTCCGCGACATGCCGCTGGTCTCGCTGCACCCCAATGCGCCGATCGGGCACCGGGCAGCGATCTGCGCTGGGCAGCAGGGCGCTGATCTCTACTGGCAGCTGCACGACCAGCTGTTCGCCAGCCAGAACCAGTGGGCTTCTGTACCCGAACCGATTACCTACGTGACCGCCCTGGCGGAAGATGCCGGGGTAGAGATGGATGCCTTCGAGACCTGCATGGCTGACCCGCAGATCGAAACCCAGATCAACGAGGGCGTGGCAGCCGGGCAGGCGTTGGGCTTTACCGGCACCCCCAGCTTCCGCTTCACTTCCAGCGAGAGCGGTGAGAGCTTCACGATGATCGGCGCTTACCCGCTGGCGACTTTCACCCAGTGGATCGACGCCATCTTAGCCGGTGAGGCTCCTCCCCAAGAAGAACAGGTCGAGACTGAACCTCCCGAGCTGCCCTTCTGGGCGAACGCCGAAGGACTCGCCCCTGATCCGGACCGCCCTGGTTATACCCTGGCTGGTGATGAGTACAAGGGGAACCCGGAGGCTTCCGTGGTGGTGGTTGAATTTTCTGATTTCCAGTGCCCAGCCTGCCAGCAACATAGCTTGCTGGTGCAACCCACCCTGGACCAGGAATTGGTTGAGACGGGAGATATCCTGTGGGTGTATAAGCACCTGCCGCTGGAAATGCATCCCCAGTCGCTGGTAGCAGCGGTTGCCGCCGAGTGTGCAGCGGACCAGGGCAAGTTCTGGGAGATGCACGACCTGCTTTTTGAGAGTGCCGATCGATGGGGTATCGACGAGCCGGAGCCCGAGCTGGTTGCTCTGGCAGGCGAACTGGATCTGGATGAGAGCCAGTTCGAGACCTGCCTGGACAGCCGCGAACCGGTCGAGCGGGTTGTGTCCGATATCTATGCCAGCCTGGGGGCGATCAGTTCGACGCCCAGCTTCGTGGTGCTGGCGGATGGACAGGGCAGTATTCTGAGCGGTTCTCGCCCGGCAGATGAGTTCGTAACCCTGCTGCAGGGTGTACTGGAGAACGGTTTGGGAGGGCAGTAATTGGATATTCGGTATTAGATATTGGGTATTGGTGCGAGGCTGTCCTGTTTATTCAGGGCAGCCTATTTCTTTAATAATCTTGGATAGGTGTCCACAATTTCATTGCAGTTCTATTTCTGTGGTTTTCGTTGCTGGCAGGATGGAAATCCCGTCTTGCATCCATTAAATCCAGCCTGGTAATTATTAAGATAGCTTCACCCCGGAATAGCGCCAGGTTTTCTATGGATTGTTCTCTGGATGGAGAAAACGGTGGTATATTGGATTTCGAGGGAAGAAGAACATATCAAAATAGAAAACCAACAATTTCTATCACAGGAGAATACATTATGGGCCAAAAAGCCAGCAAATACCAGCGTATCGAGCGAGCAGAAGGGGAGAAGATCACCCCAAACCAGTCCAGTAAACCTGCCAGCCAAAAGAAAGGCCAGATGCACACCGTGGCCGCAGACGAGACGCTGAGCCATATCGCGTTGAAATATTACGGATCGGCTGCCAAAGAAAAATGGATGGTTATCTATGAAGCAAATCAGGATGTGATCGGGGATAATCCGAATATCATCCGCAGGGGTATGGAGCTGTTTGTCCCGGATATTGAAGCATAAACCCCCCACACACCTGCCTCGGGGAGTGTATAGGGGCAAGAAACAATAAATAACCCGTTTAACCTGGCTCGCTCTGGTCAACCAGTGATTGGGGAATCAGATCTGGCGAGTGATGGTTGGAGTATTCTAATCTTGGAGGCCGGACCTACCCATCCTATCAGCCGCTGCGCCGTGACCGGCGCCGTCCGCCTTCATCACCTTCAGCGGTTTTCTTGAGCGAGCGCTGGTACTTGAGCCAGCCCATGCAGTTCTCGTCGACGCCCATAAAGACATTCCCCGCCAGGACGGTTTTCCGCACACTTTCCACCAGTGGGTTGGTGATGGCGCTGGTCATTCCGGCACTGATCGCCATGGCCAGGAAAGCTGTGTTCAAACCTTCCCTGTCCGGCAGCCCGAAGGAGATATTGGATGCCCCGCAAACCGTGTTGCAGCCCAGCTCCTCGCGCACGCGGCGGGTGATGGTGAACAGGGCTACCCCGGCAGTGTTGACCGCTCCTACGGGCATGGCCAAAGGGTCGATCAGCACGTCATGGCGCGGGATACCGTAGGATTCAGCCCGCTCAACGATCTTCCTGGCTACCTCGAAGCGGGTATTGGGATCGTGAGAGATACCACTCTCGTCGTTGGTTATGCCGATCACTGCGGCTTTGTGCTCAGCCACCAGGGGCAGTACTGCTTCCAAGCGCTCATCCTCGCCGGTAACCGAGTTGACCAAGGCCTTGCCCCTGTAGACTGAAAGTCCAGCCTCCAAAGCTGCCACGACCGAGGAATCAATGCACAGCGGCACCTCGACCAGCTCCTGGACCAGCTGCACCACATCAGCCAGCACGGCTGGCTCGTCAATCATGGGGATACCGGCATTGACGTCCAGCATGTGGGCGCCTGCCGCGACCTGCGCCAGGGCATCAGATTTGACCCTTTCATAATCACCAGCTGCCATTTCCGCAGCCAGCGCTTTCCGCCCGGTGGGGTTGATACGCTCCCCGATGATCACAAATGGCAGGTTGGGTCCGATGCGTACTTCCTGGGTTGGTGATGTTAATACGGTTTCCATTAATGGCTTGCCTCCTCAGATGATCGTTTTTTTCCACGGCCGGGCTGCCAGCGTCGTGGTAGTAAGCCTGCTTCTTCAATAATTTCGGCCACCAGCTCCTCCTGCCGGTAAGCCATTACATGCACTCCGCACACCCCATCGATCTCGCGCACCTGCTGGATGATCTCGACACAGATCTGCTTTCCTTCGGCTTGCTGCTTGCCTTTGCCAGCACCTTTCAAGCGATCGATGATCGCATCGGGGATCACCACGCCCGGTACAAATTTGCGCATCCATTCGGCTGCTTTGGCTGAACGGAGCGGACCCACACCAACCAGGATGTGGACCTGGTCGTTCAAGCCAGCTTGGCAGACCGCGGCCATGAACTTTTTCAGACGGGGAACGTCGAAACAATACTGGGTCTGGATAAAATCTGCTCCGGCGGCAACTTTCTTCGCCAGGCGCTGGGGGCGGTATTCGTAGGGGGGAACGAAAGGATTTGCAGCTCCACCCAGGAAAAACCTGGGTTTCGAATCGAGATTGCGACCACTGAGGAAATGACCCTCATCCCGTAAAGTGCGGGCGGTGCGCAGCAGGCTGATCGAATCCAGGTCAAAAACCGGTTTCGCACCAGGCTGGTCACCTGTCTGGACACCATCCCCGGTTAGACACAACACGTTGCGCACACCCATGGCGGCTGCCCCGAGTAAATCACCCTGGATGGCGATGCGGTTGCGATCGCGGCAGGAAACCTGCATGATCGGTTCGTATCCCGCCCGGGTGAGTAAGGCGCAGATACCCACGCTGGACATGTGCACGTTAGCGCCGGAGGCATCAGTGGCGTTGATCCCATCGCAAACCTCAGCCAGGACCAGCGCCCGGTCGTACACCGCTGATGGGTCTGCACTGTCGGGAGGATTGAGCTCGGCGGTAACCGCGAAACGTCCCGAGGTGAGTACACGCTCCAGCCTAGAACCGGATTTCATGGCTGCCAGCCTTCGGGAAGGCGCTCGACATCGGTGCACAGATCGTTAATCCAGGCTGAACTGCCTTTGCGCTGGTGATTCACCGGACCCTGCACGATCATGATCTCCTGCCCGTAGGTCTTCATGCGTGCAGAACGCTCCCAGGCTTGCATCCAGATGCAGTCCATGTCCGGTTTAATTTCACACTTCCCGTTGCTCCGCACCCCACCACAGGGACCATTACGCAAGGTCTTGGGACAGGTCATCGGGCAGGTCATACCGGTGGAATGCAGGATGCACTGACCACACATACGGCAGTCAAACAGGGGACCTTTGGTGATCATTTCCAGGGGAATGAATACTCGTTCCACAAATCCACCCGGTACCATCCAGCGCTGAAATAGCTTCAACAACCGTTCGACCGCCTGGTAAGCACTGACGAGCAGGTTAGGATAGTTTTGTAAAAAGCGCATAAATGGGATCTCTGCGGGTGAGCTTTTTATTTTGGTCGTTGCCCTGGAGCACAAGGTGGATCGATAGGGCAGCCACCAGAAATGCAGTAAATATAGCTGGGGTTGATCCAGGTTTGTTCTCGATCAACCATCGATCAGCTCGAGTAAACGTTTTTCCAGCAGGCCATAACCTGTCTGCCTGATTTCAAGTGGCAGACCGATCTGGTCAGCCGCCCAACGAGCCTTCTCCTTGAGAACCGGGTCATCCTTCTGTGCCAGGTACACCACGCGGGTATAATGGGCAAAATATTCGTCGCGCAGCTTGGGATTACGATCGATACCCAGGTTCTCCAACACCAGGTGATCGAATGAACCCACCAGGTAATCTGTGAGAAAGAAAGTACCCGGCTGCTCCTCCATCAACTGCTCGAAGCTGCCATCGGCATACATCTCGTAGCAGTGTGGACCGGCCACGCGCTGTACACCGCGCTCTTGGAGCAGCTTGTCGAGCTCACCTGACGTACCGCAATCCCCGTATACCACAATCAGGCGCTCGTAATCCCCTTCCAGCTGTTGGATACGCTTATCGATAGCGGGAGGGATTTTTGCGGGTGTATTGTGGAGCAGCACTGGGGCGCCATAGATATCAACCTGCCAATCGTGTTTCTCGATCAGCGCCAGGACTTCGCGAGCCAGTGCCCCGCAGACGATGAGAGCAGTATCTTTCATCAATCCAGATTTTCGCTTAAAGCCTCAGCGATGGCGGAAATATGTTCTGGTGTGCTGCCACAGCAGGCACCGATCACCCTGGCACCCGCATTATAGGACTGCAGAGCATATTCAGCCATGGTTTCGGGACTGGCCCGGTACACTGCTTTGCCATTCACAAGTTCAGGGATGCCGGCATTGGCTTTTGCCACCAAGATTGTTTCCTGGTTGATGGCATGCATCTTAGTGATCACCTCGATGATCTCCTCGGGTCCGTTACCACAGTTTCCACCTAGGGCTGCTACGTCGAAACCGGAGAGGGTCTCAAAAGCTTTTTCTGGTGTGACACCCATCATGGTGCGCCCGTGTGTATCGAAAGTCATCGTGGTCACAATGGGGATCTCTGCTGAAATTTCCCGGACTCCTTCTACTGCAGCGCGCACTTCTTCCAAATCGGACATGGTCTCGATCCAAATTAAATCAACACCGCCAGAAATCAAAGCAGCGGCCTGTTCTTTGAAAGCCTGCTGGGCATCCTGGAAAGCCAGCTCACCATAGGGTGCCAGAACCTCACCTGTAGGTCCGATATCTCCAGCTACGATCAAGTCTTTGCTGCTCTGCTTGGCCACGTTGCGTAAGATTTCAGCAGCAGCTTGATTCGCAGCGGATACCTGGGACTCGCTGTTGTGAAGGGCCAGGCGCAGGCGGTTGCCGCCGAAGGTGTTCGTCAGCAATACCTGGGCACCAGCATCAATGTAAGCTTGGTGGACATTTGCCACGCGGTCCGGGTGATTGAGGTTCCAGAGTTCCGGGGGATCACCCTGCTCGAGACCCGAAGAGAAAAGCACGGTTCCCATGGCACCATCGGTGATCACGTACCCCCTCTTATCCAGCAAGCCCTGTATGGATGGCATGTTACCTCCTAATTCAGCTGGCCGCGCTTGATCGCCAGTAGTTTTTTGGCAGTCTCTACCCCGACTGCAGCGTCCCGGCAGTAAGCGTCAGCACGGATTTCTTCAGCAAAAGCATCATTGAGCGGGGCACCGCCGACCAGGACAAGCAGCTGATCGCGTAATCCTTCCTGTTCGAGGGCTTCGATCACCGTGCCCATATAGGGCATGGTTGTCGTCAGCATGGCACTCATGCCCAGGATTTCAGGTTTATGCTCGCGCACCGCTTCCAGAAATTTCTCGACATCCGTGTTGATGCCCAGGTTGATCACATTAAATCCTGCCCCTTCCATCATCATCGAGACCAGGTTCTTGCCGATATCATGGATATCACCCTTGACGGTACCGATCACCAGAGTTCCCATCTGGGGAGCACCCGTTTCCACGAGCAGAGGGCGCAGAATTTCCATACCGGCTTTCATCGCCTTGGCTGCCATGAGTACTTCCGGTACGAAAAGAATGCCATCCCGGAAGTCAACTCCGACGATGTCCATGCCAGCTACCAGGCCCTGGTTTAACAGATCGTAGGGCGTCATACCCCGGGCAAGCAGCTCGTTGACACTGGCGACAACTTCTTCAGCCAGGCCATCGTAAAGGTCATCCTGGATCAGCTCCAGGAGTTCAGGGGTTTCCAACTCGGTGATATCAATGTCTTCGCTCATCTTTATTTCGTCTCCATGAAAGGGATTTTATCATCAGTTTGGATGATCTTCTTTATTGGCAAACTCGCTCTACACATTACTCTTGCCGGGATCGCAGCCTGCTTCTTGGCTGGCGTTTGTTTCCTTCGGGGGATTCCGGTAAGCGGCCTGCCAGGTGGGGGAATTTATGCGTGGCATGGGGGATATTCAAGGCAGCGACAAATTCATCCTGGAATTTGGTTTCAAGCGGGGTTTCAACATAAGTGGCTGAACGCGCCATCCTGACGGCTTTCTCTCGCATTCCCCTGTTCAGCAATGCCAGGCGAGCTCCATCACCTGCGGCATTACCGACAGCCACCACGTGTTCTAAATCACAATCCGGGATGAGACCCAGGACCATGGCATGAAAAGGATCGATGAACGTGCCGAAAGCACCTGCCAGGATGATGCGGTCAACGGTTTTCACACCACGCTGGTCCATGAGCAGCTTTGTGCCTGCATAAAGGGCTGCCTTAGCCAGCTGGATGGCCCGCACGTCCTCCTGGGTGATCAAAATGGGTGATCCAGAAGCAGTCAGGTCTGCATCCACCAGCTGGTAAGCCGCTGTGCGTCCATCCAGCAGGATGCGCGGAGAGCTCACAGCAGACCCCTGGTTGAAATGGCCGCGGGAGTTGATAATGCCGGCCAGGAAGAGTTCGGCGACAGCTTCGATGATCCCGCTGCCGCAGATCCCAGTAGCTTTGACAGGAGGTAGTGGACTTCCAGGAGATATCCAATCTGCATGACCGATCAGCTTGATGCGCGGTTCCAGTGTGTCCGGGTCGATGCGCACCCGGTCGACTGCTCCCGGGGCAGCTCGCTGCCCGTGGGTGATCTGGGCCCCCTCGAAAGCTGGTCCAGTAGGACTGGATGCGACCAGGACCTGTGTACGATCGCCCAGGATGATCTCTGCATTCGTGCCTACATCCACGATCAATGAGATCCCATCCTGTTCTCCTGGCGCTTCTGCCAGCATCACGCCAACATTATCTGCGCCGACATGACCTGCGATCAGGGGCAGTGTATGCACCCTGCAGGCGGCATTCAGGTTCAATCCCAGATCCCTGGCTTTGAGATCCTGAGCAGAATAAGTTGCCAGGGCAAAGGGAGCCATGCCTAATTGAACCGGATCGATTCCCAATAAAATATGGTGCATCACGGTATTCCCGACGATCACCACGTCAGTGATCTCATCTAGTGTAAAACCGGCTTCACTGGCGGCTTTCTCGGCGAGATCGTTCAGGGTTTTAATGATCGATCGGTTCATCCTGAACAGACCCTGAGGTTCGGAATTGATGTAGGAGATACGGCTCATCAGGTCTTCACCAAAGCGCACCTGGGGATTCATTGCTGACTGGGTCCCGAGCACTTCGCCGGTGCGCAGATCACATAAATGCGCGACCACGGTGGTCGAACCCACATCAACTGCCAAGCCGAAAACCCCATCCTGGTAGCCGGGCTGAAGGCGCAGGATTTCCCTGTCCTGCCAGATTGTCACAGTAACTGCAAACTCACCCTCCCTGAGTTTGGATTGCAGGGTAATTAAAGTCTTCGGATCGATCACAAGATCCCTGAGTTGCCATTGGTCTTCGAGGGCCTGTGCCAGGCGTTCCCAGTCTCCGCGTGGGTCACCCAGCTCTGCGGGTTTCACCTCCACGTAAACCTGCTTGATAGCTGGATCGACATCGATCGGCCGTTCGGTGGCAGCCTTAGCAATTACCTGCTTGTGCGCCTGGCTCTCTTCCGGAACCGTGACTAGGAGGTCACCCAGCACCTGCGCAGCACAGGCCAGGCGGCGCCCATCGAGCGGGTGCTGTTGATCATATTCACGTTCGAGTGCGGATAGATCCGTCACGTGGTCTGATCTAGATGTGAGGCCGTGCTTTGGAAAATAGCCTTCTTCGATGATCACCTGGCATTTCCCACAGGTTTGTTTGCCCCCGCAGATTGACTCCAGCTCAACCCCCAGCTCCCGGGCAGCTTGCAGCAGGTTTGTCCCAACCCGGACCTGGCCCTTTCTGCCGGATGGCATGAGGGTTAATTGGCAGGTATCTGGTGTGGTTGAGGGAGAATTCGGCATTGGTAAATTGCAGTAGATCGGAGATCAATCTGTCCAAGCGAGATGTTTTCTGCCTCTGATTAAGAAAGGCTCTTCTGGCGGCGGCGTGCCCGGCGTTCTTCGCGTGATTCTTTACCAGTCCTCGTGGAAACCTGGGAGTGCTTCCAACCTTCAGGAGGAGTGGAATCACCAGATACCATGCCTTCGAATGCGGCCCGGATCTGGGCGTCAATTTCTGGAGAGAAGAGGGCAGGATTTTCTCGGGTGAGGATTTCTTTCACCTGGTTCATGGCGCGTGCCTGGACATCAAGGGCACCTGACTCCTGCCAGGGCTGGCGGGGATTCCGGTCGGCAAGATCGGATAGGTACATCGTGGTGCGCATGCGCTCCAAGGTGTGTTCAGAATCAGCAAACATTCCACCCGGGCCGATCTCCCTGATCAAATCAAGCGCCAGGTTCTGCTCACTGAATTCGAAGCCCCTGCGGATGCGCTTGAGCATCATGGCAATATCATTGTCGATGACCGCCTTGGCGAAATCAAATGCCATCAATGCATCCAACAGGCCGCCCATGTTGAAGATGTCCACGCCTGCCAGGTATCCTGCAGTGACTGACATGCCGGTCTCATAACCGGATTGGGCATCGTTCACCTTGGAATTGGTGAGACCAATGTAGCCGCCCGAAGGAATATTGTAATATTGCGCCATTTGAGCGCAGCCCATGTGTAGAATGCCTGTTTCAATGGCACCGGGTGAATATGCGCCTGAGCGCATATCAGCCACGGTTGGTAATGTGCTGTAGATCAGCTCGCTGCCAGGATCAATCATCTGGCTGAGCACAGCAGCTGCCAAGAACTCAGCGTTGTTCTGCGCCAGGGTGGCTACCATCGTCAGCGGGGAGGTGAGCCCGGCATTAGGAACGATCGAAAAGTAGCTGGGCAGTCCCTGTTCTTTGAAGAAGATCAGGTCTTCAGTCGAGTCAAAGTCCATCGTCAGGGGAGAGACTACGGGGCAGTAGTGGAAAGAAACAAAAGGGTGCTCACGGAAGGCGGATTCGCTTCCTGCAACCATGTAGACCAGACGCAGCATGGCCTGAGCTTCATCTGGCGGGGTATTGGCGCGAACGGGTTTCACCGTGTTTTTGATCGAGGGGTAGAAACGGGAGAGACTGAACTGTCCTGCGGGTGCATCGTCAGCCAGCGTGGAAATTGAAAACACATCATAGCCTGGCAATTCGTTGATCAGGTGTGAAATGCGCGCCAGATCTGTAGAGGTCGCCCTGCGTTCATAGCCCATGACGGGATCGATGATATTAGGTGCAGAGCTGCCGGTTAATATGAGCGGGCTGTCACCGGGAATTGTGCGATCGAAGCGGGCATCCCGCCCATAAAAAGTAAAAGTAGGCGGAAATTGAGAGCGGTACTGCTCGACTACCTGGCGGGGAAACCTGGCGATCTGCGTCTCCTCATCGACCTGTGCGCCATGCTGGCGAAGGATTTGCCGCGCTTTCTGGTTGCGGATAAGAAGACCAACCGTTTCAAGAATCTCCAGCGAAGCTTCATGAATTCTCTCAACTTGTTCCTGTGTAAGGAGTTTGGCAAATTCGAACATTTGGATCTCCTGGTGTAAATTATCGATTAATTGGATTCAAGCTGTGGGCTTGGATAAGATTCTATCGTTGATATGTCAAATGTGGGTGTCTCAGATACAAACCGGAAGCGATCACCCCGGTAGCGGTCTTTTCCGAACTCGACCGGTAGATTTTCAGGATCATAGGAGAGACGATTTTCAAGCATTAAAGCCGATCCAACTGTAACCTGTAATAAATCTGCTTCGAAGCGGGTGGCTGTGATGGGTTCATAGCTCTGCCGGTTGCGGGCGATTTTAACTCCAAACTCAACCTCAATGATTTCATAAATTGACCTGTTTTCAAGGTCGAAATCCTCGAGTCCAGGAAAACGAGAATGTGGAATTTTATAGCTTTCGATCATCACTGGTTCCTGGTTGATCGATCGCACCCGCAGGATATCGTATACTTTCGCGTGGACGGGTACCGCCAGGTCTTTTGCGATCTTCTGTTCTGCTTCGATCTCGTTGATCCAGATTAACTTTGTTCCAGGTGTAAAGCCGCGATTTTGCATCCCGCTGGTGAAGCGGAAAATGGATTCAATTTGCCTTTCGATCTTTGTCTCGGAGATGAAGGTGCCGATCCCATGTTTGCGGATAATCAGACCTTGCGCTTGGAGGACCTGGAGTGCCCTGCGTAAGGTCATACGGTTCACGTTCAGTTCTGCACTCAGATCACGCTCTGGAGCCAGCTGGGTACCAGGCTGCAAATCCCCTGATTCAATTTGAGAGATCAGTTTATCTGCAATCTGGATATAAAGTGGAACCGTGATCAAAGACGTGGAGGAATGATCGTTGTTGATTCTCAAGGTAATTCCGATGCGGTTGGTGAAGTCAGCGTCCAGTGGTATAGAATTCTTATACCACATTTTACCACTTAAACATACTGTCACTTCTGAACATTAGCGTGGATTTTCAACGGCATCCTTCCTGGAATCCGTATTGTTATATAATGGAAATTGGAGCAGACCGGTTTCATTGGCAACTGTGTTCCTCTGCCTGTTTGAATTACCATCTGGAGAGTTCATTGCGCGCGAAAGCCAGCCCCACGTTTTCTTCGATCATCATTGCTTCCATTTTGATCATTATTTGTACCCTGTTGGCGGGATGCCAATCCCAGGCTGGGCCAGAGATCCCGGTTCTGGAAGGAACAGGTTCAGGGAGTGGAGAATTAACCGCTGGGGAACCAGTCTCACTTGAGCCAGAATACTTTTCACCGGGAATCCCACCCGAAAATATAAAATTCGGGAGAATATCCGTAGACCAGGGTCTGTCACAGAGCTCGGTTTACTCCATCTTCCAGGATAGCATAGGGTTGATGTGGTTTGGCACTGAAGATGGATTGAACCAATTCAATGGATATGAATTCTCAATTTTCAAGCACGATCCAGAAAATGCGAACAGCTTGAGCAGCAACAATATCCTGGCGATCTACGAAGATTCCAGGAACCAGCTCTGGTTTGGAACCGAAGCAGGTGTAGACCGATACGAACGAACTACGAATGAGTGGCAGCACTACCCTTTGGACCACGTGCAGGCAATCATTGAAGATCGATCCGGTGAATTGTGGGTGGGCTCACTGGCAGGACTATTCAAGTTTCAAGAGGGAGAGAAGCCGGGGCTGGTACGGTATATGTCTGAAAGCACTTTCGCGCTGCTGGAGGATGCACAGGGATTTTTATGGGCTGGAACTGACCGTGGGTTGATAAAGCTCGATCAAGATAGGGAAAAAATTGCACATTACCAGCATGCATCAAAAAATGAAAATACGCTGGTGGAAAATTTTGTGAATACCATGATCGAGGATGCGCGGGGAAATTTGTGGATTGGAACAAATGGGGGACTGGACCGGTTTGACAGCACTGCCGAAACCTTCACTCATTTTATTTCGGATGCGGAGGATCCAGGCAGTATCAGCAATAATGTGATCAGAGTAATCTACGAGGACCGCAGTGGCACCTTGTGGGTTGGGACTGATGAAGGACTTAACTGTTACGATGCGAATTCTAAGTCCTTCCTTCATTATGTGAATGATATCGATGATGCGAGCAGCCTGAGCAGTAATTTGGTGCGCACGATCTTCCAGGATCGTGGAGGGGTGATCTGGATTGGGACCAGCGCAGGCGGCTTGAGCACATATGACGTGACCGATAAAAATTTTGCCCACTATGATTATGATCCTGGTGATAAGAACAGCCTGGGCAGCAACCTGGTGTTTGCAGTATTTGAAGATGATGCAGAAATTTTATGGGTGGGGACAGGCGGAGGCGGCATCGACCGCTTGAGCCGCAACTTGGACATTTATACCCATTACCAGCATGATCCTGATGATCCCACCAGCCTGAGTGATAATTTTGTAACGGCAATCCTCGTTGACCGGCAGGGGGTTTTGTGGGCTGGTACAGCAAATGGAGGTTTGAACGTCCAAAATCGTTACACAGGTGAATTTGAACATTACCGCCATGATAAGGCTGATTTTGGCAGCCTGGCGCATGATTCAATCTCGGCTATCATGAAAGACCGGCTGGGTGTGATCTGGATCGGGACCCAAGGAGGAGGCCTGGACTCGTTTGATCAAGGTGCGCAGCAATTTGAACATCATTATGGATTAAGTTCAAAAATAGTAAACACGATCTTCGAGGACCAGGAAGGAGTGATTTGGGTGGGGACCAGCAATGGTGGGCTCAACAAATATGATCGCGTCAGAAAAAAATACACACATTACATTCATGATCCTTATGATCCGGAAAGCATCAGCTCCAATAATGTCCTCGCAATATACCAGGATCAGCAGGGAGTGATCTGGATCGGTACCATGGGAGGAGGCTTGAATAAATTTAATCCCGAGAGTGAAAAATTCCGGGATTACAGAGAGAAAGATGGATTGCCCAATGATGTGGTATATGGGATTTTGGAGGATGAAGATGGCCTGCTGTGGTTAAGCACCAATAATGGTTTATCAAAATTTGATCCGCGAAGTGAACACTTCCGAAATTTCGATGTGCTGGATGGGCTGCAAAGCAACGAGTTCAACCGCAATGCTTACTTCAAGAACAGGCGTGGAGAAATGTTCTTCGGTGGGGTAAATGGTCTTAACTCTTTCTTCCCCGAAGATATTACAGATGATCCTTATCAACCACCGGTTGTGCTGACCTCGCTGACCCAGGCTGGTGGAGATGCCATCCCTGGCAGCGCAGTTGAAACCACCCAAGAAGCAATTTTTTACTGGCCGAATAATTTCTTTGAATTCGAATTTGCTGGCTTGAGCTATTCGCAACCCGAGAAGAATCAATACGCATATTTGCTGGAGGGATTTCGAGACGAACAATGGAACTATATCGGTACAAAGCGATTTGGGCGTTACACCAATCTTCCCGGGGGGAATTATACGCTGTGGATAAAGGCTGCAAATAAGGATGGCATCTGGAACGAACCTGGGACTGCGATCCAGATCACCATCGTACCTCCCATCTGGATGACCTGGTGGTTCCAGGCCGGTACGGGCTTGCTGGTCGTTGGATTGGTATTTGGCTGGTACCAGCTGCGAATGAGGAATATCAGATCCCGGACCGAGGAATTGGAAGATCAGGTTAATGACCGGACGAAGGAATTAGCCGCTTTGAACACGATTGCTGTGGCGGTAAGCAGTTCACTGGACCTGCAGAGAATCCTGGATGATGCATTGGGAGAAATCCTGGAGACGATGCAAATGGATGCGGGTGGTATTTACCTGCTGGAGGAGTACGATCAGAACTTGACCATTGAAGCTTCCCAAGGTTTGAGTGAAGAATTTATCGCTGAAATCAACAACCTCCAGGTTGGGGAGGGATTTTCTGGGAACGTGATTCAAAATGGTGAAATTCTGGTGATCCCGGATGTTTCAGCTGATCCCCATTTGACTCGTTCAATCGTCAAAGATGAAGGTTTTCATGCCTTGGTAGTGCTGCCCCTCATTTCCAGGGGGAAGGTCCTGGGTACGATGTTCCTGATGACCCACCAATACCGTACATTTGTGGATAAGGATGTTGAACTGCTTACAGCCATTGGGAGCCAGATAGGCGGCGCAGTCGAAAATGCCAAGTTCTTCGAGCATGAGCATCACCGTTCAGAGCAATTCAGGGTGCTGGCGGAAGTTGGACGTCGGATAAGCACGATCCTGGATGTCGATGAAGTCCTGGAGGAGGTGGTTAGGCTTATCCGCGAAACCTTCGGGTATTACCATGTGGCAATTGGATTGGTTGAAGGTGAAGATGTCGTCTACCGGGTTGGCAGCGGGGAATTATGGGACAACCGGCAGTTTCACTTCACGCCTTCTCGATTGAAGATTGGGCAGGAAGGTTTATCGGGGTGGGTTGCTGCAACCGGGACGCCGCTGGTTGTTCCGGATGTAAGCAAGGAGCCGCGCTACGTCTGGATGCGCGGCAGCCAGACCCGATCGGAGGTCACCGTCCCAATTCTGGTTAAGGGTCAGGTGATCGGTGTATTGGACACTCAGAGCGATAAGGTTAATGATTTCGATGATACAGATTTAGCCGTGCTGCAGTCTCTGGCCCACCAGGTTGGAGCTGCGATAGAAAACGCCCGTCTTTATGCGCAAGCACAGCAAGCTGCAGTGCTCGAAGAGCGAGGCCGCCTAGCCCGGGAGCTGCACGATGCCGTTACACAGACTCTCTTCTCAGCCAGCTTGCTGGCTGAAGCGCTGCCGGCGTCCTGGGAAAATGACCCTCAAGAAGGTGAAAAACTGCTGGAAGAGCTCAAGCAGTTAAATCGTGGTGCGCTGGCTGAAATGCGGACCCTGCTGATCGAGCTGCGTCCCTCAGCACTGGTCGAGGCAAATTTTGGCGATTTGCTGCACCAGCTGGCTGAAGCTGCCAGCGGGAGAGAGGGACTGCCGATCGAAGTGAAGGTGGAGTGTGAATGTGTCCTTCCACCAGATGTGCATATCGCCCTCTACCGCATTGCACAGGAAGCTGTGAACAATGTGGTCAAACACGCGCGTGCAAACCAGGTAAGTATTCATGTCAGTTGTTCGCACTGTGCTGCAAAGAAGTTCGGGGAAGAAAAGCCGAAAGAAATCATTTTAGAGATCAGGGATGATGGGAAAGGATTTGAACAGGGCCCGCTGCAGCACGACCATCTGGGCCTGGGAATTATGCAGGAACGTGCGCAAGATATCGGTGCCCGTCTCCAAGTTAAAAGTGAACCCGGTGCAGGTACCCACATCCTGGTCTCCTGGCAGGCCCCAGATCGAGCAGCGTAACAGCAAACGTTGCCGCATATCTTCGGCAGCGAGTTATCCATAGAGAGAATTGGTAAAACTATGCCTGAACAAAATATAATTCGAGTGATGGTCGTGGATGACCATGGGATGGTGCGCAGAGGCCTATCGGCGTACCTGGCTGGTGAAACCGATATGGCTGTTGTTGCAGAAGCGCGAGATGGCCAGGAAGCATTCGATCTTTGCGAAACCGCCCAGCCGCAGGTGATCCTGATGGATCTGATCATGCCGGAATTGGGAGGGGTGGCTGCGATCCGCATGATCCACAAACGGTATCCGGCGATCCGGATCATCGCCCTGACCAGCTTCCAGGATAAGGCGTTGGTCCAGGAAGCTCTCAAGGCTGGTGCGATCAGTTATTTACTGAAGAATGTCTCTGGTGAGGACCTGGCTGCAGCGATCAGGGATTCTTATGCCGGCAGACCGATGCTGGCAAAAGAAGCGCTTGAAGCTTTGATCCAGGTCGAGGATGAAGAGCAGGTAGGCAAAGATCTGACACTCCGGGAAAGAGAAGTTTTGGGTCTGCTGTGCAAGGGGCTGACGAATCCGGAGATCGCAATGCAGCTTTCCGTCAGCCGTTCAACAGTAAAAGCACATGTCAGCAGCATCTTATCAAAACTGGGGGTATCAAATCGTGCCGAGGCAATCGCGCTGGCAATAGAGAAGAACCTGGGGGATTAGAAAAATTAGCCACCTGGCTATAGACTGAAACTCCCAGGATGCGGGATGCATTCCGGGGTTTTCTTTTGTATATTTGCTGTAGATCGAACCGGTAAGTTGGTTGTAAGCCAGAAGAAAGTACGGTGAACAAGATGATGATCAGCCAGGAAGTATATTCAGCATTCCAATCCCAGCGTCAACCTGACCTGATGCAGGCAGCCCAGATATCCCGGTTCCTGCGTGATGGGCAGAAATACCCCCGGGAACCAGGCAGCAATCCGCGCCCATTAATTGCCAGGTACCGCAGGCGATTATTATCCGCCAGGACGTGGTTTTCCAATCAGACCAGAAAAGAGGTCAAGGATGAAGAGGGCCTGGTGGTTGGTGACAGATTGCAATCCATTTAATATCCTAACCAGATGAGATATACATTCGAGGGCAGGTGTGATGAAAATCCTTTTGGCGGATGGTGGAGCGGCAGCACGTTTTGCACTGTGTACCCTGCTGGAACAGCAAGCGGGCTGGTGTGTCGTGGGAGAACTTTCCTCCGCCAACCAGCTGGAAGAGCAAATTAATCAATTAAAGCCCGATCTTTTACTCCTGGATTGGAATTTACCGGAGATGAAAGTTGAGCTGCTGGTCCCATGCTTGAAGGAAAAATTTTCACGCTTGTCGATTATCGTATTAAGTGGGCGCCCCGAGCTGAAATCTCAGGCCTGTTCCGCGGGAGCAGATGCATTTGTGAGCAAAGCGGATCCGCCAGGTCGCATGCTGGATACGATTCGTTCCATCGCCGTGAATATCTAGGGGGACAAGAAAGGCAGGTTCTGACATCCCCCTTATAGCTGCCAGCTTTCCAGAGAATCAACGCACAGCAGAATACATCCAAAAAACAGGCGTGATCTTCTTATACTTCGTCTCCGAGCTGGACGGTTTTTATATTTGGGACCAGCGATTACACCGGGTTTGCATCCAATACCAGTGGTTTGTTCAAGATCGCATGTTCAGCTGTATTTCTTCAACTGGCGTTCATCCTTGGTTTAGCTCTTACCTACTGATGCAGAAAACGCGGACCATATGGGGTGCCAGGTTGTTCCATTCTGCTGCTGACCTGCATTGGTTTATTGCTTTTGGTTTCTAGCAGGACGCTAGAGGAATTTTTGTTCCACGAATGAGCGACGTTTGAAATCATTAAATCATCGGAAAAGCTCTGGGATGAGGGCCGGTCATCGCGGAGCTTTTCGGATTTATGTGATATATAATATTTTTATTGCAGGCCGGTCACTCTCTAATCAAGGTGAATTTTCAGGCACCTTAAACCAGGATGCGGAGCAGGTATCGACGGATGAACAAAACAGGCAAGGAAATTCGCACTCCGGACCAGAGGCTGAGGGTGTTTGTCAGCTCAACGTTAAAGGAGCTATCCGCAGAACGCCGGGCTGCCCAACGGGCGATCAGCAACCTGCGATTGATCCCAGTGATGTTCGAGCTGGGTGCCCGGCCCCATCCTTCCGATGAATTGTACCGGGCTTACCTGGAGCAAAGCCAAGTTTTCATCGGAATTTACTGGCAGCAATATGGCTGGATCGGACCGGGGAAGGATATCTCCGGGATCGAGGATGAATACCTGCTGGCAGCTAATCTCCCCAAGCTGATTTATCTGAAATCACCTGCCCCGGATCTTGAACCCGGGCTCAAGGGGATGATCAAAAAAATCCAGCAAGATAATTCGGTATCTTATAAGCGCTTCTCGAACGCCGTTGAACTGCAGGAGCTGATCGAGAACGACCTAGCTGTTCTGCTCACTGAGAAGTTCTATGCCCTAGAAAAGCAGGATCACCAGCAGGTGGAATTGGGGGACGCGCCGCGGCTTGAAAGCCAACATATCGCCATTGAAAATCGCTTGCCGATCCAGCCTACACAATTTATCGGTCGGGAGCGCGAAATAAAGGAAGTCTGTAATTTAATCAATCGCAATGGAGTGCGCCTAGTTACCCTGATTGGACCGGGAGGCACAGGTAAAACGAGGCTCAGCTTGAGGGTGGGCGAAGAATTTCTGCAGAAATATAAATCCGGGGTGGTTTTTATCCCGTTAGCCGAAGTGCGTGATGGGGATTTACTGGTTTCCAAGCTAGCGCAGCAACTCGGTCTCCGCGAAGGCGGCAGCCAGCCTCTGCTGGAGAGTTTGAAAAAATATTTGCTGGGGAAGCAGATATTGTTGATCCTCGATAATTTTGAACAAATCCTGGACGGTGCAGAAGTGATTGCCGACCTGATGCTCTCGGCGATGGAATTTAAAGTCCTGGTAACGAGCAGGACCCTGCTGAATCTGCGCGGTGAATACGAATACCTGGTTCCACCGCTGAGAATCCCGGATAGAAATCAGATCATGGATGCTGAACTTGTCAGCCAGTCGGAGGCTGTGCAGTTGTTTGCTGCGCGCGCCAGCGCAGCATCTCCAAGATTCGAACTAAACGCAGATACTCTGCCAATCGTAGCCGAGATCTGCTACCAATTGGATGGACTACCCCTGGCGATCGAGCTGGCTGCAGCCAGAATCAAGCTGCTGACACCCGAAATGATATTGGAGCGCCTGGCAAGCAGGTTAGATCTCCTGACCGGAGGGGCTCGTGATCTCCCAGAACGGCAAAGGACTCTCCGGAATACTTTGGACTGGAGTTATTCCTTGCTGGATGAGGAGACGCAGACCCTGTTTTCGATCTTGAGTGTGTTTGCTGGAGGATTTTCGTTGGAAGCTGCGGAAGCGGTTTGTCAATTCAGGACAGGAAAGTGCGAGCTGGAAGTGCTGGATGGTCTGGAAGGTTTACTGGATAACAGCCTGCTGCGCAGCGAAATAACCCTCCAGGGGGAAATAAGATTCCGTATGCTGGAGATGATCCGCGAATATGCCGAGGAAAAGCTGGCTGGCACAGGAAACTTGAATGCTTTCCGCGACCGGCACGCCCAGTATTTCATCAATAAGATGACCGAGATCAACTTATTGATCCAAACGCGTGAATCACAGAACAGCCTGGATTGGATTGATAGAGAACATGACAATCTACGGGCAACCCTTGCCTGGATCCTCGAGCGACCGGCGTTCCTGGAAGTTGGGCCTGTCCTGCTGGCATCCATGGATTGGTTCTGGTTCCGACGAGGTTATCTGAGCGAGGGCCGTGAATGGTCGCGCAAGATGCTCCTGACCCTCGGTTCGGAAGAACGAACGCCTGAACGGGTGTTTACCCTGTTCTCTATTGGAGCCCTGGCAATGTGGCAGGGTGACTTGAACCAAGCCATAGGTTCGATCGATCAGGCTCTCGGGATCGCGAGATGGCTGGAATACCCCTACCACCTGGCGGTCACGCTCTTGTTTAAAGGCACCATATTTGTCAATATGGGCCGGGATCAGGATGCATTGCCTATCCTGGAAGAAGCCCGATCGTTATTTGAAGAATTGGGTATGCAATGGTACGTAGCGACGACCCAGGTGCATATTGCAAATGCAGCCCTGGGACAGGGTCATACCGAGAAAGCCCTGGAGAATTTATCACAAGCGCTGGCGATCAACGACGAAATTCAGGAAAAATGGCTGCAATCTTTTATCTTCAATAATTTCGGAGAGGTATCAAGAGTCAGAGGTGAATATGATCTTGCACAATCTTATTACCTCCAAAGCGAAGCCCTGTTTAGGGAAATGGGCGACGCTGGTGAGCTCGCCAGGCTGGTGCAGAACCTTGGTTATATCAACCTTCACCGGGGGGAACTTAAAGCAGCGGAGAACCGGTTCCAGGAAAGCCTGTCCATGTTCTTAAAGTTGAACAACCAGCGCGGCATCGCGGAGAGTTTATCTGCCATAGCAGGACTGCTCATCGCGCGTGGCGAATACGAGTCGGCTGCCCAGCTTTTCGGAGCAGCTGCAAATTTACTTGAACAAACCGGTGGTTCCTGGTGGCCTGCAGATCGGGTCGAGATAGGAAAGAACTCCGATTCTTTGAAAACAGAGCTCGACGAGAAAATTCTTGAAAAGCTGGTAGAAGCTGGAAGAAGGATGAGTATCGAATCAGCAGTTTTAATGGCCCAAGCCGGAAAATGAAGCCACCCCTGGTAAAAAATATTCGAATAAATGACATCAATATAAAAATGAATTGAGCAGAAGAGGATTTCAACATGGACACTGCTGGTTTGCCAGACTTGAACTCCAACTGCTAAGATCGAAATAGCTAAAAATGTTTATAATATATTAGCAAATGAGCTTTTATCATCATTGAAATTAATTGCAGCAAGAAGGGAGAGAATCCAATGAATTACCCACAGAATCGTTTATCGCGCGCGATGGTCGTAATCGTGATCTTGATGGGGGGCATCTTCAGTGTTGTATCTCCGGCGCATGCCCAGGGAATCAGGATCAACCTTGACGATACAATCCCCAGTGGAGAGGTGGTTGAAAACGATGCCTTCCTGGCAGGCACTACTGTACAAATTGATGGAGATGTGAACGGCGATGTGTTTGCGGGTGGTGGGGTTGTCGAGGTCAATGGGAAAATTGAAGGCAGCCTGTTTGCTGCGGGACAGAACGTAGTAATCAACGGAACGGTCGGCGGCACGGTTTACGCAGCTGCAGTTACCCTTGATATCGGTCCGGAAGCCGAGCTGGATAACAACCTATATTTCATTGGTGCCAGTCTTAATACTGAGCAGGGATCAGTGGTTAAGCGTGACCTGGTGGTCGTCAGCATGGGAGCAAATTTGTCCGGTGAGATCGATCGCAATACGGTGGGCATGATCGGTCCCTGGGAACTGTTCAAATGGTTTATGGATTTGATCGGTCGACCAGTATTCGAACCGGGAACCAGCTCGAGCTCACTTGAGCCGAGTTTCCGCACCGAATCTCAACCAGTCCTGATTTCTGGTTTTATCCCCTGGCAAAGTTCTTTGCTGGCAGATCAGGCTGCAGATTCTGCACCCGCAGTATCAGGGAAGATCATCCAGGCTGGTCAATTGGCCCAAACGGATTCTGGCGTTGATAGTGAACAGGTAACGAAATGGTTGGGCAGCATCGGGGTAGAATTTGTTACCCTGCTGATTTTTGGCCTGATAGGAATCTGGCTTTTCGCTCCGTTCTTGAAACGCAGCGGCGAAAAACTCGAATCGAAACCCCTGCAATCTACCGGGATCGGCTTGCTTGGATTGGTGATCTCAGTTGCTTTGATCGGTGTGGTGATCCTGGTGGCTGTGCTGATCCTGATGCTTGGTGTTGGCTTGGGTGCCCTGGGATTGTGGGACCTGGCCTGGGCAGTCTGGGGTGTTGGATTCAGCAGTCTTGGATTAGCGTTCTGGCTCTCCCTGCTGTTTGTTTCGTACGGCACAAAGGTCATCGTGGCCTTCCTGGTCGGAACGCTGATTTTACGCAGATTGGCTCCGAAATCTCTGCAGTATAAGATCCTGCCGCTGCTCCTGGGGTTGTTGATCTACGTACTGCTCGCCTGGCTGCCGTATTTTGGCTGGGTGGTGGCAGTGATGGTGAATGCCGTGGGGCTTGGTGCTGCCTGGTTGGCTTATCGAGATATAGGTGCTGAGAAAACACATGAAGCAGCCCTGGAAGAAGTGGCTGCAAGTAAGACAGAAGAGTCGGCTGAATCTGAATGAATTTTCGATCTGAATAAATAGAGACTGCCTGCAGAGATCGAGCAGGGTTTGATATTTGGTAAACACAATCGACGGGGATTGCAACTCCCCGTCGAGCCTTTTAAATGATCCGTCGGGTTTCGTGGGGCGGGTTTTAAATCACCCAGGTCGCAAGTAGTGGTGTTCTAACTCCCCTGATAGAAATCAACAGGTTAAACCGGGCCCTCACGTCGGAGAATGGGAGCGGCGCCAGAGCATTTCAAATTTGCGGATGCGGCGCTGGATGTGCCAGGCATACGGATCAGCCTTGGGGCGTTTGGAGGTGATCAGCTGCATGGCTTCATCTGCGGAGCGATCTCGAGCGACCAGGATTGCAGCTGCCATCGCCACGCTGCGGTGGCGACCCTCCCGGCAGTAAACCAGCACACTATCCCCGTTCTCCAATACGGGCAGGGCAGCTTCAACACCAGCCTTCAGAAGGCCGATCGGGATAGGCAGGAAGATCGAATCAAAAGTACGCAGGGTGAGCATGCGGAAGGGGGGTTTGCGGAAAACCTCCGCGGGACGGATGAAGATCATGTTCAGGATCAAACGCACGTTCAAATCCTGCAGCGCGGGTGCGTCTTCCGCCTTGGGATGGGCAGCGATATAAAGTTGACCGGTGATCTGGGAGATATCCATCAATGAATTTCAGCCATGTAGAAGTGCAGAACCAATAACAAACGAAAATCACCGCTAGGAATGATGTTCATCCCCGGCTGAATGATGGTTTGGGTATTTTTCGTTTGGGCAGGGATCGAATGAGCTATTCCCAGCTGTGCCCCTCCAGCTCCCGGCGTAAGGTTTGCTCAGCTTCTTCGGGCAACGTGGTCTGCAGTACTTTCCCTTTATATTCTCGCAAGGCAGCCACGGCCATGTCGGGATCATCTCCGCGCACGATGAAGAAAATCGCAGAACTACCAGGTTTCATTTCCTCGGAGACTTGTTTGACAAAATCCTGGCTGATACCCGTGTTGGCTAACTTTCCTACCAGCGCACCACCGATTGCTCCTATGACCAAGCCGGCGAGAGGGAAGAAAACAGAAGCGATCAGCAACCCGAGCATGCTGCCCCCGACTGCTCCGACCTTTACACCCCTCTCGACTTCATTTTTGAGATGGACTTTGCCTTGATCATCTTTAACGACGATCGCCGAGTCGTCTAAACTTAATTTTCCCGCGTGTTCGACACTGCTCAGTGTCTGGCGGACTTTTCCAGCCTCATCAGGATCGTCAAAGGTGATCACAACCAGGTAAGACATTTTTGTTTCTCCTTTCATATTCTCTATGATCAAGGATCCAGACCAGTTCCCTGGTCCAACCGCTCGCGTCGAATTATAGCATGCCGCTTAATTTCCAGTGCAGAGCGGTGGGTTGATACCAACAGGTTATAAGAAGGTGCTTGAGAACAATAACAGGTAAACGCTGGCGGATAACCCGACTTGCATTTTTATTAGATTTCACTATACTTTAATGTAGAACCCGGAGAAGTACCAAGGGAGATTCATAGCAATTTAAAATTTTATTATTCAGGAAGGAGATTGTTCTATGGCAGAAGCCACTATGAAGTCAGAAGGAAGGATTGTACCCTGGTGGGTAGTGCTGATTGAGGGCATTGCCGCCATCATCATTGGGATTCTGTTACTAGTAAACCCAAAGGTTACCACGGTCGTCCTGATCCAATTCCTGGGTATCTATTGGTTCATTATTGGGATCATAGATATCGTGCGCATATTCATGGATAGCTCGATGTGGGGCTGGAAGCTTTTCTCCGGCCTGATCGGCATCCTTGCAGGTATTGCCATCATCCAGTATCCATTATGGGCGACGATCCTCGTCCCCACGACATTGGTCTGGGTTTTTGGTTTCTTCGGGATCATCATCGGCGTGATCGGCCTGATCCAGGCGTTTCAAGGTGCAGGCTGGGGTGCGGGGATCCTGGGTGTGCTGAGCATCTTGTTCGGCTTGCTCTTGATCACTAACGCTTTTGTTGCAGCACTGACACTGCCCTTCATCTTCGGTATCCTGGGTCTTGTGGGTGGTGTGGCAGCGCTGGTGGTGGCATTCCAAATGCGCTGAAGAATCACGGACACCATTCAAAATACATCTTTAGAAGCAGGTACGCTGGAGTAAGTTCTACCCTTCTCCGGGGAATCCGGCAGTACCCATGAGAAAGAGAGTTGGGCAGGTGAAAACGCCAACTCTCTTTTGTTTGTGCATAATATAGCTAATTCACTCCGAATTCAACCTGGTGATCGGGATTTTGTATGGTTTAATTGGTTTGTTCCATTGCGACCATCCAGAAAACCGGAGAAGGACATGAGTTCTGCACCACCTGCTTTTCATCTTTTGTCAAAACCAACCGGGGCGGTATGCAACCTGGATTGTAAATATTGCTTCTTCCTTTCAAAGGAGATGCTTTATCCAGGGAGCCGTTTCCGCATGGCGGATGAGCTGCTAGAAAGTTATATCCAGCAGCTGCTGGAAGCGCATAGGGTGCCGGAGGTGGTCGTAGCCTGGCAGGGGGGTGAACCAACCTTGATGGGGTTGGATTTCTTTAAACGATCGATCGAATATGTCCAGAAATACAAGCGACCCGACCAGCGTGTGACGCATACCATCCAGACCAATGGGACCAAGCTGGATGATGAATGGTGTGCTTTCTTCAAGGAAAATGAGTTCCTGGTTGGGTTAAGCGTCGATGGTCCCCGGGAGATGCACGATGCTTACCGGGTGAACAAGGGCGGTCAGGGCAGCTTTGACCAGGTGATGATCGGGCTGGAGGCCCTGAAGAGGCATGAGGTAGATTTTAATATTTTGTGCACGGTGCATGCTGCGAATGCGGACCATCCCGTGGAAGTGTATCGCTTCTTCCGGGATGAACTCGAGGCAGATTTCATTCAATTTATCCCCATTGTCGAACGAGCCACTGAACAGCTGCTGCCGCTGGCAAACCAGGGTTGGGCTGAACGGGCCGGTGTCGAGCGACCGCTCTACACCCAGAATGGGAACCTGGTCACTGAACGGTCGGTGGCAGCAGAGCAGTACGGTGATTTTCTGAGTGCTATTTTCGATGAGTGGGTGCTTAGCGATGTGGGTGAAGTTTATGTACAGCTGTTTGATGTCACGCTGGGCAGCTGGGTCGGGCAGCACAACCTGTGCATCTTTGCTCCAACCTGCGGCACAGCCCTGGCGCTGGAACATAACGGTGATTTGTACTCCTGCGACCATTACGTGGAACCGGATTACCTGCTGGGGAACATTCTTGAGGAGCGGATGATCGATTTGATCGCCTCTGAACAGCAGCGCAAATTTGGGCAGGATAAATATGATACGCTTCCGAAATACTGCCTGGAATGTGATGTCCTGTTCGCCTGCTACGGCGGCTGTCCCCGGAACCGTTTTATCGAGACGCCGGATGGAGAACCAGGTTTAAACTACCTGTGTGCCGGATATAAAAAATTCTTCCATCATGTCAGCGAACCGATGCGTTTCATGGCCGACGAACTGCGCCATGACCGGGCACCATCCAATGTCATGGAATATATGTCCTTGAAAGCCGCGCAGCTGCAGAAATTATTTGCCCAGGCAAAACGCAATGATCCCTGCCCCTGTGGAAGCGGGCTCAAATTTAAGAACTGCCATTACCGGAGAAACCAGGTACAAGAGGGCTGAAGCTTTCAGATCGCCCCCGGGCGAGTCTTATCAGTCAGGAATCCAGGCAGGAGAAAAAGTAAAGATTTATCCAGGAGAGAAATAAATGTCAGATCAACCAGAAGAGCAGGCCAGCCAGGCACCCATAGAAATTAAGCTGGCCGAGACGAATTACTCGGTGGTGCCAGGGGATCGGGTTGCGATTCACCTGGAAGTGGTAAACAAGGGTGAATCCGAGGATTACTTTGAAGTTTCCTTGCGCGGGATACCGCTGGATTGGGTCTCGATCGCCAATCCGGTGGTGAAGCTTGGTCCGGGTCAAGCGCAGGAGCTGGCGGTGGAGATCGCAGCTCCGCAGGCCTCCCAGGTGCGAGCTGGACTGCACCAGGTGACCCTGGTGGTTCGCAGCCAGAGCACACCTGCCGACAGCGTGGAGCGGGAGCTGAGCCTGACGGTAGCCGCTTTTGAGGTGCAGGGGCGGATCGGCGTGCTGATGGAAACCGTCCAATTCTCGGTGGCACCCGGAAGCAGCACCTCGGTACCGATCGTCCTGCTTAACAAGGGGTTGGTCGAGGATAGTTTCAAATTGTCGGTTGATGGCTTGCCGGTCAGCTGGGTATCCACTTCCTCACCGGTGACCCACCTGGAACCAGGAGAGCAGAAAGAAGTGACTCTCACCATCCAGCCGCCCCGCAATCCACAAAGCAAGGCCGGGCGCCACACTTTCAAGCTGATCGTCACCAGCCAGGAGGCTCCTGACCAATCAGCGAGCGTGGATGCAACCCTGACCCTGGCGGCATATTCCAGCTTCAACTGCGAGATCACGCCGCCCCAGGTGGATGCAGGTGAGCAAGCCCGGGTGATAGTCAACAACCAGGGCAATTTCCAGGAGAGCTACACGCTGACCTGGCAGAGTGAAAATGACAGCCTCGAATTTACCCCCGGTGAGCTGCAGACCTTGAAAGTCCCCGCCGGGGAGAGCGGAGCCGCAGGATTCGTAGCGGATCTGCGCCAGCGCCCGATCCTGGGGGGTGAAAAAGCCTACTCCTATTCGGTGCTTGTGCAGTCCTCGGAGAAGGAAACCCTGACGGTGGGCGGGGATGTGCAGGGCAGGGGAACCCTGCCGGTCTGGGTGATCCCGGTGCTGGCTGTGCTTTGCCTGGCCGGGGTGCTCATCGCCTATATGCTGCTGGGTAGAGGTGGTTCCGATTCCGCCTCGGCGACCCAGACAGCCCAGGCAGCCCTGGGTGAAATGGTGGCTGCAACCCAGACGGCAGCTTTCAACCAGACCCTGGCAGCGGAGCAGGAAGGCGAGCGCGATTCCGACGGCGATGGTTTATCCGACCAGTACGAGTTGGAGATCGGTACGGATCCCAATAATCCGGATACCGACGATGACCGGCTCTCGGATGGCGAAGAGGTCCTGCGCCGCAACACCGATCCGCTCAACCCGGATACCGACAACGACCAGCTGACCGATGGTGCGGAAGTGCTCGACCACAACACCGACCCGCTGAAAGCGGATACGGATGATGACCAGCTGCGGGATGGCGACGAGATCACGCTGGGTACAGACCCGCGCAACCCGGATACCGACAACGACGGCTTGCTCGATGGCGTCGAAACACCGCCCTGTCCAGACCCGCTCAATCCTGATTCCGACGACGATGGCATCATCGACGGCAGGGACCTGGACCCGTGTGATCCCAATAATCCCTCCCTGACGGCGACCGCTTCGGCGGCCATGCCCACGGAGACTCCCGTCACACCCACACCACCCCCCACCGAGGTCGAGCCAACCGAAGTTCCTACCGAGGCACCCGTGCAGCCCCCCATATCCGGGACGATCCTGTTCGAATCCAACCGGGAAGGGAACGCTGGGATTTATTCAGTGGTGATGCCGGACCTGGTTGTAACCCTGGTATCAAGCAGCGGCGGGATCGATACCCAGCCAGCTTATTCACCGGATGGCAGCCAGGTGGCCTTCAGCACCACCCGGGACGGCAACAGCGAGATCTACATCATGAATGCCAACGGCGGCAACCAGACCAACCTGACCAACAACCCCGCGGAAGATCTCTACCCGGCCTGGTCAGCGGATGGGCAGTGGATCGTCTTCACCTCCAACCGGGACGGCAACCAGGAGGTTTACAAGGTGCGCACCAGCGGTACCGACCTGGTCAACCTGACCAACAATCCAGCGAACGATTCACAGCCCACCTGGCTGGTCGAAGCAGGGCTGTTCTCCACCTCGGGCGACCGGATTGCCTTTGCCACGGATCGCGACGGCAACCAGGAAGTCTACGTGATGATGGAAGACGGCACAGACCAGACCAATATCAGCAACAATGGGGCAGAAGATTTTTACCCGCGCGCCACGCGCAGCGGTGACCGCATCGTGTTCGTCTCCACGCGCGACGGCAGCCAGGACGTGTTCGTGATGAACTCCGATGGTTCCGGACAGGGCAACCTGAGCAACAACGCTGCCCAGGATGCTTACCCCAGCTGGTCGCCGGATGCGGCCTGGATCACCTTCGCCAGCAACCGCACGGAGAACTTTGACATCTTCATCATGCG
>JBJYXV010000074.1:0-23086 GCA_046260155.1 Anaerolineales bacterium
CAGGTTTTTTCATAATACCTACCAACCCCTATGATCAAGCAAGTTTTGAGATCCCTTGCAGTTCCCACCATTTTTATTTCCGATAGCCCATATCCTCACATGGAACAAAACACCCCACTCCCCGGAGATGGGCTTGAAAAATTGATGACTGCGCTTATAGCTTGAGGATGAGAGGGGTACGAAGACTCACATCCTTTTCCCGACGATCGATCGATTCTCCTGGTATACAGACCTCTCCTGGGGCATATTCACCAGACAAGGATATCGAACCGCATACCACGCAATACTTCTGTTGCATGAGAAATGACCACTTTTTTATTTCCTTCTGTTCATGTAATTTCGTTACTTTGAACTAATTTCGATAATATCAAAATTTCAATCTTGTGCAAATCGATATTTCTTGTACAATATATCAAATTTACGCAGAACCCCGGGTTCCATCTTCTCTCAAAATTCGGCATACGGTATCTGGATTCATGAAATTGAAATCCCGGGATAGCGAATATAAATTCTGATAATCATAGTAACTGTTCCACCTGCACTGATAAAGAAGAATCGCGTAGATTAGAGGAAAAGTCCCGTCTCTAAATTATCTCGCTCTCAACCCATGCATCGAAAAATCAAGGCACAGAGACCAGAAATCGATGATCCGATTTTTGTGAAACTGAGATATTCGAAATTACGGGTTAAAGTCCCGTAAAATTCAACTACTGCATAGTATTTTGGAATCAGAAGGTTTACGATTTAAGAGTGATTGGCCTCTGGCACCATCAACTCATCCACCGAAGAGCTGCCGTACATCTGGTAAGAAATTATCTGCTTAATGACTGTTTCGAGGAGAATATTATGGAAACCAATAAATCAACCCCCAAAGACATCGATCAATATATCGCTCGTTTTCCGGCAGACGTTCAAGAGATTTTAGAAAAGGTAAGGCTGACCATAAGAGAAGCAGCCCCCGAGGCCAAGGAGAAGATCAGCTATCAAATGCCGACCTTTACACTGGAGGGCAACCTGGTCCATTTTGCTGGCTATAAGAAACATATCGGGTTTTATCCAACTCCATCAGGAATTGATAAGTTCAAGAAAGAAATCTCAGCCTATAAATGGGCAAAAGGTTCCGTACAATTCCCATTAAACCAGCCCATACCCTACGAGTTAATCAGTAGAATCGTCACCTTCAGAGTGGAGGAGAATTTGGACAAAGCTAAAGAGAGAAAGAAAAAATAAGCCTCAGAGCCTGATGCGGCCAAACCGTTCCTGTCCAATTAATTTATTCATTCTCAGAAAGGAGTCCATTTAGATGCAAAAAATTACCCCCTTCTTGTGGTTTGATGAACAGGCAGAGGAAGCAGCACAGTTTTACACTTCCATTTTCAAAAATTCAAAGATTACAACAGTTACTAGGTATGGAGAGGGTGGGCAAAAACCTGAAGGCACTGCTATGACGGTTGCCTTCCAGTTGGAAGGACAGGAATTCGTGGCGTTAAATGGCAGTCCTGAATTTAATTTTTCACCAGCCATTTCATTCTATGTAAACTGTGAAAACCAGACAGAAGTCGATGAACTTTGGGGAAAACTCACCGCAGGCGGGGAAGAAGAGCAGTGCGGGTGGTTGAAAGACAAATTCGGCATATCCTGGCAGATCATCCCTTCTGGATTAATCGAGATGTTGAACAGCAGTGATGCGGAAAAATCACAGCGCGCCATGCGGGCAATGCTCCAAATGGTCAAAATAGACCTTGCAAAAATTAAGCAGGCTTACGATGGCAGTTGAGATAGATCCAAAGATAACAGATAAGCACTCCAGTGGGATCCGTGCCCCTTTCAACATATTTGGCAAGCAAACCCCCGATATGAAACTAAAATGGAGAGAAATGATTGTATCTGTGTTCGTGACCCCAGAAGGTATCCAAGAAAAAGCAGCCTGGATATGATTAGTTTCTCATTAACCCACGCAATTGGTTGCAAAATGAATCGGAGGATAGTTACCATTTCTTGTTCGACCAGGCAGTTCCCAGGAAAGGTAAACGTCTCATTCGAGACGCGAGGATAGTAACTCTTATCCTGACAGAGACTTTCACTTTAAATTTCGGGATTGCGGATTTAATCTACAACAATGGATAGAAAGCAGGAGGCTCTCAAATTGGCTGCAAACCCATCACCTACAGGTAATTCACCCATTACAATCGACCGCGCAGGAATTGATTCTCTTGCGATCGCGCTGGACCTGCTCTCGAGATTCTTCCAGGAGGAGGGATTCACAACAGCTGTCGACCAGATGCGGGAGAACCTGTGGACCATGTTGACCACTTCAGCCAGTGCCGTGTTCCTCGCCTGGCGAGGTTCAAAAGCGGTTGGCGTGGCCACTGTGACCAGTTCAGTTGGCATAGAATATGGTCGTTCCGCAGAGCTCGAAGATTTGTATGTACTCCCGGTTGAGCGAGGTACCGGTGTAGGCAGCAAATTGATTGGTGAGGTGATCGGGTGGTGCTCTGAGAGAGGTGTCTCATCGCTCCTGGTCACCGTGACACCCGAAGGGGAGGTAAAGCACCGGTTAATTGATTACTACTCGCGGCACGGTTTCACCAATACCAGGCGACTGATCTTAGAACGCACCATGGATGAGAACCGATAACCGCCTTATGAGTTCCTATCGGATCGTAGATTAATAATTTTTGTGTCGTAGGAGTCCGATAAACAGTTCTATATTCCCAACTTGCTCTCCCGGGCAAGAGTGGCAGCAAGGGGATATACAAAGGTTAGCGTATCTGCGGAGAAAAATCCACCAACCCGGCGGGATATAATACAGAGATGTCAAATAATCCAATTCCACCCCGAATTCACGTACTTGCCAAACCCAGCGGTGCCACCTGCAACCTGGCTTGCTCCTACTGCTTCTTCCTTGATAAGGAATTGCTTTACCCAGGCAGCACATTCCGCATGTCCGAAGAGACTTTAGAAACCTATATTAAACAGCTGATCGAAACTCACCGCAGTTCAGAGGTCACTGTCGCCTGGCAGGGTGGCGAGCCAACCCTGATGGGGGTTGATTTCTACCGCAGAGCAATTCAATACCAGGAGCAGTACCGAAAACCTGGCATGACATTCGAGAACACCATGCAGACCAATGGCACCCTGCTGGACGATGAGTGGTGCCAGTTCTTTAAAGAAAATAACTTCTTAATCGGCTTAAGCCTGGATGGCCCCCGCCAATTTCATGATGCCCACCGAGTTGATAAAGGCAACCAAGGCACTTTCGATAGGGTCATGCGCGGCTTGCGCTTGCTGCAAAAACACCAGGTTGAGTACAATATCCTGGTCACTGTCAACCGGGTCACTGGTGATCATCCCCGCGAGATCTATCGCTTTTTACGAGATGAAGTGGGCACCAAGTGGATTCAATTTATCCCTGTAATTGAACGCATCAACCCGGATGGGTACAATATCTACCAGGCTGGGAATACCGTCAGCAATCGATCGGTGCAATCCGAACAATTTGGCCGCTTCCTGATCCAGGTTTTTGACGAATGGATCAGGAATGATGTCGGTGAGATTTTCGTTCAGACCTTTGAAGCTGCTGCCAGAAACTGGATGGGACTCCCAACCTCAGGGATGTGCGTCTTCGAAGAGACTTGCGGATACGGTCTTGCCCTGGAACACAATGGCGATCTGTATTCTTGCGATCATTTCGTTGAACCGGACTACCTGCTGGGTAATATCAAAGAAGAGCATATGCTGCAGATGGTAGGATCAAGCGAGCAATCCCATTTTGGCCTGGATAAAAGAGATTCACTGCCACAATACTGCCTGGATTGCGATGTGCGCTTCGCCTGCCATGGCGAGTGCCCCAAAAACCGCTTTATCGAAACCCCAGATGGAGAGCCCGGTCTGAATTACCTGTGCGCTGGGTACAAAGGTTTTTTTCACCGCATCAACGAACCCTTTAAAATTCTAACTTTTCTGCTGCGCGCAGGGCGTCCAGCTTCCGAAGCGATGGCTATTGTGGCTGAAAATGAGGCGCTTTTCACGGAAGCTTTCGCCAAAGCCAAGGCAGATGATCCCTGTCCGTGCGGCAGCCAGATGAGTTTCAAAGCCTGTCATGGCTGGCAGCCTCCCAAGCGCAGCCGCAGGAGACGTGAATCAGCACACTGGAAAGCCCGCCCACCGGTGAGAACCAGAGAACCTTAAGAGCTATTTGTTACCCCTCGAACACTTTATTTTCACCGAGTAATAAACAAAATTCGAATATAATAGAATCATCCAAATTTATTAAAGGAGGTCATTATGCCCAATGGAAAACCAAATATATTGATCATCTGGGGTGATGACATTGGCTGGTACAACATCAGCCACAATAATCGCGGCCAGATGGGTTATCGCACGCCCAATATAGATCGTATCGCTCGTGAGGGGATCGAATTCACCGATTATTACGCCCAGCAAAGCTGCACCGCGGGCAGGGCAGCCTTTATCACGGGACAAAACCCGATTCGCACCGGTCTGACCAAAGTGGGTATCCCAGGCGCGGAATTAGGTTTGCAGCCCGAAGATCCGACCATCGCAGAACTGCTTAAACCCCTGGGTTACACTACGGGCCAATTTGGAAAAAACCACCTTGGCGATCGCAATGAATACCTACCCACGGTTCATGGTTTTGATGAATTCTACGGCAACTTGTATCATCTCAATGCTGAGGAGGAACCAGAACACCCCGACTATCCCAAGGATCCCAAGTTCCGTGCTCGCTTTGGTCCACGCGGCGTGATGCACAGCAAGGCTACGGACGTGGATGATCCTACAGAAGACCCGCGCTTTGGCCGGGTTGGCAAGCAGACTCTCGAAGACACCGGACCGCTGACCAGAAAGCGCATGGAAACCATCGATGACGATGTCACAGCCCGTACCATCGAGTTCATCAAGAAAGCTCACTCCGAAGGGGTACCATTCTTCATCTGGTGGAATTCTACACATATGCACTTCCGCACCCACATCCCCAAAGAGGCAGAAGGGATCAGCGGACAGGGCTTCTACAACGACGCCATGGTGCTGCACGATCAAGCAGTTGGTAAATTGCTAGACTTGCTCGATGAACTCGGCATCGCCGAAGACACAATCGTGCAGTATTCGACGGATAACGGCCCGCACTACAATACCTGGCCGGATGCTGCTATCACTCCCTGGCGAAGTGAAAAGAACTCCAACTGGGAGGGTGCATATCGCGTTCCTTCTTTCGTTCGCTGGCCGGGCAAGCTCGAGCCTGGTAAGGTTCTAAACGGGGTAGTTACCCATCAAGAATGGCTGCCAACCTTGCTGGCTGCCGCAGGCGAGCCTGATATTAAGGAAAAGCTGCTCAAGGGCTATAAAATTGGCGAAAAGACCTTCAAAGTACACATTGATGGATACAATATCCTACCTTACTTACTGGGCGAAACCGATGAAAGCCCGCGCAATTGGTTCTTCTATGCCAATGACGATGGCCAGGTAACTGCCATCCGTATCGGGGATTGGAAGATGGTTTTCATGGAACAGCGCGCCAAAGGCATGATGGTCTGGGCAGAGCCTTTCGTCGAATTACGAGTACCAAAGATCTTCAACTTGCGGCGTGATCCTTTCGAAAGGGCGGATGAAAGCTCTAACACCTACTGGGATTGGGTGCTGGATCACGTCCCGGGCATTTACGCCGCTCAGGCTTTGACCGCCCAGCAGCTCCAATCGTTTGTGGAATTCCCTCCCCGCCAGAAACCAGCTTCATTCAACCTGGATAGTGTGTTAGAAAAGATGCAGCAAGCCACGGATGGCAGCCTGCATTAGCACCTTGTAAAAAAATGGTGTTTTGAGCCACTATGGCTTTTATTCAAGGAACCTAACCAGAAAGCATCTAACAAACAAGCATAGAACATTGTAAAGGGTCTGCTGACCAGGCAGACCCTTTACTTCCACAACCATATTGGCACAAAGGTACAATCTCTATAATCCGATTCTGATCACTCACGAAATTTCCCGGTAAGATTCGATCATTTTTGCTGGCAAGGCTGCACATCTACCACATGATAGGAACTGTCAGTATAAAGGAGCATCCTCCTTACAGCCCAGCTGCATATCTATTTAACCAAAACCACCCATATCCAGACCCTTGTGTACCGCTCATTGATTGAAAAACTGGCTCAATGCTACCAGCTTTGGGAAATCCAGAATTCCGGAGCCATTGAAAAGTAACCCATCTGCCGAAGACCTTGGCAACTATTTTAGCCAGTGAGTTTTTCAGCTAGGAAGTGGTACGATCAGATACCATCTGATACCTCAATTGCTGACGAATCAATAGAAAGCAAAATTATGCGGGGTCCGTTTACACCTGTCATTTCAATATTTTTTTGATTTATTCCCTTTCCAGAATCTTTTCACGTTGACGAGGAATATAAATAATGAACCGATTAATCCCCTCTTGGAATGCAACACCCACCCGGCAAAAAATCCTGGATTTTATCAATTCGATAACGGATTCCTCCAAGCCAAGCTATGTACCCCCTCGGGAGCGGATCGCAGTGTTCGACAATGACGGCACACTGTGGTGTGAAAAACCGATGTATATCCAGCTGGATTTCCTGCTGCGCAAGCTGGCTACACAGGCAAAAATCGATGCCTCACTGCGTTCAAAGCAACCCTGGAAATCTGCCTGGGAACGGGATTTCGACTGGCTCGGCAGTGCGGTTACCAAGCACTACCAGGGGGATGACACCGATCTAAAGATTTTGCTGGGTGGGATCCTCACACTTTCCGAAGGACAAGCTATAGAGCAAATCGAGGCAGAAGCCAAGCATTTCATCGAAAACACATCACATCCAACCTTGGGATTGCGCTACCGCGATTGTATCTACCATCCGATGGTTGAACTTCTCCAACACTTGGCAGCTAATGGTTTCACGAATTACATCGTATCAGGAGGCGGACGAGATTTCATGCGCGGTTTTGCACATGACTTGTACGGAATCCCTCGCGAACGGGTTATTGGCAGCACAGTCGCTTATCGATATGTAGCCGGTGAAAACGATCAGGATGCCATTGTCCAACGAGCTGATTTGGATATCATCGATGATGGACCTGGCAAACCAATCCAAATCTGGAACATCATCGGTCGCCGCCCGATCCTGTCCGCGGGCAACTCAAATGGCGACCTGCAGATGCTGAACTTTGCCGGTAGGCCAAACCTGCCAGCCTTGCGCTTATTGGTGATCCATGATGATAACCAGCGCGAGTTTGATTACCAGGCTGGAGCGGAGAAAATTATCGAAATCGCCCAAACGAAAGGCTGGACGCCCATCAGCATCAAGGAAGATTGGAAAAAGGTTTTCCCGGTCTAAAATTCGTTCATCACTAACCAAGCGGACAATCACGAATACAAATCAACTTAATCTGACCAATTCCTCTTTCAGCTACTGAGAACCCGCTGTGCTGATCACAAATGGCAAGTATATGTTTGGGTAGTATTCGTCTGCACCCAGATCAAACATACCATTTGGCCGTAGGTCTCCATCGATATCTTTATAATTTTGAACTGCGACGCCTGCATTGATCGCCGGAGACCCCCCCTTGAGATGGTACCGGGCATCCAATAGTGGGTCAGCTTGGACCGGATTTGTCCCCAGAACCGGATCGCTTGTGTTGAAGAAGAGATTGTGATCGGCATTGATCACATTACTTGACGGATCGTTATCTTGGATGCCGATTGCAAAGCTGCTTAGAATGTTATTCGTTATCAAAGCATCGGTGTACCCGTCCAACCACATGGAATGGTCGCCTGAGGATAGACCAACGAGTGAATTGTTGACCAAATCTACATCCACCGGGTATGCATCTGCACCTTCAAAGTAAATCGCAGCTCCCTCATTTGCAGTGTTTTCTGCGATGATGTTGTTGAACAACACGGCATTCGTGCTTGCTACCACCACGCCACCCCCGGACGTTCCAGCGCTGTTGCCAATGATCCAATTCCCTTCAATATTAATCACGCTGCCGCCACAACAATCAACATGAATGCCTCCTGCAGAGATGTTTGCCGTGTTCCCGCTGATGAAATTGCCTTCTACAGTCACCTGCGGATTATTTATGATCCGCAACCCGCCCGCCCAAGTTGCTGAATTTTCAAGGACCTGGTTGTTCAAGATTTGAGCCGAACCGCCATTAATAAAGATCGCACCACCATCTCCATCTGCGTGATTATTCTGCAGGATGCAGTTCTGGATGGTGGCGTTTGAATAAACCGAACGAATCCCTCCTCCGGAGGAATCCCCATAACCATTGATCAGACTTAAACCATCCAGGGTGACTGTTGCACCAGCGGAGATATCCACCGCCCTGCGTGCTTCCTCTCCATCCAGATTCGTGGGATGAAGATATGGATCACGTACAAGAGGTATCGTTGCGGATCCATCCCAACCTCCGTACAAGGTAATATCCTCAACCAGAGTTACAACCGCCGCGCCAGTGCTGTGGTAAGTACCTCCCGCCAGATAAATAAAATCTCCATCCTGCGCGTTCATGATAGCGGTCTCCAATTTGCATGGATCAGATTGTTTACACTCCGGGCTGGTACCGATTGTCGAAACAAATAAGTCACTTGAGTCAGCTTGCGCCATACCAGGTAACATGGCAATCAGTGAGAACATCAAGAGCAGCATGGCACTTAGCAGCAATCCAGGAGAGTTCTTCCAGTTCAATTTTATCTTCATGATTTACTCCATGTTTACTCTGAAAATTGCCCTTTTCGATGATTTTGATCAAGGTTGAGAATTTAATGGTCGATATTGCACGCATTGATGGTAGAGACAATAACCACACATATCAGAGCACCAGTCCTGTCTGCTCATGAGCTCTTCTCGGAGATATACTTCAATGTTATGTTGTTGTATCAGGAATAGGATTGGCTGATATAGATCGGGTAAAGTCGCAAAACTATGCTGAATCACTGAATTCGATGTGTGAATGAATTACAGCGGTATGTATGTCCATCTTTCGATACCCGTAGATTTTCCAGTAATATGACCTTAAAGAAATTACGGTAATTTGAGTGTACCATAAACTTAGTTCGAATTCCCATTAGCATAAGTCAATACCGCGGATCGCCGCGTACATCAGATCAACCAGGACTCATTAAGGGGTTACCTGGCAGATCGATCAGGATTTGAAATTCTGCATGATCCTCACAAAAGAGATTGAAAATACCTCAGAACCTGTGAAATATCTATATGTACAGCATAAGGAGCGATTTCCAACTTATGGTACAGCCCTAATGAAACTAATCTATTGCCTTAACCCCGAGTTTTACCTGGCCACTCCCCATCTGTGAGCAGGAGAAGAACAGGTTTTTCATCCTTAATATGTTCGCCATATACATCCACCCATTATCCGCTGCCGACGAATCCCTGACCCTACTTAGTGGTTAAATTACCTCCCATATCCATTGCCAATCTTAAGAAAGGTCATTCAGTGGACAACTCAGGGGTCTTTATCCAAGCCCGAGCAATTCACTTCATTTACCATGCATGCTCAATCTTCACAAGGCAAGCTTAACAGTATAATTCTGGAAGTTCAGCAGGCGAGCTTACATATGAAAAGACTCATCCGCATCACCTTTCTCATCATTTATTTCCTGGCGATTATAGTCTCTGTTCTCTTGATCATTAAACCGGGAGCCTCAATCTTTCATATCAAACGGAGATTACCACCTGAAAATTTCGAACCATATAAAGATCTCGCGTACCGCCAACCTCTAACGCTTAATCCTTTGATTTTCCCTTCCGAGGAATTGTTGCTGTTCGAAGATAATGTTCTACTGAACCGAACGCATACCGCAGATGTCATTCAAAATGGATTGGGAAGGTATTCCATCACCGATCAAGAGAATGGTCGCTCAAATTTGATTTTCTCATCTAAAGATAACAGTAATCCTTCAACAAATGGAAGAGAATACACTTTATATATGCACGTGCGTTTCTTTTCCCGTAGAATAGGTATTTCTATCTTTTTAATATCAATATTTGGAATGGTCCTGTTTGCCAGATTTTTAATCAAATCTACCAGCAGAAAGGAATTATCGTTAACCAATCCCCAAGCGATCTGGCAGTTGTTCAACGATTTCTTAGATGAAGAACTCTCCGGAGTGATTATTCCAATTAAGAACGCCCAACCTATTAAACATTCCAGGCGATCAATATGGATCTTTTTGCTGACCCTTACCACTGGCGCAGCATTTTTTTATGTATTCATGGAATGGATCTTCTTTGTAACAAAACCCTCATTCATGGATTTTCTGGGGTGGGTTGAAAAAATTGAAATCTTACTTATCTCCAGCTTAGTTTTCATCCTGGCAAGCCTGATCCTGATGTTAATCGCTGCTGGGTTTGATCTCTTAATCTCTAGATTCCATGATTCTTCACTGCCCATCTTTATTGCAACATTGATTCCCACATTTATCCTGACCGCTACCAGTATTATTCTGGTGGATAATTTTACCTATACAATTTTCAAATTTGGCATTGTCTCGACCGCTGGTTTGGTGAGGTACGCTTATGGAGTAGGTTTTTTGATCATCTTTGTTTATATCAATACCAGAATTTTAACTTGGATAGGCTTGCGAGGTGAACCCGATCATCCAATCAAAATCCCCCGCTTTATTTTTGGCCTGATAGCCATCTTGCTTCTAATCGCGACAGGTCTGGCAGTTAATAAAATCATTGATCATACGTCGAATCCCTTTACCCCAACCAGCAGCGCAGGAAATTATCCAAACGATAACCAGAAACCGAATATTATCCTTATCGGCGGCGATGGGTTAAATGCCACCAATATGTCACTATATGGCTATGAGCGCGATACCACTCCGCAACTGGAGCAATTATCTGACCGCTCCCTCCTCGCAGAGAATGCTTTCTCGAATTCATCGAACACTACAGGTTCGACAACTTCCATGCTAACTGGCAAACCACCCGCTCAAACACGTGTCTTATTACCCCCGGATATCCTCCAGGGAGAGAATATCTTCGAGCACTTGCCAAGAATTTTACGCAATGCGGGTTACTACACAGCCCAGCTGGGAGTTCCGGTTTACGCAGATGCCAACGAGGTGAATTTACTGGATGGGTTTGCGGAGGTAAACGGGCATACCCAAGAAGAAAGCCAAGCAGCTCATTTAGCCCTAGAAATGGTTTTTGGTAACAGCCTGTATTTCACCTCCATAATGTATGAGCGCATCACCGAGCGCCTTCTGCATATTTTCTTTATACAAGAGATGAAAAATCCATATTCACTTGTCACTGAGCCTGGAAAAAGGCAAAGCGATGAAGCACAAGTAAACCATTTGATTGACCTGATCCAAGAAACCGAGGAACCACTATTTGCTCATGTTCATTTGATGGGCACCCATGGTCCCAGATTTGCCATTGACCAACAGAAATTCTCTCTCGGGGAAGCCCCAAATGAGAATTGGGAAACCGATTATTACGATGACAGCATTCTAACCTTTGATAGCTATATCGGAAAATTATTGGATGAACTGGAAAAAAATGGTGAGATGGACAACACGCTGCTGATCATCTATTCGGACCATCCCAAACTTTATAATGTCAGGTGGCGAATACCATTAATGATGCATTTTCCCAATGATGAGTTTTCGGATACCATCAGGACGAACGTTCAGAACCTAGACATCTCTCCGACGATATTGGATTACCTTGGCATCGATCAGCCAGAATGGATGCAGGGACAATCTTTGATCCAAGAAAATTTACCTGATAACGAGTTGATCTTCAGCACCGGCACTGTACTGACAACCCGTAATGATCAGAAATTGTGGGTGGTCGAAACAGCAAGAGTTAAACCGCCTTTCTACCAATTTTCTTTTTTCAATATAGTCAACTGCAGCAAGTGGTATCGGTTTGATACCACGAGCCTGACATGGGAATCCGGTGATGTACCAGAACATACCAAGCCCTGCTCTGAGGAACAATTGCTGACAAAGGATCAAATTTACGAGGCTTTGGTTGAATACTTATCTGCTTATGGCTTTGATACCTCGACGATCACCAGGCCATAATACTAGTATTATTTTTAAACGCACCAGCACCTCTAAACACCTCCATCCCATATTGATCCTGATAATCACAATGTATGCTGTACGGTTTTTATTGCAGCACTTTGGCTGGTAAACCTCGATTGATGGCTCAAGTATCGGCCAGGAAGATTACAGCCCAATTACCCCTGTAAGACGAGCTCCCTTACAAACCAAATTAAATACACTTGTGAGTAGAGTATTACCATCTGATCTGATAAGATAAACGCACACATGGATGACAATAATTGGGAAAGGGTCACCGGGAGTCTGTAATGGCATACGATGAAGAACTGGCTGCGCGTATCCAGGATATACTCGTTGGTCAACCAGATCTGGAAGTGAAAAAGATGTTCGGCGGCATGGGCTACCTAGTGCAGGGCAACATGGCCTGCGGCGTATACAAAGATATGCTCATCGTGCGCGTGGGACCGGATGCATATGATGAATCACTGGAATACCCACACACCCGACCTTTCGATATGACCGGGCGTGCCATGAAAGGTTGGGTCATGGTTGAACCACCAAGTTTCTCAAGCAAAGCTGATCTCAAGCAGTGGGTGCAGACCGGGCTTGATTTCGCACTGACTCTGCCTCCAAAATGATTTAACTCGATCAACAATTTTTTGATCTATTCGGCTCTTTTCTCGAATCGATCACCTGGTTTCCATAAATTTATCACAAGGTAGGACAATATTGAATGGACCCATCATCACTCATGGAATACTTACACGCCAGATTAGGCAATAGGAGCGGTGAATTCATCCTGCCTCCTCCCGTTTTCGATTTCATGCAAGGGGAGCTGCTTGAATTCGATCCGCAGTCCGCAATCCTTAAGGTTCGCTTCCCAGTGTTACAAAGCTACTTAAACCCCTACGGTGCCATGCAGGGTGGCATGGTAACCGCAGCAGTTGACAACACTTTAGGTCCATTAAGTATGCTGGTCGCCCCCCCAAACGTAACCCGCACCTTGGATATGAAGTTCAGCAGCCCGGTTACCCCAGATCTCGAAAACATCTTCGTCGAAGCACGGCTGAAGGAGCGAAATGATCGCCGGCTCAACTTCACTGCGGAAGTCCGCGATCAAACCGGCAGGCTGCTTGCAAGGGCGAAAGCCCTGCACTGGATCATCGATGCACCTGAGTAAAGATGAGCAGCATGGCAGAACAAGCTGGGGTGACTTCAATAACTTTCACCATGTTGCATAACCCAGTCTAAGATAACCAGCATGTCCACCTGGAGACTGTCCTCCGCGCTGAAGGTCCAGGAAGGAATATCTCCATCACTAGATCTGAAGAGGATACTCCAATCCTGCTCGCAGGTATGGCAGAAAACAGTTGCATGTGAGCATCCAGGTGAGGTGAAATTTGGTGTATGATTGTGGAATTACTGCTAAAAACCACTCACAAGACTCCAGCAGCACAAGTAGGTTTTTGTACCAACAGCAACTAAGCAAAAGGAAAGCCACTTATGACTTCACAAAAAACTGCACCTTACGGTTCCTGGAAATCACCCATCACCTCGGATCTGATCGTAGCCGATTCGATCGGACTGGGCGGGACTGACATCCTGGATGGCACTATATACTGGCAGGAACTGCGACCTAAAGAGAACGGCCGGCTTGTTGTTGTAAAGCGCACACCGGATGGGAAAACGACCGATCTCACCCCGCAACCCTTCAACGCCAGAACCCGCGTCCACGAATACGGCGGCCATGCCTACACGGTTAATCAAGGCACTGTGTATTTCTCAAACTTTGCTGACCAGCGTCTATACCGCCTTGATCCAGGTGACTCTCCCATCCCGATCACACCCGAAACAGATCTTCGTTACGCGGATTATGTGGTTGATCCACGACGTGATATTCTTTACAGCGTACGTGAAGACCACACCGCTTCCGGTGAAGCTATTAACACCATTGTGAAAATTACGAGTGAGGGCGATGAGACTGGCGGCCAGATGATCGTATCCGGCAATGATTTCTATTCCTCACCGCGCCTCAGCCCGGATGGCTCTAAGCTAGCCTGGCTGACCTGGAACCATCCCAACATGCCCTGGGATGGTACCGAATTATGGATCGGCGATCTGGACTCCACAGGTTCAATTACCAGCAGTAAAATGATCGCCGGTGGCAAGGATGTATCGATTTTTCAGCCCGAGTGGTCACCCGGCGGCACCTTGTACTTCGTTTCTGACCACAGCAACTGGTGGAATTTGTATCGATTGAAGAATGGTAGCATCGAAGCCTTGTATCCATTGGAAGCCGAATTTGGTCTTCCCCAGTGGGTCTTTGGCATGTCAACCTACGCCTTCGAATCGCCCAAGCAAATTATCTGCACCTACAGCCAGCATGGTACTTCTCATCTTGTCAGGTTGGATACCGAAACACTGGAATCCGAGGAAATCGAAACACGATATACCTACATCAGTTCAATCAAAGCCGCTCCCGGCCAGGTGCTATTCATCGCCGGTTCTGCCACTCAAAAGATGACCGTCATCCTGCGTAACCTGGTAGATGATTCAGAAGAAGTCCTGCGCTACTCAAGTGAGAGCAAAATAGATCCCGGTTACACCTCCATCCCGCAGGAAATTGAAATCCCGACCACTGGCGGCAAAGAAGCTCATGCTTTCTTCTACCCGCCTCAAAACAAGGACTTCACTGCTCCCGAGGGGGAAAAGCCACCCCTGCTCGTGATGAGCCACGGCGGGCCAACCGGCGCCACTATCCCGGTATACGATGACGAGATACAGTACTTTACCAGCCGAGGCATTGCCGTGATCGATGTCAATTACGGTGGCAGCACCGGGTATGGTCGTAAATACAGGCAGCGTTTGAACGGTCAATGGGGCATCGTGGATGTTGATGACTGCACCAATGGAGCATTACACCTGGTTGAGCGTGGCGATGTCGATGGAAACCGCTTGATGATCACGGGAGGTAGTGCGGGAGGCTACACAACCTTATGCGCACTGACCTTTCGCAATGTTTTCAAGGCTGGCGCCAGCCATTTCGGAATCGGCGATCTCGAGACCTTCGTCGGTGATACCCACAAGTTCGAATCACGCTACCTGGATAACCTGGTTGGTCCCTACCCTGAAAAGCGTGCGCTATACCGGGAGCGATCGGCGATAAACTACACCGACCAGCTGAATTGTCCAATGATCCTGTTCCAGGGTTCCGAAGACAAAATTGTGCCCCCCAACCAATCCCAAAAGATGTATGCTGCGGTGAAAGCCAAGGGATTACCAGTGGCATACCTGGAATTCGAAGGCGAGCAGCACGGATTCCGAAAAGCTGAGCATATCAAGCGTGCTCTGGATGGGGAATTGTATTTTTATTCCCGGGTCTTCGGCTTCGATTTAGCAGATCCGGTCGAACCAGTAGCGATCGACAATTTGTAGATCGCTACCATAACACCGACGGATTAACAAATAGACCGCGGCATCCCCTCAATGAACCATAAAGGGGATGCCGCGGAATAGCAATCGTCAGGTTCCAGGTTTAGACCCTGGTGCCTAAAAATCTTCTTACTCCACAATCACCAGGTCGCTGGCGCTGCGCCCGAACACCTCCGGTGAGTACATCTCCTCCGCCTTGGCTGGCGGTACCACAAAAGTGCCAGGAGTCGTGGCTCTTGCCACGTAGGAATAATTATAAACACCATCCCACAGCAGGGAAGTGAAGGCTTCAGCTCGTTCATCACGCATGTTCTGGTGCTCATACCAGGTGCCCCACCACCACCACCCGTAGCGATAACCCTGGCTATCGGGATCTTGGGGCACACTTCCAGAAACTGCTAATGCCGGGTTGACGATCTCCAGCCCAGCAGGTAACGGATCAACCAGTGCCACATGGTAGCGCCGGTTATCGGCAACCATCTGGAGACGCACTCTTACCCGTGCTCCAGATTTGATATGCCAGACGCCCTGCTCATCCCGGGTGACATCCTGCGGGTCATCCACACTTTCGTAAGTCCGCTGGACCACGAATCCCATATCCAATGCATCCAGGTTGAGGTCCGTTGGCGCATAGCTCATCCCCAAACGATAATAAAGCCGTCCCGGGCCTTCCTTTTCCAGGATCAGGTCCTGTGTTCCTTCATCGCCTTCCACCAGGTATGCCATGGGAATCTGTGTCTCGCGCCGCTCGGTGGTCCGGCCGACGAATTCGTGCTCGGCGACGTAAGTATCACCTAACCAGACGCGGGCTACGAAATCCGGTGTCAATGCTTCGAAGGTATTAAAATAGCGATCGAGTGCCAGCAGGATGAATACATTTTCCTGGGTATTGGACCAGCGCCCCTGGGTGCGATGAGCCAGCAGCCCGTTGACTACCTTCGGGATCAACTCATCATCCGGATTATCCCGGATCATCGCATCCAGCAGCAGGGCATCCGTACGCCGGTTTGAGTTCAGCAGCAGATAGGCCTGGTCATCAAAGGAGGTGATGAAGTTCGCCGCACCCGGCGTCTCGACTGCCCGGTTGCTGACAAACCTGCGGATCGTATCCAATTCTTCGCTAGAATTCGGATCGTCGATTAACACTTGCCAAATCCAGGCAATAGCATCGATCGGCAGCTCTTCAATCGGGTCCTGGTGGAACAGGTTACGGGCCTTCTCCACATCCCGGTCACCCATCAGCATGCGTACATACAATGCATAAGCACTGAGCGTCTGGCGGGTAGGTTTGCTGTAGTATGGGGGATAGTGACTCTCGATATCCCGAAGGTATGCCAATACACTGGACCATATTTCTTCCGGCACCCTGTAATCCATTTGCCGGGCTTGCTGCATGGCATGTGCGGCATGGATCGTGTTGAAGGGGATCGAATCCTGCCCGCGACGCCAGTAAGGAAAACCACCATCATAATTCTGCAAACCCTGCAGCTGCTCAATATCCCGCACCACTGCGAATTCCATCTCTTCCGGAGTAGGAAGACCTTCTGCCGAAAATGCGCTTAATACGTCCCGCAGGGCAGCCACGCCCAGGATGCGGGAGGCGATCTGCTCCGTGCATTCAAAGGGATAGGAAACCAGGTAAATCACTGCATCAGTGAGAGCCTGAAGCGCTGTTGATGAAGTGTTGATCTCCAGCCCACCAAACTGGGGAAATACATCGTCGGGGGCTTTGACCGGCTGGATGATGCTGCCTTCATCCACGACGCCATATGTGGCAAATGCTTCTGTCGTCGCCGGTGTGTACACTGGCAGTTCAATCACCGCTGCATCGGCGTTATCCCCGGAGACCCCAGCGATCTGGAAGCGCGCTGTTCCAGCCATGACTGTCTCAGCGGGAAAACGCACTTCCCGGCGGTCATTTGCGGGCACGGTCACGCGCAGTCCGGCGCCTTCGACCAGTTTGATATTGCCAGCCTGTACAACGACATCTACAGTCATCGCTTCATCGGTCTGATTTTGGAGTACGACCGGCAGCTCAAATTGATCACCGAAATTCAGGAAGCGCGGCGCAGAGGGTCGCACCATCAGTGGCAACCGGGCGGTCAGGTTGGTTTCCGCTGAACCAAATTGATTCCCATCATCAACAGCCACCACCATCACCCGGTAGCGAGTGAGGTTATCTGGCAGCTTCACCTCCACCCTGGCTTTACCATCAGCATCCGTCCTCACCTCTGGGGTAAAAGTTGCCAGCGGATTGAAGTCTGAGCGAATCTGGATCGGCTGTGCTGCTGAGCCTCCCGCTTCTTCTGCCTCAGCTGCTGCTGGGGCTTCCATCACCATCCCCTCTGCCAAGGATTGAGTGGCATATGCCTTATCAGCCAGGCTCCGTTCGGCTTGATCGGTGGCGTCCAGAGCCAGCGGGTCAACCAGGATAATGGAGGCTCGCCCGTAAGTGCTGCTCAAATCTGACCCTCGATCCTGGTAAAAAACTGCTACCGGATCGGCCAGCTGGTAGTTGCTCAATGCAAGAATAGCTTCATCAACCACCACCACCGCAAGTTCAGCGCCCGCAACCGGTGCTCCCCTTGCATCTGTAAGCTCGAGATCGATCAGCGTCTCACCACCAGGCTCCAGCTCGGTCTCGCGCGGTGTTACCTCCAGAGCTAAAGTACGCTGGAGTGGGGGAATGTTGAGCTGAAGCTGCCCGGAGGCAAAGGCTGGGCGAGGTGGAATGTTTGCTATTACTTCACCCTGATCGTCCATACGGGGGGCCGCTCCAACCAGATCTACCTGCAGAACCAGGTTGGGCAGATGCTTTTCCTCGATCGGTATTTCAAGCGTGATCGAATCTTCTTCCATCTTGAAGCGTTCCGTGTAAAGGATCCCACTGCGACTGACCGTCAGTAAACCCTCCGCAGGGCTGAAAGGTGCCTGAACCAGGACCTGGGCTGTATCCCCAGGCTGGTAATCTTCCTTATCGGGGATCAAAGTCACCGTCTCCTGTTCGACTTTGCGGGAAGGTGGATTTTGACCTCCACTCACCCAGCGTGTGAACTGGCTCTGGTTACGCCTGCCCTGCTGGTCTGTCACTTCCGCCTTGATCTGGTAGCGCCCTCCCACGGGAGTTTCAAAGGTGCAGGACACAGGTTCTGCCTGTGATCCTACCGTACACTCCTGGAGGTCAACTTCCTCCTCACGCCAATCGCCCTTGCTGTACTTCCATTCCAGGCGTGCCGCGGTAACTTTGATCGGTCGATCGGTGACAGGACTTCCGTCCAGATCAGTCACAATTAATTCGATTTTCAATGGATCGCCGCGGTCCACAAAGATGCGTTCGCTGCGCAGCCCAACGTACAGCTCAGCCGGGTGGACGAGCAGGCTGGTGGTCCCTGCCCAGGCTTGGCGGTTGACGTCAAATACGGTCGCTTCAGCGATCACGCTGTGGGGACGCGCTTCCTCTGTCTCTTCAAAATCCAGGCGCAGATAATGCTCCCCTGAGGCGTCTGTCACGCCCTCGTAGGTTTGCACATCACCGTAACCCATATCATAAGGCCCAAATCCTTCGCCTTCGATCACCGGCTGGTAATACCACCACCAGGGTTGCCAGATACCGAAAATGAAATCCGGCCAGTTGGGTGGTGAATAATTACTGGGTGAGGTGTTCACCGTCCAGGAAACATCCGCGTTGGGCAGCGGCCCACCAGCATAGTATTTCGCTTCCACTGCGACAACTGCGTCACCGCCAGCAAAATAGGGTCCTTCGGTTTCGTTGCGGGCTGTCACCTCGAATTCCGGGCGCCGGAATTCGAGGATTTGAAACTGGTGGTAGTAGCGACTCCCATCCAGGCCGCTAAGGTTTCCTTCGGCGTCGAGGATCAATTGTGCATAACCTAAATTGGTATTCTCCGGCAGGGTAAAGGTGAAATCAAAACCACCCAAAGTGTTAACTGTACCGCTGCCTGACCCAAGCTCATTTCCTTGCGGTCCAGTAATCTGGTAGCGCACATCGCTGATGCTATCACCTACCAAACCCACGTCACCATACTGCGCGCCTCCAATCCTGCGCAACCATCCTTTAACATGTACCTCTTCGCCAGGTTTGTAAATCTGGCGGTCATCAAACACATACCAGCGCAGCTGATCATCTGGCGGGCGTGGTAACCAGACCTCGTCTCCCCAGTAATAGGTCGAGGGAGGCAGGAAGGCTTGATCTCCATCCAGGCCAGCAACCAGGTACTCTGCCCCTGAATCGGGGATCGGAAAATGAGCGATCCCATCTGCTCCAGTGGTGGCTTTCAGTCCTGCTGAGCCTGCCTGGATGGCCACATCTTGTAGAGGAGCACCATCTTTCAGACCTGTCGCCCAAACAACCATCTGGCTGTGGTCGACGAAAGCATCCAGGCCGATCTGCGTGACCTGAACCCAGGTTTGCACGGTTTCCCAGTAACGCTCTTCCTGGAATAAACCCTTGGGTGGCTTGGCGATCACGATGAATTGGCCGTAATCGCCATCCATCACGTCGCCCAAAGGAATATCAACCGCGGTCAGCTTATCTGCGGCTACTTCCAGCCGCAGTGTCTCATTCTTAACCAGGTGACCAGGAGGAGTCAGCTGGATATCAGTTCTCTGGTATTCGCGTAAATACTCCTTGAAAGCGGTCCAATCTGCAGGTTCAACTGCATAAATCTTCACCTCCAGGCGGTTGTAATTGATCGTGTAGAGGGTCAATACTGGATCCTCCGAGGCTGGATCCAGAGTAACCAATGGTTCTTCCGGTCCAATCAGGATCGGTTCTGCAGACCCGACCCGGAATGTCAGGGTCTGATCTTCACCGAGCTGCTGGCCAAAAATATCCTCGATATCCTTGCTGACCGTGATGCGGTATGTTGTCTGCCCCTCGGAAGCCCCCCGGATATTGATCGTATCCCCGAAAATATTGACTGTCGCTCCAGGCAGTTCAGGACTGATCGTCAGTAATTCATCCTCATATTTATCAAGACTAATCGGGTTGTTAAATCGAATATAAAAGGGGGTCAGCGGGCGACACTGATCATCCGACCAGGAACAACCATGAGCGACAATCTTCAGAGGCGCGTAAGTGTAGAAGCCGAAACTCTCTGCATCCGCAGAGAGTAAAGGTCCTTCCGCGGAGGGCGTGCCAGGCCCGACCTGCACCGATACTTGGGTATCTGGGGACAGGGATTCCTGCACCCGAAAGGCAAGCCAGCGACCTTCTTCAGCATTCTCAATTAATCGCTTGACCTGCTGTTCCTGTTTTGCTTCTTGTTCAGGGACCAGTTCCAGAGCAACCTCCCTGTTACCAGCCCGCATGGTGATCGTTTTAAGGACCGATTCAGGGTCAATATGCTGGTCAAATCCGATGAAAACGATCGGGTCTAAAGGTTGAGGGATATCAACGGGATATTTTGAGATAACCTGCACTGGCGGCGTGCTGAAGGTCCAGCTCACTGCTTCATCCAGGGTACCTCCTACGGCCGATTCAGTTCCCGCAGGTATCGTGGCCTGGTACTCGGTTGCCATGGGTAACCGGTCGATCTCGGTTGAATCAAATTGGAAAGTCAGCGTCTTCGTGCCCAGCCAACGCCAGGTACCTGGTAGATTTGGCTCCAGTTGCACAGGCACTTCTTCAGCGGCAAGGTCGTCCAGTGTTCCCAGGGGCACCATGGGTTGGTTGAAGGTGACGTTGAGGAATGGTGCCAGTGGGATCTCGCCCTCCGGAGCATAGCGCAGCACCTCCAATGGTCCTGCTGTAACTTCAGTCGGAGCGGCAGTGGTCTCAGGGAGAGGAAAAGGCTCTTCAATCGTATCCCCGGTGCGGGGCGGGGGAATTGGCTCCGCTGGCAAATTAAAATCCACCTGGTCGGACGAATCAACGATCAAGGATGGCATACGCATCAGGACTTGTTGAATCTCGTCCTCGGTCAACGGCTCGCTGGTCGCTATTGGGACACCTTCGGCTTGGTCCGGTTCAGATTGACCAGGACCGAGGTTCACCTGAAACCCAGGACTCTCATCGCTCATTGGACCACCTTCACTTTCATCAGTTGAAACATCGACCAGGGGTGGGTTGGTTTGTCCCTGCGAGGTATTGCTCTGGAATCCAGGCAAAATTAATCCAACTATGATCGCAGCCACAACCCCAACCAACAAGATCCCAGCCGTGATCAACAGTGGTATTTTATAGCGAGCGAAGAAAGATCGATTATCTTGTGCCATCGGTACGGCCCTCCACCAGAATTGTCGTTAACGGGATTTAAATCAATAATTTTTTGTATAGACGCCAGGTCAGGCAATAAGGTTCCGTATATTTTATGCCGAATACCTGCAGGATGGTTCTGATCCTTTCTAAATCATGCTTCCCGGGAATAATTACCGTTTCGCCTATCCAAGCTGATCCCTTGATTGATAACGTTGCAAGAATTAACCCATTCTTTGAGGTAAACCAGACGAATACTGCTGATTCCAGAAAGGAAGCATACAGGACCGCCCGGCCGTGGAAAGGCAGCTCTCAGGGTCATGTTTAAAATCAAGCAAAGTCCGCGAATATTGAATCGCCACCGTACACCGAGGGTACTTTTAATTCGATCACCAACACCATGGCTTTCACCGCGTACCCGGGCGGACAGCAGGCGCGCACTGGAGAAGTTATCGCGGGTCTTGAAACCTGGCGGTCGCCTGGTAATTCTGGATATCAGCAACCCATTGGATCAAAATAAGCTCGGCGTGCTGCTGACCAAAGCCTGGAAAGCCAGCGGCGATATCCTCCGCGTCCTACTGAGTTTACTGGGACATCTGGTTTCCAATTCTCCGATCAGGAAGTGGGCGGATTTGGCAGCGTACACCTGTATGTGGCAACCAAACCTGCTCAGAATGATTCCTGGAAAAAACCGTGGATTCAAAATTTATCTAGGGTTGATTTACCTGCAGCGGGAGGTAAACCCACTGGAGTTCCCCGTGGACTTCGACCAGCGTGGTGGCTGTATCCTGGGAGACGGAATTCGTGGCAACCACTTCTGCAGTGTATGATCCAGGAGCGCTGTACACATGGTTAAGAATTGAACCACTCCCGCTGGTGCTGTCTCCAAAGTCCCACTCATAGCTCACATTGCTGCCGTTCGCAATCGTTGCGCTGAGCTGTGTAGCATTTCCCAAAGGTGTTGGCCCATTGTTGTCAGCTGCCAGGTCCGTGATTGCTTCGTCGACCTGGACCAGCGTATTCGCTTTCAGCTGGGAAACGGAGTTGGTGGCAGTCACTTCAGCGGTGTATTCACCCGGGGCGGAATAAGCATGGGAGGTTACTGCACCACTTCCACTGGTGCTGTCCCCAAAATCCCACTCGTAGCTCACATTGCTGCCGTTCATAATGCTGGCACTCAGCTGGGTTGCTGCCCCCAGGATCGTCGGTCCATCATTCACAGCTGTTAATCCGCTGATCGATGTATCAGGGCTTGCGCTGCAGCTCTCTGAAACCGTCCAGCCCATTTCTTCAAACATGCACAGGGTTACTGTGCCCGGGTTGTGGATTGTCTCTCCGTATGCAATGCTGTAGGTCATCAAGGC
>JBJYXV010000074.1:23186-193385 GCA_046260155.1 Anaerolineales bacterium
CCGTTGTAATTTACATGGATGTTTGCGGTTGCTGCTTGTTGAGCGCTGCTCATAAATGCAGCTGGTGGGGGTTCATATCGCTGCCGTATCTGTGGATCCAAAACAATGAGCTTCGTTAGCCCAGGCATAGAATCAACCTCGTTGGTGATTTGGGCACTCGTGGCTGGCGTAAGCTCATATGCCATCAAGACCAGTAGAGAGAGCAGCATCCAGGATACTTTGACAAAATCCTTCATAGTAGTTGATTCGATTCTAGCCGAAGTTTTGCTATTTTGGATCACATATCCAAAAAGGTTAATCAAATCCCAATATTGATCCCCCACCCATCATTTCCTCAAATCATGGACTATAAAAAGGGAAAATCCGGACCTGTGTAAAGCCCGGATCTTCGATATTAGCATGTTCCCTGCCTTGACAGATTATGGTAATTCTACCTCTTCATAGATGTCGGATTTGAGTAAAAGACCTAATCCAACCAGGCCAATGCCCGTGAGCAGAAATGCGCCTAATGAAATGTATTCAGTCGCCTCCCATTCCATCTGGAATGTTCCAATAAATAGTATGGGAATCCAGATGCCGGTGAGGATTGGTAGAGCATTCCAGCGGGGGAGTAGTTTATCCCTCACGGCTGCGATTCCAAAGACAACCAATCCCAGGAAGTAAAGCAAGGTACCAACCATCCAGACTGTCCAGCTCCAATCAGGTCCATTTGTAAATAGAGGGATTGCCGCCCCAAAGTTGATCACCCCACCAAGAACCCCTAAGATCAAACCGAAGTTACCAAAACCGTTTGTATCCTTTCTATAACGAAGAAACAAGCCAATCATGCCCACCATTAATAGTAAAAACGTGACCGGTAGCAAGATCGCAATCACATATTCTAGATAGAGATCTATGGGTCTGCTCAAATAATTATTTGGGTTATATTCCGGCACATCCCGGATGGAAATCAGCCAGGAGATCATATTTGTGACCGCTCCCAGGGCAAGGGCCAAACCGCTCAAACGGATAAAAGTTGACTTGTACATGTTCATTCCTCTCTGCATGTGTTCTTCGAACACAGTTTTTATATAATCAATTAAGGTGAATATCCACAGGTTCAGCATCCCGGGGTAACCGGCCTGGCGGTAGCTTCTCAGGCAGCAATCCCGAAAAACCTGCGCCATGTGCGGTCCATACTCATGCCGAAACCCGGTTGGATAAGCCGCGAGCAGCATTCCATAGAGCGAGATTGACAGAGCAACTGGCGATGGATCGTTTGTTAGATTCTTCATCATAAGCTCCTCATCCAGCACTTTCAAACACATTCTTGCGCTGCACGACCGCCACCTGGTTTACCAGGCGCTGCGATTCCGCCTGCAGGACCTTGCGCCCCAGCTCTGTCAGCCCATAATAGCGCCGCCGCTGGTCGTCCAGGTCGGGGTCCGGTCGCTCATCGCTCTCGCAGATAAATCCTGATTTGAGCATGCGCTTGATCGAACCGTAGAGTGTGCCGGGACCCATGTTCACCTGACCGCCCGTATTGGTTTCGACTTCCAGCATGATTCCGTAGCCGTGTTTGTCACCGTCCGCTAAAGCCAGCAGGATGTTGAAAACCGCTGCAGATAGGGGGACATATGTTTCTGGGTCTTTAATCATTTCGCTCATAGCAGCTCCTCGATGTATATATATCCGTGCACGATATATTCATTATGGATATATTATACCCAATTTATCAGTTTGTCAAGGGTATATCCGTTGCGGATACTATAAATGATTTCGTGTCTGCCTGAGATAAAAATGATCTCCCCCGCTGCGTCTTTCCATGTTTAGCATGACTTACAAAGCCTCAACCAATTCTAGAATCTTACTTTTCATGGTTTCATAACCCCGATCGATTAATTCCCTCGTATGCTGGAAATCCCATAGTGCAATGGGTTTATCACCCAGCAAATTAATCCTGAGTACTGGGATCTGACTCTCTTCTGCCAATGCCAACTCCAGCTCTGTCTGCCGCTTTGCAACTGCAAACAGCAACTTGGTGATCAATTTGCCAACTTCTGGGCCAGGAAGCGGTGGTTCACGTAAATCATTCAAATCCAGGGCGATAATCTTTTCTGCCCCGCACTTCAAGGCTGGTTCGATGGGTAAATTGCTGATTAGACCACCGTCCATCAACAGGTGCTCCCCGCGCTTGTTGGGCATAATCCAGGGCGGCAGGGTGATCGAATCCATCACACAATCCAGGATGGACAATTCGGACTCAGGTCCATACAGAATTATCCCGCCTGAATTTAAATCTGTCGCCACCAGGACCAGGCTGACCCCATCGATATCATTAAATCTGATCCCGGAGGTTAATCCCTGAGAAATAAAGAAATCCTGCATGCGCTGGTATACCCCATCGCGTGATATTTGCGTGAAGGACTGTAAAGCCAGTCTGAAATAATTTGTTGGCAGCAAATCCAATTGGCTCGCACTCTCCCAGGCTTCCACCAGGCCATCTATCGAGTCCAGGCTTACACCTTGCGTAGCCAGATAAGTGGCATTTACTGCTCCAATAGATGTACCCACCAGCATATCTGGGTAGATTTCCGCTTCCAAGAGTGCCCGCAAAGCCCCCACCTGAAGTGCACCCCGAGCACCACCACCGCTGAGAACGAAGGCCAGTTTCTTCATCCATCAGTTCCTTTCTGCAAGACTCAATCCTCCGAATCCGAGTAAGTCATTCATACCAATCCGCCCGGGTAAGGGGTAGTTTGCTGCTGCCATGGCTGTCCTGCTTAACAAGCAGGCTCTGGTAAACATTTATCTTTCCAGTAGCGAAACCATAAGCAGATGCGGACATAAATAAGCGCCATACACGATACACCGGTTCTGTCACGAACTCCAGGGCTTGTAAATGGCGGTCCTCAAGCCTGCGTACCCAGTGCCGCAGGGTAAGCGCATAATGCTCTCGCAAGCTTTCTACATCCCGCACCTCGAATCCAGCCTTTTCAGCAGCCTGCAATGAAACATTGATGGGTGTCAATTCTCCATCGGGGAAGACATAGAGCTGGGTAAAGGTTGGCCCACGGTGAGTTTTGATAGTTGCATTGCTGGCGATGCCATGGTTTAAGAAGACCCCCCCGGGGCGCAGCATCTGCATTGCTTTTCGGAAGTATACCCCCAGCTTTGCTGCCCCCACGTGCTCGAACATGCCGATGCTGACCAGGGCGTCATAGCCTTCACTGACATTAACTTCGCGGTAATCCTGTACAACAACGCGTGCCCTATCATCCAGGCCAGCCTCGATCAGCTTCTGGTTTGCCAGCTCGGCCTGAGGCTCACTGAGAGTGATGCCCTTGACCCCAACGCCGTAATTCTCAGCCGCATACCTGACCAAGCCTCCCCACCCACAACCAATATCCAACAGGTACTGGCCAGGTTTTAAGCGCAATTTGCGGCAGATGTAATCCAGTTTGCGCAGTTGGGCAGTATCCAGGTCTTCTCCAGGTGAATCGAAATAGGCGCATGAATAGACCAGGTTCTGATCCAACCACAAGGCATAGAAATCGTTCGAGACATCATAATGGTAGGCAATCGCCTGGCGATCGCGATCGATCGAATGCACTTCCCCACTGAGGTCTGCTGCCCCCCGTTGATCATATTGGCGGTCCTCGCCCTCTGGCAACCGCCTCAAAGCCAACCCAATTTTCAACTTCTTTTGTGTACTGGTGGTGGCCTTGATTAACTGCTCTCCAAGGTCATAAACGCTTTCGATGTCACCTTCCACATCGAAGTCATCATAAAGATAGGCTTCCGCCAGGCCGACCTCATTCATGGAAGCAAACATTGACCTGAGCGCTCCAGGATGGTTCAGTACGATCGTTGCAGGTCTGGGCCGTTCATCCGGCCAGAGAGTCCCATCCCACAGCCGTACACCCACTTGAGTACCAGCCTCATTCGGCAGCAGTTCCTTCAAAATTGTCAGAGTGCTGGATTTGGCACGACTCGTAGAGGCATTTTGAGCTTCTTCCATAGCTTACTCCAAGAAGAATTGAACTCAATAGTTTGTCATCACACCTCATTATCGTAGCATTAATCTCCCTGATTAGCAAAATCTTTACCATGCGAGAAATTGAAAAATGGTCAGCGAGACCCCGGCAAGATATCACCGTTGGGAAAGTCTTATCTCCAGTGGGCGCCAGCGAATTCCGAAATTCCTTGAAGCATTTAAAGGAAGTGTGCTGCTTCGGCACCATCTTCCACCCGGTGCCGATCGAGAGATTCATGACCGTGATCGGTCGTAAAGCTGGTTTCTTTGATCCTTTTGCCGCGAAATGTCCAGCCCTGCTACCGATCGCCAGAATAGCCGCCCGGGATGATTTATGATGGCGGTAAATGAATCCCCAGCGAAAATCCGCAATTTAAATTGCCACCTTACTCCCTTTACGGCTTCAGACCGCCGGTGGGGGTTTGCTTGTTCGTGGTTTATTAAGTGTCCGGATGAATTAACTCAGCTATTTCAATCTGCCCCAGCGCCCGTATCAAACCGGCACCATCCAGGATCACCGTGGTATTCCGTACACCGGATCCAATTGAGATTTCTCCATCCTGGATCACGCTGCGATCCATGATGATACGCAAAGGATTCGGCAAGCCAAATGGAGAAACCGCGCCAATCGGATAACCAGTCACTGCAAGGATCTCGTCTTTGGTTGCCAGAGTAAGCCGAGATTGCCCCAGATAAGCGCGCAGCGCGGGCCAGGAAATTTGTGCCGGACCAGCAACCAGGACCATCACGAACTCTCCTTCCGAGAGCCTGAAGACGATGCTGCGTATGACCTGCTGGGGTGACTGATCTCTTTCCCGGGCAGCTTGCTCGAGGGATGTCACTTCGCCCTCATGCCTGAAAAACCGGTAAGAGATTCCCAAAGCCTCCAAAGCCCTGGTAACCGGTGTTTCACCACTCGAATTGGAATCCTGATCTACCATATTTGAATCCAGTTTTTTTATCTTTCGATCGTGGCCGGGGCAAATTTACGCTTTCCAAGCTGCCACCAGAGTGTCATCCCGACTGGAATTATAGAAAGCAGCGCACCGATGATACCCACCATGCCAAATCCCAGCGCGGCGAAGATCAACCCGCTGATGAAGCTGCCAAGCGCGGTTGCCAGGCCTACGAAAAGATCATTGATCCCTTGAATCCTGGCTCGCTCCTGCTGATTCAGCTGGTCGGCTAACAAGGACGAACCCCCGACGTAGCAGAAGTTCCAGCCCAATCCCAACACGAATAGCGCCAAAGCCAATGGAACCAACGCGGTAGAGAGGGGAGCAAGGATGCAAGCCACCACCAAGCCAAGGCCACCCACCAGGATCACCTGTCCCCGTCCCCAGCGATCAACCAGCTGTCCTGAGAAGATCGAAAATGCATACATCCCAAAGGTGTGCGCAGAGATGACTGCTGAAATCCCCAGCAGCTCATGCTGGTTGGCTTTCATGTACAGGGCAGTAATACCCATCAGCATTACCATCACTGCCTGGCTGACCACCATGGCTACAACCGCCACTGCTGCTGCTGGTACACGGAGCAACTGTAGAAATGTCCTTACCCGGCTGGTATCAGCCTGGATTTCCGGGTAAAGACGCTCAATTTCCCGGCCTAGTTGACGTGGATCCGGACGCAGCAGGATAAATATAGCCAAAGCTGCCAGCGCCAGCAAAATAAAGGAAGCCACGTACGGCCCGAACATTTCTCTATAACCAGCGGATTTTGCCCATTGGCCCATTGGTCCTGCCAGCCACGGTCCCAATACCGCACCGACTGTACCACCGATCACGACATTGGAAATCGCCCGGCCCCGTTTTTCCGGTGGATGGACCTCTGCCGCTGCGAATCGGCCGAGCTGCAGTGCCGCCCTTGCCGCCCCGCTGAAAGCCATCCCAGCCAGGAAAAGAGGGAAGGAAATCAAACCGATCGCAGCAGCTGCTACCGCAGTTCCCAAAAGGCCAGCTCCCAAGCCGATCAGCATGCCGACTCGACGTCCGAAGCGCTCCATGGCCAAACCCAGCACAAAAGCTGAAATTGCGGTCCCCAAAGTAAACATCGCGGAAGGCAGCCCAGCCCAGATAGGGTTCCCGCTGATTTCAGCCCCCACGATCGCGTTAACCGTTGCCGCGACGAGAAACCCTGCTGAGCCGAGGCTCATTGCCAGGAACAAAGTGGTTGTGATTTTACGCGCCTGCCGAGTTAAATCCATTAGGAACTATATTTAAATTGAGGTAATTTGGACAATATCACCCAGAATAGGAATGTAGTGTAACCCATGATGAATACCCTGGCAATCCTTGAGCAGAAGCATAATTTTCTTCATGTGGTGCAGCCGAACGAAATTTACCTGCACTCGAAAGGGTGTCTTCGTAAAACCAGGGTTACACGGGGATTTGAAATCCCCGCATGCTGGCCCCCAGGATTGCAAATCCCTCCTAAACACCAGTAAAGCTGGGATCCTATATTACGATCTTAACCCCTCTGATCAGCAGCAGGCTGAATTTGGTGATTAATCTGCATAATTTGAACAGCCATCACATGCTTTTCCCCGCGGGCTAAAAGTATTCAATTGGAATCAAACAAGCGCGCGAGCTCATCTCTTTCGGGATAGGGCAGCAGTGTTCGCTCTCCATTTGTATTAACCCAAACTTGCGCAGCGCCACTTTCTACCACCCCGATTTCTGAGCACAGGATGTCTTCCAGCTCCATTGCCTGCCTGACCCGGATAACCTGGTCAGGTGGAACTGCAAGCAGCAGGGCTCCCGAGGCAATGGCTGCCAATGGATCAAGATCGAACAGCGCGCAGATATTTTCAGCTAGAGGGGAAATGAATACTTCGTGGGGATAGAACACCAATGTGTGCCCGCATGCCTGCGCCAGCTCCCATAAAGCCGCCGCCAAACCGCCTTCCGTTGGATCGTGCATTGCTGTTACCCGACCAGCTTTTGTCGCGACCAGTGCATCCTTCAAAATGCTGATCCCCGGCTGGTGCAGGTATTCCTGAGCCACTTTGATATCCCGTGGAGACAATCGATTCCTGAGCTGATCAGAAAATTCCCTCGCCAGTATCGAGACCGCTTCGATCGGAATCCCTTTCGTCAGCAGCAGTCGATCTCCTGGTTGCGCCCCCTTCGGTGTAACCAGGTCTTCGTGGGACACCTCCCCGATCAAGGTCCCCATAATAATCGGTTGGTTGACCGCGTGAGTGATTTCGCTGTGTCCCCCGATCACCGTTACCCCGATCTGTTGGCATGCCTGGTAAACCTGCTGGCTGATCTCCTCCACCAATTCCGCTTTGCTGTTCCCGGGTGGTAATAGCAATGTCACCAGGAACCAGGCTGGCAGCGCTCCGGTAGTAGCGATATCATTGGCATTGATCTGGACTGCATACCAGCCGATCTGATCCGTGGCAAAGGTGATCGGGTCAGATTTAAACACCAGTAAGTTTGACCCAATATCCACCACCGCGCAATCCAGCCCGATACCTGGGCCCAAGACAACGCGTTTATCCTGAGATGGGACAGCTGAAAGCAGCTTCGCCAATAATGCAGGTGGTAGTTTACCTGGTGAAAGTGTTCCTGGAAGGTCTTTCAAACCTGGTAGCCAGTTTGCGCAGGAGCAGATTCTGCACCCGAATTGCGTAATTCTTCATCCAACTCCATGCGCTCACCGCAGTTGCAGGAATATCCCTGGGCACAATCTTGGCAGCAGTAAAACCGATTCTCAACCACCACGGGGTTCCATGTGATCTCAACCCCGCAACCATCGCACCAGATCACCTCATCACGGTACATCATGGCTGCCTCCTTTAACGATCAGCACCGAACAGCCCGCATAATGGACCAGCTTCCGGGAGAGACTTCCCAGCAGAAGGCGTCTCATTTGACTCAGGCCGCGTGAACCGGCTACGATCAAGTTGACCTGATGTTCGTTGGCATATTGGATGATCTCCGTCGCAGCATCCCCCCGGAGCAGCACGCTTTTAGCATCGATGCCGTAGTTCTTCAGGTCATTTGCCGTCTCTGCCAGCAATAATTGTCCATTGCGCTCTTCTTCTTCCGCTTGCCTGGTTAGTATTTCCTCGGTTTCGTATGAAGGTACAGGCGCCATAGTCTCTGATCCAGCCGGCCAGGAGCGCGCAATTAACGCCGGTGATGGCATTGGCGGAAGCACGTGCAGCACATGCACCTCTGCCAAATCGGGGATCGGAAACTTACCCAGGTAGCTGGCTGCATATCGGCTGTGAGCTGATCCATCTGTGACCAACAAAATACGCTGGATACCTTCGAAGGGTGCCCGGACGACTAATACTGGATCATCAGCATACTCAACGATCTGCTGCACTACACCACCCAAGAGGATACCTAATGTTGCCCGGCGTCCTTTGGCACCCAGAACGATTAGATCAGGTACAAGTTTGGCTGCATACTCGCTAATTTGCTCAGCCGGGTATCCAGTCAGCAGTTCGGTTCTTACCGCAGGTTTGCCACCCCCTAAAATCTCTTTGGCCTCCGCCAGTGCATCTTCCAAGCTTGCATGGCTAGAAGCATCCCGGGGGACTAGAACAGCCAGCACAGTGATCGAGCTTTCACTTGATAGGGGTAGCTCCCTCACCAGCCTGGCAGCTGCAGTTGAGTGTTCTGAGCCATCAACGGCTAAAATCAGGTTCATCTCGCGAAGATTCTGGGGTGCCATCATTCACCTCCTCTGGTGAAAATCGATCCCAGCATGTGTAACCCAATAAGATGGAAATAAACACATGCCCGACTGATGAAAGTTGATTACTTCATCAAGCCAGGCACTCGCAACCCGCCAAAGATATCTATATTTTTGCCTGCCCAGCTGGATGAACTGAGCATTGCTTTAATTCAATCTAAATATATCAAATTCTTTCCTTGTTTTCAAGATATTGCTGTTAAAACAAATGGTCAAATATTGAAGACCAATTCTCTTTCCTTCACTGAGTGACTTTCACATCATCGTCGCTGAGTTTATAAACTTTATCGTGATTTCGAACCCGACGTTCGACTTTCATGGCGATTTCCTGACCCTTTCTAGCTTCAGTAATCGGTTCATGTTCGATCTGCATTGACCCTACTTCCTGGCGGAAATCGGTTGAACGACCGAAAAAATGCACCTGGTCACCGATCTGCAGCATATCGACCAGATCAACCACCGCCACCCCAATGCGGTTGTAGAAATGATTTACTTCACCAACTAATTTCCCGGACATCGAATTAGCCTCCTGATCATCGTTAACTTGCGATGATCAACAACGATCATTCTTTTCCCAAAGACTCTCATTGATAGGACAGGGTTTCCTGAAAAAATACCCTTTCCTTGGTTCATTGTGGGCATGCAGTATCGTAGGAGCCGCCTGCAGGTTCAATTTCAATGGATCAATGACAGCTACGTTCACTGGTTAGCATAGCAAAAAACTCGCTCCAGGGCAAGCATTAATCATCAATTCTCAGTTGGTTAAAGAGATTTGCCCTGTAATGTTCCCGCTGTCCTCTAACCTAAAAGATACCGTAGACCTGATCAGGGACCAGTAAATCGGGTAATCTTTCTCTGAGAGCCAGCCGGGCACTGTAGCACAGGTGGCAAGCATCTGCGTAAGCTTCATTTACCTCAAGACCATAAACCCTGGCCAATTCCGCAGGCCCTCCAGATAATAGCGGTCCAACCACCGCGTGATTCTCTGGATCGTATGAGGAACAAATATCGAGCAATGGACGCTGGAACAGGTTACCGATGCTGATCCCCTGGCAAATATGCAGGTTTCCCAGTGGATCAAGATGTATCCGGCCTGGTTCAACCAGGTCTTCATAAGGGCATTCGGTGAACTCAGTCCAGGGCTTGAGGGTTGCATAACGAACCAATTTCTCAGCTGCCCGTCCCCGGTACATGACCCCCGACTCATCCAGTGGCAGCTGCCCTTTTACTGCATCCATTTCCCCTGACTCTGGATGGGCGATGCTGATCGTCCCAATCGGTATACCCAGCTCTACTGCTGCCTGATTTGCGTTCCTTGCTTGACGGCTGAGCGCTTGATCATAATGAAAAAGATCACTGCTTACAGAGAGATCCACCAGTTTTCCTGCAAGCGGCTGCAGCCAGATCATGGCATCCTCTTTCGTAGTTGCCCAATACCCATTGGATACCATCCCCACCTGAAAACCCTTTTCTACAGCCAAATTGACCGCCTTCAGCAGCACCGGGTAGTATAGAAAAGGTTCTCCGCCTTCAAAGTAGATCGAACTGATCGTTCCAACCTGTTCAGCCTGGTCGAGCACATCTTCAAGCTGGCTAAAAGTAAATGTCCCGGTCTGCCAGGGGCTCCCCCAGACAAAACAGTGATCACACTCAAAATTGCACTGGTAGGTTAACAGGATATGCAGGCCAGTGAGTTTCATTTCATCCTTCCTTTTTATGAAGCTTTCAGCTGCTGAGGAATACCTTTCATAGCCACTTTGAATTGTCAGAAGGGAACTACCTTCAAGCTTTCAACCTGAGCGTACTGAAAAAGGGACCACCTCGCAAGTGTCAAAAGTCAGGAATCTGACCCTACGAACTTATGGAGGTATGCAGCACCCATTTAGCTACCATAATCACCTGTTAATTCGTGTGATCCTGTTATAATCCGCACTGCAATTTCCCGGGTCGCAATGAAATGTCCCGGCTGACAATCCCCCAAAACTGCTGCTGAGGCAGTTTCTGTGATTTTATCCACCAGGGATATCAATCAGCCCAAAGTGGAGTGACCTGGATAAACTAACCGAGGAAGGAATTCAAACCAAGTATGAGCACATCATATACACCTGAGAGTGCCATGGTGATCGTCGCCCACCCGGATGATATTGAGTTTGGCTGCGCTGGCACCATTGCCCGTTGGGTCAAGGCTGGTTCGCGAATCGCCTATGTACTCTGCACAAGTGGTGAGGTTGGGATCGCTGAACAGGGTATGACCAAGGAAAAAGCTACTGAAATTCGTGAGAGAGAGCAATTGGCTGCTGCGAAGATTATCGGCGTTGATGATGTCACTTTTCTCAGGGAACCGGATGGCATGCTGGAGCCCACCCTGAATCTGAGAAAGAAGCTGGTGCGTGAGATCCGCCGTTTTAAACCCGAGATCGTGGTTTGCGATGATCCGACTGTTGTTTGGGTTGATGATACTTACATCAACCATCCAGACCACCGCGCCGCAGCTACCGCCGCCCTGGATGCCACCTTCCCTGCTGCTGGACAACCCAACCTGTTTGAAGAGCTGCAGGAAGAAGGCCTCTCAGCCCACAAACCACGGAAGGTTTATGTAATCGGGTGGCACGAGAGTGATCTATTCGTGAATATTGAATCCACCATCGATTTGAAGATCAAAGCTTTGCGCGCACACAAATCGCAGATGAAAGATTGGGATCCAGGACCACGGATCAAAGAATGGGCAGCGGAGCGAGGCCAGGGCAAAGAGATGGCCTACGCCGAAGGGTTTCGGGTGGTGACTCTCGTTAATGATGAAGATTGGAAGAAAAATAACGGGCGGGTATTGCCTGAATAATCAAGGGTTGAACGAATTTCTGGGCAGAAAGTAAAAGGGGACCCAATTTCCGTGAAGAAAACTACACTCTTCGGGGAGATATCTCCCAATGAAGGTGTATTTTCAATCCACCCTGGATGGCAGAAATATCAGAAATACTAACTGCATCGAATGCCTCCCCCTCAGATATGTTTTATAGCTTCAGCAGCGCAGCTGCCAATATACTTATTCTGTCCGGCAGCTGGGAGATCTGGATATGTTCATTATCCGCATGGGCACCATCGCCCATCGCCCCCATGCCATCTAAGGTTGGCACTCCTAAAGCCGCGGTGAAATTGCCATCACTGCCCCCACCAGTCGATCCTTCTTGAAGATCGAGCCCTAATTCGGCTCCAATCCCCTTCACCTGCTGGAAAAGCCCGGTAACTGCCTCTGTGCGCACCAGAGGTGGTCTCTCAAAACCACCCTCAATTCTTATCTTAGCGCCTGGAGTTATCGGCTGCAATATTTTAACTGCTCCCTCGATGCGCTGGGCTTCCTGGGGTGTCCAAACCCGTACATCGATTTGCGCTTCTGCCTGAGCCGCAATCACGTTGCTGCGCGTCCCGCCTCGGATTACACCAGCATTGATTGTTGTCCCTTTCTCTGGGTCAGCTAATTCTTGAATTACCAAAATCTGGCGCGCCAGCTCGTTGATCGCGCTGATACCCAGCTCGGGTTGGCTGCCAGCATGGGCGGCTTTACCGAAAACCCGCAACCTGAAGCCGCCCACCCCTTTGCGGGAGGTCTTTAATGCACCTTCTGCAGTTGGCGGTTCCAGCACCAGCACATATTCGGCTTGCCGAGCTCGCTCTTCAATCAACTGTCTTGAGTTAAGGCTGCCGATCTCCTCGTCGGATGTGAACAGGATCTCCATCGGTCGCGGCAACTGCAATTCCAAGTCTGCGATGGCGCGCAGGGCATATTCAACCATCACGTGGCTGGCTTTCATGTCATAAACACCTGGACCAAAAGCCTTATCCCCTTCGATTTTGAACGGCATTTCTGTGATCGTACCAAGCGGCCAGACCGTATCATAATGGCACAGCAGCAAGCCTGGTTTCACCTGCCTGGCTTTTGGAACCCGGAATAACACCTTGAGCTGTGCACCGCCGGTTTCATTTGATATCAGCGAGGTCTCCGCGCCTAATTGATCAAAACGCTCCGCCAAATTTCCAGCATAGGCATCCGTGGAAGCTTTCTCAGTGCTGGGGGATTCACGCCCGACCAGGTCTTCCAACGTTGACAGCATGCTGGGGAGGTATGACTTGATCTTTGTATGCAGTCCTTCCACATTCATAGATTCCATCCTGAATTAATTTTTCGTATGTAAGCCAGGGGTTTCACCAAGGCGCAGGTTTAATATCCACGCTGCACGTCGATCAAATTTAAGAGCTTCTCACCCTTCAAATAGCGCTCCAGGTTTTCTACAAATAAGGCGACAGCCCGGCTGTTATATTCCTGTGAAACCCCCGCGATATGTGGCGTCAGGATCACATTAGGCATTTTCCAAAGTGGATGATCCGCATCCAGAGGTTCTTCGGGATAGACATCCAGCGCTGCCCCGGCTATTTGTTTTCCTTCTAGAGCTTGAATTAGAGCAGTGTGATTGATCACACCACCCCGGGAGACATCCACAAGGTAGGCACTCCGCTTCATTACACCCAGCTGTGCCTCCCCGATCAGGTTCTGCGTCTCTTTTGTCAGGGGCACACACACCACCACAAAATCACACTCCTGCAGCATGGAGTTCAAGGCTTCCGCAGGATAAAGGAGCTGCAGGTAATCTCCTCCAGGATCACCCATCCCTGCAGGGATATAACCTTCATCCGCTGGATGCATGGCATCGTGCTTGGTCGCCAGGATAGTCGCCCCAAACGCCTGTAGAAGCCGCGCCACCTGGCGTCCAATGCTGCCGTAACCAACAATGCCGACAGTACTCAGGTTTAACTCCCGGGGATTGAAGCGATCGATCCGGTCTTTAGGCCATTCAGCCAGGTTTTGATATCCGTACAACTCGGGTAATTTGTGTCCCAATGCCAGGAGCATCTCCAGGACATATTCTGCGACCTGAGGTGCCGAGGCACCGCTCATTGAAGTTGCCTTAAATCCTGGTTTGCGCAGGATAGGAGCATCAAGGAAGCGCTCATTTCCCGCCCGGTGAAACTGGACCCATTTAAGTTGCGGAGCCTGGTCTGATTCTGGTAATACTTTATGTGTGTAGAGGATTTCAATCTCTTGCCAGGCTTCTTCCTGGACATCTCCAGGATCTCTGGCCGTGATCGTAATCAATTCCAGTTGCGGGGAAACCGCCTGGATCTTGCTGAGTAATTCAGGGCTAAATTGAACAGTGATTAATACCTTCAAAGGTGTTTCCATACGCTAATTCTACGTGAGAAAGTGGGAAAAATGTGGGATATTGTGGGATATATGTGGGATAAATTCAAGCTGAATGAATCCTCCAGGCAGTGTATCAAAGGCGGCTTTACTTGTCAAACCCTTGTTTCAGCTTCACACTTCATCCAATATCTCCCCCAGATAGCCCATCTCCACCAGGGCTGCCAGCACCTTCTCCTGAGCGCCAGCCTTAACGATCACCGTGGTAGGTCCCAACGGGTCTCCCAGGAAGCGAGCAGCCCGGGAAGCACGCATTGCTTCCAATATATCTGGTGAGCTCAATCGTAATACCTGCACCTGTTCGATCCTGGCTTGCCGGCCATGCTCTTTGTAACCATCCAACGCTGTTACCAGGTTGGGTGGCACCTGTTCGGCATGCTTGCGCAGCAGTGCCAGCAGTTGATCGATCGCTAACCCGTGCTCTTCTGCCCGTCTCAAAGAACTCGGTGTAATCTGGTAGAGGAAATCGCCACGTTTCAATTCGCCCCATTCACAAAAACGGGAGACCTGGTAGCGCACAGATCGCTGCGCCCGCCGCGGAAACACCAAGCGACCATCCGATCTTACGATCATCTTCTGGTCATCGCCTGGCAATCCTGGCGGAGATTCTCCATCGAGCAGTGCACCTGACCAGTTTGAGAAACGGAAGGCCGTCACAGGTCCATCCTGACCAGGGGCAGACAGGTCCAGGATGCCCAGCCAGTGAAAGAAACCAGTGATCATCAAACGCAGCAGCTGCCCATCTACCTGGTCCCAGCTCTCGAAACCACTCATGTATGTTTCAGTACCTGTGAGCCGGATAATCCAGGAATCGTAATCGCCAGCAGGACGCTGGAAATCGGGTTTGCGGTCGTGGACCGCGTTGATGAAAGCCTCCAACCCCCACCAGGTCCCAGCTGGAATTTCCCCCAGCAGCGTTATAACAGCCTGCCGTGTGCGAAAAGGATTAGTACTCCACTCACCTTCCAAGATCAGTTTAGGCAGCAAAGCCAATTCATTCAGCTGCTTGCTCTGCAACCACGCTGAAGTTAATTGGGCCAGGGCTTGTCCCCGATCAATTTCGAGGAAATCACGAACCGCTTTCGGGATTGGGTTTCCGGAGTTATCCAGCAGGCTTGCTGCCCGGAGCAGTGATCTCAAGCTCTGCAACGAAGGTTGGTAATCGCCCGGGTAAATGGAGAGGGGTGCCTCGTCTTCTGGCAATCCCATACGCAGGGCTGCCAGCACAGTGCAAGCATCATCCAAAATGTGATCTGAAACTGGGTATTGATGAGCACGCTCCTCCGGAAGAGCCGCCCTTCCAAGTGGCCCCTGATCTGCTTCCCCCTCCAGGTCCATTAATTCTATTAGATCATCAGGGATATAAGCGTGTTCCTGTGCCCCATCGGGGGTTTCAAAAAATGCACGCCCGATCAATGCCCGGTAGAACAAGATTTCTGCTGTTGAAATCGGGTTCAGGTCAGGCCGATCTCGATCCCTGCGCCCAGCTCCCATCTCTCTGACTTCGCCAAAGCGCCGCGTGAAGTTGGACCAGGTCATCCTCCCGCCGTTGGAGAGCAGATCTGCAAGCGCGGACTTTGCCTCGCCTGGCAGGTTTTCTATCAAGTCATTCAAATGCTGTCGATTCGCCATCCAGGGGACAAGTAAATGGATACCCATCTGCAGATCTTTGGCGGAATAATTAATCCCCCAAGACTGCGCTACGATCTGCAAATATCCCGGGTCATATTTCCCTAGGCTTTGAGCGAGGTCGGGCATTCTTTCATTTCACAGGTAAACGGAAATTTAGTTAAATGATCAGTTCTAAAGCTGACGGCAGAATTTTGATCGAGAGTTCCCGTACATCGGTCCCAAAACCTGCATAAATTTCACCATCTGTATGGATCACTAAAGGCCGGTCAGATGTGATCGTTAATTCTCGAAATTTATTTATCCTGACTTGAGAGAAGCGACCGTGTGTACCTTTCATCACTTCTGGAAGCAAGCGGAACATCATCGGACGGGATACCTTCGTTATGGCAGCATAATCCAGCCAGCCATCATCCACTTTCGCTTCAGGCGCAATGTGAAAACCGCCCCCTTCTCGGGGACCATTACAAAGCACGATCAGCAAATTCTCTTCATGCCAGCTCTCCTGATCCGATTCAAAAGTGATCAGCGCTGGGTCGTGATCGAGCATGATAGTCCGAATGGCTGCCCAGAGGTAAACCGGGAATCCACTCAGCACGGGCACATTTCGAGAATGAATGGTTGCCTTTGCATCGAAGCCGATACCCAGGGTATTGTCCCAATATTCTCTGCGCGCACCGCTGGCTATCTCGGCAATATCGATGAATTTTGGGTTCCCAGTAAACACCTGACGCATTGCTTGTGGTGGTTCGGTTTGCATACCGACATTACTGGCAAAATCATTGCCCGTGCCCACCGGTACGATACCCAGGCGAGGTCTGCGTTCTTTTGGCACCTGCATGAGACCATTGATCACTTCGTGGGTGGTACCATCCCCGCCAACAGAAATCACGAGCTCATAACCATCTTCAGCTGCCTGGCGTGCCAGCTCGGTGGCATGTGAAGGATAAACCGTCCCGGTCCAATCTGCTCCTCCATATTCCTCCACCACGGCGCGCAGGTCTGAGCCCCACCGCCATGCCCGGCCTAAATCCGCATTCGGGTTGATGATTAATTTCGTTCGATGTTGGGGCATATCCGTTATGAATAGCGGCTCAAGATCTCTGCAGCCGGCAACACAACCTCTCCTTCCAGGGGATCACCAATAAATGAGATCTTGTCTGGATTATTACCAGCCAGCCAGGCAGTGTAAGCGGCAACCATTGCATCGAGTTCTTCCACTGCATAGAGGTCTTCGATCGGCAGCACACCCTGCAGCAGCCGATGTCGGGTTATTTCCTCAAAAATATACATTGGATCAGGTATATCGAGATCACATTTATAAAGGATCAGCTGTCGCTGAATGCGGCCTTCCAGGGTATGCTTCGAAAAGGGTAAAACTTCCAGCAGTACAGAAAAACTGGCATGCGGGTAAATTTCCAGGACCTGGTGGGCGGCATCTTTATTAGGAAAATTTCGATAATTTAAGTTCTTCAAACGCTTGTAAAGTGAAAAACCTTGCTGCATCCAGCGCGGGCATTCTTCCTCCTGCGAGGCAGTTTGTGGCATATAAATATTATGCTGCCGCAGCAGGTATTCTACAACCCGAAAATTTCTCCAACGACCGGGCCGCGGGGAAGGAGAAAGGCGCTCACGCACTTCTTCCCGGTCCATCAAGCCTTTATTGGGAGAACGTGGTGCACAAATCGCAACCACAGCTGACCGCTGCCCGGCTATAAATGCCAGGACCTCCTCCATGTCACCATGGCCAATAGCCAATAAGCTGCGTTCTTGGTCCAAGGCAACATATGTGATGGGCCTGTCACCAGCTGTGGGATCGATCCCCAGGAAGGTTGTATTACTGTAAAACATGTGGTTTTTATTGATCTCAATTTGATGATAGCTATTTAGAGTTTAGCGTAAAAGTACCCAAGTTGCAATAAGCAAATCAGGAAATCTGTCACCCTCAAAACCCGCCGCCAATCTTTGACTCCTCTGTTCGCCTGGACTATACTTAATAACAAGGTAAACGTTATTCCCAGAAAAAGAACAACATAAGGAGATTGTGCCGATGTCGGAATCTACATTTAAATTAACTTATGCTACCATGTTCAACCCTCCTGAAGAGCTGCACACCCGTTTTGAACAGGTTTTAGGTGAAGTTAAAAACCGTTTGGGACGGGAACATGGCATGATAATCAACGGAAAAGAACACTTCTCAAGCGAGAAATTTGAAGATCGTTCCCCTTCCAATACTGAACAGGTATTGGGCGTTTTTCAAAAGGGAAGTGCCCAGGATGCCAATGACGCTATTGCTGCTGCCAGAAGCGCATTCCCTGCCTGGAGCGGCCTGGATTGGCAAGAACGCGTCCGCCTGTTACGCAAGGCTGCTGAAATAATGGACCAGCGAACGTTCGAGATCGGTGCCGTACTGGCTTTGGAAGTTGGCAAGAACCGCATGGAATCATTGGGCGATATTGCCGAAACCGCCGACTTAATTCGTTATGCCTGCTACCAGATGGAAAAAAACGAGGGCTATGTGGTTGAGATGGGCCGTGATCCCCTGGTAGGATACACTGCAACTAACTTCTCGGCTTTACGACCTTATGGGGTCTGGTTAGTGATCAGCCCATTTAACTTCCCGTCTGCGTTAACCGGTGGTCCTTCCGGAGCAGCGTTGGTGGCGGGAAACACAATTGTCATAAAACCCGCGACCGATACACCCTGGGTTGTGCGCCTGCTGGCCGAGTGCTTCCGGGATGCTGGACTCCCGGATGGAGTCTGCAACTATGTAACAGGCCCTGGAAGCACATTGGGGAAAGCTTTGATCGAGAATCCGGATGTGGATGGGGTTACTTTCACAGGTTCTTTCGACGTCGGCATGAGTATATTCCGTGAATTCGCTAAGGGACGCTATGTTCGCCCGGCTATTCTGGAATTGGGTGGCAAAAACCCAGCCATCGTTTCACGCAATGCGGATGTGGAGCGGGCAGCGATCGGTATTGTACGCTCAGCTTTTGGATTGCAAGGACAAAAGTGTTCAGCTTGTTCGCGGGTCTTCGTTGAGGAACCCCTTTACGATCAACTGGTCGAGAAACTCGTTGAATTGACGAATAAGCTGGTTGTAGGAGATCCTACCGAGCGCGAGGTCTACATGGGACCGGTGATCAACCACAGTTCCTATAAGGACTTCCAAGACTTCACCGAAGAATTATCCCAGGCGGGCACATTCCTCACTGGTGGAAAGATCTTGACCGACGGTGATCTCAGCAAGGGTTACTTCTGTGCCCCAACCCTGGTGGCAGATGTTCCTCTCGAACATCGTCTTTGGAAGCATGAGATGTTCGTGCCGATCACAACAATTGCCAAGGTCGGGGATTTGGACAAAGCCATGCAGCTCGCCAATGACGTCAACTACGGCCTCACCGCAGGATTCTACGGTTCCCGCGCAGAGACCAAATGGTTTTTCGAGAACATCCAGGCCGGAGTCACATATGCTAACCGGCCGCAGGGTGCTACCACGGGCGCGTGGCCTGGTTTCCAGCCATTCGGTGGCTGGAAGGGATCTGGCTCATCTGGAAAGAATGCTGGCGGCCATTATTACCTGCCGCTCTACATGCACGAACAAATCCAGACTACAATTGAATAACCAGGTCTAGAAATTGAACAACTGCTGAATGGAACAGGATAAGGGACACGATATTCCCTTATCCTGTCTGTGTAGGAGCATATCGGAAAGTACTATGGGAAAATTAACCACCTTATCGGCTGCCATTCAAAGCCATGTCCATTCTGGAGATACAATCTATGCAGCTGGTTTTACTCATCTGATCCCCTTTGCTGCCGGGCATGAGATCATCCGCCAGGGATTGCGCGACCTGGTGATCGCCAGGGCAACTCCGGACTTGATCTATGATCAATTAGTTGCTGCGGGTTGTGCTCGAAAAGTCATTTTTTCCTACATGGGTAATCCCGGCGTGGGTTCTTTGCACGTCGTGCGCAGCGAGATCGAAGCCGGTAGGCTGGAATGGGAGGAATACTCACACTTCAGTATGATCACCCGCTTGCAGGCTGGTGCTGCCGGGTTGCCCTTTTTGCCGATGAATCCTACAGCCGCTCTGGATTTAGAAAAGGCAAATCCGCTGTACCGCAAAGTTAAAGACCCTTATTCGGACCGGGAGGTCGTTACCGTCCCAGCGCTGAATCCAGATGTAGCCATCGTACATGTCCAGCGTGCGGATTCGGAGGGCAACGCCCACATCTGGGGCATCATCGGTGAACAGAAAGAAGCAGCCTTTGCTGCCAGGCGGGTGATCTTGACTGCAGAAGAAATCGTCAGCCAGGAGTTGATCCGCTCCGATCCTAACCGCACCTTGATCCCAGGCTTTATCGTGGATGCTGTCTGCCACGTCCCCTATGCTGCTCATCCCTCCTACACCCAGGGATATTATGACCGCGACAATGCTTTCTATTTAAAATGGGATTCGATCAGCCGTGACACCAAAACCGTCCAAACTTACCTTGAAGAATGGGTCTACGGGGTTAAAGACCGGGCTGATTACTGGCAGAAATTAGGTCCGGAAGTACATGCCCAACTCCAGGTCAACAGCCGTCCCAGTGAGCCTGTAAATTATGGTCGTTATTAGCCTCTGTCTCACTCCCGGATTTGGATTTTTCCGAAGAAACACACTCAATTGGTCAAAAGTGAAACTTTAAGAAAATATGACAAACGTACCTGATTATTCTTCTGCAGAACTGATGACTATTAACGCAGCCCGTCTACTGCGTGATGGGGATGTCGTCTTTGTAGGCGTCGGCTTGCCCAACCTGGCCTGTAATCTTGCCCGGCGCACCCATGCTCCCAACCTGCTGATGATTTACGAAGCCGGTGTAATCGGTGCACAACCAGAACGTCTCCCGCTATCCATCGGAGATCCAACCCTGGTCAGCGGAGCGCTGTCGGTTTGTAGCATGTATGATATTTTCACACTTTACCTGCAGCGAGGCAACATCGATGTTGGATTCCTGGGTGGTGCTCAAATTGATCGCTTTGGCAACATCAACGCCACCGTGATCGGAGATTACCAAAAGCCCAAGGTCCGCTTACCAGGGTCCGGGGGAGCCATGGAAATCGCGGCCTGGGCTAACCGTTGCTATATCATGACTCCCCACCAGATTCGCCGGTTCCCAGAAAAAGTTGATTTCCGCACTTCAGCGGGTTTCTTAAGTAGCAGGGCTGAACGCGAGGCTGCCAACCTGCGCGGCGGTGGTCCACAGGCAGTTGTCACAAATTTAGGCATCCTCGAACCAGATGAAACTGGGGAGCTTTGTTTAACTGCCCTACACCCCGGAATCGAGGTTGAACAGGTCCGCCAGAATACCGGTTGGGATCTTCAAATTGCCTCCCAATTGCAGAGAACCCTGCCACCTGGTCAAGAAGAGTTAACCATCTTGCGCCAGGAACTCGACCCCGAGGGCATATACCTCAAATAGAAAATCAATATAATTTAGAAAAGCATTTTCTAGCTATCTAATGGACCTATCCCCACCTGAACAGCGCTCGCTCCTGCAGAAAATCTTTTCCTCTCCTAAAGAACCACGCTTGCGGGCTGGATGGAGATTGCTGCTGCAATCCTTACTGCTGGTGCTCTGCATGCTGCTGCTGGGTTTGATAGCCAGCTTGGGGTTTGGCATCCTCAATGAGATCCCGTATGCTGATCTGCTGCTCCTCGGCGCATTGGCAACTTGTCTGGCGGTCACCGCATCTGTCTACCTGGCTCGCCGTTTTTTTGATCACCGCTCTTTTACCAGCCTCGGTTTATTGGTTAACCGCCAGGCATTGATTGATATTCTGTTTGGGGTTGGTCTTTCTGGCTTGATGATGGGATCGATTTTCCTTGCTTTCTGGGCAATGGATTGGTTACAGATCGAATCCTTTGCTTGGCAGGTTGAGAACTGGGGAAGTATGGCGGTTTCGGTCCTGGTGGTAGCAATCCTGTTCACCCTGGTCAGCTGGCAGGAGGAACTGCTCAGCCGGGGATATTGGCTGCAGAATCTATCCGCAGGCTTATCCCAATCTCTGGGTGTCCTAATCTCATCCGCTTTATTTGCGCTGGCCCATTTTTTCAACCCAAACCTTGATTGGCAAGGCATTCTGGGATTATTCCTGGCTGGTTTATTCCTTGCTTATGGCTACCTGCGCAGCAGGCAGCTCTGGCTGCCGATCGGACTGCACTTTGGCTGGAATCTCTTTGAAGGCACCTTTTTCGGTTTTCCGGTTAGCGGCCAATACCAGTACCAACTCATCCGCCAGACCACCACTGGTCCCGATCTCATCACCGGAGGTGCTTTTGGCCCAGAGGCTGGACTGATATTGCTGCCTGTGCTGATCCTCGGGACTGTAGGAATTTATTGGTTTACACAAAACAGGCCCCCTGCATACAGCAACCAGGTTAGCAACTTACGAATTTAATCCATTTCAAAAATGTATTGGAACTAACCATGACACTGTAAATTATATGAATTTCTTCCTGGCTTTCATCCCTATCGCGCTAATTCTGATCCTGATGGTTGGTTTTCGTTGGGGTGCTGCCCGCTCAGGAGGTATTGGCTACCTGAGCGCCTTGCTGATCGCCATCCTGGCCTTCGGCGCTGGTGCTGGATTACTAGCTTACTCGCACACCAAGGCGCTCCTGCTCACCATCGATGTTTTGTTCGTCATCTGGGCTGCTTTCCTGCTCTACCGCGTCGCAGATGAAGCTGGCGCGATCACCACCATTGGCCAATCACTGCCCCATCTTACAGCGGATAAGGGTATGCAGGCTTTGATCATCGGTTGGGTCTTTGCCTCCTTCCTGCAAGGTGTGGGCGGCTTCGGCGTTCCCGTGGCTGTGATCGCACCCATCCTGGTGGGATTAGGATTTACTCCCCTGCAGGCTGTTGTCATCCCTTCCCTCGGACATGGCTGGGCAGTAACCTTCGGTTCTCTGGGCTCATCATTTATCGCTTTGATGGCTTCCACAGGTCTTCCAGCAGAAGTTCTTGCCCCACCAGCAGCATTATTCCTCTCTCTGGCAGGGCCCCTGACGGGTTTCTTCGTCGCTCATGCGGCTGACGGCATCCAGGCCGTACGCCGGTTAGCCATCCCCATCCTGATCCTGGGCTTCGTGATGAGTCTTACACAATTTATCGTGGCAACCTCAGGGCTATGGAACATTGCAGCATTCTGTGCCGGGATGGCAGGACTGCTTGTCTCAATCCCACTCGCTCGTCGCTATCACGGTCAGGAGATCAATAATGGCGCGCTTGACAGACGCGCGCTCCTGATCGCAGTATCCGGGTATGTAGTCCTGATCTTGGTTACCCTCAGCGTGCAGCTGATCCCGCAGGTAAAATCTTTTCTTGGGCAAGTCATCCTGCAGGTCGATTTTCCAGAAACGCAAACAGTACTAGGATATATCACACCCGCTGGACCTGGGCGAGAAATCGCTCCATTCCGCCACGCCGGAGCGATATTAACCGTGTCATCGCTGATCGCTTACCTGATCTACCGCCGGGCTAATCTCTATGAGGCAGGTGCACCTAGGAGGATCATCACCGGCATGGTTACGCGAGTGATGTCATCCAGTGTCAGCATCGCCTCCATGGTAGCCATGGCTGTGATCATGCAGAATTCCGGCATGACCGATACCCTGGCAAGAGGCCTAGCGAGCAGCATGGGTTGGGCTTACCCGATCATTGCTCCCTGGATCGGTGCCCTGGGTGCTTTCATGACTGGCAGCAACACCAATTCAAATGTCATCTTCGGCGCACTGCAGCTGCGCACCGCCCAGCTTCTGGGCTATTCCGCTGCAATCATCCTGGGGGCCCAGACAGCAGGTGCAGCATTGGCCTCCATCCTGGCTCCGACGAAAATCGTCGTCGGAGCGAGCACCGCAGGTATGGCTGGCAAAGAAGGTGATGTTTTACGCAAGCTGCTGGCTTATACCGCTGTAACCCTTGTATTCATCAGTCTTTTGGCGATGATCAGTGTCTGGTTTGATCTCTGGTGACGCCTCCCGAAAACAGGTTATTATCCATGCAGAATTTCAAGAATTATCTCAAAGAGAACAAGTTTCGTCTGCACCTAACCGCATTGATATTAATGCTGGTTCCCCCGATACCAATGTATTTCGCGGCCCAAGCAGGGGCCGCTGGCTTGATCTGGTTCCTGATCGCGATCGTTGTACTTGGTAATATTTTGGTAATCCTTGTACCCTGACCATGGACAGCTCTGTATTGAAGAAGATTTTTGAATCACGGTTTGATAGCAAGCCGAGGCTGCTGGTGCGCGCTCCCGGAAGGGTCAACCTGCTGGGTGAACACGTTGATTACAATGGCGGGCCAGTTTTACCTGCTGCCATCGATCGCGCAGTCTACCTGGCTGGATCGCCCGGCCGAACCAATCTCGTCGAGCTCTATGCACTCGATCTTGGTGAAGAAACAGCTTTCTCACTCGATGATTTGTGGTCCAAGCAGGATGTGTGTGGAAAACCGCTACCAAAATGGGCATGCTATCCTGCTGGAGTAGCGTGGGCTATCCAGCAAAGCGGCAGAAAGGTAGATGGTTTGCAGGGAGTTTACACTTCGGATGTGCCGATTGGTGCAGGTCTGAGCTCCTCAGCAGCAGTGGAAGTGGCATTTGCTGTCCTTTGGCAGGCTTTGGGTAGCTGGTCAGCAGATAGGATGACCCTGGCTCGTTTATGCCAGAAAGCTGAAAATGATTTCGTGGGCGTCTCCAGTGGCTTGATGGATCAGTTTGCCAGCGCGCATGGCGTGCGCGATCATGCTCTGCTCTTCGACACCCGCAGCCTGGATTGGGAAAAGGTGCCGCTGCCATCCGGGACCATATTAGTGGTCGCTGACTCTGGAGTCAGGCGCAGCTTGACCACCTCTGCCTACAATGAACGCCGGGCTGATTGTGAAATTGCAGTTGAACTACTGCGCAGGGACCTGCCTGGCATTCAATTCCTGCGAGATGTCAGCGTAGACGAGTTTATGCAGCTGCGCCACAAATTGCCCTCCCGGGTGCAGATGCATGCTGAGCATGTAATTACAGAGATCGAGCGTGTATTTTCTGCAGTTGCCGCCCTTCGCGCAGGAGATCCAGAGACATTTGGAGAGTTGATGTACGCGGGACATGCCAGCCTGCGCGATCTTTACCAGGTCAGCACACCGGAATTGGACGCCTTGGTAGATATTGCCCGGGGGATTCAAGGTTGTATTGGTGCACGCCTGACCGGTGCCGGTTTCGGTGGTTGCACGATCAACCTTGTTGATGAGGCTCATGCAGAATCGTTCATCCAGTCTTTGCAATCGAGTTATTTCAAAACAACTGGCAAAGATGCGCTGGTTTATATTTGCAAAGCCAGCCAGGGAGCCGGTTTAATCAGCGAATAGCAGTATTTCGTTCCCCACTCAATTGTTTTTTAGTTTTGCAACCGTCACGCCATCACCCCCCTCGTTTGCGGCACCCGCTTCAAAACTTTTAATGTGGGGATGTACCTGGAGGGCTTCTCGCACCGCCTGGCGCAGTTTTCCGGTCCCTTTACCGTGGATGATACGAACGAAAGGCAGCCCCGCCAAGTACGCTGCATCCAGGTATCGTTCAACCTGATCAAGCGCATCATCTGCCCGTAAACCACGCAGGTCCAGTTCAATGCCTGGCGATGGTGCATTCAAGTTTGAATCCACTTGAGCAGATGCAGCTTCTTTCTTTTGTTGTTCGCCCTCTGGTGAAGATTTAGATCCGTTTTCAATCGCTTCAACCTCACTTTGGCGAGTGCGTACTCGCAGATTCCCCACCTGAATCTCCAGTTCATCTTCCCCGATGGATGTCACCAGTCCCCTGGTATTAAGCGACCTCAAGCGCACTCTATCACCCAAGCGGATTGGGCGATCGAGGAATATCTCATCATCATCAAGGGGAATCCGCTCAACTGGCTCTTTCTGGCTCTCTGTCAGCACAGCAGCTTTTATTTCGATTGCTTCCAATGCATCCAGCGGTTGTCGGGCTACAACAAGCGCCCTTCTTAATGCATCAAGCTCCTCTTCCAGTTTCCGTGCCTTGGTCTCTGCTTCCTGACGCGCTTCTTCAAGGATCGCTAACCTCTCATCTTCGATCTTTTCAAGCCGGTTTACCAGATCTGAACGCAAATCACTGCTCTCTTGACGGATCCGTTCAGCATCTTCGCGTGCATATCGTGCAAGGTCACGCTGGCGGTGGATCTCATCTAATAGATCCTCAGCCCTCAAATCCGTTGGATCGATCTCTGACCGAGCCCCAGCGACAATTGCGCTCGGCAATCCCAATCGCTCTGCGATCGCCAGGGCATTCGATCTACCTGGCAATCCGATCGTCAGATGGTAGGTTGGCTGAAGCGATGCCAGGTCAAATTCAACACTGGCGTTCGTCACGCCTGGTGTGCCATGTGCGTAAGCCTTTAATTCTGGGTGATGGGTGGTCACTAGAGTTGTAATGCTGCGTTCGAGCAGGTGGGAAAGCAAAGCACGCGCTAGTGCGGCGCCTTCCTGGGGATCGGTCCCGGCTCCTAACTCATCCAGGATGACCAGGGAATAACGATCTGCTTTTCCAAGAATGCCAATGATGTTGGTGATGTGCCCAGAGAAAGTGGATAATGATTGCTCAATCGATTGTTCGTCCCCGATATCAGCATAGATCTTATCGAAAACGCTGATCTCTGAACCATTTTCTACAGGTAAATGAAGTCCTGATTGGGCCATTAACGCTAACAGGCCTACGGTCTTCAGGGTCACTGTTTTTCCACCAGTGTTGGGTCCGGTGATCACCATAACAAAAGTCTCTGGGTCCAGCTCTACATCCACCGGTACGACCGCTGCTGGATCCAGCAAGGGATGGCGTGCACCCAGTAAACGAATTGTGCTGCCAGGATGCTGGTATTCGCTGTTCAAGCGCCGTTCTTTTTTAGGAAATGGGAGCAGAGTTGGCTCAAAGCCACCAATCTCCTGGGCATATTTTGCTTTCGCGAAGATTAGATCCAGCTCAGCGATCATATCGATCAATGTTGAAATCTCAGCGCTGGATTCTCCAACTGTCCCGGACAAGGCCAGCAGGATGCGCCGTTCTTCATCGCGTTCTGCTAACTGCAGCTCCCGGTACTGGTTGTTCATCTCAACCACAGATAATGGCTCAACAAACAAGGTCGCTCCTGAGGAGGATTGATCGTGGACAATTCCCCGCAAACGGCCTTTAAAATCCGCCCGTAAAGGCAGCACATAACGACCATCGCGTTGAGTGACCAGGGATTCCTGGAGGTATTGTGCGATTGATGAATCGCTAACCATGCGCTGCATTTTCGTCAGCAGGCGTTCGTGCACCACGCGCAGGTCGCGGCGAATGATGGCCAGCTTTGCTGATGCTGAATCGAGTATTTCTCCCCGGTCAGATATGGTATGAGATATCGCATCGATCAACCCCACAGGGAGCGGCATTTGAGCTGTAATCCCAGCCAAACGAGGATAAGCGTCCCCAAACCGTTCAATCTTGCGGATCAACGTTCTGCCTGCGATTAATGTCGATTTTATATCCAGGAAGTCGACCGGGGTCAACACACCCGCATGGCTAGCCAAGTCGATTTGCTCACGACAATCACGCGCTCCCCCAATGGTGAAATCTGGATTGGTGATCAGCAAGTTGAAAGCTTCTCGTGTCTCTGCCTGCAGGTTCTGTGCTTCAAACAGATCGGCAGTGGGTCGCAAGGATCTCGCTTTATCAGCCGAAGGTTGAAAGGCTGTGTGTTCTGCAATCCGTTGCAAGATTTTTGGATATTCCAGCGTCTGGAGCGTTTTGTCATCCATAATCGACAAGTATTATACCTTTCTCCTTGGCGGAACAAATCTGTATTTTGATTTCTTCACAGTGCTTCTTGTCACGGGAGTATTCGTTTCCAGATTTGTTCATTCGACCCAGCAAACCCGGACCCTGACTATCGCCAGTACAAAAATAGCAGTGTAAAATAGGTGTTGATGAAGAATTCCACTTGAGATCCAAAGAGAAACGTACATCTTCCCCTGGAGGCAAGCCATGCAAGATCTCACTAATCCCATCCTAGAATTAATCCGCCTTACCGCCACAGATTTACCGCCTGACGTCGAGGCGGGTCTGCGGGATGCAGTCGAACAGGAAGAAGGGGGCTCAGCTGCCAGAGGAGCCCTGGAGACGATATTAACAAATGTGGAAATGGCACGCCAGAACTCCACACCGATTTGCCAGGACACCGGGACACCGCTCTTCTTCGTCCGATATCCAGAGGGCTGGAGCACCCGCCAATTGCGGAAACAGATCCAGCAGGCGGTTGCAGAAGCAACCCGGCTTGCATATTTACGCCCCAATGCAGTAGATTCCCTGAGTGGGGTAAATACTGGCAACAACATCGGAGACGATCATTTCCCTACGATTCACTTCGAAGAAATCGAGGGGGACGAACTGCAGATCGACCTGATGCTCAAAGGTGGTGGCTGTGAAAATGTAGGCGCCCAATATTCGCTTCCCAACAGCGCTTTGGGAGCCGGGCGGGATCTGGCTGGTGTACGCAAAGTCGCGTTGGATGCAGTTCAAAAAGCGCAGGGCAAAGGCTGCGCACCAGGTATTTTGGGGATTGCCATCGGGGGGGATCGCGGTTCTTCTTACGCGGCTTCAAAAGAAACCCTGTTGCGCCAGTTGGATGATACAAATTCAAATCCAGAGTTGGCGAGCCTGGAAAAGCGGCTCACCGAGGAGTCCAACCAGTTAGGCATCGGTCCCATGGGGTTTGGTGGCCAAACCACCGTTTTGGGGACCAAGATAACAACCACCCACCGCCTGCCTGCCAGCTATTTCGTCTCGGTCTCTTATATGTGCTGGGCTTACCGACGACGGCGGATGATTGTAAACGACGATCAGATTAAGTACCAGTGAGCCGGAGGACAAGATGCAGAAAGTGAATATTCCTATCGAAGATGAGACCATTCGCGGCCTAAAGGTCGGCGACCCGGTTCTGCTTTCCGGCGTCATGGTTACAGGAAGAGATGCAGCCCATAAGTGGATGGTGGAAACTTTCATTAAGCAGACAAAATCTCCAACAACGGATGACATCCAAGTTTACGAAGCACTAAAACCCATTTTGCAAGGTGGGGTGATTTATCACTGTGGGCCAGTCGTTGCAGGGCTTGAAACTAAAGAGTACAAGTTCGTCGCCGCGGGACCCACAACCAGTACTCGCGAAGAACCTTACCAAGGCGATGTGATGCATCATTTCAACCTTAAAGGTGTGATCGGGAAAGGCGGTATGGGACCCAGAACACTTGCTGCCTGCCAGGAAGTCCCCGGGGTTTATTTTCACGCCGTAGGCGGCGCGGCATCCCTGATCGCCCAATCAGTAGAAGAGGTACTCACTGTCTATAAATTTGAGTTTGGGGTACCAGAAGCACTTTGGGTCATTCGTGTCAGGGATTTCCCGGTTGTGGTCACAATGGATGCGCATGGAACCAGCCTGCACGCTAAGGTTGAAACTTCCTCGCGAGCAGTCTTGGAGGGCTTACTCAGCTCACCTGGATAATCTTTCAAACTTCTCACCCTGAATGCCAGATATTAAAACCCTGCTGACGCCCTTGATGCGCTGGTTCATGTTCGCCATGGTGCTGGCGAACATTGCCGGATCGATGTATACCCTTATGCTGCCGATTTATCTCACCGAATTGGGTGCCAGCATATCCCAGGTCGGTCTGGTTTTCACGCTCTCTTCGATCGTGATCCTGATTTTACAAATCTTTGGAGGTTGGATATCTGATTCGATTGGTCGCTTAAGAGCCATCGCGATTGGTAGTGTCGGTGGGGTGCTCGGTTTCATTTTTATGCTGCTGGCGACTTCCTGGGAAATGATGCTGTTAGCAATTGCTGTCTCGCAAATCCCGTACGCGCTTGTGGGTCCCAGCTTTGGAGCTTTCATTGCTGAAAATTCTACACACGAGACGCGCGGCCAGGTTTACGGGATAACCGAAACCATCTACCAAATCACCGGTGTCCTGGGACCCCCGCTTGGAGGATTTCTGGCAGGTCTTTATGGTTTTAAGGTTATGCTTTTAGCTGCGACGATCTGCTATACATTCGCAGCTGGACTGAGAATCTGGATGGCAACGACCATGCGCTCACCTGATGAATCTTCCCCGCAGAAGCTGACCGTAAAATCTTTTAAAAGCAGCCTGACCCTGATGATTGGCATGATCCTTGGGGGTGGTGTTATAACCTGGATTTTCATCACAGACGGGGTGCGAGATATTGCTTTCCGCCTCTCCGGTGAGCTGGAGCCGCTCTATCTCGAACAAATTGCTGGCATCTCGCTCGTTCAGATCGGCTTCCTGGGTTCGATCTTCTCGATCGCTATGATGTTCACGCCGATCTTGTCGGGGCGCATTTCGGATCGATATGGTGAGCGCGTACCCATCTCGGTGGGTTTCCTGATGATTTTCTTCGCATACCTGATTTTTCTGCAAGCCAGTGATTTTATTGGATTCGCCATCACCTGGGTAGTTTTCGGGATCAGCGTGGGATTGCTGAGCCCTGCTTACCAATCCCTATTATCCAAAGTGGTGCCCCGGAAAAACCTGGGTATTTTCACCGGAATGTTCTACAGCAGCCAGGGTTTAATCTCGCTGCCAGCCCCATATATCGGAGCACAGTTATGGGAACGCTTCAATCCAAGGTTGCCCTTCATCATCACCGCTCTCCTGGCCCTAATCAGCGTTATACCGACCTGGTTCAAGTTCAAAATTCCCAATGAAGGACCTCCCTCGGATGGACTGATCGAAGAGATACCTGCACCCACACCAAAGGTTACCCCTGATATCGATTAATCACCCCGCGGGCATAAACCAAGCAATTATCCTCAGATTCCTTGAGAGGAAATTTGTGTTCGTTAAAAGATGAAGGCTTATCCTGCTTGTGCAGGCAGATCAATGATAAAAGTCGCCCCCTCTCCAAGTATGCTGGTTGCTTCGATCTGTCCTCCCTGGATCTCAACCAGGGATTTGGCGATGGCAAGACCCAACCCTGAACCCCCGGACTCCCGCTGGCGGGATTTGTCCCCGCGGTAGAAGCGTTCAAATAGATGCTCCAGGTCTTCTTCTGGGATCCCGGGACCGGTGTCCTTTACAGAAATTTTCACCCGATCCGCGAATGCCTGCGCAGATAGGCTGATCAAACCACCGCCAGGGGTATAGCGCAGGGCATTATCCAGCAGGTTAACCAGGACCTGAGTCATCCGGTCGGGATCAACCTTGATTTCTGGTAAATCTTGAGCCGCATCGATCTGCAATTGGATTTGCTTCGCATGAGCTTCCTGTTTACGTGCCAGGGCAGAACGCTGAATCAATTCATGCGGGGATATCAATTCGAAATTGAGCTGCAGCTCGCCAGCATCTGATAGGGAAAGTGTACGCAGGTCTTCTACCAGGCGGTTTAATCGTTTCGTCTCATCGTAGATAATATCGAAGGTCTCTGGATCCGGCGGCAGCTCACCATCGCTGAGCGCCTCAGTATGTCCCAGTACGACTGTAAGCGGGGTGCGCAATTCGTGAGCGATATCTGCTGTCATCTGGCGCCGCAAATCGCGCGACCTGGCTAAATCCGCGCTCATCTGGTTGAATGATGTCGCTAATTCCCCCAATTCATCATTCGAACGAATCGGTACCTGCTGTTCAAGATCGCCCCTGGCAACTTTTTGTGTTGCAGTGGTCAGTTCTCTCAAAGTGCGAGTTAACGACCTGGCTAAAATCACACCCAGAAAAACCGACACTAACACAGCTCCTACAGAAGCATAGACCAATGTACTGTACAAGCGGGTTATTTGTGGTGGTAAAGGTGGGTGCCTCCCATCCCTTAGGTCCAAATTGAAATACATCCCTACCCGATTGCCGTCAACCTGAATTGGAATCCCTTCTCCAACCTGCAAATTCCGTTCAAAAATCCTGGGATATTGATCAACAACAGAACTAGATAGTATCACCACTCCCTGTGTATCGACGACCACGAATCCCCAATCATATCGCTGGCTGAAATCAGGATTGGCGGCAAGTCTTTCAACACCCTGCCAGGTTCCATTCTGGCGGTAAAAATCCACCAAATCAGCAAACAAAGCTTCACGAACCTGATCAGTAATTAATTCCCGAAATTGATTCCCGGTAAGCCGGGCGGTCATTAATGCCACCAGGCCAATACCAACCAGGCTGACCAGAGTAAACCCAAGCACCAATTTGACGGCCAGGGAACGCATCAGATTACCTCGCTGTCCATCGATATCCAAGCCCATACACAGTCTCAATGTAGCGCGGCTGGCGTGGGTCCATTTCTATTTTTGCGCGCAGATTCTTGATATGAACATCGATCGTGCGGGCGTAACCAGCAAAGGCAGTGTCCTGGATCTGATCGAGCAGTTCCAGACGGGTAAACGTACGACCCGGCGCTGCCATCAGGGCTGCCAATAAATCAAATTCCGATGGGGTCAAATCTACGACTTCCTCATCTACCTTTACCAGATGATTATTCCGATCCAAGGTCACCCCTCCCTGGCGCAGGATATCGATTTGAGGCAGGCCTTGCCCTGTCCGGCGCAGCACAGCCCTGACACGCGAGGTCAGTTCCCTTGGGCTGAAGGGTTTGGTGATGTAATCATCGGCGCCTAATTCCAGGCCAATCACTTTGTCATCTTCTTCCACCTTGGCAGTTAGAAGGATGATCGGTGTTTCACGTTCCTTGCGGTGCTGGCGCATAAATTCATAGCCATCCATCTCGGGCATCAACACGTCGAGGATGATCAAATCAGGTTTCTGCTGCCTGGCGAGATAAAGGGCATCCTGACCATTTGCAGCGGTTACAACAGAGAACCCCTGCTGCTCCAGATATGCTTTCAGCAGGGAAAGGATACGCTTCTCATCATCAACCACCAAAATGCTTTTTGCCATACCTCACCAACCAATTTAAAGAGGTGCAATCCAGATGGGATTTTACTCCGCAGACCGTTCTTCCAATAATTCAATTAAAGGATCCACAAATATTAATGACATCCTGTTTACTACACCGCCTCTTTCGGCCTGCCTTGCTTCCATTGTGGCCTGCTGCTCTGCGGTAAGGTTTCCAGGATCAAATCTCGCCCCACCACCTGGTCCCAAACCCCCACCGGGTCCCTGTCCACCTCCAGGTCCCTGTCCTCCACCGGGGAACCCGCCTCCCGGAAATCCACCTGCTGGAAAACCTTCTCCGCTTGCTCGGGCAGCCTCGGCTGTTGCCTGCATTTCAGGTGTCAGGTTCTCAAATCCTGTACCACCAAATCCATAGGATATCCCCAAGTCTTCCATCAGCTGCACCATTTCCTCTCCAGTAAACTCCATCTCAGAAATCGCAGAGAGCTGTTCAGGAGTCATCGTATCCTGGATCTGGTTGAAGATTGCATCCATTTCTGCTTCTGCTACTGTATCGCTCTCGCTAAGGGATTTTGCCGCTTTCCAGAGTGGGAGCAGCTCAGCAGCCTGGGCTGGGTCTACAGCGTATTCAGTATTTTCGAGCAGCAATGTGCCAAAACCCAGCCGGGCAGAGATCGGCATTTCACCTTGAAAACCCTCACCAACAGCTGGTTGTGATCCCGCCCCTGAGGGGGTGCCATTTCCTGAAATCCCTTGGGCTGAAGCATCGTTCGATCCGGTGTCGCTGGCGGTTCCACCCGCACTACCCCCACAGGCACCCAAAATCATGGCTAAAACTATAAAAGCGCTCATTAATAACAGAAATCTTATTTTCATATTAAACCTCCACAATCCTTATAAATCCTGCACAGAATCCAATCAAAGTGCAGGATTCGTTATTTATAATTAAGTGATTCTGTAATACCTTTATTCATGTCGCAAAGCCTCGATCGGATCCAGCTGCGAGGCTTTATTCGCAGGGTAAAAGCCAAAGAAAATACCTACAATCGCTGCAGAACTGAAAGCCAGCAGGATCGCGCCGGGAACGATCACCGTTCTCATATCACCCAGCTCTCCAAACAGATAGGCACCGCCGATTCCGGCCACCACACCGATCAACCCGCCCATCAAACTCAACAGCATGGCTTCTGTCAAAAACTGAAAGCGAATGTCATTCGGGCTGGCGCCCACGGATTGGCGAATACCGATTTCTCGCGTCCTTTCTGTGACACTGACCAGCATGATATTCATGATGCCGATCCCACCCACCAGCAGCGATACAGCTGCCACCCAGGTCAGTAGGCTGCGAAAGGCAGCAGTAGCTGCTTCCTGGGTTTGGATGATATCTTGCTGGGTTTGGATTACGAAATCTGGTTCCTCCAGACTGACATCATGCCTTTTTGCCAGCAACAGCTCGATCTGCAAGATGATGTCATCAATAGGCACATCCGAATCTACTTCCACATAGATGATCCCCACCCGGTCACCGATCACCCGGGCAAACATGGAGGGAGTAAATTTTTGGAACACCACTGTAATGGGAACGTAGATGCGTGAGTCATAATCACTGTTTCCAACTACACCTTTCTCTGAGAATACACCCACCACCGTTAATTTTGTATTCCCAACCGTTACCAGCTGGCCTATAGGCGGTTCATCTCCAAATAATTCTTCTGCCAGGGTCGATCCCAGCACGGCAACCTTCTGGGTGCGATCGATATCTGTCTGGTTGAAGTAGCGTCCAGATTCTATCGTCATGTCACGCACTTCAGGAAAATCCACAGTGGTGCCCAGGATGGAGACTTCGTCCAAACTGGTATCACCAAACTTGACCGTTTCCATGCTGGGTTGTTCCACAACGACGGCAGTGACCCCACTGATCTCGTCGCCAATGGCGAAGGCATCATCATACGTTAGACCACCGGAGGGACCGCCTCCCTCTCTGCCGAATCCACCACGAGTAAAGCTGGATTGGACAAATACCAGATTGGTGCCCAACCCAGTGATCTGCTCCTCAATCGTGGCTTCCGTACCGGAACTGATTGAAATCATCATAATTACTGCCGCCACACCAATAATCACCCCCAGCATCGTCAGGAGGGAACGCAGCTTGTTCTTAGTCAGGCCTCTTGAAGCGATTTTCAGAACTTTACTTAACCGCATGATTCACTTCCTTTGCTACTTTCCCGGTTAATTTATTTCCATTCAATACATCAGTCTCAATCTTCCCGTCCAGCAAGTGGATGATACGTTCGGCAGAAGTCGCGATTGCTTCATCATGCGTTATCATGACGATCGTGCTCCCCTGAGCATGCAATTCAGACAATAAATTCATGATCTCTTCACCAGATCGAGTATCCAGGTTTCCGGTAGGCTCATCAGCCAGGATCAGTACTGGATCATTTACCAGCGCTCTGGCAATCGCCACCCGCTGCATCTGACCACCAGATAACTCCTGCGGTTTGTGGTCGATCCGGTCCGCAAGACCGACTGCCTCCAGCGCGGCCATCGCTTTCTCCGCTTGTTCCGCATCACTCAATTTACCGTTGCGGCTATAAAGCAGGGGCAGAACAACATTCTCGAGCGCAGTCGTTTGGGGGAGTAAATTATAGGACTGAAAGATGAAACCTATATGCTGGTTGCGAATGATAGCCAGTTGAGTCTTATCCAGGTCGCTGACGTCTTCTCCCGCCAGAAAATACTGCCCAGAGGTTGGGCGATCCAGACAGCCCAGGATATTCATCAGTGTGCTTTTCCCTGACCCGGAAGGTCCCATGATCGCCACGAACTCACCTTTACGGATTGTCAGGCTGACTCCATCCAGGGCTCTCACCTGCAAATCACCCATTCCATAAATCTTGGTAAGATCAACAATCTCAATGATCGTTTCAATGCTCATCTACCTGCTCCTGATCGAAATCCAGGTTTCCAATCGCCACTTGTTCGCCGGGTTCCACGCCGGATATGATTTCTGCAGTCGTTGCATCCGCTAGCCCTATCTGAACCGGGCGTAGCTCCAGGGTCTCACCATCAACCACATACACGATATAGCCGCCCTGCGCATCTTGATGCAGGGCATCGAGGGATACCAGGACCGCATTGGTTGCTTCACCTGAGATGATATCTACTCCTGCGTTGAGACCAAGAGGTAGGTAATCCAGATTGCCTTGCTGAGAATCCATCAAAACTAAAACCCGGACAGCCTGGGAATTACCAGCTCTGACCAGTTCTGGATCCAGCTGAACGACCTCCCCAGAAAAAGTTGAATCTGGAAAAGCATCAAAGGTGATCTCAGCTCGGTCACCTTTGTGGACAGAAGCTAGATCGGTTTCGTCCAGGAACACCTCCAGCATCATCTGGCTGACATCGGCCAGGGTGAGAACGGTTTGATTCCCGACCCGGTCTCCCGCCTGTGCATCGATCGACACCACGATACCATTCATTGGCGCATTCAAATCCAAAATCAGGTTCTCAGCCTGCAACATCGCCAGGGTAAGCTCGGCCTTCTCCAGCTGGATATCTAATAGGGAAATCTGATCTGGATCAGGTCCATTTTTCAAGTGTTCCCATTCAGATTGAGCTTCAGCAAGTTGAGCTTCAGCCATGGCTAAATCACCATCTGCCGGACCCGCCTCAACTTTTTGCCAATTTTTTTGCGCCTGCTCCAGCTGTGCTTTTGCAGTTGTTAACCTCGCTTCCGCGACCGATAAATCAATTTCATCTGGTGGAAGATCCATGCTTTCGTACTTAAAGCGTGCGCTTTCAACCTTTACCTGCTGGTTAGCCAGCTGCACACGCAGATTTAATAATTGCTGGTCCAGCCTATCCCGGTCCATCTGGTTCGAAGCACTTTTGAATTGGTATTCGGCCTGGGCCATCCGAGCTTGAATTTCCTTAAGCTCTTTTTCTTTGAACAAGAGGCTGGCATAAGCTGTATCGATCGCCTGCTGTGAAGGTGTCGAATTGGCGATATACAGGTTCATTTCAGCTTCTTTAACAGCTTCTTGTGCCTGCTCCAGGGATTGCAAGGCCACTGCTTTTTCTAAATCACGATCCCCCAGCTTTTCAACTCCCAATTGTGCATTTTCATATGCCACCAAGGCCTGAGCTGAAGCCAGCTGTGCGTTTTGATGGGCTTGATCTAAATTCCCCCGGGCGGTCAAGACCGCCAGCTGCGCGCTGGCGATGTCTGCTGCCCGATCTGCTTCCGTCCGGTCTACTTTCAATCTGGCGAGGGTCTCACCTTTCTGGACCTGGTCACCAACCTGTACATTCATTTCCAGCAACTGACCCCTTTCCTGAAAACCCAAACCAACCTCAGAAACCGGTACCAATTCCCCTGATCCACTGACTATCAAGGTCAAATCGCCCAACCGGGCAACTGTAGTCTGGACAGCAACCTCATCCGCCTGTTGTGCCTGATTCGAACCGGTAGAAGGAGAGAAAAAGAGCAAATATAGAAGGCCTCCAACTACAGCTAATAAGGCCAAGCCAATCCCGGCAATCCAATTTCTACGCACAGATTAACAGCTCCTCAATACCTGGTTAATTGGTCGCAACCACACCGGTCGTCACGACTTCACCCGCCTGCAAACCGGTCAAGATCTCTGCTGAGGTGTAATCCATCAAGCCAACCGTAACAACGCGCAGCCTTGGTTCTCCATTTTCCATGACGAAAACTGCATACTCATTCGGCGCAATTTCTCGCACGGCTTCAACTGGAACCAACACAGCGTTCTGCGTCCTACCGCCGATCACATCGACGGAGGCATTTGAACCAACCGGCAAGGACCACGGCTTGGAGAAGGATTCCACGTCCAGCTGCACCCACGCCAGGACCGCATCGACGTTGGAAACTGACTGCAAGCTCGGGCTCACTTCTGTTACCTGGCCGGTAAACATGTCATCCGGCAGCGAATCAAATACCACCTCAGCTTCAAAGCCAACAGCAACTTTATCCAGATCGGCTTCGTCCAGGTAAACCTCCAAGACAGGGTGCTGGAGATCAGCCATGGTAATAATCGCATTCGCGCTAACAGCTTCACCGACACTGGCATCGATCGACATGATCGTTCCGTCCATCGGAGCGACTAAATCAATTACCGCCTGATCCTCCTGGGCTACATCATACTTTGCTTGCGCATTGGCCAGGTTGGCTTCAGCCAAAGCCACCTCCGCTGGATCGACACCACCTTTCAAGGTCTCATACTTTGCTCTTGCAAGCGCCAGGTTTGCTTCAGCCAGAGCGACTTCACCGGGTGTGGGGCCATCTTTGATGCGATCATAATCCCGCTGGGCTTCTGCCAGTGCTGCCTGGGCAGCTGCCAGGTCTGCTGAGCTTGATTCAAGATCCAGCTGGCTGCCTGTCCCGGTGACAGCGTTATAGTAGCGCAGAGCAGTGTCATAAGCTGACTGAGCTGCTGAAAATTTAAGCTGCGCATTGGCTTTTCCTAAATCTTCATCTGGCTTGTTGACATAATCATCAAATTTTGCCTGCTGGTCATTGAGTCTCTTCTCCGCCAGAACCAGTTCCGCATAAGCTGCATCGATTGTGGTTTGGTCCGCGGTCGAGCGGACGGCATTGTATGTCCGCTCAGCTTGCTTGACTGCTTCTTCGGCTTCCGCAACAGCCTGCAGGGCTTGGGCTTCCCGCAGATCACCATTTTGCAAATCGTCCAGTGCATCTTGAGCGGCTTCGACATCCAGCAGCGCTTGTGCTGTATCAACCTGGATAGAATCGTAAATATCATCCAATGCCTGCTGTGAAGTGAGAACATTCAGCTTGGCTTCTGCCAAAGCCAAAGCAATCTCATCTTCAGATTGGGTTGTCTCCAGGCGAGCGATCACATCACCCGTCTGCACCTGATCTCCGACCTTCACCAGAAGCTCAGATAATGTACCCGCCTCATCAAAACCAAGATTCACTTCTCTAGCAGGGATGACCTGACCTGCACCGGTAGCAAATACGGTCAAATCGCCGGTACGCGAAACCGCCGTTTGGATTTGGGGTGTCTCTCCGACAGCTGCCTCCTGCGTGGTGAAATAATCATAGACAAAATAACCACCTATTACGACCACAACCACAACCCCCAAGGTTATCCACAAAAACTTATTTCCCAGGAGATTCCTCCAAGACTGGTTTGCGGAATCCTTCTTATTGATACTGATGGTTTTCATAGGTTGCTCCTGAAATAAATTTCACAAGTAGAATCACAGAACCCAGGCATTTTGACCCTCGGGCCATTGACTCAGTATAAGCCTTACCTGTAAATGATCTGTTAGAAATTTATGTAGAAATTATGAAGATTTTCGGACCTAAACGAGAACTACCTTTTAAACGAAACATGCCTGCGGAAGCTTGAATTCCGCGGGCATCTTATAGCTATTATCTCTTTTAATTGATTGCTTGGTGTGCGCTCCCTAATCCTGCCCAGTAACGGGATGATCGACCAGGTATGAGTTGTTTGGATGCTGGACAAATTCACGCTGGCAGGTCGAAGTGCAGAAGAAAATCCATTTACCTTCATGGAATGCGTGGGGGGTTTCATCTAAAAACCGCTCCACTGAACCACACGCAGTAATTATTTTGCTACCAATCACTGGCAGTGGATTTGATTCACCCTGCCTCACTCCTGCTCATCCTGGATATCTTGGAGTACTTCCAGATCTTTCTGTAAATTTCGCTGGCGAACAAATAAACTGATTAGATATAACAGCATCACCCCGAAAATAACCGCATAGCCTGCGATCATAAAACTGGTCGTATTTGCTGGGCCTTCCTGTAAGAAAGTTGAAAATAACATCAGGTTATCCTTTTATTCCATGGTTTTCAAGCGCAGCTGTTCAATCTGATCCGCTTCTTGACCCAGGCGAATGCGATGCCAGAATAGATCGATAAATATGAAAGTGAAAGTAAACAAGCTGAACATAAAAGCTTGGGTCATCATCGGAGTCATATCGAAAGAGCCCGTTGCAGTTGGATCGCCGCTGCCGATCACAACCGGGTGAATTGTGCGGAAGATGCGCGCTGAGAAATAGGTCAGGGGAACACTTAAGGACCCGATGATCGCATATACTGCGCCGAACCGCGCCCGCCGATCCGGGTCTTCGATCCCCTGTCTGAGCATCAAGTAAGCCAGATATATCAACAGCATCACCGTGGCTGTCGTCAGCCTCGGGTCCCAGGTCCACCAGGTGTTCCAGATCGGTCTTGCCCAGATAGAGCCAGTCACGATATTAATGAAGATGAAAACGATGCCGATCTCGACTGCAGCCAAGCCGACAATGTCCCATTTGCGATCTTTCTTGATCAGGTAAATGATGCCAGAGATCGCCGCACCAATAAAACCCAGCATACCCACCCACCCAGCTGCCACGTGAAAGTAGAAGACTCGTTGGACATCACCCATCACTGCTTCCTGTGGTGCATAAAAGAAAACCATGTAAGTTGCAATTAGGAGCAAGATAATAGTAACGATATCCAATACGGTCAGAAGACGGGGTTTAGGATTCATACAACTTCTCCAATTAGAATATTTTCGAGCACCTGATCCGAGAGCTATTCCTCAACAACATAATCGAACACCATGAACGCAACCGCAGAGAAAATTATATCGTAGACGATCAGCAGATTCAACCAGGGGCGGATCAGATCCATTTCACTGCCATCCAGGAAACCGGTACTGGCTTTTACCGCAGCCAGGATAACGGGCAGGACCACCGGGAATAAGAGGATCGGCAATAAAATATCGCGGGTGCGCGCCTGGACTGCCATAGCGGCCAGCAACGTTCCTACCGCGACATAGCCAATTGAACCCAGCAAGATGACAAGCAGAAGACCCGGATTGAACAGGCTGACATTGTAAAGCAGGCTGTAGATCGGCAGCACGATGATCTCCACCATCATCATGAACAACAGGTTGCCCAGCACTTTTCCAAAGTATATTGCACTGCGGTCAACAGGTGCTAACAACAAACCATCCATGCAGCCGCGGTCCTTTTCAACCGCCATCGATCGGTTCAGGCCTAGGGTTCCAGCAAAGACGAAGATCACCCACAATACCCCGGCCGTGATCGTGGGTTCTCTGCGTGTGGCGGGGTCCAGATCGAGTGCAAAATTAAAGATCAGAATCACCAACAAGGCAAACACCAGCATCGCTGAGATTAATTCCCGACTGCGCAGCTCCGCAGAAAGGTCTTTCCATACCACAGCCCCCATGGCGCGGATGAAATTCACAATTTTGCTGGAAGAGTTTTCCCTTGCGAGCGATTTGACTGGCCTTGCTTCACTCATGATTCTTGCAGCGCTCCCCGGTAAAATGCTAACAGGTCATTCGAATCGATCTCGTCGCTTCGCACGGAGGCACCGATCACTCCGCGCGAGATCACATCGAAGCGCGATGCCAGGTCTGCTGCTCGCGCAAGGTCATGGGAGGTCATCACCACTGTCCTGCCGCGCGCGGCCACTTCCCTCAATACCGTGTCCAGCATCGCACTCGCATCCTGGTCCAAACCGGTATGCGGCTCGTCAAACAGCATTACATCCGGATCGTGCAGCACGGCACGTCCTATTGCCAGACGCTGCTGCATACCGCGCGAAAAAGTACGCACCAGGTCTCGCCTGCGTGTGCTGAGCCCAACCAGTTCTAGAACCTCTCTGACCCGTTCCGGCAAACCAGCGATAGCATACATTCGCCCATAGAACATGAGGTTTTCTTCTGCAGTCAGGTCCCCGTACAGAAGGGATTGGTGTGAAACAACACCCAATCTCCGGCGAACAGCTGCTGCCTGCTCGGGAAGACGATATCCGGCGATATTTACAATTCCCATTGATGGTCGTGAGAGAGATGCTAAGATACGCAGGAAAGTCGTTTTTCCAGCCCCATTCGGACCCAACAAAGCAACGAATTCTCCCTGCTCTACCTGGAAATCCAGGCCGCGCAAAACAGTTTTCAACCCAAAGCGTTTGACTAATTTTTGGACTTTAATCATTGGTGGCGCGATCCTGGTCCGGCCGGTCCGGTGAGCAGAGAATCAAGTTGACGGCAGCAGACCGGCTCACGCTTCCCTTTCTCTCACCAATTCTTTGATGCTTGCTTTCAGCTCTTCCCGCCGCTTGAGATAAGCTTCTTTGGGTATCTCACCAGCTTTATACCGGTCATCAAGGGCCAGGATTGTGTCCAGGAGTGTATCCACGTCTTCATCCCCACCCGGAGCTGGAAGGTGATCATCAACCTGCGCCTCATGCTGGTTCTTCTTCCCATTCCGCGATCGCAGGAACAACCACCCGCCGGCCACGATTAATGCCACACCAAAAGCCAGCAGCCCAACTGTCAGACTGGAGTTAGATCCGAGCGACAGCAATGGCCCACCCGAGCTCGGTCGGCCTGAAATCTCGATGTGTAAATCAGAGCCTGCTTCCAAAGAGTCGCTGGAATACATCAGATAGGGAATACCCTGTACATCGCGACTGCCCATGTTATTGAGCTGCTCTCCATCGAGCCTGATCCCATCCTCGGGAATTAAAATGATCACAGCCTCTACCGGTAAATTTACCCCGTGCTTGAAATCCAGGGCGCTTTTATAGGGTAGATCGTAAGAATAAATCACCTGGTGCTGGCTTGCGCCAGGTCTGATTACGGCTAAATCTCCAAACCCTCCATCCATCTCGACATAACGCTCACCTATCATCCCATCCTGGAATTGCAGGTTGGCAGCTCCTTCTGGAAGATCATATAGTAGCACCGGCTGACCCTCATCAGCGGCCACGACAACGCTTTCGCCAAGATTGGAGATGATATACATTTCGACTACTCGCAGCGTATCAGGTTCGATATATTCAAACAGCAGGTGCAGCCGGTCAACGGTGAGTTGTGCGGTATCTGTGGTGGTTTCATAGTATGGCAGCATCATGGTCAAACTAGTGGTATCTACATCCGCCACTGCGATATCAGAACTGTAGGCTACTCCATCCACTTCAACGCTGGTCAGAAAAGCGCGCCCTTCCGGCATAGGTACTTCTTCGAAAATATATCTCCCTTCAGCATCAACTACTGTTTCTGCACTGTAGACCTGCTGCATCTGATCGAATCCATATAAGGTGACTGTCAATCCAGATGGGATTTCACCCCCCGAAGCACTCATTACCTGACCTTCGACCCGCCCAAATCCAGATATACTTTCTGGTGTAGGTGAAACTGTTTCCGTCACGAGCGCCTCGTTCATAGAAGGTGCCGGGGTTTCAAGGGTGGTATTGGCAGTGGTTTGGGAGGCAAAGGTCAACGACCGGAGGTAATCACTAATAGCCCATATCTCTTGTGGAGATAGCTGCTCAGCATAACCCGGCATATCCGCACCCTTGCCCTCGCTGATTGATTGGAAAAGCTGCTGGTCAGATCGGCCTGCCATCAATTCAAGATCTGTGAAATTGGTTGGTGCGATTGAAAGATCGCCTATATCAGGCCCTTTCCCATTTCCCGCTAAACCATGGCAGCCAGCACAATTTACCTGGTACAGTTTTTCGCCTTCTTTTATGATCTGCTCTGTGGTGCTCAATGAATACAGATAAGCAACCACATCCCAGCGCTGCCGGTCGCTGAGGCTGTTGAAAGGTGGCATGCGGCGTTCCAGATTGCCCTGAGTTATGATCGAATACCATTCGCTGGGAGCAGCTTCGCGGGAGACCTGGTCGGTGCCGATTGCTGGAGCTGGTACCGGAAGCTGACCTGCCATAGATCCATCGCCAAGACCCATCGTGCCATGACAGGGAGCGCATTTCTCCGCATAGGTGGCACTGGCTGCAGCCGGATTGGGTTTGACAAGCGGGTAAAGTGGCCCACTTAATGGCGGCTGGGTTGGTTCCTCAAATGGTATCTCGGCACCGGGAGGCGGCGTGATATCCTCTGCCAGTGAAAACGAACAGGCGGAGAGAAACAGCAAGACAAGCAACACCAGCCCGCTGAATTTGATCGCCCGCTTGCGATGAAAGAAACTTCCAGAAAATTTTAGATCCATGCGATACACTTTTACCAATATTGATTTATGCCAGAGAATAGCCACACTTCGGGCAAAACCGGTCAGTCACCTGGACTGGACGACCGCATTGTGGGCAAAATCCGGCTGATTTTCCTTCCCTGGCTCGCCGGCGAGCTGCCAGCTGCAGTTCCACCTCGTCATCTGCATCCACCACAACCTGCAACTGCTGATCAGCCTGGGCAGCTGCCAGCCTGCGCTCTGCAATGGCGTCTTCGATGCGCTGTTCCATATCTGCATCGGCTTTCTCTGGATCGATGGCGTCGATCTGCCTTAATACTTCTGCACCCTGGAGTAGTAAACGATCTCGTGTAGGTTGATAATCTCCCTGCGGAATTTTCCCCAAAGCATTATCAAAATCCAACTCTTCCAACGCGTTCAGGATCCGGTCGCGTTCTGCCAACAGTGCAGAATATTCATGCTCCTGCAAATCTTCTTCGGGTGTAACGGCCTCCGCTTGCTTGTCCAGCAGAGGCCGGGCGATGAATAAAGTTACCGGTATCAGCAGTGCTAGCAGGAGAAAAAATGAGCCAATTTCCATGTTTTAATGATTCTCTTCCGTATCCCAGCATTACCCGGGCACGATACCTGTGAATATCCCTACTATGACTCCAACAGCGGGTCGATCATACTCTGAATTTCCGCCAGGGAAAGGAAGGGTGAGATCTTGAAGGCAGCCAGCTTGCCATCCTTCCCAATAATATAGGTCTCTGGGACACCACGGATGCGGAAAGCCTGGGAGATCTTCGTCCGCAGGTCAGGACCATTGGGGTATGAAATTTCGAATTTCTCCAGATAAGACTTGGCTTCTGGTTCTGTATCCACATAATCCACTCCCAGAAATACCACGTCGTCCCGCAGCTGGTAAATGCGCCAGGCTGATTCCAGGTCTGCTGCTTCCTCTTCGCAGGGTTTGCACCAGGAAGCCCAGAAATTCAATACCACTACCTTTCCTTTTAGATCTCTTAGGCTGATCTGTTCTCCATCGAATGTCGTCAAGGTGAAGTTAGGGACTGTTTCTCCAACCGTTACCGGTCCTTCCTGGTTGCGCAGCAATCCGAATGCCAGCAGTGCCAATAACGCAAAAATACCGATCCAGGCTGCCAATACGCCAAACGAGATGCTCTTGCCGCCGATTTCCAAGCCTTTCTTTTGGGCTGGAATGGATTCTTCGCTTTGTTGGTCTGGTTGGTTTTCCTGCAAATCTGACATCAAATAACCTCAATTACATATCAACCGTTATGATTTTTGCTGCCGCTGGCGCAGTTCGTCTTCGATTCTAGCTACATAATCTTCATCGAACTCCGGCTGAGGCTGCTCTTCGCCACCTTGATCTTCAGCGGGCCGCTTCCATGCCTGAAGCGCACGGTACAGAATATAAATTCCACCAATAATCGCTAGGGGTGGGATAATGTAAACCAGCCAGTTCAAGCCACTAGCAGGGGGAGTAGCCAGCACCCGATCGCCATACTGGGCAACGAAGTAATTCTTAATCTCATCTTCCGTCCAGCCTGCAGCTAACTTCTCACGAATTAATTCACGCCATTGGGAACAGGCCTGTGTGGGGCAGACATCCAGGGGGATATTTTCACACACCGGGCAATACAGCTGTTTGGCAACCGCATTGACCTGGTCATCCGTTGGTGCTTGTGGTCCCTGTTCCTGTGCCTGGACGATCTCCGTCACCTCGACTGCAGCAAACAAACCAGCCGCTAAAACCATGAGGATAAATAAATGTAAGGAACGGATTTTAAACATTACGCCTTTGCAGTTGCATGGCTCGCGGAGCGAGCTGTAACTCTTCGTTTTTCGGGATCTTTATCGGGCCAGGCTGCTACCAGGGTGCCGAAAATGAACACAAAACCACCCAGCCAGAGCCAGTTCACCAGAGGGTTGTGATATATCTTAAAAGTCGCCCCGGCGGAGGAGATCGGCTGCCAGTCAACTAGCAGGATATAGAAATCGTCCTCCCATGTGCTGCGCACTCCCGGGATAGTCATTGGTTGCTGGGATTCATAATAATAATCCCGCCGAGGGTAGAGCTCTCCAAGATACTGTCCGTCACGTTCTACGCTCACCACTGCCCGGGCTACGTTGCGCCCATCGGCGGTATCAAACACCGCAAGCGAGTCAAATGAAACGGTATAATCGCCAAGCGAGAGCTGCTCTCCCCGGGCGATGGTCCCCTGGGTTTCGGTCTGGAATATCTCAATTCCGATGATGCCAATTGCCATCAGCACCACGCCCAGATGGATGATATAACCGCCATACCTGCGCCGATTGCGTCCTGCAAGGTGCCACAGGGCGAGCGGGAAACTCTCTCCTGACCTGCGCCGGCGAGCCATCGCACCCCGCCAGAATTCATACAGTGTGACTGCAGCCACGAATGCACTCAGCCAAAATCCCAGCAATGCGGCCCAATTGCGGATTCCTCCGATGAGAACCAGTGCAACCACCAGCAGCGAGGCAATGAAAGGTTTCCAAATCGCCCGCCCGAGGGTTTTGGCTGATGAATAACGCCATGCTGCCAGGGGTGCTACCCCCATCAAGAGCAGCAAACCTGCGAATAAGGGTGCCGTCGCCCGTTCATAAAATGGGGGACCGACTGTAACTTTCTGGCCTGTGAATATTTCTGAGATCAGCGGGAAGATCACACCCCAGAAGCAAACTACAAGGATACCCATAAAGAGCAGGTTATTTAGAAGGAACAGTGCTTCTCTTGAGAGTAGAGAATTCATTTGTGTCTGTGCTTTCAAGGTGTTCCAACGCTTCAGCAGCAGTGAGAGCGATACGATAAAGGTCAATCCCATGAAGGCAAAGAAAAATGGACCAATTGCACTTTGGGCAAAAGCATGCACTGAAGAAAGGACCCCTGAACGGGTCAGAAAGGTGCCAAAGATTACCAATTCGTAGGTCAGGATGATCAGGATCATATTCCAATGCTTCAACAAGCCGCGCTTTTCCTGGGTCATCACAGAGTGGAGAAATGCGGTCCCAGTCAGCCAGGGCATGAAAGCAGCGATCTCCACCGGATCCCAGCCCCAATAACCACCCCAACCCAAAACGTCATAAGCCCAGCGCCCACCCAGGATCAAGCCCAGAGACAAAAACAACCAGGCCACCAGGGTCCAACGCCTGGTAATGCGGATCCAGCGGTCATCTGTGCGCCCTGTGATCAGTGCAGCAATGGCGAAAGCATAAGGGATCACGAAAGAAACAAACCCCAGGTACAACATGGGGGGATGGATGATCATTCCTGGATGGCGCAGCAGGGGATTCAAACCACTACCATCCAATGGCGTATAAGGGATCGAACCTGACGGCTGCAGCATCGCCGACGTGATTTGTCCGCCTGCTGTTTGCCACAGGCGTGTAAACGGATTCTCAAAAAAGATGCTCAGGATCAGGAAAAAGCCCAGCGTCACCAGGGTCACGATCACCACCCAGGGCAGGAACTCCTGATCTCGCTCCCACTTGCGCAATGTAACCGCCGAGGCAAAAGCTGACATCAACCAGGACCAGAAAACCAGCGAACCTGGCTGCCCGCCCCATAACGCCGTTACCTTTAAGTAGAATGGCATGCTGTTGCTGGTTACACTAGCCACATAATCTACCTGATAATCATTAGTAACCAGCAGGTAAATAATACTCAGTGCTGAAATCGTAACTAGTGGGAAAGTCAGCAGAGTCGCGTTGCGCGCGCTGGCGACCCAGGCATGCTTATTGTTGCGCGCGCCATAATAAGCCGCGCCAGTGCCAAAAACTGAAACCAGTAATGTAATAACGAGCGCACCATAACCCAGATTAGCGATCATAAAGTACTCCACCTACGTTACATGCAATGCGTGAAACGTAGGCTTACCCACGTTTCACGCATAAGAGATCTTGTAAATTACTAGCGTGCCACCCTAACCTTCGCTCTGCTCAGGGACAGCCTCTTCGTACTTGGTGGGACATTTAAGCAGCAGCTCGTCAGCGTAGAAGATACCATCCTCTCCTAATTCTCCTGTCATAATGGCTTGAGCTTCGTGCCGCAGGAGATCAGGCTTGGGACCGATATAAACGACCTGCAAACGAGTGCGATCAGGATCGTTGACTGCATCATGGAGCACCTTCCCCAAGCCGCCCAGTGCTTCGATTTCATTATTATCACCAGGGACATGTGCAACATCGAATTTCAGGGTCAGCGTTTCTGGTTCGTAGACTATCGTATCCCCGATCACGGCGCCAGATATGCGCACTTCGCGCCCAACGTCACTCGTTGCCTTTTCAGTTAATTCGTCAACCGTTAAAAAATACTGTGCGCTTGCCTGTGTTGATGTAACAATCAAATAGACCACCGCGGCGACGATCAAAAGACCACCGACGATGAACTTAGCGCGCCCCCCTGTGCTGGACTGATTGGGGGTGGAACTACCTATATCTTGATCTGTCATTGAATACCTCACTCAAGGATAATTTCACGTCAACTCTCGACCCTTTATTTTGTCATAATTTGATTAACGTAACCTGAGATAATCGGCAATAAAGTATGAGAGTGAGATTAATTTTTTTATTTCAAGTCAATAAGCCCTGTCCGGATTGCAAATTTTACCAACTCTGTAGAGGAATGTAAATTTAATTTATGCATGATCCGTTCACGGTGCCTGGCTACGGTTTTCGGACTAATCCCCAGTTGTTCTCCGATCTGGTTGTTAGTATTTCCCTCGGCTACCGCTTCCAGTACTTCGAGCTCGCGTCGGCTGAGCACATCCAAACCTTTTTCACTATCTTCCTGTTTTCCGAAGCGCTTGGATTCAAGCGGCGTCTCGTTTAAAAGCCGTCGATAATCCTCCAGCAACCAACTTGCCAGGGCCGGCTGCAAATACACGTTCCCCATGGCTACGCAGCGAATTGCCGTCACAAGTTCTTCAGCAGCGACTTGCTTTGTGATATATCCAGAAGCGCCTGCTGAGAGCATCTCAAACATGTACTGTTTGTCCTCGTGCACGGTTAAAGCTAATATGTAAAAGTCGCCATCCAGGTCTTTTAGTCGACGGGTTGCCTCCAGGCCATCCATTTCCGGCATAGTGATATCCATCACGATCACATCCGGTTGCGATTCCTGGGCTTTTATAATAGCCTGCTCGCCACTGCTGGCCTCCGCTACAACTTGCATACCTTCCTGGGTTTCCAGGAAAGATTTCAGACCAGTGCGTACTATATCATGATCGTCAACTAACATCAGGCGGATGGGATTCATCTATCGTCTCCTCTTGTGCCGTAATTTTTGTTTCAAGTATTGGCACACATACTTCAACCAACGTACCCCCGCTGGCAGGGCTGCTGATATGCAGCTCGCCCTCCACTGAGTCCACCCTTTCACGCATGCCTGCCAATCCCCAACCACGCTCCGGTGATTCAGCCAGCATTTTATCGATCCCCACCCCCTGATCTGAAATTTTCAACACAACCTGCTCCGGCTCAAATGCTAATGCCATGTTGGCTTGCTCGCATTGCGCGTGACGGATGACATTGATCAATGCTTCCTGGGCGACGCGGAATAACACTGTTTCAACCAATGGATCAAGCCGCTGACGTTCGCCAGTGAAATTCAGATTGACCTGCAATCCCGCACGTTTCTTTTCTTCTTCTGCAAGATATTGCAGTGCCGGTACCAATCCCAGGTCATCCAACTGCGCAGGCCTGAGATCATGTACCAACCGGTAAATACCCTGCGTCATCAGGCGTATTTGGGACTGCAAACCATCGATCAGATCGCGGGTTTTTGGATCTCTTGGCACTAAATTTTTTAATGTTGCCAGGTTCAGGCTCAGTGCGGTCAGGAATTGGGCAGTCTCATCGTGGAGCTCCCTGGCGATGCGTCCACGCTCATCTTCCTGGGCGATCACGGTATGGCGCAGCAGCTCACGCCGCAAGGCTTCACGCTCCTCGAGGTCATTCCTTACCTGCTCCAGAGCTTCCAGGCGGCCCTGCTGTGCAGACATCAGCTGTTCTTCCCGCTCGTTGTCAACCACCTGAATAGCCTGGATCAGGTTTACGGTCACCAGGAGCGCTACGGTTGCCCTCACCAGCTGCACAGGAAAACCTAATAAATTCAAAAATGCCGCCGAATTGATCACAGCTGCTGGAAAGAGATCGATCGGGCTCACGAATAGTTGAGTTAAACCATATAAACCAAATCCCAGGGCTGCCCATCGAAATCGCCGGGCAATTTCTGCTCGCCCTGCAGCCCTCAATTCCCCAGCGCGCTTGCGCAGTCCAAGACCAGCCAGGATGGCACCAGGAACCGCCAACAAATACCTTGCCAGGGTATCAACAGGTGCCAACTGTAAATCAGGTCTGAACTGATGGACAACCAGCACGACGAGCGCATAGAAACCCAGCATAGCGATCAGGATCACCAGGGGTAAACTGTTCGCCTGCTGCGTATCAAACAGCATCAGCAATCCAAAATAAATCAAGGGGATAAACGAGATTATCAACATCGTATAGCGTATATTACTGATGTAGTCTGGGAAAGGAACCCCCAACCATAAACCCTGCAACAATAAGATCTCGATCCATTCGTGCATACCATGCAGCAAACCAAAAATCGCCAGCGGGCGCAGTACCCGACGCTCTGCCAGCCTTGGGGCGCGCGATCGCTCCAGGGTCAGGGCAATTCCCATGGTAAAAAAAGCCAGCCCATAAATGAAAAAGATAATTACGATATCCCATTGCATAGCAGTCAGGCGATCCTCGCAACCTGGCAGGTAACCAGTGTGCTTTCACTAGAAGCAATTTTACAATAATCCGACTGTTGCATATACTTCCGGGATATGACAATTGTCATATCCCTTGCGTTACAAATGCACTCATTTAAGGTTAATAGTTGGGGTAAAATTGCTGGGTAAACCTACCCAATCTTGAGTGATTAGCTGTATATCTTTAAAGGCTGAGATACAATGGTGACCTAAGGCAAGGCCACCATTTTCCCCGAACGAGGAGAACGACAATGAAGATGATGAAATATCTGCTCCTTTCTGCTGCCATGCTCGTGCTCGTTGCTGGTCTAGTAGCCTGTGCAGGACCTGAAGGCCCCGAAGGGCCCTCCGGGCCTGCTGGACCGCCAGGCCCGGAGGGCCCCCAAGGACCTACAGGCGAGGAGGGCCCAGCTGGTCCATCCGGGCCTGCTGGGGAACCTGGTGCAATTGGTGCGGAGTATGTTGGTAGCGCTGTTTGTGCCGGTTGCCATGCGGAGATCGCCGAAGTGTTTATGCAGTCCGGTCACGCTTACGCACTCAACCCGGTTGTAGATGGTCAACCACCTGAATATCCGTTCACCGAACTGAGTGAACCGCCGGAGGGATACAACTGGGAGGATGTCGCTTACACGATCGGTGGCTACAACTGGAAAGCCCGCTTTATCGACCAGGATGGTTACATCATCACCGACGAGCCCGATTCATCTGGTAACGAGCAATACCGCAACCAGTATAACTTTGCCAATGCCACGGTCGGTACGGATGCCACGTGGGTCAGCTACCATTCCGGGGAAGCGGACCTCGCCTACGATTGCGGGACCTGCCACAATACCGGGTACAACCCCAACGGCAACCAGGATGATCTGCCCGGCCTGGTAGGCACCTGGGCTGAACCAGGCGTCATGTGCGAAAACTGCCATGGCCCTGGTGGGCTACACATCCAGAATCCACAGGCTGTTCAGATGGTTATCGATCGGGATGCAGAAATGTGCACCCAATGCCATCAACGAAGTAATTTTCAAACCATCGAGGTCAGTGATGGTTTTATCCAAAATCACGACAAGGCAGAAGATTTGATTCCTGGCAAACACGTTTTGATTGACTGTGTGATCTGCCATAATCCACATCAAGGTGTCGTGCAGCTGACCATGGAGGATGATATCCCCAACACACACACCCAGTGTGGGGATTGCCACCCGGCACAAGCACAGTACCAGGATTCGTTGATCCATGCCGCTGCGACGGATTGTAGCGGGTGCCATATGCCACTGCTCATCAAATCTGCCGCAGGGGACGCCGAGATCTTCACCGGTGACATGCGCACCCACATGGTGAGCATCAACCCGAACCAGATTGAACAGTTCACCGAAGATGGCAGCCAAATTCTCCCTCAAATCGGCCTCAATTATGCCTGCCGTCACTGCCATGGTGTGACGGCATCAGAGAAGACTGATGAAGAGCTGATTGAAAAAGCGGTGGATTACCATACACCTCCGGAGGAATGATTGGTAACAAAACATTTTATTCCCAATGGATTTACATGCGGGTCGGATCCCCTCCGACCCGTTTCACTCTCATTTATAATTATTGAAATATTCCCGAGTGGAGTAAATTTATGCGCAATTTATGGTTGAAAATACGAGTTGGTTTAAGAAATTTCTTCTTTCCCCCGGAAGGTTCGCCACGCTGGGTACGCATCCTGCCGTATGCATTACTTGGATTTTTAACCCTGATCGTATTATCTGGCGCTGTTTGGGGCTGGGAATATACCAATTCTCCTGAATTCTGTGGGAAGGCCTGCCACACGATGCCTCCGGAATTCACCAGCTACCTGACATCCCCACACGCCCGCATCGATTGTGTTGACTGCCATATCGGCAGGGGTTTTCTCACCACAAAGGTCACGCGCAAAGCAGGCGACCTGCGGCACATAGTGGCAACCGTCTTCCACAGCTACGAATTTCCGATCCGGGCTCACCAGCTGCAGCCCGCGCGGGAAACCTGCGAGAAATGCCACCTCCCGGAAAAATTTTCTGACGACAGCTTGCGCGAAATCAAACAGTTTGCGCCTGATAAAGACAACACACCCCTCACAACCTATTTAGTGCTGAAAACCGGCGGCGGCAGCAAGCGTGAGGGATTGGGGCGCGGTATCCACTGGCACATTCAAAATAAGATCGAATACCTGCCTCTGGACCCCGAAGAACAAGAGATACCTTATGTCCGGGTTTATGAAGATGATGGCAGCATTACGGAATATGTCGATATTGAATCAGGCCTCGAACCCGGCGAAGTCAACGAGGCTGACCTGGTGGAAATGGACTGCATCACCTGCCACAACCGCATCACGCACCTGGTGAAGACTCCCGAGGCAACCGTGGATGAGCTGATGAATCGCGGCATTATCGATCCACAAATACCGGAGATCCGCCGCGTAGCTGTCGAAACCTACAGCCAGGTCTACGACACGACCGAAACCGGTTTAACAGGCATCGCTGCCATTCCCAGTTTTTATGAAACGTATTATCCCGAATTCTACGCCGAAAACGTGGACAAGATTGACACCGCCGTTGCAGCCTTACAAGAGGCCTATGCACAGAGTGTCTACCCGGAGCAGAATTCCGATTGGACCACGCATCCGAACAACATCGGGCATGACGATTCTGCGGGGTGCTTCCGCTGTCATGATGGCCGGCACTTGAACACCGAAGGGGAAGCCATCCGACTAGAATGCAACCTGTGCCATTCCATTCCTGTCGTGGCAGGTCCCGATGATTTCGTATCCGAAATCGAGATCAGCCGTGGACCCGAACCGGATTCACACAAAAATCCCAACTGGATCACGCTCCACCACGATCTTTTCGATCCCTCCTGCAGCAACTGTCATACGACGGAGAACCCAGGGGGCATCGACAACACCTCTTTTTGTTCCAACAGTGCCTGCCACGGAAATGTATGGGAGTACGCAGGTTTCGATGCTCCCGGTTTACGGCAGATGCTCCTGGAGCAATTACCTGCTGAACCGACGCCCATTGCACCACCCGAAGGCGTTGCACCAACCTATGAGAATACGATTGGGCCCATGCTGGTAAGTAAGTGTGGTGCCTGCCACGGAACTTCGAACAACTTAAAAGACCTGGATTTGACCACCTACACTGGTATCATGCAAGGTAGTGAAAGTGGTGCCGTCGTCACCCCTGGCGATCCAGACAACAGTCTCATTATGATCATCCAGACCAGTGAGCAGCCTCATTTCGCCCAATTGACTCCGGAGGAATTGAATCTACTTGAAGAGTGGATCCTTGCAGGAGCACCTCAGGAGTAAACCAATCGAAAAGATCTAGCCTGATCACCCTGGATCAAGGCGGTTAGTAAAAAACTAAATAATGGTCCGTCAAGTTGGTAATCGCCAAAGGAGACCAAGATGGATGAAGAAAAAGACCAACTCAGCCGACGTAACTTCTTGGCTATGGCAACCGCTGCCATCGGAGGTTTGATCGGCATTATCGTGGCAATTCCCGCAGTAGCCTATATCATCGGCCCTGCGCTACAACGCAAAACCACAGAGAATTGGGTCAGGCTAGGACCCACCTCGAAGGTCGAGCTTGGAAACCCCACACTTTTTAAAACCACAGTCGAAAGTCAAACTGGATGGATAATGTCCGAGGAAGAGATTTCGGTTTACGTGCTCACTGAGAATGGGCGTGACTTTATCTCTCTTTCCAATATCTGTACCCACCTCGGTTGCCGGGTGCGCTGGATCGCCGATCAGGAAGAGTATTTCTGTCCCTGCCATAATGCAGCTTATGACAAGATCGGCCAGGTATTATCTGGTCCTCCACCCCGTCCTCTAGATCGCTACGATACGAAGATCGAAGACGATCAACTGTATATCCTGCTGGGAGGTTAACATGAGTGTTGGTTTAGGTAATTGGCTGGATGAGCGTATTGGCTGGCGGAAGGTATGGGATGCAATTTTCTTGCGAAAAATACCCAAAGTTAATTGGTTTTACACACTGGGAAGCGCCACGCTGTTCGTGGCCCTCATGCAGGGTATCACAGGCATCTTATTGACGATTTATTACGTTCCGACCCCGGATCATGCCTATGACAGCGTACTATTTATCACCAATCAGGTACCGGGAGGCTGGTTCATCCGCGGAATCCATCACTGGGGAGCCAGTGCCATGGTTTTGCTGACTGTCCTGCACATGGTGCGGGTCATCCTTTACGGGGCGTACAAATTTCCACGTGAAGTAACCTGGTTTACAGGAGTCGGATTGCTGCTCGTTGTTATGGCTTTCGGTTTCACTGGCTATCTTTTACCCTGGGATCAAAAAGCCTTTTGGGCCACCACTGTCGGCACTCGGATCGCGGGAGTAGCACCGCTGATCGGTGAGCCCATGTTGCGTATTATGCGCGGTGGGGAGGAATTGTCTGCTGTCACGTTAGCGCGCTTCTTCGGAACCCATGTCTGGGTGCTGCCATCTATCCTGCTGCTGCTGCTTGGATCACATCTGTATTTGATCATCCGGTTAGGCATCAGTGCAGTCCCAAAGAGGGAGGAGTAACCCATGAACGAAAAAGAGCGCCAGGAGTACCTTGAAGAGTATAAAAAAGAGAAAGAAAAAGGGGTTCCTTTCTTTCCGGACATCATCTTTAAAGACGCTGTTGTCTCGCTGGTGATATTTATAGCACTGGTCGCTCTGGCGTATTTCGTAGGTGCACCTTTAGAACCGCGTGCTGATCCAGCAGACACCAGTTACACACCGCGACCTGAATGGTATTTCCTGTTCTTGTTCCAGCTTTTGAAATATTTTCCGGGTTCCCTTGAGGTGATCGGTGTGTTTATCATCCCGAGCGTACTGATCATCCTCCTCGTTGCATTGCCGCTCATCGATCGCTCTCCCAAGCGGCATTATCTACGCAGGCCTGTGATCCTCGGGGCAACCGTTTTGAGTGTCGTTGGCATACTATTCCTCACCATCCAAGCCAACCGGGAGATTCCGCCACCCCAGGAAATTGTAGGGGGTGATCAGGTTGCAGCCTTGTATACAGAAAATTGTGCTCCCTGTCATGGCCCATCTATTTCAGTACCCGCCGGGGTGAACCTGCATGAGGTCATTGCTCAAAGCGGGCATGAAGGAATGCCTGCCTGGAGTGGAGATCTCACCTCGGATGAGATCGATGCCCTGGCTGGTTTTATCGTTTCTCCCGGAGGAAGCCAGCTCTTCACCGATAATTGCAGTGAATGTCATGAAGTCGCCGAACTGGTAGCCAGCGACCCAATTTCACTGAAGGATGCCATCCAGCAAGGCAGAGATTTTACCCCGCACGCAGACGTAGAAATCCCTGACTGGAACACGGCCTTGAGCTCAGAGGATCAAACCAAGCTGCTGAATTTCTTGGTCGCGCCAGATGGTCAGCGCTTGTTTGCCACCAATTGTTCACCCTGTCATGGCCAGTCGGTTGCATTTGCCGGGGATGAAGAACAATTGTTGGAAACCATCAGCCAAGGCGGCATGCACCTGGATATGCCCCCCTGGCGGGAAATGCTCAGCGATTCTGAACTCGAAACCCTGGCGAATTATGTCGTTGATCCCAGTGATACACCGGAAGGGGAGCAGCTTTTCCAGGATAATTGTGCCACCTGCCACGGTGAGCGGATCCCCTCGGCTCCGGATGTGGAAACTGCCCGGCAGATCATCGCCGAAGGTGGTGGTCATGAAACGATGCCTGTTTGGGGAGATGTGCTGACACCGGAACAGCTGGATGCCCTGGTTACTTTCACGATTTCAGCAGCAGAGGGTACTTCTGTCGAGGTGGGCCAGGAACTTTTCGGCCAGAACTGCGCACCCTGCCATGGTGAGTTCGGTGAAGGTGGCCCCAATCCCTCGCGGGCGGGTGATATCATCTTTCCGATCAGCACGGCGGATTACCTCAAGACCCGGGATGATTTCACATTACGCTCGATCATCTCCCAGGGCCAACCCAATTACGGCATGTCACCTTTCGGCAGCGCTTTTGGAGGTCCACTGGACGATGAGCAGGTAGACGCCATCGTAGCTTTCATGCGTTCCTGGGAAGCGGATCCTCCCGTGGAGCTGCCGCCTGAAGTTGAGGTCAGCACCGAGACAGTATCCCTGGACACCAAGGAGATCTTCAGCCAGCTGTGCGCCCAGTGCCACGGACCTAATGGGGAAGGTGGGCTCGGCCCCTCATTCCAGGATCAGCAATTCCAGGACACCCGCTCCGACGCACAGCTTTTTGATGCTATCAATTTAGGACACGAAGCAACTGCTATGATCGGTTGGGGTGATGTCCTGAGTGCAGAACAAATCCAGCAGCTGGTGGAATTAATCCGCACCTTTTCTTCCTCCCAAACCAGCGAACAGACCCCTTCAGAAGTATCCTTTTCTGCGGATGTCATGCCGATCTTCGAAGCGCACTGTATCAGCTGCCACGGTAGTTTTGGAGGTTGGGATGCAAGCAGCTACGCTTCTGTGATGGAATCAGGGAACAACGCACCGGTGGTTATACCCAGTGATGCGGAAAACAGTTTGTTGGTTCAAAAAATGCTCGGGCAACAGTCCATTGGAAGCTACATGCCCCCTGGTGGATTATTACCTATCGATGAAATTCAAGTCGTAATTGATTGGATCGATTCTGGAGCCTTGGATAATTAAGGTCGCCTATTCTTAGATTGTGATCATTGACCCACTCCTTTCAAAGGGGATGAGTGGGTCAATACATTTGTCACAGCTGAAAAAGTGACAAATTCCACTAATGAATTACTCATAATTGGGGTATAAATCATATGCAATATTACCCAATATGAGCCTGGTTGCAGAGAATCTGAGCCGGGAACATTCATTATATACGCAAGATATGAAAGGAGGTTGCCTGCAAAGATAAGAAGAATGATCGCCCACATTTTTTTGTACGTATTTTAGTGTATCCGGATACACTCAAGGAGAATGCAATGAAACATAAACATCTATTAGTAGGGCTCCTGTTGCTGGTTGTGCTCGTCTTAGCAGCCTGTGCTGGTGCGGAAGGCCCGCAAGGACCCGAAGGACCAGCCGGACCTGCCGGACCCGCTGGACCTGCCGGACCCGCTGGACCTGCCGGACCCGCTGGACCGCAAGGTGAAGCCGGTGCAGCTGCTGAGATGACTGATCTATCCTGCACCGAGTGCCACGTCGAGGGCACATTGCTGACCGGGAAGGAAACTGCCTGGGGCGAATCGCTGCATGGAACCGGCGAGGCTTTCGTGCGCGGAACCAGCGCCGACTGCGCAGGCTGTCACTCGGGTGGCGGTTTCAGCGCCATGGTTGCTGCGGGGTTGACCCCAGATATGGTTGAAGAAGGAGATCCAAACCCAACCCGCCAGGATTGCCGCGCCTGCCACCAGATCCACGCCACCTACACCGGCGAGGACTGGGCTCTTGAGACCACTGATGCCGTACCGCTCTACGCTTTCGAAGGTGTGACCTTTGATGGCGGCGAAGGCAACCTGTGTGCCAACTGCCACCAGCCGCGTAGGGGTATCGGTGAAGCCGATGCCGATGGCAATATTGAAGTAGACAGCACCCACTGGGGACCCCACCACGGTCCACAAAGTGCTATGCTGATGGGCGTTGCTGGTGCTGGTGATATCGAAGGTAATCCCAGCTCGCATGCCACCATGGTAGAAAACACCTGCGTGACCTGCCACCTGGGTGAGGGTGCCAACCACACCTTTGAGCCAGATGTCGCCGCTTGCCAGGGATGCCATTCTGGTGCCGAAGACTTCGATATCAATGGCGTGCAGACTGAAGTTCAGGCATCGCTGGACGAACTTCAAGCTGCGCTAACGGCCAAGGGATTGCTCGATGCTGAAGGCACGATGGTAGTAGGTTCCTATCCCGCGGCTGAAGCTTCAGCGCTCTGGAACTGGATCTTTATCAGCATGGAGGACAAGAGCCTGGGCGTCCACAACCCGACTTACACCAAGGATTTACTCGAAGCCTCACTTGCCGCCCTAGGGCAGTAATAGAAACGGATGATTCGTGTTGCTTGACTAACTACGAAAAAGTCCTGAACTGCTGTGCCGGTTCCCACCCTGGAGCTTGCACAGCAGTTTTTTTCTGTTAATATTATGCTCAGGAAAAGAAACTTCATCAACTCAAAGAGCGTGCCGTGAAAAATAGACCACTAATGCTGGGGTTCACTATTCTGGTGTTAGCCTTGGCATTCGCTGGTTGTACTGATACCAGCCCAACCATAGAAGCCACGCCTTGTCCAGTGCTCGAACCCTGCCCCGACTGCCCAGAGGCGAGCTGTTCTGAATGTCCTCCCTGCCTTGCTCCACAGTTGGTCACCGTTCCATTTGAGGTGGAATGGATCACATCCCAACACAATAACTCCGAAGGGGAGGCTTTCCGTCACTGGGACCAAGAAGATCCTCCCCAGGTACCGGAAATTTGTGCCAAATGCCACAGTACCCCAGGATATATCGATTTCATGGGTTCTGATGGCAGTGCCTTCGGTGTTGTGGATGCAGCTGCACCTACAGGCACCACCATCGAATGCATTGCCTGTCACAACGAGGCAACCCGCCAGCACAACAGCGTGGTGTTCCCCTCTGGCTTGGAAATAACAGGTTTGGGCGAGCAGGCGGTCTGCCTGGATTGTCACCAGGGTCTTACTTCCAAAATCTCGGTGGATGCAACCATCCTTGAAGCAGTCGGTGATGATTTGGATACGGTCAGTGAAGACCTGGCATTCCTCGACATCCACAATGATGCTGCAGTCATACATTACGGCACCGAGGTGATGGGTGGCTATGAGTACGATGGTCTGGAATACGATCCGCGCTTCGACCACGTAGAAGGCTACCAATCCTGCACTAGCTGCCACGATATGCACACCCTGGCTCTCAAGTTCGAGGAATGCGCAGCGTGCCACGCAGGCGCTGCCAGCGTGGAAGATGTGAGGGCGATCCGTTTCACCGGCTCACTGAACGACTATGATGGCGATGGAAACCTCGAAGAATCGATCCAGGACGAGATCGCCGGCCTGCAAGAACTGCTTTACGCGAATATGCAAGCCTATGCCGGGGAAGTAGCCGGCATTCCGTTCGTATACAACGCTACCAGCTACCCCTACTTCTTCGATGAGGCTGGCGAAGAATATTCGGCCTGGACCGGTCGCCTGGTGCGGGCAGCTTACAATTACCAAGTTTCCCAGAAAGATCGCGGGGGGTTCGCCCACGGTGGTAAGTACATCATCCAGCTGCTGTACGACTCGATCGCCGACTTGAACGATCAGATCAGCAAGCCCATTGATATGAGCGTTCTGCATCGCGAGGATGCAGGTCACTTTGCAGCCTCGGGTGAACCCTGGCGACACTGGGATGAGGAGGACCCCAGGCAGGTCCCAGCCAGCTGCTCCAAGTGCCATTCTGCGGAGGGCTTGCCCACTTCCATCACCTCCGGGGGGGATGCCTACCCTCAGCCAGTCTCCAGCGGCTTACACTGCACATCCTGCCATGATAACCTGTCGACTTTCACCCGCTACGTCTCCGAGCAAGTGACCTTCCCCAACGGGGCAAGAGTTACATTTGAAAACCCGGATGCCAATTTGTGCCTCAACTGCCACCAGGGACCTGAATCAAAGGCCAGCCTAGACGCCGCCATCTCCCAGGCGGGCATTGACGAAGATGAAAGCGCTGAAAGTTTATCTTTCTCCAACCCACACTACTTCGCTGCCGGTGCCACGTTATGGGGTACTGAGGTCCAGGGTGCTTACGAATACGACAATCGGACCTACAACAGCCGCTTCCTGCATGTGCCTGGTTACCAGACGTGCAACGAATGCCACGGAACTCATGACCTCGAGGTCCAGGTCAAGGAGTGCGATACCTGCCACGGTGTAAACAGTGAAGATGAATTACATGATATCCGCATGACCGATTTCGATTTCGATGGTGATGGCGATATCTCTACTGGTATAGCGGTTGAGGTGATGAACGTTAACGAGTTGCTCTACGCTGCAATCCAGGCGTACACGCTTGAGGTAACCAATTCACCGATCGCCTTCAACGCGGCTGCTTATCCATACTGGTTCGTTGACACCAATGAGAACGGAGTCGCTGATCCTGGTGAATCCAATCGCGACAACGCATACACTTCCTGGACGCCGCGCCTGCTGCGGGCAGCTTACAATTACACCTGGACTCTGAAAGATCCAGGAGCATACGCCCACAATGGGCAGTACATACTGCAAGTTTTGTATGACAGTCTCCAGGATATTGGTGCGGATATCACCGGTTTGACCCGCCCTGAGGTGATCCAGTAAACTCCTCCCCGGTGGTTTCTTCTGGTGTAATTTTGTTTGTTCAATCAATCCGAAGAATTTAAAATCTCAGTGATAATTTCTTAATTCTAAATATTAACGCTCTTCAATTTCCTCTGCTACTCAACAGATAGTCAAGGAGAACAAACTCCGCCCTTCCAGGTTCATTCAGTTCTCAAACGCGTCCCGCAGGTCCTGCAAAAAATATCACCCGGCTTGGCGCGCTTCCCACATTGGTGACAATAAACAATCTTCCCTTCTTGTACACCCGCCTGGTTGGCTGCGGATACCCGGCGCTGACGACGGGATTGCGGTTGGCTTTCCTGGTGTCCCGTGCGCCAGTACCAGTATGCTCCTCCCCCAATCAACATCAAACCCAGGGCAATCAACAACCAGACCCAGGGTTGATCCAGGCTGAAAAGGTTGCTGCTTCCGGGTACAATCGTTGCACTGGGCTGGATTTGCAGCGATTGCACACTCAATGCGTCCGATTCTTTTTCATAACGAACTTTGAGGTCAAAGGTCGACCCCTGCTCCAACTCACCCACTTCAATGATGTCGTAGCTAAATCCAGCCTGGTCCTGGATTAACCTGCCCATTGGAGGTGAAAGGTTGAAATTCGAAGCACCCAGTGGTTGCTGCGCCTGCAATGTCAGGCTGTCAATCCCATAATCGCCGGGCCAAGTGAAATCAAAACTCCGCAAGGAACCGTCTTGAATCATGCGGGGGTCGTAATACTCGAACTGGATCGCGGGTGTGGTAGCGATAAAGGAAACATCCAACCATTCCCCCATCACTTGAGTTTCGTATACTGCGTCTGCGACAGAGTTCGCGTCTGGACCGACCGCTACGACTGTTGGATTCCCAGCTTCAACAGGGATCCGCAAAGTGACTTCTGCTGGCAGTGAGACTTCAGATGAGAGCTCAGCTTTATAGATCACCAGCATATCCGGTCGATCATATTCAGGCCACAGATCGATGGTCAGCGAATCGAAACGGACAGCCTCCTGGGCTTGTACTGACAATGCAAAAATGGAAATTGTTAAAAGAATAATCAGTGCAATTTTCTTTCCCAAGCTGCTTTCTCCTACTTTCAATAAATGGATGAATTGGAATCTTACCACGCCCTGATCTTACCCTTCTATATTTCCTCCCCCTACTCATCAATGATTAAGGATTTGAAATCCGCTTTACCCGATTGCTGATCTTAAGCTCCTGGCTAAATCACCAAATTGGGGTGTGTACTTCATCTCTTCTTCTCTCGGTCGCGGCAAATTTACCCGTAAATCAAGTCGGATTTCTCCCGGCCTCGGGCTTAACACCAACACCCGATCTGCTAGAAAAACAGCCTCCGTGATCGCATGTGTCACCATGATCACAGTCTTCCTGCGTGCTTGCCAGATACGCAGCAACTCCTCTCCCATGCGCTCACGGGTGAGCGCATCCAGAGCACCGAATGGTTCGTCCAACAGCAGGATGGATGGATCGTAAACCAATGCTCTCGCAATCGCCACCCGTTGTTCCATGCCGCCCGACAGGTCTCTGGGCAGGGAACCCTCGAATCCCTCCAAGCCGACCAGCTTGATCAAGTTCTGAGCTTGCTGCATGGCTTTGTCCGGTTTCACATGCTGGAGTTCTAACGGCAGGGTGATGTTCTCGAGAACCGTTCGCCACGGCATCAGGTTTGCTTTCTGAAAGACAAAACCGATCGCCTGCCTTGAGTCCTCCAAACCTATTCCAGGAAAAGATACATTCCCTTTGGTTGGGGATAACAATCCCCCAAGAATACGCAGCAATGAACTCTTACCACTGCCAGAGGGCCCCAGGATGCAAACAAATTCTTCAGACGCGACGGAGAAGGTGATATTGCTTAAAACTTGCAAACCTCTTTCACCATCCGGGAATGTCAGGCTAACCTCCTGCACCACCAGGGCTTCCACATCCCGCCCGTTTGAGCTGGTTGCTTCGTCGAACAATGATTTCTCCCTAATCGATAAATTCATTGCTGTATGCCTGTCCCAAATCCAGCGGTTCTTTAATCAACCCCATATCGAGCAGGAGCGCCTGCATATTCTCCCAAGCCTGAGGCGATGAATATCCCAATCGAGCTGCCTTCCAGAAAGCGATGGATGCATCAAGCACCTTGCGCTGGATAACCGGGTCAGCCTGGTCAAGATTTTCAACATATTTTTTGCTGATTTCAAATGCCAAATCTGGATTATCCAGCACATCCGTCAGGCCTCGTGAAATCGCCCGGGTCATCCTGCTCACCAGGTCCGGGTTGTTGGCAATTGTTGCCTCGTTGGTGATCAACCCGTTGGAGGCCAATTGCAGGTAATCCGCCACAAGGATCTCGTCGATATCATACCCAAGGGCTGTTAATTGGATTGGTTCATTGTTCGCGTAGATCACCACAGCATCTTCCTGGTCTGCTGCCAGGGCTTCGACCTGGTTATAGCCGATCGAATCCAGGATCACATCATCTTCTTCTAGACCTGCTTCATTGAGGAGAGCACGTAAGCCAATATAGCTTGCGCCGAATAATCCAGGCAACCCGATCCTTTTTCCAGCCAGGTCAGCTGGTTCACGAATGCCACTCTTTGTTTTGGCAGCTGTGCCCACCGGGTAATCCTGCCACCAACCGTAAACATACACCACCGGAAGGCCCTGGGCACGTGCCAGCAGTACTTGCTCGCCGGAAACAAGGGCAAATTGTAAATCTTCAGCTCCCACCAGAGTCACACCATCCGTCTCAAAGCTGTAGTCAAACTCGATTTCGATCCCGTTTTCTTTGAAATATCCCTTTTCAACAGCCATGTAAAATGGGGCATACTGCACATTTGGGATGTATCCCATGGGCAAGCGAATCCTGTCCAGCTGCGGCGAGGTTGGCTGCGGAGGTTCTGGTAAGGCACTGCAAGCCGAAATCAGAAGCAAGATCAGACTAGGCAACATAAGCCTGGATTTCATTTTGGAACTCTCCTTAGATCAGAATTTTCAGGGAATAGCCATGGGTAACAATGAGCAGAAATTCCCGCGGTTTTCAATTTAAATCGCTGGACCGCTGCTGCCAGGAAAGCAGCCGCGATTCGACCAGCACCACCAATCCATACAAAGCCATTGCCATTGCAACCAGGGTAAAGATAGCCACGAATACCAGGGCTGTATCGTATTGCCCTCGCCCAATATTGATCAGAAATCCAAGCCCCCGGTCTGCCCCTACAAACTCACCAACCACGGCTCCGATCACTGCCAGGGTTGCCCCGATCCGCACGCCACCCAGGAATACTGGCAGCGCAGAGGGCACCTCCAGGTATTTGAAGGTCTGCCATCCACTGGCTTTTAACGATCGCATCAGGTTTCGCAGCTCATCCGGTACGGATCTCAATCCAACAATCGTGTTGATTAGCACTGGAAAGAATACGATCAGGGCACAGATTAACACCTTAGAAATCAGGCCTGGACCAAACCACAACACCAGCAAAGGTGCAATAGCCACGACCGGTATGGATTGGCTGGCAACAACATAAGGTGCAAACAAGCGCTCAAAAGTCTCCGACTTGGCCAGCAAATAACCTAGAGCCGTCGCCGCAGTCACGCCCAATGCCAAACCAGCCAGCACCTCTCCAAGGGTTACAGTAAAATGGTAAGCAAGGCGACCTTCAAAAAGGGCACTGATGAATCGATTCCAGACCGCAACGGGTGAGGGTAAAATAAATGCCGGGAAGCCACCATAATGTGCAACCAGGTACCAGATAAGGATCGCGACGCCAGCCGAGATTGGCACCAGGTAGGCACCATGCCTTCTTAGCGTTTGACGAGATGTGTTTGCAAGTTTGCGAGTAGCGGTCAGGTCCATTTTTCAAAGGGGAAAGAAAAACCCCGTCTAAGTACGGGGCAGGAAAGATAATGCCTGGTTTGCAAGCCGGCAAAAACAAAAAAACCGAAAACCTTTCAGTTTTCGGGGCATGCAACACGGCGGCCTCGCCACTACAGCGAGACAAGTATCACCTTCTTTCATCCGGACTGTACCGTCGGCTCCGGAGTTTCACCGGATCATGCAAGCTCAGTTCACCCTGATTAAACAGAGAAGCTGCAACCTACTCGTGGGCTTTACCACCGGTCGGGAGTTGCGTTCAAGCATTATCCAATTTGATAAATACGCTCACCCTGCCCCGAAGGTCCTATTAATTTGTCAACCATATTATATCCCGAGGGATGCAAAAAATCAATTAAATCTTACCGTGAAACCAGGTACAGAATTAATAAAAGCAGCACAGGTATTCCCAGCCCAACCAGTAAATTTAACACTCGATTTTCCCTGCGGGTCAGCGCCGCCCCGGCTCGCTGGAATCCATCCAGGCTGGATAAAACCCCTCCGATTGCGGCACTCCACAATAATACAGTCAGCAGTCCATATCGTGTTTCGATAGCCGGAAATGCAATGGTTAACGCCCAGCCGATTGCAGCACCTCCGAAAATCCCCACCCACTGGCGTCCCCACTTCTTGTTATTCGAGTTAAAAAATGACATACATCTGCACCCTCGCAAAATTGTCAGTTATTAATCAGACTGGAAGCATCCCATTGACATTCAATTCGTTCTATGTGATACTTAAAACGCATACGGTGGTAGAACCACCCCTTTCTTGCTATCCCACTGACAAGGAGGTGATGCCGATGTATGATAGTACCAAACTTAGCGCTGCGGCATCCCTCCTCCTTCGTGGATAAGGGATCCGCAGCGCGCCGGGAAGCCATCCAATCATGATGGCTTCCTGTGTTTAATCCAGCCCGGAAAATTCCGATTTGTGCTCTCATCCCGGTTCTAATTCAACCGCCATTGCCACCGCTTCAGCCCCACCCAGACAAAGACTGGCAATACCGCGCTGCAAACCCCGGTCCTGAAGAGCATGGATTAACGTGACCAACACACGGGCACCGCTGGCTCCGATCGGGTGCCCCAATGCGATGCCGCCTCCATTTATGTTAACCTTGCTCCAATCCCAGCCCTGATCTGCCAATGCTTTCCCATTGGCTAATATCTGGGCCGCGAAAGCCTCATTAAGCTCGATTAGGTCGACCTCCGCTAACCGCCATCCAATTTTTTCCAGCAATTGTGGAACCGCATGGGCTGGAGCATCGAAAAGATACTTGGGTTCAACTGCTGCCTGGTGGTAGCCGATCACTCGCGCCAGAGGTCTCAATCCCAGGGAATGAGCGATACCCCGGCTGGCGACCACGACTGCTGCGGCACCATCATTTAATCCGGGCGCGTTTCCCGCAGTCACTTTTCCATCTTTTTGGAAGGCGGGTTTCAATTTGCCGAGCGCCTCAAGTGAAGTATCTCGCCGAAAAGTCTCATCACTATCGAATAGCGTGGCTTGCCCCTTTCGTCCCTGAATTTCTACCGGGACGATCTCTGCTTTGAACTTCCCCTGATCTTGGGCCTCCGCTGCTTTCTGGTGGCTGGAAAGCGCAAATTCATCCATCGCCTGGCGCGTTATCTGGTATTTATCGGCAATAAATTCCGCGGCATTCCCCATACCCCAATCCTCAAAGGGATCCCAAAGTCCATCATTGAGCAGCGCATCTGTCAGCTGTGCATGCCCGTAGCGCAGCTCACCGGTCCGCCCAGGAACCAAGTATGGTGCCCGGCTCATATTCTCCATACCACCAGCCACATACAGATCGCCATCCCCAACCCGCACAGCCTGGGAGGCCAGCATAACCGTCTTCAAGCCTGACCCACACACCTTGTTCACCGTTGTCGCCCCAACACTGGCTGGCAAGCCAGCAAATAAAGCTGCCTGGCGGGCGGGGTTTTGTCCTAATCCAGCCGAGACGACATTGCCCATCAGCACTTCATCGACCAAGGTTGGGTCTTCGATCCCGGCTCGTTCTACTACCGTCCGTACAACTACCGCACCAAGTTGAGGCGCAGGAACGCTGGATAAAGATCCTAGAAAGCGACCGCTGGGGGTTCGTGCTCCACTGAGAATTACAGGTTCTCGTGATTGTTCAGCCATGGGCGAGTCTCCTTGTACCTTGATGTCTGCGCGCAGGTTTTAATGTCGCTGGTGATCAATAATTAAGCTGCTCCCACGCTTTTTTTATCCTCAGATAGGTATCTTCAAGCGATTCGGGAAGCACTCTGGTATCCCCCAAAGATGACATGAAATTTGTATCTCCCGACCAGCGCGGGACCACATGCAGGTGAATATGCTCAGTGATACCTGCTCCTGCAGCCGCGCCAATGTTAATACCAACATTGAAGCCTTGTGGATGATATTCTTTCCCCAGCAAGATGGTGGCCTGATTTGCCAGCTCGAGCAGCTCATTACGAGTTTCAGAATCAAGTAAATCCAGCGATGCCTCGTGCTGGTAAGGCACCACCATCAAATGCCCGCTGGTATACGGGTAGCGGTTAATTATCACGAAGGTTCGCTTTCCTCGATAGAGGATCAGGTTTTGGATGCCATCCTGTACACCCAGCGCTTGACAGAATACACAGCCTTCTTCGTCATTATGTTTTTCAATGTAGGACATACGCCATGGGGACCAGATATACTTCATTTTTTCGACAGCTGTCGTTTTCTCAATATCCTCAACCACGATTTGCATGCTCTGGACGATGTCATTATTGTAGCAGAAAACAGAACCCTCAGGAATAGTTGACAAGCCCCCTGACTGCAGGTATCCTCCTAAGCACCCACACCCTGGTAAAAACCGATCATGATGCAAATGGAAATGTTTCAACCTCCAACCTGGTCAGTCAGTGAAATCACTCGCTTCTTACGGGAACTACTTGAAAGCGAAGAAAATCTGCAAGACCTGTGGGTTGAAGGCGAAATTTCCAACCTCTCCCGACCCGCTTCAGGTCACCTTTACTTTACCCTGAAAGACCGCAATGCAGCCTTACGCTGTGTTATGTGGCGCAACCAGGTTGCAAAGCTTGCCGTCATGCCTCATGATGGAGATGCAGTCGAAGTTCATGGCAGCATCAGCATTTATGAAACCAGTGGCAACTATCAGCTCTATGGGGACATGATCCGCCCTGCAGGTGAGGGTGTACTTTACCAGGAGTTCTTACGCTTAAAAGCCAAGCTCGAGGCGGAAGGATTATTCGAGCAGGTTCACAAAAAGACCATCCCCACCTGGCCGCAAACAATTGGGATCGTCACTTCACGCACCGGGGCAGCACTTAGAGACATGCTCGATACGCTTCAACGCCGCTTCCCAATCGTCAAGGTAGTTCTCGCTCCGGCGCAGGTCCAGGGAGAACAAGCACCCAAAAGCATTATCTCCGCGCTGCAAGCTCTTAATGATCTCATCCACCCGGATTTAATCCTCATCGCACGAGGCGGCGGTTCTCTCGAGGATTTAATGGCATTCAATGATGAACAGGTAGCGCGCGCGATCGCAAATTCTCCAATCCCGGTCATCTCCGGCATTGGTCACGAAACTGACTTTACTATCGCTGATTTCGTTGCAGATCTGCGTGCCCCAACCCCAACTGCCGCAGCGGAGCTCGCCACACCCAACCAGGCAGACCTGCAAGCCACCCTGCGCGAGTTGCGTAAGGATTTAAGCAGCTCGGCAATTAATTCCCTGCTGGATTTACGCAGGCGATTGGAAAGAAACCATAACCGCCTGAGATTGCGAACTCCCATCACTCGTGTTCACCGTGATCAGCAGCACCTGGACGAGCTCAATCACCGCGCAGCCAGGGTATTCGCTCACAGGATCGATCTTCGCCATGCACACCTGGCTGGATTAAAGCTGCGCTTGCTCTCCCTCGATCCGCGCGCTATCCTGGAGCGTGGTTATTCGATCGTGACTGATCAAGATGGGGTTCTAGTAAGATCAACGAAGCAAGTTCGAACGAATGATGATCTTCACATTCAGGTCAGTGATGGGACTTTTCCCGTCCGCGTTCAAGCAGCACCCGAGGACAATCAATGACTACTCCAGTCCAACCGACTCATTCACTTGTTCAATGCGATTATTGCCGGGGAATGACATCTGCTCTGGAAGGTGAATGTCTTCGCTGTGGAGCGCCCCTGGCGGGTGACCAGCCAGAAATCACTTTAGAGGATACAGCCCTTGATGATTTTATCATCGCGGCCCACCAGAAATTGGCCGAGGCTGGCACTTCAGCTGCTGAACTGGCATTTGGAGTAGGCTGCACACTGGCGGTCTTGGTGGCTGGCTTGCTAATGGTGATCATCTTTTTTGCTTTTACTAAGACCTGGACCATCCTGGCTGTGATCCTCTTCATCCTGACCCTGATCTCTTTCCTGATCTCATCCAGCCTCGCCAACCGTGCCAGGGAAGCCACATCCAGGAAAACCTATCAGCGAGAGGTAGAACCGGAAATCGATCAGTTTATCAGATTGCATGGTATCAGCCATGCTGATTTCATTGAACGTGCAGCCGAGATATTGCCATCCCGATCACCTGTTCTCATCTACTCAAAACGCGATAATCAACCAGATTGATGATTCATGGAGTTGATCATGACCCCCTCCAAATCCCCCCATAATGATTTAGAACCCGTCGAAAAATTAACCTTCGAGCAGGCACTGAACGAACTAGAGTCGATCGTCCTTAATCTCGAATCTGATGGGCATTCCCTAGAAGAATCGCTGGCGATGTTCGAACGTGGGCAAATCCTCGCCCAGTATTGCTCCCAGCTGCTTGAACAGGCAGAGTTAAAAATCCAGACCCTATCTGGCGAAGAGCTGGTCGATTTTGATCCATCGTAGTATTACATTTTCTAATGAATCTCTTCGAAATACTATCTAATCCGGTTCTGATCGTGGGATTCACTTCCTGGGGTCTAGCCCAACTGATCAAAGTTCCCTGGGGCTATTTCTCCTCGGGTCGCTGGGACTGGGTTTTGTTATTACGGGCAGGTGGCATGCCGAGCTCCCACTCAGCACTGGTTGCCGGCGTAGCCCATGCAATTGGATTGTTTGAAGGATTTGCATCCCCCATTTTTGCTCTTGCACTCACCCTGGCAGTTATTGTCATCTATGATGCTACCGGGATTCGCCGCCAGGCCGGCATGCATGCTGAATTCATCAACCAAATCATCCAGAACGTGTTTAAGGGCAAGGTTTCGAGTGATCGCCAGCTGCGCGAAGTATTGGGGCATACGCCCATGGAAGCCCTGGCTGGGACAATACTTGGTATCGCTGTTGCGCAAATAGTCTGGCTGTTTTGGTAGCTGCGAATACTATATTGCCCCTATTTTTTGACGAACCAGATGCACCGCTGAGTTCAGCAAATTACGTGCTTCTTCAACCCCCAATATCAAGATCGTAATCCCATATACCCCCGCGCCCACTGATATCCCCACAATGACCAACAGCCAGGCGGGCTGGTTGATTGCCTGGTTGATCCATATTACCAGGACAAAAGCCATTATCAATACAGCTAGAGCAGCCTTGGCAAACACGATCAGTATTCTCCGTCCCTCAAGACCCTGAAGGCGATTGCGCATGATGAAAAGCAGTGCACCCATTTCCAGCATCGTGGCCAGGGAATTGGCGAGCGCCAGGCCACCGTGTGGCATCCAGTCCAACCGGTCAAAAAGAGCAACAAACAGGAATGAAAAGAGGATGTTCAAGCTCATTGCGGTGATACCGATTAAAACCGGCGTCTTGGTATCGTGCATGGCGTAAAAAGCCCGCACCATGATCTCAACCACTGAATGACCCACCAATCCAAGTGCGTACCAGAGCAGTGCCCAGGCAACCAGCTGGGTCGATTCGGCTGTGAATTCTCCCCGCTGGTAAACCAGTTCAACGAGTGGTATACGCAGGATGATCAGGCCGACTGCTGCAGGCAATGAGAGCAGGAGAACACTGCGTACACTGGATGCCAGGGAGGCGCGCATATCTTGCAGCTTATTCTGTGTAAATTGGGCGGAGAAAGTCGGCAGGGCAGCGATAGCGATCGATTGAGCGATCAATACTTGCGGCATCAGCATCAAGGTAAACCCGATGTAAACACCCGTCGCGCTACCCGAGGATATACTTGTCGCCAGCCGGATATTGATCCAGAAATTCAATTGCACGAATGCCAGCCCAATTAATCGGGGCACCATCAAACGCCCCACCTCCCTCACTGCAGGCAGTTTTAACCCAAGTATTGGGAAGTACTCTCCACCAATTCTGAGCAAAGAAGGCAGCTGGATCACCAGGTATCCTGCCGATCCGATGAGTACGCCCCAGGCCAGCCCAAAAATACCAAGGCGGGGAGCCAGCACCAATACGCCAAAGATCATCCCCAATTGGTACATGGTTGGGGCGAGGGCTGGCAGGAAGAAGATCTGTTTTGAATTCAGAATGCCGATCACCAGGCCACTCAACCCAAACAGGACTGCCGATGGCAGCATGAGCCGCATCAGATCGACCGTCAGCTGCTCCTGGGCTTGATCTGCTGCAAATCCCGGAGCTAGGAGGTAGCGTACAATTAAAGGAGCAAAGATTGCAGCCAGCGCGGCTATCAACGTTAATACCAGTAGAATCAAATTAGCGATTGCTGAAGCCAACTTCCAGGCTCCCCGGTTTTCATCATTGACCAGCAAACTGGTGAATGTAGGAATAAATGCTGAGGCCAGTGCTCCGCCAGCGACCAGGGTGAAAATGGTTTCCGAGACCCGGTTAGCGGCGATAAATGCATCCATCTCCCCGCTGGTACCGAATGCATTCAGCATGATCACCTGCCGGGCGAGTCCAACGATGTTATTCAACGCAAATGCAACCATCACCAACCCAGCTGCACGCGCGATCTGGCGATTTGCGGTTCCTAGCGACGTATCCACTACAGAAGATTATATCAATGCCCTACCTAATTTAGGATCTGGAAAACCAACCCAAGGAAAATCAGCCAGTTTTTCAATCCCGATTAGAATACAATTTATTGCTGATGTGAAACCGAATTTATGGAGCACCTTTAATGAAAAAACAACATATCATCATCTTTGTCACAGCACCAAACCAGGAAGTTGGAGAGCTGATTGCCAATACCTTGCTTCAGAAGAAACTTGCTGCCTGTGTGAATTTTGTAACACCGGTGACCTCACTTTTTTCCTGGCAAGGAGATATCGAACGGGAGGAAGAGGTGCTGTTAGTTCTCAAGAGCCGTGCAGATCTATTTGAGAGTGATTTAATCCCGGTGGTTGAATCGCTACACCCCTATGAAGTGCCCGAAATTATCGCCCTTCCCATTCTGATGGGTTCTGCGAAATATTTAAACTGGATCGATGAAGCTACCCTGAACAAATGACCCTGGATTCGCTGCCACGAAAATTGAAAGCTTGACCCGGATTCCGATCGGATTGCCCAGATCAATTAAATTTATTCGTAGCGCAGAGCTTCCACCGGCTCTAAATTTGCTGCCCGGTTCGCAGGATAGATCCCGAAAAATAAACCCACCGCAGTCGAAAACAAGGTTGCCAGCAAGATCGTATCGATCCCAATTGATGGAACAATGGGCGTATCGCTTGCAGCTGCAATCTGGCCTACGACGAGTGAAATCGCCCATCCCAACGCGATCCCGATCAAACCCCCAAACATACTCAATACCGATGACTCAGTTAAAAATTGGACCAAAATGTCCGTTTTCCGGGCTCCGAGTGCTTTCCGCAACCCGATCTCTCTGGTGCGTTCGGTGACCGAGACCAGCATGATATTCATGATCCCAATCCCACCCACCAGCAGCGATATGGCCGCGATGCCTCCTAAAAAGATAGTTAATACGCCGGTAATTGTTTCAGCGGTGCTCAAGAAATCCTGTTGAGTTAATATGGTGAAATCATCAGCACCAATATCAGTCCTGTGGCGGCTGCGCAGAATCTGAGCAATTTCCTGGCTGGCGCCAGGGACTACGTCTGCACTGGCAGCCTGAACCATGAGCATATCCACCCGGTCTGGTGTTGAACGGTGCAGCAGGCGTGTTTGGGCTGTCGTGATCGGCACCAGCACCAAATCATCTTCATTGTTAAACGAGGAGCCGCCACGTTCTTCAAGGACACCAATCACTCGAAAGGGTTGTCCTTCAATACGCACTGTTTCACCAGTTATCCCCGACTGGCGGCCAAAGAGTTTATCAGCCGTATCGATGCCCAACAGGGCTACAGAAGCCCTGCCCAATATATGCTCCTCGCTGATATATTCACCTTCAATCACAGATCTATTGCGAACCACTTCATAAGCCGGGGTTACCCCCTGGAGAGATGTGTTTGTGGTCTCTCCAGCAAATGATACAGCTGCCTGCCCCTGCAAAACAGGCGCCACAGCTGCAACCGAAGGTGCCTGGAATGGATCTCCGATCGCTTCTGCATCACCAAAAGTGATCGGTTTCGGGTTGCGCACTTCTTCGGAACCGCCGCTGAATACAAATACCAGGTTCGTACCAATGCCCTGGATGGATCCCGTAATCGTATTCTCAGCTCCGCGTCCGATCGAGATCATGGCGATCACAGCTGCCACACCAATAACAATTCCTAAAACAGTCAGACCCGACCGCATCTTGTTGGCTGACAAACTTTCCAATGCTTCCCAAAATGACTGCAAGAAATTCATTCACCTTCCTCCACGACCACACCATCCCGAATCATGATCACACGTTGAGTCTGCTCCGCGATCTCGGGATCGTGGGTGACGATTACCAAAGTGGTTTCCCGCTCTTTGTTGAGATTTATTAATATCTGCATGATTTCTTCCCCAGATTTGGAATCCAGGTTTCCGGTCGGTTCATCCGCCAGGATGATCGCTGGCTCGTTCACCAGAGCCCGGGCAATCGCCACCCGCTGCTGCTGCCCCCCAGAGAGCTCATTTGGGCGGTGATTTATGCGATCTTCAAGGCCCACTGCTTTTAATGCGGACTCTGCACGGGCCCGGCGGTTACGTGCGGAATGTGAGTAGCGCATTGGCAGCTCGACATTTGCTAATGCGGGTGCTCTGGGGAGCAGGTTAAAGGTCTGGAATACAAATCCAACTTTCCGGTTGCGGATCGATGCCAATTGATCGTCATCCAGCTCGGAAACTCGTTCACCATCCAGGAAATATTCTCCTGAAGTCGGCCGGTCCAAGCAGCCAATGATATTCATCAAGGTCGACTTGCCAGAACCTGAAGGTCCCATTATCGATAAGACTTCTCCACGCTCGATTTGCACAGATAGTCCCCGCAATGCATGTACTTCCACCTCACCCATCTGGTAGGTCTTTTTCAGGTCTCGTGCTTCGATAACCCAATCACTCATCATTGCCTCCCGTGCTTATCCAGGGATAGGACCGGCTTGGCCAAAATACTTTCATCAAGGACCTATATTTTAACTGATCTTGGAAGCGCGCACCGTTGTACAGGGAATATTTACATTTTTCTGATCACAAATCGGCTGCATGACCAAAATCCAAGCAGAAATTTTTCCCGCTTTGTGACGATCATCACCAAAAATAATAACATCCGCGACTGAAACTAAACCAGTATTGTCGTGATTATCGACATTTGCACCTGTACTTAATTTATTGTTGGAGGATAAACATGCTAGCCATCGCCAGTGAATTTCTCGCCATCGACCGCAAGGAACGGGCGCGGACGCCCTCAATCAATGTAGCAACCCGCCCAGTAACCGATCGCTTATGTGATTTTAACGAAGTAGTAATCCCCTTAACAGCAGATGAGGCACGGTTGAAAGCAGCGCGCTGCGTTCATTGCCCCGAACCTGCCCCTTGTGTTGAAGCCTGCCCGGCCAATAACGACATTCCTTCCGCTATGTGGTTGATTGAGCAAGGTGAATTCCTGGAAGCCGCTAAATTGTACCGCCAGACCAGCTCAATGCCAGAGGTTTGTGGTCGGGTTTGCCCCCAAGAACAGCTTTGCCAGGGTTCCTGCACCCACCTGAAATCATTCGAACCCGTGCTGACGGGACCTCTTGAAGCGTTTGTCACCGATTATGAACACCGCACTGTGGGTGTAGAACTTGAAGTAGGCCAGCCAAGTGATAAGAAAGCGGCGATTATTGGTGCAGGACCTGCTGGATTGTCCTGTGCTGAGTAGCTGATTAAAATGGGACATCAGGTAACTATTTTTGATTCAAAGCCCGCCTCCAGAGGGTTGCTCACTTATGGAATTCCCAACTTTAAACTGCCAAAAGAGATCGTATTTTGGCGCTGGAACGACCTAGCACAAGCGGGGGTCGAATTTCAACCGGAAACTTATATTGGCAAAGATCAGACTATCGATGACTTGCTCTCTGATGGTTACGATGCAGCCTTCATCGGAGTTGGTGTGGAGATCGATGCCCCCATGGAAGTTCCTGGTGAAGACCTGCCAGGTGTTATGCAAGCCACTGAATTCTTGATCCGCTGCAGCCTTGAGGATGAGCAGCTTCTGCCCAAGGAATTGTGTGGGCGCCCATCGGTGGGAAATAAGGTCGTTGTTATCGGTGGTGGGGATACAGCTTCCGATTGCTTACGCTCAGCAGTGCGCTTAGGAGCCAAGGACATCACCTGCCTCTACCGCAGAACAGAGAATGAAATGCCTGGCGGGTTTCACGACCGTGAGCTGGCACGAGAGTAAGGAGCCCAATACCAGTTCCTTACCCAACCGGTCCGTTTTATCGCTGGTGAAGATGGTCACCTGGCAAAAGTCGAGTGCTTGAAAATGGAGTTAGGAGAGCCGGACAAATCCGGCCGGCGACGACCGGTCCCTATCGAAGGTTCAAATTTCTCGAAGCAGATACCGCTGTATTAGCCTTGGGTTATTGGCCAGACCGAATCATCGGCGAAACGACCCCTCAGCTCGATACCCAGAAATGGGGTTTAATTGTCGTGGATCAAGAGAGCGGCGCTACCAGCCGTCCTGGTGTTTTTGCAGGTGGTGATGGAGTTACCGGGCCTGATCTGGAGGTTACTGCAATGGTATCGGGACGCAAGGCAGCCAAAGCGATTGACCATTACCTTGCTGAACTAAACTGATCCAACCGCTAACGAGTAATAAAATCAAACAGGGTATTACCGCCCTGCTGAGGTATAATTAAGATGTGTACGCCACTGGCGTGCACATCTTTTTTGCACCTCCGTAAACTGGGCCAGTAGACTCTCTCGCCTAATTTTAAGTTCAAATCCTGTCAGATAAGTATTGGATTTTCGGAAGGCTGTTATGGATATCGGTACTGTCCAACAAGTTGATATTGACCAGCAGATGCGCTCCGCATATCTCGATTACGCGATGAGTGTAATCGTGGCGCGCGCGCTCCCAGACGCGCGCGATGGCCTTAAACCTGTTCACAGGCGCATTCTCTACGCCATGTACGACATGGGCATCCGCTCCAATACTCCTTATCGCAAATCCGCGAGGATTGTTGGAGAAGTATTGGGAAAATACCACCCGCATGGCGATTCTGCGGTCTATGATGCTATGGCTCGCATGGCACAAGATTTTTCGATGCGTTATTTACTCGTCGATGGACAAGGGAATTTTGGATCGATTGATGGCGATGCACCCGCCGCGATGCGGTATACCGAGGCGCGCACAATGCGCATGGCTGAGGATATGCTGCTTGACATCGATCAGGACACTGTAGATTTCATTGACAATTTTGACGGTTCGTTACAAGAGCCAGTGGTCCTTCCCTCGAAGATTCCTAACTTGTTATTAAATGGTTCAGCAGGTATTGCCGTGGGCATGGCTACCAACATCCCGCCCCATAACCTGGGTGAACTTGTTTCTGCTTTGACTTTCATGATCGATAATTATGATCATATTGACGATGTTACTGTGGAAGACCTGATTAAATTTCTCCCGGGTCCTGATTTCCCAACCGGCGGGGTGATCGTCGGGGACGAGGGTATCCGCCAGGCGTACAGCACTGGTCGTGGTCGCATTGTCTTGCGTGGAAATGCGATGATCGAAGAGATGAAAGGCGGTCGATTCCGGATCGTGATCACTGAGATCCCCTACCAGCTCAACAAGAATACGCTCATCGAGCGCATCGCTGAACTGGCACGTTCAGGTCGTCTGGATGATGTCGCTGATCTGCGGGACGAATCCGATCGGCGGGGTATGAGCATCATTGTGGAGCTGAAACGGAATGCCCAGCCCAGGAAAGTGCTCAACCAGTTATACAAATATACCCCCTTACAATCCACATACGGCGCCCAGATGTTAGCCCTGGTTGATGGAGAACCGCGTCTACTATCACTTAAACGTGCCTTGCTGCATTTCGTTGAGCACCGCCAGGAAGTGATCACGCGCCGATCACAATACCAGCTGGAGAAAGCACGGGCTCGGGCACATATTCTAGAAGGCTTATTGATAGCTCTGGCAAACCTGGATGAGGTCATTCAGACCATCCGTGAATCTGCGGATGCTGATACTGCCAGAGATAATTTGATGTCTCGCTTCTCACTATCAGAAAAACAAGCTGTAGCCATACTTGATATGCAGCTGCGTCGCCTATCTGCACTCGAGCAGCACAAGATCGAAGAAGAACAAAGCAAAGTACTCGAGCAGATAGCCAATCTCGAAGACTTGCTTGCCTCTCCACAAAAAATCCTGGATGTAATCAAGGACGACCTTGCAGTAATCGCCGAGACGTATGGTGATGAACGCCGTACAAAAATCGCCGCTGAAGCCAGTGATGAGCTAAGTGAGGAGGACTTGGTTGCTGATGAAGCAGTCTTGATCAGTATTACAGAAAGGGGATATATCAAGCGCGTCTCCGCCAAGTCATTCCGTGCCCAGGGCCGGGGGGGGCGTGGCGTGACAGGTCATGCAATGAAAGACGAGGACGAGATGCTGATCATGTTCCCGGCCCGGACGCTGGACACGATCCTTTTCTTCTCTGATAAGGGAAAGGTTTATTCAGAGAAAACATATCAAATCCCAGATACCCAGCGCACATCCAGGGGCATGCCGATTGTTAATGTTCTGACGCTCACTGCAGGAGAGACCATTACTGCTGCAGTAGCAGTCCCCAAATTCGATGCTGCAGAGTACTGCCTGATGGCAACCAAGGGCGGAAAGGTAAAACGCCTGGACCTCTCCAAATTTGCAGCTGTACGACCATCAGGTTTGATCGCGATCAATTTGGCAGAGGGAGACGAGCTACGTTGGGTGAGATTAACTGATGGCAACTGCGATTGCATACTGGTAACTGAAAAAGGACAGGCACTGCGTTTTTCTGAGGATGAAGTCCGTCCCACTGGTCGCACTGCAGCTGGGGTAATCGGCATCAGACTGCGGGGAGATGATCGTGTTACAAGTATGGAAATAGTTGAACCGGGAGGCGATTTGCTTGTTGTTACCACGCAAGGATACGGCAAACGCACACCATTAACCCAATACGCTCGAAAATCTCGCGCCACATTGGGTATCACCACGATTGATAAGAACGCCATACCAAAGATTGGCAAAATTGCTGCAGCCCGGGTGGTTCAGGAAGCGGATGATTTAACAATCATATCCATTAATGCCGTCGTCCTGCGCACCACGGTTAAACAGATCAAGCAAGCTGGCCGCTCCACTCGAGGAGTTCGTTTGATAGGGCTGAAGGAAGGCGATAGTGTGGCTTCTATGGCTCGCATCGCTGAAGCAGACCTGCGCGTGGTTGGCGCCACTTCGATGGATGAAGATGAGGCTCCTCAAGAAAATTAGTTCGCCTTTCCACTCTTGAAAACACATATATAAAAAACTGCCCAGGAATACAAATCTGGACAGTTTTTTCTTTCACCTGGTCTTATCAGCTGGGGATATCCTGGAATCAACCATCCAGTAGGCACCTCAGCGAGACTTATGTACACCTATTTTAATTAGAAAAATGCGGGCGGTACAACTACTTCAAAAACAAGCAGGGCAAGTGAACCCACAACGCAGGTCATCACGAGGAGCATGATCGCAACCACCAGGCGTTGACCGGCTGTCATTCCAAGGAATTTGCCCTGTCTTCGAGCAGGTGTAATTTCATCGAAATATTCTGTATCTGCATCATTAAAATATGGGGAAGCATTTGCTTCATCACGAAAATCATCCAACATGATCAAACTCCAGAAGAAAACTCAAGGTTGGGAACCATCTCACCATGGCTGAAATTGCTACCAATTTAATCTGCGCTAATAGTTTAGTCCATTTCTAAGATCTGTCAACCTGCCGTAGCTTAAGATCACCTGCCTGAAAAATCAGCATTTCTTCACCGGGAAGTTTCAACCTTAATAATCCTTCCCGGTTTAATCCTAACAGCAGACCAGTGATTGGTTCAACACCTTCCTCGATTAACTGCACCATCTGACCTCTATATGCCAGATACGCCTCCCAAGATTGGATGAACTCATCCAATTCCAATTGCGGCATGCGTTCTAAAAAAGATAACAGCACCTGCCTCAGCAGCTTCCAGCGGTCCACTGGCTTTCCGGCAGCAGTTTCTACACTGGTCGCTGGCAAATCCAAATCTCCCTGCGAAGGCACAGATTTTCGTGCAACATTGATGCCAATTCCAACCACCGCAGACGAGACTTTATCTCCCTGCCATTGAGCTTCCACCAGGACACCTGCCAATTTGCTGCCAAAGACGAGCACATCATTGGGCCACTTGATTTTCGCAGGCAGGTCATATATATTTTGCAGGGTATCACAAACTGCCAATGCTCCTATACCAGTTAACCTTGAAGCTGAGATAGGCCTGGATTCTTCAGCGCGGAGTATAAGGCTGAAAGCAAGTGCAGAACCTGGCAATGTATACCACTTGCGACCGCGACGCCCTCTTCCAGAAGTCTGCTCATCCGCCACAATCAACGAGAGATGGGGAGCACCATCTTCGATCCTGCGCAGTGCTTCAGTATTGGTAGACTCCAGAACCGGAAAATAGCCCACCGATCCAAGTGGTAAATCCTTTAACTGGACTTGGAGTGTTTGTTGATCCATAATCTGATTCTATCCGATCTTTAAATCCACAGATTCCATTACAGGTCGGATACATCATTACTTTGCAGGTTGATTATTCATTGCACAATATTTAATCTGCCAGAAAAAGGACTTTCCTACTTTGCGCTATTTCAAGAACTCTTCTTTCTGGCAGCGCCAGGTATAGATGGCCTGTTCTGTAAGTACATTTTAACTTTGCATAAATAGGACTCTACTACTTTGCGCTAACAAGAACTCTTCCATCTGGACGAATTTCACCCTATATGATATACTCGCCACGCTCCCGCCTCAAGGCGGGAGGTATTGCGCCCCCTGCGGGGTAGAACACATCACACACGCTTCTTGACCAGACCGGGTGTGCCGCAAATGCGGTTCCAGAATGGGTTGAAAGAGGCGGAGGCAAAACACAAGGAGTTTAAAATGGCTGTTGTTTCGATGAAAGCACTCTTGGAAAGTGGTGTTCACTTTGGTCACCGCACCCACAAGTGGAACCCTGCCATGAAGCCCTATATCTTCACAGAGCGTAATGGTATCCACATCATCGACCTGCAAAAAACTGTAAAAGCATTAGACCATGGGTATAACCTGGTCAGGGACACCGTTGCCGAAGGTGGCACGGTGCTTTTTGTTGGCACAAAGCGTCAGGCGCAGGATACCATCCGGGATGAAGCAACACGGGTCGAGATGCCCTATGTAACCACCCGCTGGTTGGGTGGCATGCTCACCAACTGGCGCACCATCCGCCAAAGGGTCAACGAGCTTGACCGCCTGGAACGGATGCGAGACAGCGGTGAGTTCGCTCGAATTACCAAGAAAGAAGCCCTCATCTTGCAGAGGAAGATGGACCGTCTTGAATACCTACTGGGCGGCATACGCACGATGAATGCGATACCCGACTTGCTTTTCGTGGTTGATGTTTATCGAGAGGCGACTGCTGTTCATGAGGCAAACCTGCTGCAAATCCCAATCCTTGCTTTGGTTGATACAAATTGTGATCCGCGGAACATTGATTTCATCATCCCATCCAATGATGATGCCATTCGTGCCATAAAGCTGTTGGTTGGAAAAATGGCCGATGCAGTCCTCGAAGGCAAAGCCATGCGCAAGGAAGAAGAACTTGAAGCGATGCCTGCGGAAGCTCGCATGGCAATCTCCGAGGAACCCGAACTTTCCGATGAGGATCTCTTAGGCGAAGCTACGCTGGCGAAATTACCTTCGCGGCAGATGTCGTTTGAAGAAGATGAAGATGCAGAATTTGAAGATTCAGATGAGGCTGGTGATGAAATCGATGAAGGGGAAGAAATAACTGCTGAAGCAGAGCTTGAGGATTTGGAGGATGAGGATCTGGAGGATGAGGGTCTTCCTGCTGAAGATGAACCCGAAGCAGTTACCAGCGGAGAACCGGAACCTGCAAGCGATGTCGAGGAAGGGACAGAATAATGGCGATCACTGTAGATCAAATCAAAGCCCTGCGCGAACAAACTGGGGTCGGCATCCTGGATTGCCGTAAGGCACTTGAAGACGCGAATGGGGATTATGATTTAGCTTTAGAAAATTTGCGAGCCAAGGGCCTGGCTACAGCAGCCAAGCGAGCAGACAGGGAAGCATCCGAGGGGATCGTCGAACTTTATTCGCATGGTGATGGACGGGTTGGGGTTATGGTTGAGGTAAATTGCGAAACCGACTTTGTTTCCCGTTCAAAGGAGTTCCGCAATTTTGCCCACGAAATCGCTCTGCAGATTGCAGCCTCTACACCTCGTTATATTCGGGTTGAAGATATTCCAGAAGATGTCCTCGATCTGCGGCGCAACATACTTCGCGAACAAGCCCTGGAAGAGGGAAAACCCGAGAACATTGTTGATCGCATCGTCGACGGACGCATGGATAAATACATCCAAGAGATTTGCCTGCTCAACCAAGACTATATACGAGATGACAATATCACCATCGAACAACTATTGCTGGAAAATATTGCTGCCATTGGAGAGAATGTCATCATCCGGCGTTTCGAACGCTGGGAGTTAGGTGAAAGCACCGCAAACTGATCATAATCAAGACCAACCCCCGGGTTGGTCTTTTTATTCTCCAAGGAGTCTAAAATATGATTGATGAACTGAAATACCAGCGTATATTGTTGAAATTGGGGGGGGAAGCTCTCTCAGGGCCACAGGGTTTTGGCATCGACCCCAATCAGGCAGATGACATCGCCAGAAGGATTGCGGAGGTCAAGGAAAGCGGTGTCGATGTAGCAATTGTAATTGGAGCTGGCAACCTGTGGCGGGGTCGGCGAGGACTCGAGAGAGGCATGGACCGGGCAACTGCAGATTATATGGGTATGCTGGCCACTGTCATGAACGCCCTGGCACTGATGGACGCCTTGGAACGCATCGGAATCGTCACCCGGGTTCAATCAGCTATTGCCATGCACTCTGTCGCCGAACCGTATATCCGGCGGCGGGCAATCCGTCATCTCGAAAAAGGACGGGTTGTCATCCTCGGAGCTGGAACCGGTAATCCTTATTTCTCCACGGATACTGCTGCAGCTCTACGTGCCATGGAAATCGGTGCGGATGTGCTGATCAAAGCCACAAAAGTTGATGGCGTGTATGATAGCGACCCTGAGATCAATCCGGATGCCAAGCGCTTCAATCACTTGACCTATATTGAGGCGATTAATCGGCGGTTGGAAGTCATGGATAGTACTGCGATTTCACTCTGCATGGATAACAATCTCCCCATTCTGGTACTTAATTTGTGGGTTCGGGATGCCCTGCGATTGGCTCTTCGGGGAGGCAAAGTCGGAACACTTGTGGATGGGAACTCCGAGGTGTAAAATAACCCTTTCCGCAAGTGAATTTTTCGGGTATCCTATAGACTGCGTTCAGGATCACTGCCAGTTTATGGAGGCTGAAATGCTCAAAGACATCTATAACGAGGCCGAAAGCCGCATGAAAGGGGCGATTCAGGCTTTGGAAGAAGACCTGGCAGGCATACGGACCGGACGCGCCAGCCCGGCTCTCGTTGAAAAGCTTCCTATTGATTATTATGGCACCCCCACACCGCTCATCCAATTAGCCAGTATTGGCGTCCCAGAACCGCGCAGCTTATTGATCCGACCATTCGATCCAAGCACGCTCAAAACTATCGAGCGCTCGATACAGGCTTCCGATCTCGGCCTGACGCCTAATAATGATGGTAAAACCATCCGCTTGAACCTGCCCCCCCTGACCCAAGAGCGGCGCGAGGAGTTAAGCAAAATCGTTCACAACCGGGTGGAAGAAGCCCGCATTGCGGTCCGCAACGTGCGCAGGGATGAGATGAAAGATCTCCAGGAATTTGAGAAGGAAAAATTGCTCTCCGAGGATGAGGAGAAACGAGGCGAAGATCAACTCCAAAAAATTACCGACCGCTATATAGAAGAGATAAATGCCATCGGCGAACGCAAGGAGAAAGAGATCCTCGAAGTTTGACCATGGTCTTATGAGCAATAATTCTTCAACCTCACCCGAACAAATCCCAACCCATATCGCCATTATCATGGATGGAAATGGACGCTGGGCCATCTCCCGGGGTCTCCCACGCCTGGCAGGACATCGAGCTGGCACAGAAAACCTGCGCCGGGTGATCGAAGCCTGTGTCGAATTCGGAGTGAGGTATTTAACCCTGTACGCTTTTTCAACTGAAAACTGGGGTCGACCGATAGAAGAGGTTCGCGGATTAATGCGCATCTTAGAAGATGTCATAGACCGTGAGCTGGCGGAACTTCACAAACAGGGCACGCGCCTGTTGCATATTGGCCGTCTTGATCGCCTGAAACCATCCTTACGCCAAAAAGTTCTCGATGCGATTGAATATACCAAGGACAATGATCGCTTGATATTGTGCGTCGCATTTAACTATGGCGGCCGTGATGAAATCGTTTGCGCAATCCAGCATATGATTGAGGATGGTGTTACACCTGATCAGGTCAGTGCGGAGTTGGTCAGTAAATATCTATTTACTGCCGGTGTACCTGATCCAGACCTGATCATCCGCACCTCGGGGGAGCTGCGGGGTAGCAATTTCTTGATCTGGCAGGGTGCATATTCTGAATGGTATTTTACGCCTACGTATTGGCCGGATTTTGGGAAAGAAGAGTTGGCTCTTGCGATTGAAGAGTACAAACACCGACAACGCCGCTACGGGCAAGTCCCCGAATCCCTCTAACAGAAACGATTATGTTGAGAACAAGAGTCATCGTCTCTGCCATTCTACTGCCGATTGGCCTGGTACTTATTTACCTCGGTGGCTGGGCGTTTAGCGGCTTTGTAACCCTGATTGTGGGTCTCGCAGCCTGGGAATATAGTCAAATTTTCCGGAAAAGCAATCTGCAACCCGCGCTTGTGATTGCTGTTGCGGGAGCCGCGGCTCTCGCCATTGGTAGAGCTTGGAATGGATTTCAAAGCGCCCCTCCATTGCTCAGCTTGATTTTGATCTCCAGCATGATATACCACATGATCGCGTACGAGCGCGGCCGTAATCAGGCAGGCACGGATTTCGCTGTGACACTATCTGCAGCCCTGTACATTGGCTGGTTAGGTGCATATCTAATTTCGATCCGCGCTCTTCCTGCAGGGTTCTGGTGGCTGCTGCTGGTCCTGCCGATAGTTTGGCTGGCAGATTCAGGTGCGTACTTCATCGGCCGCGCTTTTGGGAAACACAAACTTAGCCCTCGCCTAAGCCCCAAAAAGACCTGGGAAGGTTATTTGGGGGGGGTCGTGGTGGGCACATTCGGTGGCGTGGGCTTGGCTTATTTGTGGCAAATATGGGCCGGTTCTGATTTCTCGATCACCCCTCTGCAGGTCGCTGTCCTAGGATTTTTGCTGAGCAGTATTACCACATTGGGTGATTTAGGTGAAAGCATGATCAAGCGCCAAAGCGGAGTTAAGGATTCGAGCAATTTAATCCCCGGGCATGGTGGGGTTTTTGATCGCATTGACTCCTGGTTGTGGGCTGCACTGATCGGTTATTACTTCATCCTTTGGGTGGTTATTTGACATCCTCGATCTACCATGGTATTATCCCGAACACAAATTAATAGCCCAGATCGGCACTCTTATCCAGAGAGGTGGAGGGACCGGCCCTGCGAAGCCTCGGCAACCTGACCAGTTTTAGGTTACTTAACAAGCATTCGATGTAATGTGGTTAATTACCTGGACGGCAAAGGTGCCAATTCCGGCAGACGGAGATTCTGGAAGATGAGAGGGCAGCCGTAACAATGCGTCCATGCCCTTTCATGTCCTGAAGGGCATTTTTATATTTTGGAGGACGATCTTTATGAGTACATCTTTCATGGAATCCCAAAGTTTGATGTTTACATCCGAATCGGTTACCGAAGGTCACCCTGATAAGATCTGTGATCAGCTAAGCGATGCGATCCTGGATGCATGTCTTGATCAGGACCCTGGCTCGCGCGTGGCTTGCGAAGTTGCCACCAAGACTGGCTTTGTCTTATTTCTAGGTGAAATCACTACCCATGCGAATTTGAATTACGACGAACTGGCACGTAAGGTGATTACCGACATTGGCTACGACAATAGTGAAAAGGGTTTTGACGGTAACACCTGTGGGGTACAGGTTGCCATTGCCAAGCAATCCACAGACATCGCGATGGGAGTAAACAGCTCCCTGGAAACCAGGTCTGGTGAGGTGAGTGAGGAAGAGATCGATTCCATCGGTGCTGGCGACCAGGGCATGATGTTCGGCTATGCCTGTAATGAAACCCCTGTGCTGATGCCGATGCCAATTTACTTGGCGCACAAACTCAGCAGGCGTCTGACAGAGGTTCGCAAGGATGGCACCTTACCCTGGCTACGCCCCGATGGGAAAAGCCAGGTGACGGTGGAGTACAGCTTTGGCAAACCAATTCGCGTTGATACAGTGCTGGTAAGCACACAACACGCCCCCCACATCACCCAAGAGGAGATTCGGGATGCAGTAAAAGAACACGTCATCCTACCTGTGATCCCCCCGGAATTAGTCGATGATGATATGAAAATATTCATCAACCCCACCGGGCGATTCGTGATCGGTGGCCCTTTAGGGGACTCCGGATTAACCGGTCGCAAGATCATCGTAGATACGTACGGTGGGATGGGACGCCATGGCGGCGGCTGCTTCAGCGGAAAAGATCCTACGAAAGTAGACCGTTCAGCTGCTTATGCAGCTCGCTGGGTGGCAAAAAATATCGTCGCTGCCGGACTAGCTGACCGCTGCGAGATCCAGGTCGCCTATGCGATCGGTGTTTCGCATCCATTGAGCGTTAATGTCGAGACATTTGGTACCGGCAGGATTCCCTCTGACCAGATCGCTGAACTGGTCGCAGATCATTTTGACCTTCGTCCCGGTGCCATCATCCGTGACCTGCAGCTGCGCCGGCCTATCTACCAGCAAATCGCAGCATACGGGCATTTCGGCCGCGATGATTTGGATCTGTCCTGGGAGCAGACGAATAAAGCAGAAGAATTACGCATCGCCGCTGGTCTGGACGTGGTTGCACCCATAGCGACTGGCTGATCCACTTAATTTAATCAGAAAACAGGACGCCGGGTAAATGCAGATGCCAGCGTCCTGTTTTTGTTATCCTGTTCAAATACCTTATCAGGAGCGCTCCAGACCATGTGCTGCCAATAAATCGCCATCAAGCATCAGCTGGCTGGTTAAGCCATCTGCGACCAGTCGTCCTTTGTCAAGGATCACCATGCGGGGAAAAAGTTCCTCAACGAAATTCATATCATGGGAAGAAACCAGCATTGTTAGTGGCAGCTCGTGAAGCAAATTGATGAAAGATCGCCTGGCACCCGGATCTAACCCTCCAGTGGGTTCATCCAGTATTAAAACCTCGGGTTCCATGGAAAGCACGGTGGCTATCGCAATACGTTTTTTTTCTCCCATACTCAGGTGGTGAGATACTCGCTGGGCATAATCACTCATCGCTACAGCTGCCAACGATTGTTCGACTCGTTCGTGGATCACATCCGGGGGTAGACCCTGGTAAATTGGACCATAAGCTACATCATCAAAAACGCGTGGGGAGAACAGCTGGTCGTCAGGAGACTGAAAGACCATGCCAACCATTGCCCGGACACGCCCCACCGTTTCCTTGTTTACTTCCAGGCCGCAAACTCGCACTGTACCGGTTCCGCTCAGGATTCCATTCAGGTGCAGGAGTAATGTTGATTTCCCGGCACCATTAGGACCTACCAATGCCACCTTCTCACCAGGCTGGATCATCAGCGAAACATCGTTTAGTGCCTGATGCCCATCGGGGTATGAAAAATTTAATTGCTCAACCTCGATCGAATGATGCATGTAATCAATTACCTACCAGTATTGATAGAGCCAGTACCAATCCAATTATCACCCCGCCAAGGAACAGGACAGCCCAATTAAAGGATTGCATCTTCATCTGTGGGAGTGAACGAATTTCACCATCATATCCCCGTGCAAGCATTGCGGCATAGATCCGATCGCTCCGCTCAATCGAGCGCACAAATAAATTACCCGCCATCCCTCCCGTGGTTTGTGCACGCCAGGAAATAGTACCGCCAGAACGCAAACCCGGGTTTTCAGAAACACCACTTCGAGCAGCGCGGGCGCGTAGCAAGCGTAGTCCCTCATCAGCAAACACAAATAAATAACGCCACATTAATCCAAATATCGCCACTAATAGGCGGGGTATTTTCAACGAACGCATGCCTACCAAAATATCTGGAAACGGAGTTGTTGCAGTCAGCAGGACCGCCATCTGAATAGAAATCCAGGATTTCAAGGCAATACTGGCAAATCGCTCTAACCCAAGGCTACTGGCAGAAAAATCCCACGGACCTATTGTGAACCCAAAAAGTGGAATACCGGGAATAGTAAATACCAGAGGAAGGGCTGCCAGAATAAAAGGCAACGCCAGGGTTGCCCGCTTGAGAAAATAACCTAACCCTATACCCGATAAGAACTCTGAGGCCAAGACGATCACAAGCAGTAATGCAAAAATTGCCCATGCCCCCACCGGGATCAAGGTCGTTGCGAAGATGAATGCCAATACTAAAATCAGCTTAACGCGAGCATCTGTATTGTGAATCAAGCTGCTGCCTGACTGATAAGGATCGAGGAAATGGATATGCACTTTTAACTGCCGAAGAATTTACCTTTGCGGCGGGTATACGCAACCCCCAAGCCAACCCCCGCAATGATCAAGATGCCCAACAATCCAGCTGCTATTGTCGCGAGAGCTTCGTTTGCTACTCCCGGCAGAAGATAATCTGGGATGATCTGGTAAAAGGATGCCTGTGCTTGATCAATAAATCCAGTCTGCATTGCCACCCACTCAAGGCCATCTGGACGTGAAGATGCGAGCGGCGCCGCGATCACCAGCACCACCGCCAGTATTAATCCGGTCAGCCAAACAAGTCGACCCCCAGTACGGCTCGTTTGTTCTCCAAGAATTAGATCTGGGCGCGCAGACAGCATAAAAGTGAGTGCACCTACTGTGATTAATCCCTCCCCGATTCCGATCAGGGCATGTACACCCGCCATGGCCGGGAAGGCCAATCTTGCCGGAGAAGTGCCAGAAACTACCAGCTCCAACGCAACAAAAAGAGCAGCGATAAAGACTGAAATCCAGGCTGCACTGAAGCCGGCAACCAGGACTCCTTTCTTGTTTTTTCCGCTGAACTTAATTATTGTCTGGTAAACCATATATGCAACTGCCACCCCGACAATTCCCATGTTAAAGATATTTGCTCCCAAGGCTAACAAACCTCCATCCTGGAAGATTAATGCCTGAATGCTGACAACGCTGGTCATGATCAAAATCGCCGCCCAAGGTCCCATCAAGATCATCGCCAGGGCAGACCCCATCAGGTGTCCGGATGTGCCGCCAGCAATTGCAAAATTGAGCATCTGCCCTGCGAAAATCGCGGCTGCCAATACTCCCATCATTGGCAACTGCCGTTCATCTAAATCTCGCCCCACCCTTCGCAGTGCGTATCCCACCAAAAGGATTGAGATGATCCAGGTCAGCATATAGACGAAAAAGGACAAGAAACCGTCCGGGATATGCATTGCCTCAGCTGATAATAGCATACTTACCTCCAGCATTACTCATCTGCGTTTTCTTTCTCGATGGAAATTGTCTTAAGACATTCCGGGCAAAGTCCGAAAAAAGTGGTGTGAATTGAATCGATCTGGTAGCCGGTGTCTTGGGATAACTGCTCGTACAGGTCCTTGAGCTGCTCGTGATCAATCTCTTTCATATCACCGCATCGTGTACATATCAAATGGTGGTGTTCATATTCAGCATACTCATAAGCCAGCTGTCCCTTTCCCAGATGAGCAACCAGGACCAAGTTGTGTCCAACCAGGAAATCCAGCGTGCGGTAAACCGTGGCTTCGGTCATTCCAGGTATCACCGGTGCTACTTGCCGAAAAATTTCGGTGGGGGTTAAATGCCCGGTGGATTTCTTTAATAGATCTAATATCGCCAGGCGTTGGGGCGTCAGCCGGTGACCCTGTTCGCGCAAATAAGATAGCTCGGGAAATTGAGTCTCCATAATAAAAATACTTGTTATTGCATGAATATGCAATAACAAGTATTTTATCTTAGAATAAAAAAGGGGGCAATATTAAAGATTCATAAATACTTAGCAATTAATTGGGTTTTATATGAGGATTTAGCTTCGATACGATGCGATCTTTTGGTTGAAAACCGGTAATGCGTTCACGTGACTCTCCATCCATAAAGAGCATCAAGGTCGGCACTCCAAATACCTGGTACTTCATTGCAATCTCGGGTGCGTGATCAACATCCAGTTTTACGAATTTCACCTTGCCATTCCATTCACTTGCCAGCTCTTCGACAATGGGATCGAGCATTTTACAAGGAGCACACCAGACAGCAGAGAAGTCAACCAGCACCGGATTCGATGCAGTTAAAACTTCACTTTCAAATGTACCTTCATCTATTTCGGGAATATTTGCCATTAAGACCTCCACCAGATTGAAAAAACCAATGTTGATTGACACACTTTGCCGATAGTACCAGACCAATGGTAAAAGTCAAGGGTAACGGCGAAGTTTTGAGATAAATCTAATAAAATCTCTCAAGAATCTCCCGATCCTGGAAAATGTATCCTGGATATTACCATCTTCTTCACATCCCTTATTGCTGCTCTCCATACATTCTCGGGAAATTACAAAACTTATTGTGATGCTGTTTAATGATTTGCTTGGTGAGATCAGATGCCATCCGAACAAGAATGTGATCTGAGGTAGAATCGGGTCTGTCATCAATTCAACCATTGACTAGCATGATTTGCCAAGACCTGGAGCCTCCCGTGCCTGATTGGAAAATTATCATCACCGATGGATTAAATGAGAGTGGGCTGGATATTCTTGGCAAGCAAGCTCATGTAGATCCCCATTTTGATATTTCACCAGTTGATCTTCTAGATATTATTTCCGATTATGATGCGATGATCGTGCGGGGGAAAACACGTGTAACGGCTGAGGTCTTTTCTGCAGCCCACCGTCTCAAGGTTCTCGGCAGAGCTGGAGTTGGTGTGGATAACATCGACCTGGCTGCTGCAAATAAACACCAGGTAACCGTCGTGAACTCCCCTTTAGCCACCACTCAGGCGGTTGCCGAGCACGTGATCGCATTAATCTTCGCCCTTGCCAGGTCGATCCCCGCAGCAGACAGCAGCCTAAAATCAGGTCTCTGGCTCAAAAATCAATTCATGGGAACCGAAATTAAGCATAAAGTGCTGGGTATTATTGGTATGGGGAATATTGGCAGCCAGGTCGCCCAATTAACCCGCTCGCTCGGTATGCGAGTCCTGGGTAATGACCCATTGATTCCGGAGACCGATATTGCTCTCCGGGGTGCACACCCGGTATCTCGTGAGGAGTTATTGTCCCAATCAGATTTTATTACCATCCATGTTCCATTGAGCAATGAAACACGAAACCTGATCAACGGAGGGACATTCAGCGCGATGAAACGTGGTGCACGCTTGATTTGTACAGCAAGAGGAGGCATTATTGACGAGACGGCACTGCTCAGTGCATTGGAATCCGAACAAATAGCAGGAGCAGCCCTGGATGTGTTTGCCACTGAACCTCCTGGGATGTCAGCCGTGATTTCTCACCCCCGGGTGATCGCGACTCCTCACATCGCCGCCCAAACTACGGAAGCTCAAGCCCGTGCAGCGGTAGATATTGCCAATGAAGTGATTGCAGCATTAAATGGAGAATCATTAAGATGGAAAATCGTATAAATTAAATCCAAGGAGTATACATGAACCCCGAGAAACAATTATCCCAATTGAAATCGATTCTTCAGAAACATTCCGATTTAGCCGCAGTGATTGGTTTACTGCAATGGGATCTGGAAACCTACATGCCCACTGGTGCTTCCAACGGAAGAAGCTACCAGCTCGCAACCCTGACGCGGATCGCCCATGAAACGCTGACCTCTGATCAAGTTGGTCAGCTCTTAGAAGAATTACTGCCTTTTTCAGAGCAGCTTGACGCTGATTCAGATGACGCCCGGCTAATCCAAGTAGCAAATCGCCGCTATGAAAAGAGTGTTCGGGTCCCCGCGAACTTGATGGCTGAAATAGCAAGAGTCGCCGGTGAAGCCCATCATGTATGGGTGCGCGCCCGCGAGAATGCAGATTTTGCGAGTTTCAAACCCTCCTTAGAAAAAATTCTCGAATTGAAGCGCCAATATGCTGACCATTTTCAACCTTATGATCACATCTACGACCCGCTTCTAGACGATTATGAACCCGGATTATTGACTTCAGAGGTTCAAGAGATCTTCTCGGCGTTGAGGCCACAGCAGGTTGAGCTGCTGCGTGCCATCAGTGCCCGCCCACAAATTGATGATTCATTCCTGCACCAGAACTTCGACGAAAACGCTCAATGGTATTTCGGGGTGGAAGTGATCACAGACTACGGCTATGATTGGGAACATGGTCGCCAGGATAAAACAGCGCATCCCTTCACCCAGAGTATTGGAATCGGGGATGTGCGGGTTACCACCCGGGTTCTTGATAATTATTTCTCATCTGCCTTTTTCAGCACAACCCACGAGAGCGGACATGGTATTTATGAACAAGGGGTTGATCCAAATCTGGGCCGGACTCCATTAGCAAGAGGCGCCTCACTTGCGCTTCACGAATCACAATCACGCATGTATGAGAACTTGATTGGTCGCTCACAGTCATTCTGGTCGCACTATTATCCTCGCCTGCAGGAAGTGTTTCCTGTTCAGCTGGGAAATATCCCCATGAGTGATTTCTACAAGGCAATTAATAAGGTTGAGCCTTCCCTGATTCGTGTTGAAGCTGATGAAGCCACCTACAATCTGCACATCATGCTGCGCTTAGACCTAGAAATCGCCCTGATTGAAGGTTCACTAGCGATAAAAGACCTGCCAGAGGCCTGGAACGCTGGAATGCAAGATTACCTCGGCCTCACCCCCCCCGATGATGCCCAAGGAGTCCTTCAAGACGTCCACTGGTCACAGGGATATTTTGGCTATTTCTCAACCTATGCACTTGGAAATCTAATCTCGGCTCAGTTATGGGAGTGCATGCTCAAAGATATCCCTGATGTCGAGCAACAAATCCAGGGAGGAGATTTCAATGCTCTTACAGCATGGATGCGGGAGAAAGTACACCGACATGGGGCAAAATTCAAACCCCAGGAGCTCGTCCAGCGCATCACCGGCGGTAAAATCGATAAGGAACCCTACCTGCGTTACCTGACTCGCAAATACTCAGACATCTACCAGCTATAATCAAAATCAAGAGAAACCAAACCATGGCCAAGATCCTATTTGTAGATGACGATCCCTTGACACTTGAAACCCTGAAAAGGTCTGTCGAGATTTTCGGTCACCAAGCCGTACTTGCCAGCACAGGAGAGCAGGCTCGAAATTTATTATTAGAACAACCCCCGGATTTAATTATGACGGATATGAATTTACCGGATACAGATGGCCTGTCATTGGTCAAGTCCCTTAAACAACTTCCGGCTGCTGTCGGGATTCCGATCATTATCCTGTCAGCCAGCCCGGAAGTTGATGCGGGTGAAATGTCCTTGGATGCCGGAGCTGATGAATTCCTTTCAAAACCCGTTCGCCTGGATCTACTGCAATCGGTTATTGAACGTTATACCGGTGATTGATGGTAAACAATAATCCAATAAGACCCACACTTGATGTTTGAGTTTAAACGTACCGCTATATTTGGACTCCTGCTCACCTGTGCTTTACTCGTTGGTTGCAGCGACCTATCCAAAACCCCGCTCCCGACCCTTTATCCAACCCAATATATCCCCACAGTGATCGCAATGACCTTAGCAGCCCAGGGGATCGATTTGGAACCTGAGTCGGGAGATACAACTGCTACCCCAATCACACCTTCACCTGCACCCCCAGAGCAACCTACTCAAACCAGCCCTCCATCCATTACACATACCCAGCCCGCCATCAATCCATCAATTACCCCATCACCGCCACAGGCAGCCCAGCAACTGGTTCCAACCGGGGATATCCCATTATCCATCAACCAAATTCTCCATCCGGGATCAGGCTCGAAAGTTATCTCGCCCTTCATCTTGAATGCTGCTGTAAAACCGGGTGATAATTCCGTCGTACGCATCGAATTATTGGGACAGGATGGACAGCTACTGATGCGTGAAATCCGCAGGTACCAATCTTTAGAAACCGATTGGCTTAACTTGGGCAGCGAAATTACATATGGGATCAACACAGTTGCCGAACCTGGACGCATACAAATCAGTATTGAAGATGAAAATGGGCGTTTAAAATCAGTATCCTCGATCGATCTGATCCTGCAATCTGTAGGAAACCAGGACCTCAATCAGCCGGTTGATCTCTTGGAAGAAATTGTCCTGGAATCACCCCGGCCAAATCGCCTGATCCAGGGCGGTACAATGCGTGTATCTGGTATGGCACGCCCACATTCGACCCAACCTTTTCGGATCGAAATTGTCACCAGCGATGGTAAAATCGTTGGCACCAGACAGGTTTCAGTGGAGCCGGCGGTTGGAAGCCAATATGGCGCTTTTGCTATCGACGTGCCCTACAACATCACTTACACGAATCGGGTCCGTGTACAGGTTTGGGAACCTGGTAACAATATCCCTGGCATCATCAATCTATCCAGCGTGGAGGTTTTACTCAGCCCGTGAAGATTTCCCCGGTTTTTTTGGCTATCTTATTCATTTGTTTTTTGATCACAGCCTGCAGCAGCCCTACCCCGACTCCTACAGAGACAAACCTGCCAGCTTTGCCAACCCCGGATGTGCCCCCTATTGAAGAGATTGACGATGCAATAGAAGCTTGGGAGAACAGCAACATTACGAAGTACTTCATCGAAGTGGATGAAGAAAACCAAATCGAACACTTCAAAGTCCGTTTGGTTGTTGAGGATAGTGAAATCAGGGTTGCCCAACGGTTGGACCTGGGTTCTGATGGCAACTGGGGAGAACCTTACAGCATCCCACACGAAGAGGCCCAAGGGTACACGATAGGTTCACTGCTAACACGCATCAAGGGGGATGTCCTCGGTGAGGGAGATGCCCTTTACAACATGGTTACCGCGTTTAATGATACCTTTGGCTACCCACTGTACGTGCATGCTGAGGCATTACCAACTTTTTCCGAAACAGGAACATTGGAGCTGAACCGCCAGTTCAATTACGACATCATCACCACCGTGAAGACTCTCCTGGAAGATTCCTATGGGACAGAGGACCAGCCCATCTTCACACTTATACGCAGCGATGGACCCCAAGCATGGTGTGACAATTTGAGGATATATGCAGATGGCGCATCCTTTTACCTGGATGATTGCAGGGACGATTTTTTGCAAATACCAACTCCCGAAAGTCGAATGGCAATGCTTGACCAGGTGCGGTCAAAATTTAACCTTCTTGATGAGACCCGCACCCAGGATGGCCAAACCCAACGTCTGGTCATAGCCGGTACTGGGCAAGGAAAGCCAGATGCTGCCACCGTGGAAGAAGCATGGGTGCTTTCCACAGAGCTGCATAAGATCCTATCAGAACCAACTGGTTTGGGTTTATTGATGTCATATGTTTATAATGGAGAATATTTTGGCTTCGATGTTTTCAATAAAATCTCCCTGCCATCCCAATTAACCAAAACCGGGGATCTGATAGGTGCAACCCTGACCCCCGATGGAGAGCTATTGGCTTTTTCCGATGATAACGGGATCAATGTGTTTACCGTGCAAACCCAAGATACCACCCTATTACTTCCTGCACCTGAAGAGGGATACTACATGCCCCGAACCTGGTCAGATACCGGTCGCTTGCTTGTGTCTCATTTTCCCGGAAACGAGGATGATCCAATTCGCCATGGGTGGCTGTCTTTGGAGCAACCGACCTGGCATGATTTACCAACGCCGCAAAGCGTCTCCGAATATGGGTGTGATACCGGTATGGCCTGGTCACCAGAAGGGGATCAGCTGGCGGTGACGGGGATTGGCTACGGAGATCTTTGCAACACCAACCCCGGATTAACCATCATAGATTTATCTGAAGAAACAGCAGAAGTTGTTGTCGCACCGCTGGTCAATACAGTACAAGATGATGGCAGCACCTTGATCGCAGGGGCGCATACACCTGCCTGGTCACCGGATGGCAATTGGATCGCCTTTGGCCTCGATCAAGATCCAAACGGATCAACCACCTTCCCCACCCGCCTTTATCGCGCCCATTCAGATGGTAGCAATCTAACACCGCTCACCAACAACTCCAATGGCTTCGCAACTAACCCCGTTTGGGCTGAGGATGGTTCGCTCTATTATGGATTGAGCAATGCAGACGCGGACCTGGATGGACTCTATCATTATTCACCAACTGATAATGCCCACACGCTGCTCCTGCCGGGAAACGCCATTCACCCTTTGAGCCTCTCACCTGATGGAGAATACCTGCTTTACGAACAGGGGCAGGCATTAAAGATCTGGCGCATTCTTCTTCAGGAAACCATTTCCGAAATCACGGGTGAGGAAGAGAATTTCCCATCCTTCTCGGGATGGATCGAAGCGGAAAGCGAAAAGTAAATACAGATGGCAGTAATCGATAATTTCACTTGGAGACCTGAACAATGGTAAACCAACCCTTTAAATCAACACGAGCTCCAATCTTTAAAGATGTACCCGACGAGAAGTGGAATGATTGGCGCTGGCAGCTCAGCAACCGGATCAACACCCCGCAGGAGTTCGAACGCATCATCCCCCTCACAGATAGCGAGCGAAAGGCTTTATCTGCCGCTCATTTATTCCGGGTTGATATCACCCCGTATTTCATCTCACTGATCGATCCTGATGATCCTGACGATCCCATCCGCAAGCAGGTGGTCCCTACAGAAATCGAGATGGTACCTTTTACGGCTATGATGGAAGACTCGCTCGCTGAAGATCGTCATTCGCCTGTTCCTGGACTCGTCCACCGCTATCCTGATCGTGTGTTAATGCTCGTCACCACCCAGTGTGCCTCTTACTGCCGCTACTGTACCCGTTCACGTATTGTTGGCGATCCTTCAGCGACCTTCTCCCGTTCCGAATTCGAAATGCAGCTCGAATATCTTAAGCGCACCCCCCAAGTCAGGGATGTGCTTCTTTCCGGAGGCGATCCACTAGTATTAGCTCCAAAAATCCTTGATGAAATTTTGAGCCGCTTGCGCCAAATCCCACATATCGAAATTGTCCGCATTGGTTCCAGGGTGCCAATCTTTTTACCGATGCGTATTACGAATGAGCTCACCGATATTCTGCAACAGTATCACCCTCTCTGGTTGAACATGCATGTCAACCACCCCAATGAGATCACTGCAGAATTGGCTGAAGCGTGTGATCGATTGTCCAGGGCGGGTATTCCTCTCGGTAATCAAACGGTACTCCTGGCTGGGGTCAACGACAATGTGCATATCCAGCGCCAGCTGGTGCATGACCTGGTCCGAATACGCGTACGCCCATACTATCTCTATCAGTGTGATCTGGTGGAAGGCGCTGGTCATTTCCGCACACCAGTTGCCAAAGGCATAGAAATCATTGAAGGTTTGCGCGGCCACACCTCAGGATTTGCAGTACCCGTTTTCATCGTCGATGCCCCCGGTGGCGGTGGGAAAATTCCCGTTGGTCCAAACTACTTGTTGAGCATGTCAGACCACAAGGTGATACTCCGCAATTTCGAAGGCTTTATCACCACTTATGAAGAACCAGTGGACTACAATCCTGCTGACGCAGCCAAACCCAAGTTTAAACGACCGGAGCCAGGCCAATCAGGGTTGAGCGGCTTACTTGATGGCGAGCATCTATTCATCAAACCTGAAAATTTCGATACCATCCACGACCGAGGTGGATTGCAACACCGACTCAAGGATAGTAAGAAATGGATTCCGTTGGGGATTGGAAGCGGCGAGGAGGAGGAAGACCAAACCGATCCAAGCCAGGAATAACCACCTTTTTGTTCGGAGGATTCACTTATATCTAGCGTCCCATCTGGTTTTCAGGTGGGACGTGATCGGTGATGTCCCAAAATCTTCCCTGCAGGCAGTACACCATGAAAATCACCAGATTGTTCATATTCTGTAAATCAGGCGTCAATTGTCAGGCGTTTCACAGCGTGGTAGAATGCAACTAGAAATGATGGCTCGATTTAGTTTGGAGGTTGAGTAAGTATGGAAAAGGAAGTTGCTACTTTTGCAGTGAAAAAGGGGTTGGCTCAAATGTTGAAGGGTGGCGTAATCATGGATGTCGTCACTCATGAACATGCCCGGATCGCTGAAGATGCAGGTGCCGTTGCCGTGATGGCCTTAGAACGTGTTCCTGCAGACATCCGTGAACAGGGAGGGGTTGCCCGGATGAGCGATCCCGAATTAATCCTGCAAATAATGGATGCCGTGACCATTCCTGTCATGGCAAAAGCGCGTATTGGACATTTCGTGGAAGCCCAAATTCTGGAGGCAATCGGGGTCGATTACATCGATGAATCTGAAGTACTGACACCCGCTGATGAAGCCTATCACATTAACAAACACGAATTCAAAGTACCTTTTGTATGCGGATGCCGCAACCTGGGAGAAGCTTTACGCCGCATTGGAGAAGGTGCAGCAATGATCCGCACAAAAGGCGAAGCTGGCACTGGAGATGTTGTTGAGGCGGTTCGCCATGCCCGTTCGGTCTTGGGTGAAATCCGTCGCCTGCAGAATATGCCAGAAGAGGAATTGATGGGCTATTCAAAGGACATCGGTGCTCCATATGAATTAGTGCTCGAAACACGTGCATTAGGTCGCTTACCGGTTGTGAACTTCGCCGCGGGAGGCATAGCTACACCAGCTGATGCAGCCATGATGATGCAACTCGGTGTGGATGGTGTATTTGTCGGCTCCGGGATCTTTAAATCCGGTGACCCAGCCAAGCGAGCCGAAGCCATTGTTAAAGCCGTAACCCATTTCAATGACCCATATATCCTGGCTGAGGTAAGCCGCAATCTGGGAGAACCGATGGTTGGCCGGCAGATTTCAGCGATTCCAGAAACCGAGTTGATCGCTGGTCGTGGTTGGTAATTTGGATCCGACTGCGCAGCTTTCATCCGTATTACTGGCATGAAAATCGGTATCCTTGCCCTTCAAGGTGATTTCGCGGAACATCGCGCGGTATTAGAGCGGCTGGGGGCTGAAACCTACCAGGTCCGCTTGGCGGAACATCTCGATGGATTGGATGGATTAATCATTCCGGGTGGCGAATCTACCACCATTGGAAAACTTGCTGTCGCCTACAACCTTATTGAACCGATAAGAAATTTTGCAGCCCTGCATGCTATTTGGGGTACTTGTGCTGGGGCAATATTGTTATCCAAGGATGCCAATCGCCAGCAGCCATTACTAGAGCTGATGGATATCACTGTTGCACGAAATGCCTTTGGACGCCAGGTGGAAAGCTTTGAGATCGATCTCGATGTCCCGGTTTTGAACAGATTAGAACCACAAAATCCCGCTCCCTTTCATGCTGTATTTATTCGTGCTCCCTTGTTCGAATCTGTCCAGGGTTCTGCAGTCCCCCTGGCAACCTTACCAGATGGTCGCATTGTCGCTGCACAGCAAGGAAACCTATTGGCCACTGCCTTTCATCCAGAACTAACACCTGATAATCGCTTCCACCGTTATTTCCTCAGCCTGGTCAAATCTTAACCGCGCTGAACAGGTCGGAGGACCTACCAGAGAGTAAGCCACCGTTATGGGCATCAGACAATTTGACCTGCGTGATTTACCCATTCTCATTCGCTATCGTAAGCGAGGAATTTTTTTCGATCACGCATCCATATTAACCCGGGGCGAATTGGTAATTCCTTTGGGAGCTATATTCTCTTATTTTGCCCCAGCAACGGGCATCTACACTTTTCTGCACAAAGATGATTCGAACCAAAATGAAACCCTCCTGGGCCAGGTGGTACTTGCACAAGATCAACAATTTGCCAGGCTGTCTTTCTTGGCTCCTGTATCAGGACTGGATGGAAAGACCCTATTGAATTTACTGGAACATATCATCCAGCAGATTGGACAACACGGTGCTTTCCACCTCCTTGCAGAAGTAGAGAATGACACTGCTTGCTTCGATCATCTTCGCCAGGCAGGTTTTGCAATTTATGTTCACCAGCGCATTTGGAAATCACTACCGGAGATCGATTTCAGCATCAATCCAACAATGTGGCGCGAGATCACAGCACGCGATGTGATAGCAATCCGTTCATTGAACAACACCGTGGTACCCCCGCTTGTCCAGCAGGTCGAAGCGCTACCTACTGAACAAATGAATGGCCAGATCTATTACCTGGATAACGAAATCAAGGCGTATGCGGAGGTTCGATATGGCCAACAGGGAATTTGGATAAATCCATTCATTCATCCCGATATCCAGGATGCCACCCAGCTGTTCGCAGATTTGTTATCAAATTTACCGAACCGCCACTCAAGACCGATTTACTTATGCATTCGCTCCTATCAATCCTGGTTGGAAAATGCGCTGGAAGATCTCCAGGCCAGCGCAAGTCCAACACAGGCAGTGATGGTCAAACATTTGGCAGTTGCACAGCAGGTCAAAAACTCATTCAGCCTCCCGAGTCTTGAAGGCGGCCAGCATGAGATAACCACCCCTTTTATGAGGTCAGAAAGAACATCAGATCATGTCCCAACGTCACATAACAGATGATTTACAGGCGCTGATGGAAGTGCTACCAGAGCACGTCCGTCACGCAGTTCTAGCTGAAAAAGATAATGACAACCTTTTAGAGGTAATTTTGGACCTCGGGCGAGTACCAACTGCCCGGTTTATCGATCGCGAGGTGGTATTAAGCCAGACTGAAGTTACGCATGTAGATATTGATGGAGTCACCGGCCGGGTTGGGGATTTCGATACAGATAACCGGGCCGGTTTAGAGCGCACCCTGCATCGCATCTCGGCCATCCGCAACCGGCGGGGAAATATCGTCGGATTAACCTGCCGGGTGGGTCGCGCGGTTTACGGCACCACTGATCTGATTAAAGATCTCATCGATAGCAAGAAAAGCTTGCTGCTGCTCGGTCGTCCTGGTGTGGGGAAAACCACACAGCTGCGTGAAACAGCGCGTATCCTGGCAGAGACTATGCGCGTGGTGATCGTGGACACATCCAACGAAATCGGCGGTGATGGTGATGTCCCTCATCCAGCAATCGGCCGCGCACGGCGCATGCAGGTGACCACTCCAGCCCTGCAGCACGAGGTCATGATCGAAGCAGTTGAGAATCATAATCCAGAGGTGATCGTGATCGATGAAATTGGACGGGAATTAGAAGCAGCTGCAGCCCGTACGATCGCCGAACGCGGTGTTCAGTTGATCGGTACTGCGCATGGCAATACCCTTGAAAATCTGCTGCTAAATCCAACTTTGTCTGACCTGGTCGGAGGCATCGAATCTGTCACCCTATCCGATGAAGAAGCCAGACGCCGGGGTACACAGAAAACCGTCCTTGAACGCCGCTCGCCACCCACCTTCGATGTGCTGATTGAGATACAAACCCGGGATCGATTGGCGGTCAATTACGATGTCGCAGAAGCTGTGGATGCCCTGCTCAGGGGGTACCCCCTGCCAACAGAAGTGCGCACCCGCACCGCAGAGGGAGAAATCAGGATCGAGAAAGGCACCCCAGAGTCATCCCTGCGGCAATCTGGAAACGCGAAAATTGGGTTCCGCCGAATGGTTAATGGCGGCCCAAAACGACAGCAGCAACAATCCTGGGATGCATCCACACGGGCGGAAGAATCTCCAGCAAGGTCACAGGACCAACCTATGCAAACCATACGCATCTATGCCTACGGTGTTGCCAGGAACCGGCTGATCCAGGCTGCGAAACGTTTGGGAGTACCCGTGTTGGTAGTCAAAGAACTTGGTGAAGCGGATGTGCTGGTAACCTTGCGCAATTATTACCGTAAACGCCAGAGACCGATCGTTGATGCGGAAAATCGAGGTATGCCAATTTATGTTCTGCGTTCTAATACCGTCAACCAGATGCAGAAGTTTTTAAGTGATTTATACAACATTTCGGGTGAGCCCAGTGAAGAACAATCCGTTGAACGTGCCCTGCAGGAGACTCAGGGCGCGATCAATGCCGTCTTAAACGGAGAACGCTGGATTGAGCTGCCGCCTGCGATGTCGTATGTTCGCCGCTTGCAACACGAAATGGCTCGCCAGGCTAACTTGACCTCACATTCCTATGGCAAAGAGCCAAATCGCCGGGTACGTATCTTCAGGGACTGATTTCATTATTATTGATATGTTCATCACACTTGAAGGACCCGACGGCAGCGGAAAAACCACCCAGGTCGCACCCCTTTCTGAATACTTAATCCAAAGTGGGTATCCCGTATTAATAACCCGTGAACCAGGTGGAACAGCAATTGGCGACCAAATACGTCGAATTCTTTCCGATCTAAAAAACACTGGGATGCATCCCCGCAGCGAGACTCTGCTGTTCCTGGCAGCCCGGGCACAACTGGTTGAAGAGGTGATCAAACCCCATCTGGAGAAAGGCTTTGTTGTTCTCTGCGATCGTTATGCAGATTCTACGATGGCTTACCAGGGTTATGGGCACCAGAATGAAATCCAGCAAATCAGCAGTTTAATTAGCTTCGCAACCGGGGGTCTGATTCCAGATCTAACTATCCTGTTAGATCTGGATGCCCAAACTGGATTGAAACGTAAAGTTCATGGCAATGAATGGAACCGCCTGGATGCCTACAGCCTTGAATTTCACGAGCGAGTCCGGCAGGGATATGCCGCCCTGGTTGAAGCAGAACCCGAGCGATGGGTGGTCATCGATGCTGCTCAACCAGCAGAAAGAATCCAGGAAATTATCCGCAAAGTGGTTAGGGAGCGGTTACCGCCTCCAATCAAGTCCTAATGGGCCAATCGCAGCAGCGATCGTGATTTTACAAATCAGGTAAACCGGGACTGCCCATTGCTCCCCCACCGGGTTCAAAATCTGGCATTGCAGACTCAATCTCCTCCGGAGACTGTCCTGACTCAAGCCGATCGAGGACTTCGTCGTACTCAGACCCCATATCCTCACCAAGTTCGGAACCCATCTGGCGCATCATCTTTGCCAGCGCCTTTGGATCGTCTTCCAGTCCAGCTAGGTTGGAAGGATCAGCCAGTTTTTCCAACCTGCTTTCTTCAGAATGCGCGATCCGGATCCTGCCGATCTGACGCTGTACATCTAGACTGTTACAATTAGTACATGAGACTTTTTGTTTGTCATACTCATCATAAGACAGGTATACTTCAAAGCGCCGCTTACAATCCAGACACCGGTACTCATATCTCGGCATAAGCATTACTCCTTATGATTGATTTCGTGGCAATAATTATACCCTCCTGCGAGGTTGGCAACTTATGATTGACGATCACGATCCTGCTCTCAGCAAAGAATTCGAACCACTCCTGGTAGTGATATCTGGTCCATCAGGAGTCGGAAAAGATAGCGTGATTAAGGCGATGAAAGAAAGAAATTTGCCTTTCTATTTTGTCGTTACAGCTACAACTCGCCCCAAACGAGAAAATGAAATTCATGGTATAGATTACTTTTTCATCTCAATCGAGGAATTCAAATCCATGATTGATAATGATGAGCTGCTTGAGTATGCCACGGTGTATGAAGACTACAAAGGTGTTCCCAAAAAACAGGTGCGCCAGGCATTGGCGAGCGGCAAAGATGTGATCATGCGCGTCGATGTGCAGGGCGCGGCCACTATTCGGAAAATTTCCCCGCAAGCCTGCCTCATTTTCCTGACCGCCCAAAATGAAGCAGAATTGATCGAGCGTCTCAAACGCCGCAATACTGAGACGCCGGATGGATTGAATAAGCGCATCGAGACTGCACGCAAGGAGCTCAAGCGGGTAGACGAATTTGATTACGTCGTGCTCAACCGGGAATGTCATTTGAACGAAGCTGTCGATACCATCCTAGCAATCATCCAGGCCGAACATCATCGAACCAGACAAAAGAAGGTAACCCTGTGACCCAAGATCCCTCCCCCTCCAATCACCCGCCATCATCATCTCTCCCAGCCTACCCATCGGAAGCTGCACCCCAACCTTCGCTGAGAGAGCAGCGGGTTGCAGTCACCCCACCTCATAATCGACCAGTCGTCACTTACACATTGCTGGTCATCACCATTATCATCTTTCTTCTGCAATCAGCTGGTGAATACATCTTTGGTTACGACCTGGTTGCGAACCTGGGAATGAAGGTCAACGAACTGATCCTGAATGGGCAATACTGGCGCTTTATTACTCCGATATTTCTGCATGGCTCTATCCTGCATGTGGGTTTTAATATGTACGCTCTATACATATTTGGTCCAGGTTTGGAACGATATTACGGACACTGGCGTTTCTTGCTGCTTTTCTTCCTGGGTGGCTTCGCTGGAAATGTTTTCTCTTTTGTGTTCTCATCCGCGCCCTCCTTAGGTTCATCGACCGCTATTTTTGGTTTATTAGCAGCTGAAGGTGTCTTCCTGTATCAAAACCAGAAATTGTTTGGGGGAACAGCCAGAAGGGCCCTTAACAACCTTATTTTGATCGCGGTTGTTAATCTGATTATCGGCCTCTCGCCCGGGATTGACAACTGGGGGCATATGGGTGGCTTGCTTGGTGGTACCATCTTCGCCTTCTTCGGGGGACCAGTTCTGATGGTCGAAGGGTTATCTCCCAACCTTAGAATTGTCGATACTCGCCAAACCAGTGATGTGATCCGGGCAACTATATTCGATATTTTGATCTTCGGTGCCCTGGCTATTGGAAGTATATTATTTTCATTTTAATTTCCATTTCCAATATCCAGGCAGCCTGTTCAATGTAAAAGAGCACTGCATAAGCGCCTTGTAAATTTTGACACAACAGACCAATATCTTTTTTTAAGCTGTTGCTATGGGGAAATAAGAAGCTGCTCAGGGTTTTCGTGATTTATGTGCAGAAATAAAAAAAAGGCGGAATGCAGTAGATTCCGCCTCGAATTATTTGGTTCACTCTACCAAGAACAAGAAGATAACTACAAAACCTCTCCTAAATAGACCAATCCTGGATATCCGTATCACTATCTTCGCTGTCTCCAGAATCTTCATCATAGCCAAACTGAAGCTCAATGCCCTCATCAACCAAACGCAACCAGAGCAATAACAAATGTCCTTCATCGGTTTCGAGGTAGCGAGCCGCTATGATCGGTGCTTGTTCTTGGAGTCCATCTTCAGTGCGATATTCGAGGCAGATAGGTTGCTGGTGCCGCCATGCCCGGTGACACCGCTCGACAAGTTCCGGCCCGTTGAATGTGCGCAGGCGTGTCACGACAATCTCACCAAGATTGGGACTTTCACTGACGCCGATCGCCCAGCTATCAGTCACTGATTCAAATGTAGGTGGTGGACCCTCAATGATGGTTATTTTATCTTCCATGTTCTTTTTCCAAAGATCAGGATGTTATCTTGCTTTCAGAATGGCAATCATACCATGATTCAATCACACTCAAACTTACGTTTTTGTCCTGTAAAAACTTTCTTATAGAGAATTAATTTTCAGCAAAAACTCCTTGCCAGGCTACAGGGTATAATTCGAATTGAAAGGCAGCCTTATGTACAAATTAGTCATCTTGATCGAAGAACTCCCTGACCCAGAGCAGTTTGACGAGATGTGGCCTGAATTTCTACACGTCTCGGAGCGCATGCCGGGATTGATCAAGGAAGCCACATGCCGGGTTGACAGCACTCTTTATGGCAGTTACCAACCCACCCTACTGCATGAGTTGTTCTTTAATTCCATTGACGACATCCAGCGTGCAATGAGTTCCCTGGAGGGCCAAGAAGCCGGAGGTCTGCTGCAGCAAATAACCGGGGGTAAAATGAGTCTGATTATCGCCGACCATAAGGAAGATGATCTCGAAAACATCCGCCGCTACCGGGAAAACCATGCAGAATAACCAATCTCTCAACCCAGAACATCTTGCGCGGTATATGCAAGAAAACAACATCCCCGGAGAGATTTTACAGCTGGAAGCACCTACCCCGACCGTAGAATCTGCTGCCGCAGTTGTTGGCTGCCAACCAGATCAGATTGTCAAATCGCTGCTATTTTTCGTGCGCAATGAACCAATTCTGGCAATCACCTCCGGTCTAGCACATATCGAACGCCGGGCTATTGCTGCTCACTACCAGGTCGGTCGCAAGAAAGTAAAATTGGCCGATGCACAGACAGTACTCAAAAAGACCGGATATAGTGTTGGGGCTATGCCACCTTTTGGGCATCTTTCTCCAATACCCACCCTCATTGACCAGCGCGTGCTCGAAAAAGAACAGGTGTATGCTGGTGGCGGGTCTGATCAAGCTCTGATGCGTATTTCACCTCAGGCGATCCTGGCAGCCAGCCAGGGCACTGTCATGGACTTACTTTCCAGCAACCCACTCAATCCTGAAAACCACCCGGGGTAGCTTCAATGCGCACTCAAAGTAAATTGAAACCTGCCGTGCGTTTCATGTTATTCATTCTCCTGGTTGGTGCGATTGTCATCGGCTACCAAGCATACCGGTGGTTTGCCCGACCGGGTCAGCGGGCCCAACAGGTATTTGCCTGGCTACGTGATCCGGCTTCCCATCCGGAGTGGAAGATCAAGCGCGGGGACCAGTGCGGAGTGGCTCCTTTCATCATGCCCACCGATGGTCTGGTTGGATTCATCTGGGGTGATTCCTTCCGCCCTGGACATCACCACCAGGGATTGGACATTTTTGGTGGGGGTGAACTGAACGAAACCCCCGTTATCGCAGCTTACCCTGGCTACCTGACGCGTTTGCCAGATTGGAAATCCACCCTCATTATCCGTATCCCGGAAGATCCTTTAAACCCAGAACACCAGATTTGGACCTACTATACTCACATGGCCGATGAAAATGGACGCTCCTACATCGATTCCCAATTTCCTCCCGGGACTTATGAAATGTTTGTCGAGGCTGGCACTCTTCTCGGATACCAGGGAAATTTCTCCGGCGATCCAAACAATCCGGTTGGCATCCATCTTCATTTCTCTATCGTAAAAGATGATGGTCGAGGGAATTTTCTCAACGAGTTAGAAATCCGGAACACGCTCGATCCTTCACCTTACCTGGGACTGCCAGTCAATGCCAGCTCCAACCAAGGAGAGATCCCTCTCTGCCCCACAGAGACTGCGACCTCTTGAGGTGGTATCCACCCGATCTTTTACCCCCAAATTTACCCGGGGAGCAAACATGAATTTCGCTGGAAAGGTAGTACTCGTTACCGGGGCTGGTCGCGGAATTGGGCGGGAGGTGGCCGTCTCTTTTGGTGCTCTTGGTTGCCATGTCGCTGCCAACGATATCACGCCCATAAACCTAGATCAAACCATTCAACAGATCATCTCAGCAGGTGGGATGGCCGAAGATTTCGTCACTGATATTTCCAAGAAAATGCCCGTCCAGTCCATGGTAGCCCAGATTTTGGACCGCTGGGAGCACATTGACTTCCTGGTCAATCACGCGGCTGTGGAACCGCACGCGCCCCTGCTGGAGATGGATGCCTGGGATTGGCAACGAACCCTCGACGTCAACTTGAGCGGTGCTTTCTATACCACCCAGGTGGTGGGTCGAGTAATGCGTGAACAAGGCAGAGGCGTGATCATTAACATTGCCTCGCTCAGAGAGAGGACCCGAAATTCAAAAGAGCGTGCTGCCTATGTGGCCAGCATAATGGGTTTAATCGGTCTTACCAGAGAATCTGCCCGAGAACTGGCTGCCTACAACATCCGCGTAAATGCCATCTGTCCCTGGTCAACCATCCCAGAGAGAGCCATCGATCTTATCGGGGATGAAGCCATGGGCTCAAGGTGGCTGGAAGACATTTCACAGGAAGCGCTTGAGCTGCCCCGGGATGCACCGGGGATGGTCATGCTTTTATGCAGTGATGCAGCCAGCGAAATTACTGGAAAGGTGATTAATTTCGAACCTGCACAGGCAAATCAGTAACCCGCAATCAATCGGTTTTGAACCATTTGATAAATATCCCCCCAGGAGGACAAAATGCCCAGCTATTCAACTATCCTCGTAGAGACTCACCAGCAAGTTGGCTTGATTCGATTGAACCGGCCCAAAGCGCTGAATGCCTTAAACGCCGAGCTGCTGTCGGAATTGAATATTGCCTTAGTCGAATTCGATCGCGATCGAGGGATCGGTGCCATCGTAATCACAGGAAACGAGCGCGCTTTCGCGGCCGGGGCGGATATCAAGGAGATGGCTGCAGCTTCAGCTGTCGAGATGCTGCAGCAGGATAATATCTCTGCCTTCGATCAGATCATGCGCATCACAAAGCCGGTCATCGCTGCGGTTTCTGGTTGGTGCCTGGGAGGGGGCAATGAGCTGGCAATGTCCTGCGACATGATCATCGCATCAGAGTCAGCCAAGTTCGGGCAACCCGAGATTACTATCGGCGTCATCCCGGGTGCAGGCGGTACTCAGCGCCTGACACGGGCTGTTGGCAAAGCACTTGCCATGGAAATGGTGCTTAACAACCGCACCTTACACGCTCAGGAAGCAATGGCCTATGGACTGGTTAACCGGGTTGTCCCGGTAGAAAGTTATCTAGAGGAAACGCTGCGATTCGCGGCTGAGATTGCCGCCCGCGCACCCCTGGCCTTACGGCTGGGTAAAGAAGCAGTTAACCGGGCTTTTGAAACCCCGCTCAGCACCGGTTTAGCCGAAGAACGGCGGGCATTTTACTTTCTATTCGCCAGCCAGGATCAAAAAGAAGGCATGCAGGCCTTCGTCGAAAAGCGTGACGCGGATTGGCAGGGGAAGTGAAGGATTAATCGCTATCGGGTAACTCTTCGTTGGTTTCTTCGTCTTCCTCAGGAGGCTGGGCTTTTATCTCTACCTTCTCTTCCATCGTCACCTGGCCTCGCAGAAAGGCACCTTCCTCGGTGGAGAAGGCTGCCGTAACTACATTCCCCCACACCCGGCCTGAGGAACGGATATCGAGCTTCTCGGCGGTAATATCACCTCGTACTGCTCCCGCCACGACCACCACGTTCGCCCGCAGTGTCTCGCAGGTCACCCTACCGGTCTCACCCACGACCAGCATTCCCTGAAGGTTGATATCTCCGTCCAGCGTGCCTTCAATCCTGACGCCTCCCTTCCCGCTCAATTTCCCTTTCCAGACCACCCCCGGACCGATTACCGAGGTAACCCGATCTGTGGTGGCAGGCAGGTCGCTTAATGGCTGAGTATCATTCGTTCTGCGAAACATAATTCATCAATCAATCGATTCAGGTATCCCTAGAATATTATACCCGGAGTCGACATATACCACTTCACCGGTCGTCTTGGCTGCCAGATCAGAGCACAAGAAAACAGCCGCGCCACCAACATCTTCGATGGAGATCGGTTGGTGCAGAGGTGCGATCTCCGGGAAGCGGCGGTACATGTCCTTGAAACCAGACACACCTGCAGCCGCAAGTGTGCGGATGGGGCCAGCAGAAACCGCATTTACCCGCACTCCCTGCTTTCCGAAATCATAGGCTAGGTAACGCACCGATGCTTCCAGGGCAGCCTTGGCAACACCCATGACGTTATAATGCGGTGATACTTTCTCTGACCCATAATAGGTCAGGGTCAGCAGAGCGCCTCCCTCCCGTAAATAAGGCTGGAAAGATTTCGCTAACGCTGTGAATGAATAGACACTGATATCCATCGCCATGCGAAAGCCTTCCCGGCTGGTGTTGTAGTAAGGCCCGTTCAATTCATCCCTGTTAGCAAAGCCAATTGCGTGTACCAGGATATCGATCTCCCCGAATTCTTCTACTGCGCGCCGGGTCACATTTTCAATCTGGTCATCTTCGGCCACATCGCATTCTTCAACAAATGTGCAATTGATCGATTCTGCAAGCGGACGCACACGGCGCTCAAGCACTTCCCCGGCATAGCTGATTCCAATTGTTGCTCCTTGCTCGTGAAAAGCTTGCGTGATCCCCCAGGCAATTGAACGCTGGTTTGCAAGCCCAAAGATCAGAGCCGTCTTTCCCTTTAATAAACTCATCTCTCCTCCAAAATCATTAATTAAAGTATTTTACTGCACAAGCCATTAAGCATCGATAAGTGATGCATTAATCTACCTGGCTATCACCTGCCCGCCGGTATCGAGGCCTTCTAATCTAAGAATTCCGGTACCACCCTGAAACGCCAGGGGATGCTCAACCACGGTTCAGGTACATTGTTAAAACCCACTCTTGGCCCGGTAGTCACGGCCCAATCAGGAACCGGATCAGCTTGTTCGATGTACAAATTTGCCCCTGGTGCACATAGATCTGCGGCATTAAAGTTCCCATCGATCGCCAGTGCTTTGCATAGCTTGGCTGGTCCATCCGTCCAGAATTTGCGCGGTTGCGAATTCCGCCTGGAGGCAATCACCGGAATCCCATCTGTAGGCAAGATCGCTCTGATGAGGACTGCGGCCGGGTACCCTTTTTGTTCGCATACAGCATTCAGCATCCAGTGCATGCCATAGGTGAAATATACATATGCATGGCCAGGTTCTCCATACATGACTTCCGTGCGGGGTGTGCGCCCGGCTTTGGCGTGACAGCCAAGATCTTCTTCACCACGGTAGGCTTCAGCTTCAACGATCAAGCCCCCGATCCGCACCCCGTTTTCAATCTTCACCAGTCGTTTTCCCAGTATATTGCGCGCTACCTGCAGTGTGTTGCGGTTGTAAAATTCACGGGTGAGGAGATTGTATTTCATCAGAAGAAATCTTTGATACCAAGAGATTCTATAGACATTCTGCACAATTCTACCCCAGTATCCCAACCTGCTCCCGTAAAAGATCGATACGAATCTTTTTAATCCATTCTAAAACATGCTTCAGGAATCTATTTCACCTCCTCCCCCACTCGCATACCAGGGGCGATCTTGACTCTCCTATCAAGATATTAATCAATCCTCCTAGAAAATTTATCCATAATTATGCTAAGATCACTAAACAAAATCATATATTCAAAGGATCTACTGAAACTAGAATTAAACAAAATAGGAGAAGTACAAAATGCTAGTTGGCGAACGAATGTCGCACCCGGTCATTTCGGTCTCACCGAAGATGCCCATGCAAGAAGCACACAAATTAATGCGGGACGAAAAGATCCGCCGTCTGCCAGTTGTCAATGAACGCGGCAAGATGATTGGAATCATTACTGAGAGCGATCTGCTGCATGCATCCCCATCAGATGCGACCAGTTTGAGCGTATGGGAAATGAATTATATGCTCAGCAAGGTCACGGTGGAAAAGATCATGACACGCGAAGTGATCACCACTCAGAAAGATACCCCGCTTGAGGAAGCGGCGCGCAAAATGGTTGATAATAGAATTGGTGGCTTACCCGTGGTCATGGATGGAGAGGTAATCGGCATTATCACCGAAACTGACCTATTCAAAGTATTTCTGGAAATGCTCGGGGCCCGCGAAAGCGGTGTCCGCATTTCGGTACTGATCTCGAATATTCCCGGCACGCTTACTAAACTGACAAAATCTATATTCGATAGTGGCGGAAATCTGGTCGCGCTAGGTACCTTTATGGGAGAGAGCACAGAAAATCGCGAGATCACCTTGAAGGTAACCGGTGTTGACAAGGCAGCTCTGGAAGCCGCGGTCAAGGATCACGTCGAACGCATTGTCGATATCCGCGAAAGTATCTACACCTGAACCTGCGTTTACGATATAAGACCTAAAACCAGCAGGGAATCTGATCCCGTACTTTTCTTACGTTCAGAAACCGGTCTAAGAAGATTGGTTATCACCCCAAATATTCGCAAATCCCGCTCGATAAATGCTTGATTTACCAGTTATTGGATCGAGCGGGTTTTTACTTTTCCCCACACTTTAGGCTCATCTTACCCAAGGGTTTTTTTGGAAATTTCATGGACCTGTGAGGAATTCTTAATTCCTGCGGCGAAACCACTCCACTATTCTCCAACCCATTCTCACCAGGTAGGCTGAAACGATCAAGCATATTTGCCAAATGATAGTGCTCACACCGAGAATTTTTTCCGGCAATCGCTCATCAAACATTATGGAAATGACAAAAAGAGCGATCAATGCGTATGAGATAATCGAAAATACCTGTCGCGGGGGATCGGTCATGTTTGCAGCCTAATCAATTTCCATTTACATGCACAGATAGAACAGAAATATTCCCAGAAAGAACATCACTGATCAAATAACTGTAAGTCTTTATCCAACCGGATGGGTGTGGAATAAGATAAGAATGACCAGTCTGCAGCTACCTGGAAATTTGGAACCAGATTCCAGCATCTAATTTTACTATTTTTCGCATCAAGAACTCGATTTTAATCGCTGTCCCCGTGGTTACTCCGTTTTTCCCCCATCTATCCCCGAAACAGAAAGTAAGATTCATGTATAAATAATTCATGAAAAAGAATCCCGTTATCCCCGAGGGTTGGTCTATGCCAGAGGAACAGGCAAATACAATTAGCAAGCAATTGGAAACCAAAACCACCCAACCCGAAGATGCCCTTCAGAAAGGAATCGATGAGATTGCGCGAGATATCGCCATCATCGAACCTGATCCCGGGGATTGGGGTTGGTGGATCAGTTACTTGCTGGAACAGTTGGAGGGTGAGGCAAAGAAAAGTGGGAAAACTGCTGGTTTTGACCAAATGATAAAAACATTCATCCTATCAGACTAAAGAGCCTGTAAGTACTAATATTCCAGTGGATTCAAAATGAGTTAGGGGGCTTTTTTTTTGGTTGACTGCCTGCTGATCAAGTTTCCAAAGCAATCATCGTCTGATGGGCCGGGTTGCCTCGTCTTTAAACCTTAGATCCCTCTCCAGGGTCAAGCGAATCCCTTCCTCCAACGAAACCCGCGGCCGGTAGCCAAGCTGCTCCTTGGCCAGCGACAGGTCAGCGCACATCCTTGACACACCGGGGTCAGTACGCGGGTTGTAGATTATTTCCGCACCACTGTTGGTTGCAACCAATACCAGCTTGGCAAGTTCGCGCACGCTGGTCTCCTCGCCGCTGCCTACATTAATCACCGAGCGGTTGATATCCCGCGCCGTAGCTGCTGCTACCATGGCATTCACCACATCCTCCACATAGACATAATCGCGGGTCTGGTTTCCATCCCGGTGCACCACCAGCGTCCCTCCACCGACTGCCTGGCGGATGAAATTGGGGATCACCGGCGCGTGGGATGGAGGTAGATTCTGCCCTGGACCATATGCATTAAAAACCCGCAAGCTGACCGTCTCAATCGCCCAGAGACCGCCGATCGTACGCACATAATACTCGGCGCTGAGTTTGGATACTGCATAAGGAGAGCGGGGGTCAGGCGCCGCATCTTCTTTGAGCGGCTGCTCCCCCTGGTCACCATACACTGCCCCGGATGACACGAACACTACCCGCCGCACACCGACATCCCGCATGGCTTCCATCAGACTGACCGTACCACCAACATTGACTGCTGAATATTCACGCGGGTAAAGCACAGATTCAGCCACGATCACTCGCGCTGCCAGGTGATAAACACAATCTACGTCCTGGAGCAGCGTCCACAGCTTGGGCCGATCATTGACATCGCCCCGTGTGAAAAGCACATCCGGGGATAGAGAACGGGGATCGCCCGTGGAAAGATCGTCAAGGCCGCGCACCTGGTGACCTTCCCGCGCCAGCCGGTTTGCCAGCGCGGAACCCAGGAAACCTGCCGCTCCTGTGATTAAGAAATTCATCGTGCGGCGATTATAGCATGAGAATACCAGGCAGATATCTCTCTTAGCAGACAAGGTTTGACAGCCAATCGATAAAGCATTATCATCACCGCCATGTCGTTAAAGAGCTGGATAAAAATTATGCCTGTCCTGGCAGTGGGTATGTTGCTGTTGGCTTTCAGTAATTACCCACCCGGTGATCAGCTGCAGCGCGTCCGCGCCTTTTCGCGTCCACTTGAATTTGATTACGTCGGCTGGACTCTGGAGGCCTTGAATTCAAAATTCGGTCAGGCAGCATTGGATGCTTTAGATCTGGCCTCTCCGGAGGAGCGGCACCAGATCGTGCTCGATTACCTGGATCTGGTCAGCCAGATCGATCAGGCAAATCGCCGCTTGAATGAAATCTATGCCGATCCTGGGATCAACAACCCAGAGATAGCCTCCCAACTGGTTCGCCAGCAGCTTGCTGAATTGGAAATCCAGCGCGATCATCTCGGGCCGGTCGCCGAATCGATCCTCCAAACCCAGATCAGCGAGATTGTGGCTGAATTGGGCTTGACTCTTGGTGGACAGCCGCTGCCGCCAGTCCTCTATCACAGCACCCCCTTGCCCACAGCCTTGATCGTGTCTCCGCGGGATGAGATCAAGCAGCTGCAAAATATTTCTTTGGAACCTGATATCGGTGTTGACCAGCGGAAAATCCTGGAAAATAAGATTGACCAGGCACTCGATGTCTCCTCATTAATCGTCGACGTTGGTGGGATTGGCGTCTACCCAACAATGGTAGCCGAGACCAGCAACCTCGATTTTCTCACCGAGGTCGTCGCTCATGAATGGATTCACAACTTCCTGACTCTACGTCCCCTGGGATTGAATTACTACACCAACCCCGAGCTGCGCACAATGAATGAGACCACTGCCTCCCTTGCAGGGATGGAGATCGGGCGTGCAGTCATGGAGCGATTTTATCCAGAATTACTGCCAGCTCCCCCGGCACCTGAATCTGCCGCTGAACCTGATGAGCCAGCCCCCCCTCCTGCATTCGATTTCAGGGATGAAATGCGAAAGACACGGGTAACCGTTGACGAGCTGCTTGCCAAAGGCGAGATTGAGGCTGCTGAAGATTACATGGAAGCACAACGCCAAGTTTTTTGGGATCAGGGCTACCGCATCCGCAAGCTCAACCAGGCATATTTCGCTTTTTACGGCGCTTATGCTGACGAACCTGGGGGTGCAGCTGGCGAGGATCCAGTTGGTGAAGCTGTCCGCAAACTGTACGCGAACAGTCCTTCATTAGCCGCTTTCTTGAAACGCATCGCCTGGATGACTTCTTTTGAGGAACTGCAGGCTTACCTGGACTCAAATGCTAATTAAGCTGGCTCACTGGTGCCGGAAGGCCTATTATTTCATTGTGCGCCCCGTGACGCTCGGCGTACGTATCCTCCTAATCAAAGATGGAAAGGTTATCCTGGTCAAGCACAGCTACCAGGATGCCTGGTTTCTACCCGGCGGTGGAGTGAAACGCGGCGAAACGCTTGAGCAGGCCATCCGACGCGAAGTGGCCGAGGAATGCGGCGCGGTGCTCCATCGGGTGGATTTTATCGGCACTTATACCAATTTTGTCGAATATAACAGTGATCATGTCAGTCTCTTCCTCTCAAAAGATTTCTCGCTCGATGAGAAACATGACCACGAGATCGAAATGGTCTCTGCATTCCGGTTTGAGGAGCTGCCAGCCAACACCTCACCCGGCAGCCGGCGTAAGATCATAGCTTTCAATAATGAGAGCCTGGAGCCGGCCGGAATATGGTGAAATTACAAGGCTAATCCAAGCCTAATCCCCGCTCACTTAATCATTGGTAAAATTGGGGGATTATGAATGATGTGAGAACCCTATGTTGAAAAAATTAAGTATATATATGGTGATCCTGGCAATCTTCCTTGTTGCCTGTTCCAGTGCCAGCACCGATGTATCCACAGAAACAAGTTCTGAACCCATCGAAACTGCGGATAACACCGGCGTTGAAGGCACTACCCAACCCTCATTGCCTGTCGCATCGCCAACCTCAGAGACCGATCAAGCGGTGGAATCATTTGAGGTTAACTGCACAGTTGTCAGCCACCAGCCAACCCCAGGTCCAACAGAGCAGTCACTGTTCCCGCCAGTTAGTGATGCAGATTGGACGTACGGGCCAGACGATGCCGCGGTGACCTTTATTGAGTACGGCGATTTTCAGTGACCAGGCTGTGCCGCCCTTGCGCCCGTGTTGGCGCAGCTCGCTGAAGATTATCCCGAAGATATTCGCGTTGCTTACCGCAATTTCCCATTGATCAGCATCCATGACAAAGCCGCTCTCTCTACCCAGGCCGCTGAAGCCGCTGGGGCTCAGGGAAAATTCTGGGAAATGCACGACCTGCTCTTTGAAACTCAAGGTGAATGGAACAGTATGAGCCTCGAGGATTTTGAAACCTGGCTTGAAACGCAAGCTGGCGATCTCGATCTGGACGTCTCACAATTCATGACCGATTTGAACAGTGAAGAAAACATCGCCAAAACCCAGAAAGCCTGGGATGATGGCTCCGCAGCTGGTTTCCCGGGTACTCCATTGTTGATGATCAATGGACGTTACTACAATGGTCCCAGCGATTACTGGAATCTGGAAGCCATTACCAAGGTGATCAGATTCGAGGATCAGCAGTTCACCATCTGCCCGCCGATGACGATTGATCCAGCAAAGAGCTACGAAGCCACCATCCAAACCGAGAAAGGTGATATTATCGTGGAGCTCTATCCAGATATTGCACCGATTGCGGTCAACAGCTTCATCTTCCTGGCTGAAAATGGCTATTATGATGGCGTTACTTTTCACCGTGTGATCCCTGGCTTTGTTGTCCAGGGAGGCGATCCAACCGGGACAGGTTTCGGTGGACCCGGATATGCATTTGGGATTGAAGTGTCACCGGATGTAACCTTCGACCAGGCCGGATTACTGAGTATGGCGAATAGCGGGCCAACCTCAAATGGCAGCCAATTCTTCATTACGCTAGATGAATTGCCAGTCTTGAATGGCGGCTACACCATCTTTGGCCGCGTGATCTCCGGTATGGATGTGGTGGAGCAGATCACACCCCGTGATCCAAACCAAAATCCAGGCTTGCCCCCCGGGGATATGATTTTGGGTATTACTATCGAGGAAAAATAGACTTTATGGGTAGGGATGCATGCAAATAATTTCGGAATTTGTAAATTTCATTCTACACCTGGATGTCCACTTAAACGCGATCATCCAAAACTTTGGTATCTGGACCTACTTAATCCTGTTCCTGATCATTTTCATGGAGACAGGTTTCGTAATCACTCCCTTTCTACCCGGTGATTCGCTGATCTTTGCGGCTGGCTCCTTCGCTGGATTAGGTTCTTTGAACCTCTTTGCTTTGTTCATCACTCTCTCCGTAGCCGCGATCCTTGGCGACACAATCAACTACTGGATCGGGCATTTTATCGGACCGCGAGCTTTCAGCGGGAATATTCGCTTTTTAAAGAAGGAATATCTCGATCGCACTCACGAATTCTATGAACGGCATGGCGGGAAAACGATCATCCTGGCCCGATTCATTCCCATCATTCGTACCTTTGCTCCCTTTGTTGCTGGAATTGGCGCGATGGATTACCCTAGGTTTTTCTTGTTTAACGTCATTGGGGCTTTGATGTGGGTATCCCTATTTCTTTTTGGTGGTTATTTCTTCGGAAATTTGCAGTTTGTTCAAGACAACTTCACCATTGTCATCATCGTTATCATCTTGATCTCTGTATTACCCGGCGTAATCGAGTTCTTGCGTGAAAAGTATAGAACCCACCAGGAAGTCGAAGCCTGAAGAAATCTCACCTGTAATTAAATTTCTACCAAGACCCCTCAAAAAACAGAGGGGTCTTGTTTATCAGGAGGTTTTCGCGGGTATCCTGTGAAATCTTTACCTGTTCAGGGCAGCAGCTGCAGGTGCTCATCGGCTTCGTCTTCCACCTGTCCTGGTTCCCACAGCATAGAATGATATTGGATATTTCGCCAGGGTTCGGTCATATCTGCATAATGATCACTGTAAGCATGCCCTGATTGGCCGGTGGTATGCATCGTGAGCGAATTCGATAGGTTGCTCAGGTCAACGATCATGCGCATTGAAGGCAGCGATCGCACAACATAAGGTTCTTCACTGGATGCGCTCCAGCTCGTTGCATTGACGATTGCAGTACCGCCCGAAATCCGGTACCCGCCGCGGTTGAAAAGTAAATCAATCACTGGGATACCAGTGCTTCCAAGTGATGGATTGACCAGGTTTAATGTGTGCAGATCACCCCAAGCCCACTGCTCAGGATTGACTCCTAATGTCCCCTTGAGCTCTTCAACTGCGGCAGTAAATGCCATGCTGAAGATGAAATCACGATTCTCGACTGGCGTGGTGGTGGGAATATCCCACCAGGCATCATCGGGTTTTTCCACCAGGTTGGCGAATACCTCAAACCAACGGCTGCCACCCACAGGCATAGAATCTTCTGGCAGTTCATCCTGGAAAGTTATCTGGAGAAGGTTTTTCCAAAAAACCTCAAACAATGCCGCGGCGGATGATTCCATATTGACCTGATAATCCCAATTTTCAAGCATCTGGCGATACACTTCGTTATCTATCCCCACCGGGGTTTTGAGCAGGATCGGCACCAGGGTTTCTGCATTCAGATCCATGTCATCCCCCTGCATCTTCTGGATGTAGTCGCTGTCAATTAACCCGGGTGCATCCTGGATCATGTCAACAATACGCTGTGCCCGGTAGCCATGTGCAAATACCGTGGCGATCAGATAAGGGTAATCTGCGTCCACCACTGCGTTGTTTGCTGTTACGATATAACCTTCTGGGGGATTAAAGGAATAGGGCAGTTCTTCAAAAGGAATATATCCGATCCATTCATATTCATCTGTCCAGCCCGGAACCGGCAGGCTACCGTCACCTTTTGCTCTAATGGGGATTTTGCCGGGCATCTGGTAGCCGATATTGCCATCAACATCGGCATACAACAAATTTTGAGCAGGAGCAGCAAAGTCACGTGTACCTTCCCGGAAATCATCCCAGTTGGCAGCCCGGTTAAACCGCCATATAGCACGGAAGATATGGTACGGCTCCAGGGCAGTCCAGCGTAAGGCTAAGGCGGAATTTGCTGGCAGATCGATTCCAGCAGACGCTGCGAAGTCATCCTCCAGGTATGTTGTATCTGAAATGATAGGCCCATGCCGCGTATACCGCACTGTCAGATCTTTTGTTTCCCCACCTGGCAGCTTGATTGCTTCATCGACCAGCTCCATGTCCAACCATTCCCCATTCACTTCGTATTGATTGGGATTCTGCGGATTGATTTTCTCGATATAAAGGTCCTGGACATCCGGGCCAACGTTCGTGAAGCCCCAGGCAATATTTTCATTGTGCCCGATAATCACGCCGGGGACACCAGCGAATGAAAATCCCGTCACCTGGTAAGGGCATTCAGCAGTTCGCTGGGTGCAGTGTAGACCGACTTCGTACCAGATAGCCGGCATTTGTGCTCCTAAATGAGGGTCATTGGCCAGCAGGGGTTCCCCGGTTGCAGTCCTATCTCCTGATATCGCCCAGCTGTTCGAACCAATCCCCGCCCCGCGCGGCCCAATGACCTGATCGAGCAAATTAAATTTGTCTTTTACGGTTTGTGTTAATTTGAGATAATCATTCCACTGATGGCTCCCAAGCGTTTCATGGTTTGCCTGGTCTGTTACGATTTGAAAGCCTGGAACGATCACCGGCTTATCCTCGGGATAAGGAGGTACTAAATCTGCTACTTGCTCAGGAGTCAACGCCCCCAGCAGTAAAGCCTTTTCTATCTCGTCATCCATGTTCCCCCCCAGGTCCCAGGCCATAGCCTTGCCCCAGATCATGCTGTCCAGCGGCTGCCAGGCTTCTATCTGGTAATCAGCATTAACCGCTTTCAATACCAGGTATTCAAGGCTCAGATCGGCACCCTGGTGTTCTTCGAGGTAAGCATTCACACCTGCTGAATATGATTCCAGGATCGCCATGCTGGTCGGGTCGAAGGTCTCAAGCTCCTGCTGGGCAACTCTCGCAAATCCCAGGGTGCGTAAAAACTGGTCGGTCTCCAGCAAGCTCTCACCTAACAGCTCGGACAAGCGACCTGATCCAAGGTGACGCCAGAAATCCATCTGCCAGAAGCGATCCTGGGCATGCACATACCCCTGGGTAAAGAACAGGTCGTGCGGTGAACTGGCATAGATCTGGGGTACCCCATATGAATCACGATATACGTCTACGGGAGCCTCCAGACCAGGCACTTGAATCTGGCCCTCAGTTTGAGGAAATGAGCGGATTATATTGTAGGGGACCAAAATCAGCAACAAAACACTTACTGCCAGGATCAGTACCAGGATTCCAACTATAACTTTACGGGCACCTTGAGACATTGTCAATTCTCCTTTGTTCACTTCGCCAATTGATAGCTGTGCATTCCTTAGAGAACGATTTTCCAGTTCTTCCGCTGGTAAATCTATCTTAATTTTGTCTCAGTACCAGTAAACTTAGATTACGCTACCAATAAAATAGATTAATTACGCCCCTATCGCCACGACTACGGCAATCGCCTGAGTTTGGTCGTGAGTTAGACTCAGCGACCATGTCTCCAGCCGCAATTTCTCGGCCAGAGAGGCCGCCCGGCCGGAGAGAAGCAGGTTTGGCTGCCTGGCAGGCCCACGCAGAACCTCAATCTCCTGCCAGCCAACCTCTCCAATTCCGGTGCCCAGGGCTTTGGCAACTGCCTCCTTGGCTGCAAAACGGGCCGCCAGTGAAGCAGGATTGTCGCCGACTTCTTCCAGCTCCCGGGCCGTGAATACACGCTCCAGGAAGCGCTTTCCATATCGTTGGATAACACTTTCTATTCGCCCAAGTTCAATTAGATCAACACCGGTTCGCAAATTCATGGATCAATACTGCAAATCACCACTTATTATGGACCCGCGATTGCTACTGCAAGGTTGTCCAAATCCCAATAATGCCTGGCACTTTCCAGGATTTGCTCAACGCTTACCCTGCGCACCATCTCAGGATAATCCTGGTAGTAATCCAAACCAAGATCATAGCGCTCCAAGTTGAGAATTGCAGATGCCATGCCACTGTTCGATTCGAGCGAAAGTGGCAGGCGACCGATGAAATTCGACTGGCTATCCGCCAATTCTTCTGCTGAAACAGCCTGGATTGAAAAACGTTCGATCTCATCCCGGATCAGTTCGATCGCCTGTTCGACATTTGCAGGATCAACACCTGCAGATACATACCAGGGTCCTGGACCCATGCCCCCCGATAATTGGCTGTAGGCATAGTATGCCAGACCAGCTTTTTCACGCACAGTCTCTCCCATCCGCCCCATCATCCCAAATACACCCAGGATGTTGTTGCCCAGTGCGGCAGGTATAAAGTCCTCAGCACGCCGTTCAGGACCGATCACACCGACAACCACATCAGCCTGGAATTTTCCAGGGATATCTACTTTCCTGGTTAAAGGCTCAGCGGGCGCTGGATTAGGAGGTAGATTCGGGGGCACAGGCTGGTCCGGGTTTTGCCAATCTCCAAGCAAACCATCAACCGTGTTAAACACTTTCTCGGCCTCAACTGCGCCAACAACAGCGATCACCATTCCCCTGGGACCATAGTAGGTCCGGTGAAATTTCAGCAAATCTTCCCGCGTGATAGCCCGGATCGTTTCAGGGTATCCATCTTCAGGGCGTGCATATGGGTGTCCAGGGTATACGATCTGGTCAAAGGTCAGCGACGACATTTCGCGTGTATCCTGTGCCCGAATCGCAAGGCTGGTCAGATAACGAGCGCGCAAAAGTTCAACCTGTTCTTCAGGGAAAGTAGGCTGCCTCAATGCCTCCGCCAGCAGCCTCAGCAACAAGTCCAAATCCTCGGCAAGGGCCTGGCTGCCGAAACCCGTGGTATGAACCCCACCGTTGATATGCAAATTTGCACCAGCAGATTCAAGATGATCATAGATTTCGTGAAAAGTCCGCTGTTCAGTACCTCGCAGCAGCGCATCTGCAGTATAGCCTGCCAGGCCTAAACGGTCATCCTGCTCAAACAAGTTGCCTGCCAGCAAATATCCGTTTACAACCACCGAAGGGCTGTTAAAATTTGAACGCACTAAAACGACGATACCATTTGCCAGCATCCGACGGTGAATATTATCTGCTCCAGGCAGGGACTTGCTGAATGAATTGCTCTTATCCACAGTCATGCTGGAATCTCCTGGCGATCAAACGGGCGGTAGACTCCCCGCACTCGATTGCTCCTACGCATATATTTTTGAGCGATGCCTTGAATTTGCTCTGGCGTTACCTCAGCCAGCCGGTCCAGATAACTAAGAAACCATTCGTAATTGTCAAATATTTCTGCGTACCCCATCCAGAAAGCCTGGTTGGTGATGCTTTCACTACCGTACGCAAACAGAGCTCGAGCTTGTTTTACAGCCCGGTCAACATCCGCCTGGCGAGGTGGTGTTTTCTGCAGAATGCTGACCTCCTTATCAATCGCTTCGACCACTGCCTCAGCTGTGCTCTCCGGGTGAACAGTCGCCATGATAGTATGCAAGAATGGATCAACCGTGGCAGTCAAACCCCCATGCAAGCTGACCGCCAGCTCCTTGTCAACCAAAGCTTGATACAGTAAGGAGGTCTTGTTAGAAATCCCGCCCCCAAAAACATTCAAACTACTGGGACCGGTTAGCAAGCTGTCTGCGACAAGATATGGAAAGAAATCAGGATCGCTTGCTGCTGGAGCATGATAAACCACCTCTACATAGGTTGTATCTCCTGGTCCTTCAACATTGATTATCCGCTCTCCAGATTGGACTGGTTCTGGGCGTATCTTTAGTTTTGGCAGGCTGCCTCCCGGTAATGGTTCGTATAGTTCCCGGATGCGGTCCAGCATTGCATTCGTTGAAAAATCTCCTGCCAAGGTCAGGATTGCATTGCCTGGGAAATAATGACTGCGGTAATGCTGGTAGAGGTCATCACGATGAATCGTCTCCAGATCCGCCTGGTCCCCAATTACTTCATGGTGATAGGAATGTACCCTGAATGCTGCTGCCTGGACCTCTTCTGCCAGCAGGAACATCGGCTCATTCTCGTGTCCCTGGCGCTCAGAGATGATTACGGTACGCTCAGACTCTACTTCTTCTGGATCGAATTCGCTGTTATGCATACGATCAGCCTCGAGATCAAGTGCTAGGTCTATCTTATTGGCAGGCAGTGTTTCAAAGTAGGTTGTCCAATCCATAAAAGTCATCGCATTACGATAACCACCTTCGCGGGCGACAGCTTTATCCAGCACTTCAGCAGGGAAGCGCGGGGTACCTTTAAACTGCATATGCTCTGTCCAATGGGAAATTCCCGTTGTTCCAGGGCCTTCGTTTCTGGAGCCAACCCGGTACCACAACCAGAGACTAGCAATCGGTGCGGTGTGAATCTCCTTTAATAAAACCAGTAAACCGTTGGGCAGTTCCAATCTGGTGAATGAATTATCCATTTCCTGAATTCCGTCCCATCAATAAAAAAAATAAAGTTTGCCTGACGTTTCAGCAGGCAAAATCCAATGAACTATAGCACAAGCAAAGGTTTTGGGCAACTCAATTTTCATGATTCTCCGGTAAAGAAAGTTTTCTTATCATATTAACCCTGAAAAGACCCTCTGGACACGCTCTTTTCCTCCAAACCAAATTGGTCTAAAGAGTAGCATGGTGAAAAAGATTGACTTGTGGGACCCTTTTCCTTTTCCGTCCCAGATTTCTGGTGGTGCCCAGCTGGCCTAGTTCTTGCACAAGAATTGTCGTACATGGAGCAGCTTGCATTACTGTCAGGTGAAATAATTACACGCCAGGTTCGATTAAAATCCTGATGAGCTTTAACCATAAGCAAACATGAATGTGCCAAAGGTTATCCAGCTCAAGAATTGGAGGGGATACCCCGGGTATCCAGATGCAATCCGCCCGGTTTCGCATCGGTAAATATTAATTGCTGCTTCAAATTTGGAATCGTTCTGGTCCAACAACCAGTGACCGGTGCAGAATCTGTATTGGCACTGGTCAGCATGGTGGGGAGGTAAAGGAATGAAACGCGTTCTCTCTATCTTCTGTTTATGTACGGTGTTAATTTTTGCGCCCTCGACTCAAGGGATGAATCCTCCGGTCAAGGCGATGGGTGACGCAATTAAGGGACAGGCTGATTTACTCATCCAATCCGATGGGAATACACAACAGGTAATTAACCAGATAACGGAGAAAGGGGGAACCATTAATTATCAATACCAAAATGTACCGGTCATCGCAGCAACTATTCCGACAAAGGCTCTCCGAGAGGTTTACCAGCACCCCCACGTGGTAAGGGTTTCAAAGGATCACCTGTTATCTCTTCTGGATGGGAGCACAGCGAACAGTCAATCACGAGACACCAATGTCTCCAGTCTGGATGGGAGCAGATTTACCGTTAACAGCATCGATCCAGCCTCGCTCAAATCAAACAATGTTCCCCTTGGATATGCGGGTTTCCTGTTCAGCGGAGCGGACGAAATTTGGGATCAAGGTCAGCTAGGCAGCAGCAGCGTGGTGGCGGTAGTCGATACCGGTACAGTACCAAATGCCTGTCTCCGGAATGCAGTGATCGGTGTACCGGGTTTCCCGGATGGCTATAATGCTACAGGGGATGGTATCCCGGCCACTGATCCCCTCAATCTGTGGCATGGGACTCATATTGGTGGAGTGATCGCTTCCGCTTGTGGACTCGATTTTTCAGATTCTCCTTCTGATCCGATCAATCAAGCCAGCGCGACTTATCTGCCCTGGACCGATAATATTATTCCCATTTTGGGCCAGGCACCTGCAGCCCAGATCTACCCGGTCAAGGTCTTCGACACCACAGGGGCTGGTTCCCCCACCTCAGTCATCCTGGACGCTTTGGACCATTTATTAACGTTAAAAAGTACTGGCATCCTGGATATCGATATCGTCAACCTCAGTTTTGGTGCGCCTACCGGTTATGAAGGCCGCGCCATCCTCGACGAATTTCTTGAGCAGTTCCGGGAACAGGGGATGCTGGTGATCGCGGCTGCCGGGAACAGTGGCCCTTTGCCCAATTCCTTGGCTTCGCCTGCCACATCATACGATTCTATCGCCGTTGGAGCACTGGACGATGCTCTTGCTTCGCGCACCTTCTACGAATACCTCGGGCTTAAAGAATTGGGCACTGCTGGACAGGGGTTGGTAATGCGACCCTCAGATGAACTGCGCGTGGCAGACTTTTCCAGCCGCGGACCCATGAGCGATGGCCGTTTTGGCCCAGACCTGGTTGCGCCAGGCATGTGGAGTTTTCAATTTGGCTCTCAGGGTAATCTCCACTGGGATGTTGGCACATCTTATGCTGCGGCAGCTGTTTCTGGCGCAGCCGCACTTTTGAACGGGTATTATGAAGACGAAAATGGGAGCGAAACCGATACTCCCTGGCTGTTATTGAGGAATTCCCTCCTGTTAGGCGCTGATCGATCCATTATCGGAAAGGAATGGCAAGACATCAACACTGCTGGTTATGGTGCGTTGGATGCAGCTGCCGCACTTGAAATCCTGAAAAGCGGTGATACCCACCTCAATTCTCCGGGACGGTCAGAGCAACTGCGCGCCAATATTCTCCCCAATCCCAGGTCAGGTGATGCACAGGTATTCGAGAGTGGGAATGTTTCATTATCTCCAAGCCATTCCTACGACACGGTTTTCGAAATCTCACCTACGACCAGTAAAGTCTCGATCCATGTATCCGAGATTTCAACACCAGATAATTCGGCTTATGCATATTGGCCAAATAGCCTGAAAATCCTGGTACAAAGTGCCAAACGGTCGGCCTTTTCTGCCCCGATCGATACTTACTGGGATCCACACCTGAGCGGAAGTGAGTTCACAATCGAAATCGATGATGGAACCTGGAGTCTGGCCGGTAAACCCTGGACTACCCAACCCATGGAACCTGGATTGATGAAAGTTTCACTCATTGCTGATTATGCGAACGCATCACCGGTCTCATTTAAACTGCGCATCACCCGCCAGGAAAACCGTGCCAGGGATCACCTGAAGCCAGTTGAGCAGAGCATCGTCAAGATGGGTGATGTGCTCAGTATCCCGGTAGAGATACCCGCCGATACCGGAACAGCTACTTTCGACCTGGTGTGGAATCGAGACTGGCAAAAATTTCCAACCAGCGATCTAGATTTACTCCTATATAATCCAAATCAAAAACTTGCTTCTTCTGACGGGGCAACCTGGAATGCTCCCGAACGGGTTGTGATCACCGGTCCAATGCCAGGTATTTGGAGAGTCCAAATCGAGGCCAGTGAAGTGTATAAAACCGATCTCTTCCAGCTTTATGTACAGATTGAGCCCGACCCGCAATTTGATATAATCAGCCAGCAACCTGCATCCGAATCAAGTCCGGGGACTGGCGATGATACCACTCCATCTCACATTATCTGGCTTCCTATCATACCGTGACCGTGTTGAGCTAGACTTCACAAGTTTTGACCTTGCCTGTATCGCGGGCTCAAACGGTTCTGGAAAATCATCCCTGCTGGATGCCATCACCTGGACGCTCTTCGGGCAGGCACGCAAACGCGATGATTCCTTAATCAACTCCAAAGAAGATCTCGCGGAAGTCAGCCTGGTTTTTAATTATGAAGGCAACGTCTACCGGGTCATGCGCTCAAAACCCCGCGATAAAACGACCCAATTAGAGTTTCATATCCTCAACAAAACTACGATTCAATCCACTGGGGACCTCGATTGGAAATCAGGTTCCTGGAAACCACTCACCGAACGCACCTTACGCGACACGGAAGCCCGCATCCAGGAGATCCTGCGTCTCGATTACGAGACCTTTGTGAATGCCTCCTTTTTCCTGCAGGGCAAGGCAGACCAGTTTACACAGCAGCGCCCAGGAGATCGAAAGCGCATCCTCTCCAACATACTGGGTTTAGAAATTTGGGAGACCTACCGCCAAAAGGCTGGCGAGAATCGCCGGGGAATCGAGGCTGAAATCCAATCTCTTGAAGGACGCATGCAGGAGATTAACGCTGAATTGGCTGAAGAAACCACCCGCAAAGCACGATTCCAAGAACTTGAATCCGATCTCAAAGGCCTCAGTGAAGCACGCGCTGCTCAGGAAGCCACGCTCGAAAACATTCGCCAGATCACAGCTACCCTGGTTGAACAAGAACGTCTTGTGGAAATTCTGGCTCGCCAGCTTGATGAAGCCAGGCGCACCTTAGAAGATGCAAAAGATCGCCTGGAAGCCCGGATGAATGAACGCAAATCCTTTAACGATCTACTCTCCCGCAGTGAAGAAATCGAAGCTGGTTACACTGACTGGATGGATGCTCGCGCTGAGCTTGAACGCTGGGATGAAGTGGCAGAACGTTTCCGGGAACAGGAAAAGCGCCGCCAGGCTCCACTGGATGAGATTTATGCTGCCCGGATCGCGCTGGTTGAGAAACAGAGCGGCATGCAAGCTCGTCGCGTTGAGATCCAAAATCTCCAGGAACAAATCCCGCTGCTTGAGGTGGAAATGACCACCTCGCAAGGCAATATAAAAGATGCCGAGCACCGGTTAGCACGGCGCAAGCTGCTCCAGCAAGAACTTCAAACAGCCCAAAAGGAACAGGCAGAGGTGCATGCTGAAAACCCTCGTCTAAAAGCTGAGATGGAACAGCTCAAAGGGCGCATTGACCAACTCTCTGCTGCAGAAGGTGCCACCTGCCCCATCTGCGGCCAGCCTCTTGGACAGGCAGATCGTCATGCGCTCATCGAGACTCTCAATGCCGAGGGACGAGTGATGGGCGACAAATTTCGCGCCAACCAGCAATTGCTCCAGCATAGCGACCAGCGTGTGAAAAATCTTGAAGATCAAATCACTTCACTCGACACGGCTGAAATTGAATTACGCCGAGCAGAAGTCACCCACACCCAGCTAGCCAGCCAGCTGGAGCAGATTAATGAACAAACCAACCGCTGGGAGATCGAGTTTGCACCTCAATTATCCTCCTTGCAAACCCAGCTCGAAAAAGAAAATTTCGCTTCCGAAGCACGTGAAAAACTATCCAAAATTGATATGGAACTCAAAGCCATTGGCTATGATGCGGCAGCTCACGATGAGATTCGCAAGGCAGAAGCCAGTGGGCGAGTTAGAGATCAGGAGATGCGTGCGCTTGAACAAGCCAGATCGGCTATCAAGCCCATGGAACGTGAAATCGCAGAATTAGGCGGCCGGATCGCGAACCTTGAAAGCGAACTGGGGCGTAAACAGGATGAATATAATTCTGCCGTTGAGGCACTCAAAACTGCCCGTGAGCAAGCACCAGACCAACTTTCTGCCGAAAATTTACTGCTCAACTTGCAGGAACGAGAAAACATGCTGCGGTTGGAGGTGGGCGCGGCAAAGCAAAAAGTACTCGTGCTCGAAGATTTGAAAACTCGTTACGCTGCTCTGGAGTTGGAAAGAAATCAGTACGCTGTCCAGGTAAGCCAATACAAACAGCTTGAACGTGCTTTTAGTAAGGACGGCGTTCCCGCCTTGCTGATCGAACAAGCTCTCCCACAGATTGAAACCAAGGCAAATGAGATCCTAGAACGACTATCGGTTGGTGACATGTCAATCCGCTTTGTTACACAGGCAGCTTATAGGGATAAGAAACGAGATGATTTAAGAGAAACCCTTGAGATTCAGATCAGCGATAATGCAGGCATTCGAGATTACGAGATGTTCAGTGGTGGTGAGGCTTTCCGGATAAATTTTGCCATCCGCCTGGCACTCTCTGAGGTGTTGTCCCAACGCGCCGGTGCCCGGCTGCAGCTCCTGGTAATTGACGAAGGTTTTGGCAGCCAGGACTCTCAGGGGCGCCAGCGATTAATCGAAGCCATCAACCTGGTGCGGCCTGATTTTGCAAAGATCCTGGTTATCACGCACATCGATGAGCTGAAAGAACAATTCCCCAATCGCATCGAGGTCGAGAAGACTGATCGCGGTTCGGTTGTGTCCGTGATGTAATATTCTTAATTTCGGTGATTGCCTGAGAAAGAATTTTGGATCTTTTCTCCTGAGGATACCAATGAGAATATGATAATATTTGTTGAGAGAAAAAACCTGCGGACGCAAATCGAATTTGATTAGGGACCCTGATAATCTGGGTGCTAGGTTCATCGCAAATGCTTGAAAAAATTGACCTCAACAAAAAAATATCTAAGAAAGAGTTCAAGAAGATTTTCCCACGCTTGCGGATGCAGTTATATGCATTACAAAAAGCTTCCTGGGATGCAGAGATACCTGTCATTATCCTCTTTGAAGGTTGGGATGCAGCTGGAAAAGGCACTTCAATCCAGAATCTAACTTCGAAGCTGGATCCACGCGGATTCAAGCTCTACCCAATCCGGGCTGCGCGTACTTACGAAAACGAACGCCCCTGGCTCTGGAGGTTCTGGCTCAAGATTCCTGGCAAAGGAGAATGGGCGATTTTCGACCGTTCCTGGTATGGACGAACCCTCGTTGAGCGTGTTGAAGGTTTGATACCCAAAAGCAGTTGGCAACGCGCTTACCGAGACATCGTTAATTTTGAACGCACCCTGGCTGACGAAGGTTACCTGATTATCAAGTTCTTCCTGCATATCAGCCGGAAGGAACAAAAACGGCGCTTTGACAAATTAATCAGCGACCCACTGACTTCCTGGCAGGTGCTTCCTGAAGATTGGGAACACCACAAACAATATGACGAATGGCTCCTCGCCTACGAAGAGACCTTTGAACGCACCGAGACAGAATCCGGTCCCTGGACCATTGTCGAAGCCACCAACCGCAGGTATACGACGGTAAAGATATTTCGAACCCTAGTTGCATCCCTTGAAGAAAAATTAGCAATCATGGATGCACTACCAGATCCTGCGTATTGGCAAAAACCAGCTGATTCACTCGAGGAACACGAGCAGGAGGAGGTACAAGAGCTTTCTGAGCATGATTTAGATAATGGAGAGTCAAATTTAGAAGGAGCTCTCCTGGAGGATGAAATTGGTAACGAGGTATCAACCTCCGACTGATAACCCACAGAGATAAACGATGTTAGACACAATAGACCTTAATTTAGCGCTCGAAAAGGAAACCTACCTAGAAGAGCTGATCAAGTACCAGGTTGCTTTGCACGACCTTGGATACCAGGTGTATGTCCAGAAAAGACCTGTGGTGATGGTCTTCGAGGGTTGGGATGCAGGTGGGAAGGGTGGCGCTATAAAGCGTGTAACCGAAAAATTAGATCCCCGGGGATATACTGTCTATTCCATTGCCGCCCCGCAGGGAGAGGATGCCATCCGGCATTATTTATATCGCTTTTGGCGCAGGCTTCCTGAAAGTGGACAAATCGCAATCTTCGATCGCAGCTGGTACGGGCGGGTTATGGTGGAGCGCATCGAAGGATTCTGTACCGAATCGGATTGGAGAAGGGCATTCCGTGAGATCAACCAATTTGAACGCCAATTGGTAGATTTTGGCACAATCCTGTTTAAATTCTGGATCCACATCAGCAAGGAAGAGCAGCTGGCTCGTTTCGAATCGCGCGCCAATGATCCTTTACGAAGGTGGAAGCTCACTGAGGAAGATTGGCGCAACCGGGAGAAATGGGATATTTATAAGGTAGCTGTCGATGATATGTTGCTGAAGACCAGCACTATCACTGCTCCATGGACCATCGTTGAAGGCAACGATAAATATTATGCCCGTGTAAAAATACTCAGAACGCTGGTTGAAAAATTAAGTAGAGAATTGGATTATGACCCATTTTCAGAAGGCCTCTTCAAAGCCTATGAAAAATCTAAAAAACAGAACAAAAACAAGAACAAGTAAGCGGAGGCGCTTATGCCATCCAAAGTTGAAACAGTAAAAGAAGAGCCCGATCAAGAAGAGAAACTTGAGATTAACCTCGACGATCCGGATTTGTTTATCAACCGCGAATTAAGCCTGTTAGACTTCCAAATCCGGGTACTTGAAGAAGGATTGGATGAAAATAATCCACTCTTGGAGCGAGTAAAATTTCTGGCGTTTGTTGGAAACAACCTGGATGAATTTTTTATGGTCCGTGTAGCGGGGCTCAAGAAACTGGTCGCGGCTGGTGTAACGGATGTGTCCATCGATGGTATGACACCAGCTGAACAGCTTGCTGAAATCCGCAAGATCTCCTTACGCATCATGACCGAAGCCCAGCTGAGTTTTCAAAATGACCTGGTGCCTCTACTCGAAAAGCAAGGCGTTCACATTCTTGATTATAAAGACCTGACCGAGAAACAAAAAGAGAGCGCGGATAGCTATTTTTCCGAGGTGATTTTCCCCGTACTGACCCCGATGGGGTTTGATCCTGGACATCCCTTTCCACATATCTCCAACCTGAGCCTGAACCTCGCAGTGCTGATCAGGGATACGCGTAATCACTTCGCAAGGATTAAGGTGCCCGGGACTTTACCTCGCCTCGTACCAATCAAACGCTCTTCAGGCAGCGTACGCAAGGACGGGACAGTTCCTCACCACCATTATTTCGTCTGGATTGAGCAGCTCATTGCTGCGAACTTGCATGTCCTTTTCCCCGGCATGGAAATCATTGAATCGCACCCCTTCAGGGTGACCCGAGATGCGGATGTCATGATCCAGGAATTAGAAGCCTCGGATTTGCTGCAAAGTATAGAAAAAGGCGTCCGCCAGCGCCGATTTGGTTCAGTGGTACGGGTCACTGTGAATGATGCCATGCCCAATCTTATCCGCAATTTGCTGATCGAGAATCTGCAAATGGATCCTAACGATATGTTCACTCTCGAGGGACCCCTGGGATTGAGCACCTTGATGAATCTCTACCAGATCGATCGATTTGATCTCAAGGACCACTCATTTGTTCCTTCCATCCCTGCCCCGCTGCATGGAGAGGCTTATGACGGCAACATTTTTGCTGCCATTCGCCACACGGATATCCTGGTCCACCACCCGTACGATTCCTTCCTCCCTGTTGTGGATTTCCTCCGGGCAGCCGCAAGAGATCCCAATGTATACGCAATCAAGCAAACCCTCTACCGTACTGGTCGTGACTCACCGGTGATCAAAGCGCTTTTAGATGCCCGCGAAGCTGGCAAGCAGGTCACTGTTCTGGTAGAGCTCAAAGCGCGTTTTGATGAGGAAAGTAATATCGGCTGGGCACGAACCATGGAACGCCAAGGAGTGCATGTAATTTACGGCCTGCTTGGATTGAAAACTCACTCAAAGATAGCTCTGGTGGTGCGTAAAGAAGGCGAAAACATCCGGCGCTATGTTCATCTGTCAACCGGCAACTACAATGCGGTAACTGCACTGTCCTACGAAGATATTGGCATGTTTACCTGTGATGAGGAAATCGGTGCAGATGCTACGGATCTATTCAACTACTTAACCGGTTATTCGACCAAGCAGGATTATCGGAAATTATTGGTGGCACCGGTAAATCTGCGCGAGCGGATGACTGAGCTGATCGAACGCGAAATCGAACATCAAAAAAAGGGGAGAGCTGGGCATCTGGTATTTAAGATGAATTCCCTGGTTGATAAAAGGATGATCAAAAAACTTTACGAGGCCTCGATAGCGGGGGTCAATATCGATCTGATAGTACGGGGTATGTGCAGTTTACGCCCCGGGATAAAAGGGGTGAGTGAAAACATTCGCGTGATCAGTGTTGTCGGACGCTTTTTAGAACATAGCCGCATTTACTATTTCCGGAATGGCGGAGAGGAGGAGATACTACTCGGCAGCGCGGACCTGATGCCTCGCAATCTTAATAACCGCGTTGAAGTCCTCTTTCCAGTCCAGGACAAGGATATCATCCGCTACCTGAAAGATGATGTGCTGGCTGAATACCAAAATGATAATGTCAAAGCCAGGTTGATGAATTCCGATGGAACATTTAAAAGGATAACCCCCAAGGATGGTGATGTACCTCTCAATATTCAAGTAAAGCTATTCGAAATTCGCAATTCAAAAGATATGGGGAAGTAACTTATGGGAACAATAATTGCCTCCGCAGATAAAGCCCAGATTGAATCCTTAGCAGCACATGCCTCCACTACCACCATGCGCCGTCGCGCACAATTGCTGCTATTGTATGATCAGGGGCTAGACACCCAGGCAGTTGCTGACCAGGTAGACTTATCTGCAAGCCGTGCACGCTACTGGCGCAGACGCTACCTGTTCGAAGGTATGCAAATCTTCGCTGGCAGTAGTTTGAACATACCCTCATCCACACCAGTTCCAGGGAATGAGGAAACTCAAGACCTGCAACTCTTGCCGGAGAAAATCCCGGCTGAACAAATCTCCAAATCTGCTAAATCTTTACCGAAAGAGACTCCAGCTGAGAATCCACCAGTCTCCCTGGCTGAATTACGCCAACGTTATCCATCCAATCTACACCAAGCTGAACACAGGCGAGATTTAGCCTTGACGCTGTTCGATGCCTTCCAACCCATCCACCACCTGCCAAGTGAATTACGCCGCTTGCTCGAAGTCGCTGCTTTGCTCCAGTACCTTACGGAGAATCAACAGGATGATAGCTCTACGAAATCTGGGTACCTCTTCATCCTATCGAATCCCCTGACAGATTTAACTGAGTCGGAAACCAAGCTCGTCGAGACCACCCTGGCCTCCCTGCATGGTAAAGTAAAATACCCGCGCTCACCTACCAAGCGTGATCAAATTTTATCCCCTGCGGAACACGAGGCACTCACGCTAGCAGCCCTGCTTCGAATAGCACATGGCCTGGATACTTCGCAGACTCAGACAACTGTGATCAGCTCTATCGAAATTAAACCAGAGCAAATCACTCTTTCGATCAAAGGTCCACAAGCAAAATTAGATGTTCGCAAGGCAGGTAAATCCAGCAAATTATGGACTCGCCTGTATGGGCAAAAAATTCGTCTTCAAGTTATCTACCAGATAGAGACGGACCAAGATAAGCGCCTGGAAGAGCTCATTAGCCGGACAAAACCCGGCATCGAACCCAATGATGCACTGGCCGAAGCAGGTCGCAAAGTGATGGGTTTCCATTTTGCCCAGATGATTCTCCACGAGGCTGGCACGCGGCTCGGAGAGGATATTGAAGAGCTGCATGACATGCGTGTCGCTACTCGCCGCATGCGGGCAGCTTTTGAAGTTTTCGGAGAGGCTTTTAATCGCAAAGCTTTAAAAATTCATCTTAAAGGTTTACGTGCAACGGGTCGTGCCCTGGGCCGTGTCCGTGACCTGGATGTGTTTATGGAAAAAGCCCAGCAATACCTGGACACACTGCCTCAAGAGCAGCGCGACGGTCTGGACCCACTACTGACACTTTGGAAGGAGGAGCGTCGTTCAGACCGGATTGAAATGCTTGCATACCTGAACAGTGAAGACTATGCAACTTTCAAACGCAGGTTCCTCACCTTTGTCTCCACGCCTGGGGCAGGTGCGAAAGTTATTCCCGCCAATCATCCCTACCAGGTGCAGCATGTCGTTCCTATTCTGGTATATACCCGATTAGCTTCAGTACTCTCATTCGGCACAACCATCGACTCCGCCACCACCGACCAGCTGCATGCCTTGCGAATTGAGTTTAAAAAATTACGCTACACCCTGGAATTCTTCAGTGAAGTTTTAGGTGAGGAGAGCAAGGGCTTGATCACCGAGATTAAATCGCTACAGGATCACCTCGGAGATCTCAATGATGCAGATGTCGCTTGTATGATTTTAAGGGAGTTTCTGGATAACTGGGAAGCAAATCAAGAATACCTGCCGATCAACGAAAGAGAAAATCCTGAGCCCATCGTAGCATACTTGGCGAATAAGCATGCTGAGCGCTACTTTTTAACCACTACGTTTCAAGACGTCTGGAAAAAATTCGACCAACCCGAGACAAGATCCAATTTTGCGTTGGCTATATCCGTATTGTAATCAATCCGGATTAATGTTCTAAAACCCACTCCAAATCCCGGCCATGAATGAGCATTTCACCGAAGGCCTTGGGTAAACCATTCTTCCGGATGGCTTTCACAGCTTCTCCAATCTCATAATTTAACCGGTAGTGGCTGACCTGCAACCGGGTCCCAGTGATTTGCAGGATAGCATAAGCTGCACGCGGGTTTCCATCTCCGGGTCTGCCTACACTACCGGTATTAATAAATAGTGTATTCCCTATCCTGCGAGTAAACGCTTCGTGAGAATGCCCACAAACAATTGCTGCAAATTCAGCTTCATAGTTGTGCTCAGCAATATTTTTCAATTCCCACAAACGCTCATCAGGGGTGCTTTTGTCCAGCACTTCCTCATTAGAAAGCGGGCTGGCATGGACCAGTAAAAATTCCTGGTCTCCGACCACCAGACGGCGCTCTTCTGGAAGAGAAGCCAGGTAAGCCCGGCTCTCAGGGGAAAGGTTCTGGTATGCCCATTGGAACGCCATCCATTTCTGCGCTTGTTTATTTTTCCGCCACTTTTTTTCTTTCTGGGGAAATTTCAGCACCTTGATATCATAGTTGCCGATGATATTACAAAATTTCTTCTCCTGCATTCTCTTCACGACCTGATCAGGGAAGGCATTGTAGCCCACAAAGTCGCCAATATTCCAATACATACTTACACCAAGGCTCTTGGCGTGGGATAAAACCGCTTCCAGGGCTGGCAGGTTCGCATGGACATCCCCCAGCAAGGCGATTCTTTTTTCTAGGATTTCCATAGATGACTCTAGGAAGATGGCTTGGGTGGAGATTCCAGCAGCACGCGATCAACGCCGCGATCAATCTCCCAGGGATAAATGATGTAGGCATCTGTGACAGCAGCAAAGTAGTTCGGTTTTGCATCGCTGAATAAACTGCGGTAGGGATTGAAATGCAGTACGCACGTATATGGATAACCTCCTGCTGCAACGACGCGGTTTTTTACCGAGGTAATTGTGCGCCCTGAACCCCAGACATCATCAACCACTAAGGTTCGCCGGTCCCGCAACATCTCGTCATTTGGGAACTGGATAAAACGCGGCCAGACATACAGGCCAGCCTTTTCTGCCTGGGCAGGGAAGTCCACCGCGGCTGTCAAGATGTGAGTGATGTTCATCGCTTCAGCTAATATTCCACCAGGGATGATTCCGCCCCGTGTGATGATCATCATCGCCTCGAATTCACCTTCAAATTGGGGCAGCAGGTGATCGATCAAACTATCCACATCTTTCCAGGTTAATAACTCACGCCGCATTTGATCCATCTTGCACTCCTGAGCAGTTTTTCTGCCCTCACCTATTTCCTATCATTAGATCGCTATTACTCGTTGGATGTTGAAACGACGATCACCAGATATTATAGCAAGGTTGGTGGATTAACTTCAATCCGCCAGTCCCTCAGCTGCCGCCCACGCAACAGATTGCGGGGATCTGGACCACGCAGGATGATCTGCCAGCGGTATTCACCTTTCAGCCGGGCGAAGAAAGGTGGTACCGGACCGATCATATGCGTTGCTGAACTCCCTTCTTCAGCCAACCACCCCGTGATTCTGTGAGCTAATTCATGCGCCCTTTCTTCCGCACGGTCAGCATTTAGATGCCTGAATTCTAAGCGCACAAGCTGGCTGAAGGGAGGATATCCAATTTGACGGCGTTTTTCTAACTCCTGCTGGTAGAAGGACTGGAAATCGTGCCTGGCTGCTGCCTGGATCACGTAATGCTCCGGCTGATAAGTTTGCAGAACCACCTGCCCGCCAAGTGGACTGCGCCCCGCACGACCAGCCACCTGTGTCAATATTTGGAACGTTCGCTCTGGGGCATGGAAATCCGGCAGGTTCAGTCCCACATCTGCTAAAACTACACCAACCAGGGTTACTAAAGGAAGATCCAATCCCTTGGCCAGCATCTGGGTTCCGATCAATATATCAGCTCGCTGAGCCTGAAAATGGGCCAGGATGATCTCATGTGCACCTTTCTTGCGCGTGGTTTCGTAATCCCAGCGCAAGGTGCGTATTCCTGGAAAAAGAGCCTGTAAATCTGATTCCACCCGCTCGGTACCGGTACCAAACTGGCGGATATGGGGGCTGCCACAATTGGGGCAGGTAGGCGGCATTTTTCTCCGGTAGCCGCAGTGGTGGCAGATCAACGCGGGATGTGCTGCGATTTGGTCTGCTGATCCACCTGCAGGGAGATTCTTATTTATTGCCTGTACCGAGCGATGATAGATCAATGGATTGTCGCAGCGCGGACACTTCAAGCTATGACCACAATCTCGACAAAATATATAGGTTGCAGTCCCTCGCCGATTTAAAAACAGGATCGCCTGCTGATGATCCTGCAATACCTGATATAGGGATTCTCGTAAAACACGGCTGAAGATCGAGCGATTCCCAGATTTTAATTCGACCCTCATGTCTACGATTTTTACCGGAGGCAGTTCGATCGTTTCAGCTTGATGATCGAGGTGCCGGTAATGAGATGCTTTCGTATCTATGGAATGTTGAGCCAGCTGGCGTTGGACTGCCTGACGGTGTGCAAGAATCCGTTTTGGCAACTGCACATGATGCCATTCACCACGTAAAGCACGATAATAGCTGCCAAGATCGGGGGTAGCCGAGCCCAAAATGCAGACTGCCTTTAACAACCTGGCATATGCCACCGCAGCTTGACGGGCATGATAATATGGCGGGATTTCTCCCTGATAATAGGTAGCGTCATGGCTTTCGTCCACAACGATGAGTCCTATATCAGGCAATGGAGTAAAGAGTGCCGAGCGAGGTCCAATAATGACGGAAATATCACCCTGGCGCGCCCGGCGCCAGGTGTCATATCGTTCCCCAACGGAGAGTCGTGAATGGACCAAACCGACCTGCCCAGGAAAGCGAGTGTGAAAACGCCGAACAGTCTGCGGGGTCAGAGCAATCTCTGGGACCAAGATAATCGCTTGCTTGTCTTCCTTCAGTACATTGCTCACAGCCCGCAGATAAATTTCAGTCTTCCCGGATCCAGTTACTCCATGCAGCAAAATTGGTGCAACGTTTCTTCCTTCCTTTGCCTGTCGGAGATCACCTTGAATTTCCTGCCAAACTTTTTCCTGGTCTTCAGTTAAAGTTGGCGCTACCTTGCTGACAAAGGATAACGTTTCCAGGGGATCACGCCATACCTCGCTTTCACCAAGTACAACCAGGTTTTTTTTCGCCAGATAACGTAAATCGCCTAAATTTCCACCAGAGGCGGCATATACCCAGCTCACATCCACGGGTTCTGATTCTTCTTTCAGGTACTCCAAGACAGCTTGCCGTCTTTCAAGTGCCTTGGTCCCAGCCCGCCCCAACTCGTGCTCGCTGCCTTCAATTTGTTCTGGGGGAAGAGCCAGTTGCACGGTACGCACTGATTTTGGTTGCACCCTGGGCGCTGGAAGAACAGGTTCAGCCCTGATCCTCCCCAGGCGGATTAAGGCTCTTGCGGATGAACGCCACCTGGTCCGCGGAAGCGCACGATCAAACTGGCGCCCGGTTAACGGTCCTCTGTTTTCCAATAAATTCAGCATGCGGCGCTGCAGGTCTGACACGGGTTTACTGCCTGACCACTTCAAATTGTCAGCAAGGGAGTAGAGTGTATCCCCCATTTGTGAAAGACCCACTGGCAGCATAAGATTGATACACACGGAGAGAGGTGCCAATGTGCTTTCGGAGAGATATTCAGCAAGTGCGATTTGGCCGGGGGTAACCATGACGGAACTATCGATTAATCTTTCAACCGCCCGGGTTTCAGCGACTGATGGCTGGTCCACGGCTTTCAACACCACACCCTGTACATGCTGTTTGCCAAATGGAACCTCGACCAGGTGGCCTGGAGTTATCTTCCCCTCCAGTTCAGCAGGCAGGTGGTAATGGAAAACCCCCTCCACATGGGGGACATTAACCACAATTTCTAAATAAGTGGGCATAAAGCCTTGCTTACAATGCTCAATTCAATTGATCAAGATCAACGAGAGATTATTCACTTGAAGGTTTCTTATCCATCCGGGTCAGCTTCAGACGGTCAATCCTGAGTCCATCCATGGCTTCGATCTCGATAATCACTTGATCGCTTTCGATTTTCTCACCAACCTTAGGTATGCGTCCCATCTTGCCCAGGGTATATCCCGCGATTGTGTCGTATGCCGGATCATGCAAATCCAGTTCCAGGGAATTATTGACATCCTCCATTAAACATAATCCATCAATTAAATATGAACCGTCCACAAGGCGCTCTATTTCCGGGGTAAATTTATCAAAAGGATCACTTACCTCACCTACGATCTCTTCCAGTAAATCCTCCAGCGTCACCAAACCTGCAGTTCCCCCATACTCATCCAGGACAATGGCGATATGCTGGCGATTGTCTCGCAGGTCGTGCAGCAGCGTGCTTACCGGTAGTGTTTCAGGAATGTACAGCGGCTCACGCACAAGCGAACGCACCGTGGATTTTTGCCAACCAGGTTCCTGCATCGTGCGTAACAGGTCCTTGATATGGATGATCCCAATTAAATTGTCCAGATCGTCATCATAAACAGGGATCTTTGTGTAGGTAGATTCGGTTATCAAGGGCAGAATTTCGTCCAGCGGCAGGTCTGCTTCCACAGCAATGATCTCAGTCCTGGGGATCATCACCTGTCTTGCTAATAAATCTCCAAAATCGAAAATCGCATGCAGCAGCTCGCCTTCCTGCTCTGCGACAGCCCCGCCCTCAGTACTCGCGGTGACCAGCATCTTCAGCTCTTCAACGGAATGCACCAGCTGGTGACCGGAAGCTGGCTCCACGCCAACCAAGTGCAGCAGGGCATTGCCTGTCCCATTCAAGGCCCAGATGAAGGGTTTGAACAGGCGTTCACTCCATAAGGTAGGTCCGGCTACAACCAGGGAGGTGCCCTCCGGGTTCTGCAGGGCAATTGATTTTGGTGCTAATTCTCCTACCACGACATGTAGGAAAGTTATCATGGCGAAGGCCAGACCAGCCGAAAAGCTGTGGGAAAGTCCTGGACGAAATTCAGCAGGGAACAAATCCACGATCGGTTCAATCAGGTGTGATAAAGCAGGCTCTCCAATCCACCCCAGGCCGAGGCTTGCCAGTGTGATGCCAAGCTGGGTCGCCGCAATTACTCGATCTGGGTTTTTAAGAGCTTCCTGGACAGTCTCTGCCTTGGTGATACCTGCCTCAACCAACTCAGCGATCCGGGTATGGCGTACGCTGACCAGTGAAAATTCTGCTGCAACAAAAAAGCCATTCAGCAAAACTAAGACCACCACAGCAACCAATCCCAATAAATCAAGTGTAAGCGAACTTTCAATCATTAATGTGTACCTTTCTCTTAGGCTAGCGAATGATGATCGCTGCTGCGTAACCAACCACCCCCGAATAATCCCCAGTTACATCTCCCGAGGTAGCATGTTTCAGGATTCTTACTGATTTCCCCCCCAGTTCTTTTGCTGCCCAGAGGACAGCCGCAATGGCATTTCTTCCACAAGCAAACCCTTTACCATCTTCTTCCACCTGCAAAACACCAGCTGGATCAAACGCTTCCACGCGGTTCAACATTTCTGCATCCAGATGTTCTGCTTGAAGCTGATCATAGAAATGAGAGAGATCACTGCTTGCAACCAGCAGTACTGATCGTTTAGAAAGTACTCTTGCCAATGATTTTCCCAGCGTCTCCACAACCCGGGGTGTTTGATCACGTAACATGATCGGTAACAAGCGAAAATTACTGGCTAAAACTCGCTGTAAGAACGGCAGCTCAATTTCCAATGAATGCTCATTATCATTTCTGACGGGAGTGAGACCAAATCCTAGTTCAGCCTCCAGTTTACTGTTCAGCTCAGAAACTTTTTGCCTATCGATCTCAATTTCACCTAACGGTGTTTGGTATGCCTGGTGCGCGCAGGTTAGCATTGGTTGTGCATATGGCTGGTGCATCGGTGATACCACCACCACTAAATCAGGTTGTTGATCACGCACAGCCTTGAAGGCATACCCTGCTACTGGTCCGGAATACACATGCCCTGCGTGGGGAACGATGATCCCCATTACCTGCCCGTGAATTTCAGGTAGTTGAGCAGAATTCACATAATTATCGACACTATCAGCCAGCTGGCCAGCATCTCCGGGATACCAGCGACCAGCGATCGGGGAAGGACGTATATCCATCTTGCACCTTTTTCCCATAACCTGAACACTTATTCTTTGCTCTGATTTTAACATAATCCTTGGTCTTCTTAATTAGCATGCAGTGTTCCCCTAAAGAGATCAGGACTGACGTTTGGCCCGGGTCCTATGTTATACTAACCGCTCCAAAAAACTTTCATTCTTGATGGATTAAAGGTCATCCGGATGAACCAGGAGACGCATACATGACACACGACGTTGAATTGGTATATTGTGCAGTTTGACACTATACTGATCGAGCTGTCAGTTTGACAGCTGAATTGCTGAGAGAATTTGAGTATGAGATCGGAACGTTCTCACTGGTACCCTCGGATGGAGGCAGATTCGAGGTCAGTGTCGATGGAGACTTGATCTATTCAAAGCTGCGAACGAATCGCCATGCCGAACCAGGCGAAGTTGCCGGTTTACTTCGCAAGGTCCTCGAGTAACAGATCATACGGGCAAGGGACACGGGATCAGATCTTCCCAACATCCCCTGCTGCTTTATTTAAGCCTTATGCGCATTTTAGTGCAGCGCGTCAAACACGCTCGAGTCTCTGTCGATGACCAGACGATCGCCCAGATTGGTTATGGCTTAGTGCTCCTTGTGGGTGTCGCCCCATCAGACCAGGAAGATCAAGCGCGCTATTTAGCCGAGAAAATCGCCCATTTGCGTATCTTTGAAGATCAAGACGGAAAAATGAACCGCTCTGTATTGGAAATGAAAGGTGAGGTGCTCGTTGTCTCACAATTTACCCTGTTCGCGGATACCCGCAAGGGACGCCGTCCATCGTTTACAGGTGCCGCTCCACCTCAGATTGCTGAGCCCCTGGTCAGCCGGTTTGCCACTTTTCTGACCCAGCTGGGAATCCCCACTCAATGGGGAGAATTTGGCGCTCACATGCTGGTTGAAATCGCCAATGATGGGCCCGTAACAATTTTTCTCGAACGTTAATCAAACCGACTGGTCCCCTTCACCAAGCTCTCCCAAACTCCATAAAAACGAATCCAGCTGCACCCCAAGCGCGCCCATTTCCAGCAATGCATCAACCTGGCTTTGCTGGTACACACCACCACCCGCGATCACCTGTAATCCAATCCCAATCACTTCCTGGGTAACTGCCAGTGTAAAGGGGAAGACTGCAGGACCAAACATCCTGCCGTGCACTGGTAGACCTTGCTGATCCAGGATTGCGCCGCGTGGAGGTGCAAAACTGATCGCGGCAAGAGGAGATTCAACCAGTTCCCGTGCAAATTCTCCTGCTTTTTCAAGCGGTACTCGGACAATGATCGGTAATTCACCCACCGCAGCCCGAACAAACTCAGCAGCCTGGCAAGGAGCACATTGTGGAGGTAATCCCAGCTCGAATCCTATTACCCCATCCAATCCCTCCAGGCTCGAGATCATCGAGCCAACTTCGTCCGCCTGCCCCACCAGCAGATGGGCAATGATCGGTAATGTTGAGCGTGCCCAGCGGGTGGCATACTGCCTGATCACCGCGTTTAATCCCGGATTTGGATAACCAGAATGCAGTAAAAATCCACCCGGGTAGGTTTTACACATCCTGTTCCGGGCCGGTGAGCGAGAGTGCGGGCTGATCGGATTGGTCACGAATGCGCCGAAGCGTTCAAAATTGATCAGATTGCCCGCCTGAGGTGCAAAACCAAGGGTTCCAGCTGCATTCATCAAGGGCGACGAAATCTCCAGGTCAAATTTTGGTTTTGAAAAATCAAGCTGCATTTCATCCATTCGGATTACCCTGTGGCCTATGATGATTCAACCAGAGCTTTGAATGTTCCACTGCCCGAGGTTTTGATTCAACCACTGATACTGGACGATGGTGTGGGAGGGATAAGCAAAATGTAAACTTTCCTCGTGGATTAATACCTCCGGGACGCTCAGCTGGCGGCCTGCTTTTTGTGATGCACGCCGCACAAACAGAGCATGTTGGGTGCGGTGGCACATGGCTGCCTTCGTTTTCTGCTCCAGAGCGGCAGTGATATCAATCACCATGTTGGCCCTGTCATCAACATTCGCCAATAATGGGAGGGGATGTTCTGGATAGTTTGCCGCGATGCTGACCAGCGCTGGTCCCTGCTCACCAAATGACATCACCGCCGCGAGCGCGGCCTGAAAACTAATTTTGTGTGCTGGATGCCCATACTCGCCATTAGACCCGTGGCTGATCACCAAGTCAATATTGAATTGGCGGATACTGGCCGCGATCTGTCCAGCCAAGAAAGTAACATCCTCCGTGTAGGGATAAAGTTGCGCATCCTCACCGATGCGTGGATCAGTGTAGCCCAGAAAAGTCAGGCTGCGGCCTTCCAGTGCACCTACCGCGCACACCAGTTCTTGCTCTCGCACCTGGCCAAGTTCTTCAACCGTGCACACCGGTGGCTCGCCGGTTTCACCTCCCTCGCCTCGGGTGGCACACAGGTAATGCACCTGAGCTCCATTCTGAGCTAGCAGGGCCAGTGTACCACCCGCCAGGATGGTTTCATCATCCGGGTGGGCAAAAAAGGCCAGAATATTCACCTGCTTATCCCTTCCAATACTCCTGAAAGGTCAAAAACCGGTCCATCCTCGCAGGCCAGTTTCCAGGAGCGGTTGATCTTAACCGCACAGACACCGCACTTGCCAATTCCACAACAGGGAATATTGGTGTCTATAAGAATTTGGCCACGCAAGGTTTCCGGCTCATGAGTTGATTTGTAGAATAAAGTAGCCATATCCTCCAACCTATCCAGAGGGCAATCCACGACAATAAAATCAGCCCAGGTGATTGATTCTGGTAAACTTTCAATGGGATACGCTTCAAGCGCTGGGGGTAGATCAGAGAATAATAGATCACTAAATATTGTGCTGCCAGAATTTTCCCCTTTCATCCTGTCTAAAAGCGGCAGCAGCCTGGAGACAGAATTTCCCAGGGCAACCAGTGCCAATCGCTGCACATCGCCTGGCAATTGAAAACCATTACCCAAAGGTCCAAATAAAGTTAATTGTGTTCCGGGTTGCCAGGAAGATGGATAAGGTTTTGGCGCCACGAAACCCTGCTTCCAGGTGCCTGATAAAAATAACGGCGTCCCTTGAATCGCACCATGCTCAGCTGCCAGCAGGTACTGTCCGGGCTCCGGGATGACCTGCTGGGGGCAAGCAACCAGGGCTTTTTCTTCTCGTGACTCCAGCTGCAACGCAGACACAAGCCCTTTTACCCTACGCATAGCTGCATGTTATCACGATTCAATTCCCCGGGCAACGATCCATTCCTAAGCTCGATCATTCAGGTATACCATCTGAATGTGCATGAATGCATAACCTTAGCCCATTTATTTATATCAATTTATTAACTTAGCTATCTTGCATCAAGGAGGTTTTCAACCTCCTTGATGCAAGGTAGGTATGGTGAAGAGAAGGTTCGTAAGGAGATTTGCAAACCTCGTTTTGTTGTTCGCAGGAGTGCAATTCCTCTCTGAGCATAGATCTCTATTTTCGTCATACCAATGACTAAACTAAATTCAAACGCATTTCTAGTATAATCCCCCTGCAGTAAGCTAAAAAATACGGAGGTTTTCAAATGAACTTTTCCAGCGTGCTTCAAGGGCTTGTTGCCTTTTTATGGATCGCGGTTGTTGGTATGATCATCCTGGCGGTTGTGCGTGCAGCCCGTGGTTATAAAGTCAGGACTCTCTCGGTCGCCGTGTTGGTTACTGCTATACTGGCTGTTGTCTTAACCACGATCAGTGCCGGTTTGGTTTTTATCCAACCGGAAGAGCGTGGAGTTGTCATCTCAGCCATCGCAGAAGATGGTTATCGCCGGGAACCTCTCCAGCCCGGGTTAAATTGGATCATCCCCTATTTCGAATCAGTCGTCCGGTATCCAATCTCCCGCCAGACATACACCATGTCTATCGCCCCGAGCGAAGGGCAGATCCAGGGTGATGATTCTGTTGCTGCTCGTACCTCTGATGGACAGGAAATCTTCTTGGATGCTTCGGTCATTTATGCTATCGATCCCGCGGAAGTGGTTAAGGTACACATTGACTGGCAAAACCGCTATACCCAGGAGCTGGTACGCCCAATTTCCAGAGGAATTATCCGGGATGCTGTATCCCAATTCCGGGTCGAGGAAGTGGTCAGCTCCAAGCGCTTCGAGCTGCAGGAGTTTATCACTGAGAGGACGAAGGAAATGCTAGCCCAAAATGGCCTGATGATGACCGATTTCGTACTGCGCAATATCCAGTTCTCACAAGAATATGCTGCCTCTGTGGAGCAGAAACAGATCGCTGAACAGCAGGCTCAGCAGGCCAGATTCGTCGTCGAACAAAGACGCCAGGAAGCCGACCAGGCGCGCGAAGTTGCCAAAGGCCAGAGAGACGCTTCAATTACTATTGCCGAAGGTAAGGCAGAAGCGCGCCTGATTGAAGCCGATGCAGAGGCAAAAGCCCTATTGCTCGTCGCAGATGCCCTGCGCGACAATTCCGACCTGCTCACCTATACATATATCACCAAGATCGCCCCTGGTGTACAGGTGATGCTCCTGCCCAGTGACAACCAGTTTCTCTTCCCATTACCCACCCTGGAACCCGGCTCGAACCTGCAATCTGTTTTACCGACACCAATGCCAACACCCGTTCCCACTCCAGAGGCAACACCCTAAATGATGTCTGCTAATCCGCCTTCTGGTCGCCAGATTCGCCTGACCAGCCTGTCCAGCTGTGCGGGTTGAGCGTCTAAACTCAACGCGGAAACGCTGGCGCAGGTACTGCGTCCCATACAGGGGTTATTCCAATCCAGCGACTACCCTGATCTACTCGTCGGTCTCGGAGAACCTGACGATGCTGCAGTCTGGCACTTGGATGATGAACGTGCCCTGGTCGTGACCACAGATTTCTTTACACCCGTTGTTGATGATCCTTACGATTATGGGGCTATCGCGGCCGCGAACAGCCTATCAGATATTTACGCCATGGGTGGGGTACCGTTTCTGGCGCTCAATATCGCGGCCCTACCGCCCAACCTGCCGGCAGAAGTGTCCGCCCAGATTCTGCTCGGTGGTGCAGAAAAAGCACGCGAGGCCGGTGTAGTTGTCGCAGGCGGGCATACCATCCAGGATAAAGAACCTAAGTATGGGCTCATCGCGCTCGGCATTGTTCACCCCTCTAAAATGATTACTAAGCACGGAGCACAGGTAGGTGACCGGTTGGTTTTAAGCAAACCAATCGGCTTCGGTACCACGACGACCGCCCTGAAGAATAACAAAGTGGATCCAGATGACCTGGAGGAAGTCGTCACCTGGATGAAACGTCTCAACAAAAAAACTGCAGAACTGGCACAGGAATTTAGCTTGTGCGGGGGAACTGATGTAACTGGCTTCGGCCTGCTCGGTCATGCCTATGAAATGGCTAAAGCCTCAGGTGTTGGATTGAATCTCTTTTATAACAAAATCCCAATGCTCAACGGTGCTCAGAAGTATGCCCGGGAATGGATCTTCCCTGGCGGTTCGTACGACAACAAGGCCTTTTTTGGTTCGCATGTCAGTTTCGCATCTCAAATTGATGAACCATCCCAGATGCTGCTTTACGATGCTCAAACCAGTGGTGGTTTACTGTTGTCAGTACCCCAAGGGAAGTTGGAACATCTCTTTTCAAGAGCTGCAGAAGTGGGACAAGAACTTTGGATGATTGGTGAAGTAATCGCAGGGGAATCTATCCGGGTCATTCCGTGATCCAGGAGGTATACAAATGATCGGTAATGTCGAACTGCTACTCATTTTGCTCATATCAGTAATATATCTGGGTATACCATTAGTTACCCTGGTGTTGGTAATCATGATTCATCAGCGTCTCAAGCACATTGAAGCGCTGATCAACCGTCCAAAAGAATAATATCGAACCCCAAAACCAATGCCTATGATAACGAAATCAAAACCGGAATATCATTCCCGGCGATCACCAGTTCTGGGCACCCGCGGTATGGTGGCAGCCTCCCAACCTTTGGCAGTGGCTGCTGGCCTGGAAATCCTCAGCCTGGGTGGGAATGCTGCGGATGCAGCTGTCGCTACCGCCGCAGCTTTAAATGTGACCGAGCCCACTTCGACCGGCCTGGGCGGTGATTGCTTCGCACTTTACTTCAATTCTGGCGACCACGTGGTGTCAGCCCTTAACGGTTCCGGGCGCTCACCGGCCTCACTGACTTTGCAACGCTTGGCTCGAGAGGGTTTTCACAAGGAGCTGCCGCCTTTCCATCCTTATACCATCACCGTTCCTGGTGCCTGCGCCGGGTGGTGCGATCTGGTTGATGAGTACGGTCGCCTCGAAATGTCGCAGGTCCTGGCTCCTGCAATACGACTTGCGGAAGAGGGATTTCCGGTCGCTCCGCTCACAGCCTATTTCTGGTCACGGGGAGTGGAAAAGCAGCTGAGAGAGGCTCCTGGAGGCCTAGAATTAACTATCAATGGGAATGCCCCGCAGCCAGGCGAAATTTTCAGGAATCCCGGTTTGGCGCGCACCTTCCGCACAGTCGCCGAAAGTGGGAAAGAGGCGTTTTACCAAGGCCCTATCGCCGAATCCATCGCCCATGTGGTTGAGACTGCTGGCGGCTGCCTGGGCATATCCGACCTGGCAAACCACCAAAGCACCTGGGAAAATCCGATCAGCACCACTTACCGTGGGCTCCGCATCTGGGAATGCCCTCCGAATGGGCAGGGATTGGCAGCTCTGCTCGCCTTGAACATCCTGGAAGGCTTCGATCTTACAGCCCTGTCGCCTCTATCATCGCGCCGTTTGCACCTGGAGATCGAAGCCCTGCGCTTGGCTTTTGCTGATACCAGCTGGTACGTTGCTGATCCAGTATTTAATCCAGCACCTCTCGATATGTTGCTTTCCAAAGAATATGCTGCCGAACGGAGGCGGCTGATTGATCCAGACAAGGCAACCTTGAACCAACAACACGCTGCACCAACTTCTGGTTCGGATACTGTGTATCTAAGCGTAGTTGATAATCAGTGCAATGCCTGCTCATTTATCAACAGCAATTATATGGGGTTTGGAACTGGAATTGTTCCCTCAGGTTGGGGTTTTTCCCTGCAGAACCGAGGCCATACCTTCCGCTTAGATCCCGAACACCCCAACGCACTCGCCCCTGGTAAAAGGCCTTACCATACCATTATCCCTGCTATGGCTACGCTTCCCGGTCCGGATGGAAGCCACGAATTGTATGCCAGTTTCGGGGTTATGGGAGGCTTCATGCAACCTCAGGGACACCTGCAGGTAGTGGTCGCAATGGTGGATGACCAGCTGGATCCTCAACAAAGCCTCGATCAACAAAGATTCTGTATTTCAGATGGTGAAGCAGGTGGTGCAGTGAGTTTAGAAGACGGAATCTCGCTCGCCGACATTGACGGATTAATTGCACTCGGCCACGATATCACAATAGTCAGCGGTCACGAGCGCGCCCTGTTCGGTCGCGGCCAAATTATCCAGCGCGATTCAACCAGCGGCGTGCTTTGTGCCGGCAGCGATCCAAGGGCGGATGGTTGTGCAATGACCCTGTAATTTAATTTATCAGATTGACCCGCGTGTTATAATCCCCCCGTAGAATACACAGGAATTTCCCCAAAAAAATTACAACTTATTCTTGAAAGGAGAATTTGAGGTGTTAATCAGCAAGGAATTAGAATCGGCAATGGATGCCCAGATCGGTCGCGAATTTGGAGCCAGTATGCAGTATGTAAATATTGCTACGTACTTCGATTCCGATAACCTACCGCAGCTAGCGGCATTCTTCTACCGCCAGGCAGAAGAAGAGAAAATGCATGCCATGAAATTTGTTCACTATATCGTCGAAGCCGGTGGCCAGGTGCGCGTACCTGCAATTGAAGAAGCCAAATACGATTTTCAATCACCCAAGGAAGCTGTACAGGCAGCCTTGGATTGGGAAGTAGAAGTCACCAAGCAGATCAACAATCTGATGGACCTGGCGATTAAACAGAATGATCACATCGGACAGGATTTCTTACGCTGGTTTGTCACTGAACAGTTAGAAGAAGTGTCGACTATGGACACCTTGTTATCCGTCGTTGAGCGCGCTGGTGATAATGTTTTATGGGTGGAGGATTTTCTGGCGCGCAATCCAGTCGTCCCTGCAGATCCCCAGGCAGCATAGATCTCCAAGATTTTTTCAAATAATTTCAATTGTGCGGATGGTAATCGTGAAATTTACTTGCCGTCCGCTTTTTTTTTGTATATGCTGTCCACCAGCCTGATTTGGTGAGTTAAGGACCTGCGCGTGGAAGGGAGCGCATCCTGGCAACCAAGTAGTCAGCATCCGCTCAAGCGTTCTAATTGAAACCCTTTTCACCAAATAACCATTAAACGAAAAGACATCTCGAAGTAGAGATGCCTTGAATTTCGAACCAGATTGATCGATTAATTACGCTGTGACTGACTCTACGCGCACATCAGGGAAAAACTGGTGGATGGTCCCTGCGACCCAACCTTGAAGTGTACTCGGGAGCAGTGGGCAGCCCAGGCAAGCCCCACCCAACCTTACCCTGACAACCTGACCGTCAAAATCAACCATCTCCACCGAGCCACCGTGATATTGCTCAATATATGCACTCAGCTGGTTGATCAGAACCTGCATACGCTCTTCATCAGTAGATTCAGGGATATTATTGCTGGCAACCATTACTTATTTTGCCTCCAGATGTACACCATTTCGCAAGCCATTCTCCAATAATTGTAACACCTGAGGGTGGTTGCTCTCAAGCCTTTGGGCAACTGCGTCTGCCATCCGGTCAACAAATTGGTTGCCTGTTTCCGGGTGCTCGACACATAATTTCTGTAAATCTGAACCACGAACTCGCATCAACTTTGTGAAATCAGTGCAAATGGCAGCAGAGGTATAACTACGGCGACCGATAACCGCTGACCAGCCAACCATTCCACCCGGCTTAATACGAGCGATCACGATATCCTCATCATCTTCTGGCTTGAAATGGATGGCAACCTCACCTGAGCGTACCAAGTAGAAATATGTCGCGGGTTCCCCCTGCTCAAACAACACAGTACCTGCATGGCATTCACTGGGCATGAACAGAGGACGGAGTAAATTGGTCTGGTCTTCTGAAAAGCCGTCGAATAATGGAAATTGCTTCAAGAGATCTTGCGACATGATAACCACCTTCTGGTAATAACAATGTATCCTCTCCAAGATTTATCTCCAAGTGGCAAATATCCTCAAACAACCGACAAATATCACCTACCTAAGGACATTTATCCTACCCACAATATTATCTAAACAAATTTTGCGGTTTACGAATTTATTTTGCGTTTATCCGATAATTCACAAAATTAAAAGAGACGCCCTTCTAGTTGAAAGGCGTCTCGAAATACTCTTGAGAATTAGACGCAGCTAACTTTGACTCTCCACCGACTGAATGTTCTCGGCTGGAATGGGTTCACCAACTGGGCGAAAGTACAACTGGTCAGTTTCTTCATCTACATCAACAATTACCGTGTCACCTGATTTGAATTCACCGCTCAGTAGGCTGATTGATAATGGGCTTTCGACATGTTTTTGCAACGCTCGCCGGAGCGGCCGTGCGCCGAAAGCGGGATCATATCCCTCATTCGCGAGCCATTCTCGTGCAGCAGCTGTCAGTTCAACCGATAAATCATGCTCGCAGAGACGCTCCTGGATTTCTTCCATCTGCAGGTCTACAATCTGCTGCATTTGTTCCTTGGAGAGCGATGAAAAAGTAATTATCTCATCGATGCGGTTGAGGAATTCTGGTCGAAAAGTATCTTTGAGTGCCTTTTGGATCTTGTCATGGGCTTCCCGTTCATCTTTGTTTGCAGAGCTTTGTAAGAATCCCAGGGTGCCTGATTTATTGATGTACTCAGTTCCCAGGTTGCTGGTCATGATCAAAACTGTATTGCGGAAATTGACGATACGACCCTGCCCATCTGTTAAGCGCCCGTCGTCTAGGATTTGCAGCAGGGAATTCCATACTTCCGGATGCGCTTTCTCGATTTCATCAAACAGCACCACCCGGTAGGGTCGCCGCCTGACAGCTTCGGTCAGCTGGCCACCCTCTTCGTAACCCACGTAACCTGGCGGAGCACCAAAGAGCCGCGAAACAGCGTGCTGTTCCCGATATTCACTCATATCGATGCGCACAATCGCATCCAGATCATCAAACAGGAATTCTGCCAGGGCTTTCGCTAATTCTGTTTTACCTACTCCAGATGGACCGATGAAGATAAAAGAACCAATCGGACGACGTGGATCTTTGAGACCTGAACGGGCACGCCGAATGGCATCCGAAATGGCATGAATTGCCTCATCTTGACCGATGATGTTCTCGTGCAACCGTTCTTCCATGTGCAGTAATTTCTCAGATTCGGTTTCCATCATCTGGCTGACCGGAATGCCCGTCCACTGGGCTACAACTTCCGCGATATCACTTTCGTCAACAACTTCATCCAGTTCATGCTCCGCTTCCCAACGGTCGCGGTTTTCGCTGAATTCAGATTCAAGGCGCAACCGTTCCGATTTCTTTTCTGCCGCGCGCTCATAATCACGTTCCAGACCAGCTTGTTCTTCTTCAGCAGTGATGCGATCGATCTCAGTCTTGAGATCCTTCAAGTCAGGTGGAAGCGAATACAACGCCACCCGCAGTTTCGCAGCTGCCTCATCCATTAAATCTATGGCTTTATCTGGCAGATGACGATCGGTCACATAACGATCGGAAAGTCTTGCGGAAGCAACCAGAGCCTCATCTGAAAAGCGGACTTTGTGGTGGGCTTCATAGCGATCCCGTAAACCCTCGAGCATCTTGATGGTATCATCGACGCTCGGCTCCTCAACATACACCGGTGCAAAGCGGCGCTCAAGTGCGGCATCTTTTTCAAGATGCTTGTGATATTCATCCAGCGTGGTTGCACCAATTGCATGCAGCTCGCCGCGTGCTAAGGCAGGCTTGAGCATATTCGAGGCATCCATAGCACCTTGCGCTGCCCCGGCACCAACCACAGTGTGCAGCTCGTCCACAAACAGGATAACTTCTCCTGCTGCTTTCTGAATCTCCTCGATAGCGGCCTTCAATCGCTCTTCGAATTCTCCCCGGAAACGCGATCCGGCGATCATCGCCCCCAAGTCCAGAGCCACGACCCTTTTGCCGCTTAAGATTTCAGGGATATCGTTGGTAACGATTTTCTGAGCCAGACCTTCCACGATAGCGGTCTTTCCCACACCAGCTTCACCGATCAGAACCGGGTTGTTTTTTGTGCGTCGCGAGAGAATGCGAATCACCCGGAGAATCTCTCCATCGCGACCGATTACCGGGTCAAGCTTCCCTTCCCTCGCCATCTGGGTCAGATCACGCGAATATTTCTCCAATGTGCGATAACGAGCTTCCGCCTGTGGGTCGGTCACGCGTTGACCGCCCCGGATTTGCTTGATAGCTTCATTAACCCGCTCCCGAGTGACACCGGCGCCCTCCAGCAAGCGTGCTGCAGGAGTGCTGCGCTCGCTCAGGATAGCCAGGAAAATATGCTCGGTGGAGATATATTCGTCCTTCAGGCGGTTTGCTTCTTCATTTGCCAGATCGATAATCCGCTTGACGCGTGGTGTGATAAAAATTTGGCCTGCGCCACCACCAAAAATGTTCGCCTTCGGGCTGGTCCGTAATATATAGTCCAACCTTTCTGTTAAAGCAGCCGCATCGACCTTCAAGGTCTCCAGAATTTGGGTAATCACTCCGTCGGGTTGCTCGATTAAAGCCAATAAAATATGTTCTGTATCAATCTGATTATGCCCATAGCGCTGGATTATCTCAGCTGAACGCTGAGCAGCTTCCTGGGCGCGCTCAGTAAAGCGATCAAATTTCATCATGATATTTTCACCTTCCTCAGACAGATATTTCCTGTCCTCGGCATTATATCATCGCACCTTCAGGGATTTTAATATGTGGCATAAGAAATATGTATGAATCATCACCCGCTAAGAATAGCCCCTGTATCGGTTCTGCTGCTTGTTTCATCATCTTCGATTGATTCTACGGTCTTGGGGTCCGGCTGGGTGTGGCGGAAGGTGTTGGTGTTACAGTTACGATCCTGGTATACATCTGGGGCACCCAACCAACTCGGCCTTCCTGATCGATGACCTCGATCCAGACCAATCCGTTGACTGTTTCGATGCCATACAGCACGACCAGTGGTTCTCCTTCCCTCATCGTACCGATGATCGGTCCTTCAGGGTATGCGCGCAACCTCAATCCATCACCAAAGGTATGCGCGACCAAGGCAACCGATGGAGTTGGTGTGCTGGTTGCCGTGTTGGTGGGAGTTGGGGTCATTGTGTCCGTCGGGGTTTGTGTTGCTGTGGGGGTCGCAGTTCTGGTTGGGGTCGCTGTCCGCGTTGGTGTGGGTGATGGTCCGATGGTAGGTGTGGGGGTTAAAGTAGGCGGAATTTTTGGGTCGAGCTGTGAAACAATCACGCTGTTAATTTCCAATTCAACCGGTTGCTGCAACTGCCCCGCGATCGCATCATGGAGATCTACGCTGTCCTGGTAATAGAGCGGCCGTGGAGTGCGTAACGTAATCTTCAAACTCACTACTTCTCCATCCCTGTTCACGGACATTTCCACCAAATCGGCATTTAAGATCCTCTGCACTTCCTCCTGGACTACATCTTCAATATACCGCCTCTCTTGGGCATCTTGAACAAAGTTTACACTCAAGTATGTCAGGGGTACCGCGAGCGTTACCGTTAACAAGGCAGCGAAGATCAAGCTGCGCGGTAATCGATTGGTAACCGTGATCGGTTTGGGTCCAAAACCTAATGCGAAGAAAACCAGGGTTGATGCAAAAGCGATCGCCACGGTGTTGGTGATAAAAAGTAACCCGGCACCGCCGGCAATGTCCATCCGGTCTAAAGCCAAGCCGACTCCAACTGTGCACAGCGGTGGCATCAGCGCGGTTGCAATCGCCACTCCAGGCAGGGCAGCGGATAGCTGCGGCTGCGCAAGAGCATATGCAGCCGCGATGCCCCCCGCGACGGCAACAGTTAAATCAATTGGAGATGGATTTGTCCTGGCGACAACCTCGCTCGGTATCTCCTGCAGAAGGATGAGAGGTAAATGGCGGTTTAACCAGGTCCACAAGAATGAAACTACAACTGCGACGATTGCGCCTTGGATCACCCCGCTGATTGAATCACGTAGCAAGTGACCATCACCTGTGACCGAAGCCATACCCATACCCAGGATGGGTGACATCAATGGGGCAACCAGCATGGCACCGATGATAATTGCAACGGAGTTGGTCATAAGCCCCAGGGTAGCAATCGTGCAGGAAAGGATCACCATCAGAAAGAAATCGAAGCCTGGATGTGAAGCCTCTCGTAAGCGAACTCGTACTTCTCCCTGGCGTTCCTTATCGATCGGGCGGGTAATACGGCTCCAGAAATAGAGAAGACGCACCCGGAGGGAAGGTGGCGGCTGTGAGTCGTTAGAAGTCATTTCAGAATTACTTGAGGTATGATTGCATGCTCAGTTGTGTCCGAGGATCGGGTGTGGCTGGTAAGGCTCACCCAAGCGATCAAGTTCCCCTACGCTCAAATCAATCTCGATCGCAGCCACATCCTGCTCCAAGTGTGTCATCCGGCTGGCACCAATAATCGGAGCGGTCACACCCGGTTGATGCAACAACCAGGCCAATGCAATTTGGGATGGGGTTACTCCCTTTTGTTCAGCAATTTCAACCACCCGTTCTACCACGTTAAAATCACTCTCCTGGTAATACATCTCGTGCGCGAATCCATCACTTTTCGCTCTTGAAGTCTCTCCCCAATCCTGGCTTGAGCGGTTACCGCTCAAGAAACCCCGCGCCAGGGGACTCCAGGGGATCACCCCGATCCCTTCGGAGCGACATAAGGGAAGCATCTCGCGTTCCTCTTCCCGATATACAAGATTATAGTGATTTTGCATGGCGATAAATCTCGTCCAGCCATTTATGTCTGCTAGATAGAGCGATTTTGAAAACTGCCATGCATACATGCTCGAAGCTCCAATATAGCGCACCTTGCCAGATTTGACAACATCATGCATGGTTTCCAGAGTTTCCTCGATCGGTGTTTCCGGGTCCCAGCGGTGTATCTGGTAGAGATCAATATAATCGGTATCCAAGCGGCGCAATGAATCGTCGATTGCGTTCAGGATATGCACACGCGACAGACCACCCTGATTGGGCTTGGCACCCATGGGGAAGAATACCTTGCTGGCGATCACCACCTCATCCCGGCGGGTAAAATCCTTCAGCGCTCTTCCTAAAATCTCCTCACTCACCCCAAGGGAATACGCATCCGCGGTGTCGAAAAAATTTATTCCCAGCTCCAGGGCTCGCCGGATAAAAGGGCGCGATTCATCTTCATCCAGCACCCAATCACGCCACTTAGAAGACCCATAAGTCATCGTTCCCAAACAAATACGGGAAACCATCAATCCGCTTTTTCCTAATTTTTGGTATTCCATAACCCTTCCCTGCGCAAGATACGATTCGATGGACTGATCAGGGAATCATCTCTTCTAAACCAGAGATGGTCTCCTGAATAGTATTCACTGCTTCCCGTAAAACCTCTTTTTCAAAGGTAAATCTCGCTCCAGCGGTCTCATAGAGCTGAGGGAGGGTAACACTGGTTCCCAAGGAGAGTGCTTTGCGATAAGCAGCTACAGCACCGTCCTGGTCCTGGAGAGCATTGCGCCAGATTTGTACCGCTCCCAGCTGGGCCAGTCCGTATTCAATATAATAGAACGGCTCATCAAAAATGTGGGGTTTACGCTGCCAGCCCGTCCTCATTTCCTGGTCTAAATCACTCCAATCCACTCCTGGCATGAATCGCGCCCACAACTGCGCCCAACAACCATCGCAATTATCTACCTCCAAGGCAGTATCCATATTTTCATATACCCAGTGCTGGAACGCATCAACGACTGCCATGTAAGGCCAAAAGAGAAGCATATCCTCAAGATATTGGATGCGTGCCCGGGCAGATTCTACTGGCTCATAGAAGCCCCCTTGATTGATCTCCAGGTACGGGCTGGACAGCAGCTCCATCGACATCGAGGCAACTTCAGCAAATTCGGCAGGTATCTCCAAGAAGAAATATGGCCTGTGAGTGCACTCAAAAACATGAAACGCGTGCCCTCCTTCATGCAAAATTGTTTGTACATCATCATGGATACCGACAGCATTTGTGAAGATGAATGGTCTTTGGGAGTATTCATAATGGCTGCAAAATCCACCGGGAGCCTTGTTGGCCCGGTTTTCCAGATCAAGCAGACCTTCCTGATCCATCTGCCGAAAATATTTGCCAAACTGAGGGTTTACTCGTGAAAATATCTTTTCCGACTTATCGATCAATTCTTTAATCGTTCGAAATGGTTTTAGTGCTGGCAGGCCATATGGATCGACGTTCAGATCCCATGGTCTCAAAGTGTTTACGCCCAGGCGCTGGCGACGTTTTTGATAAATTACCTGCGCCGCTGGAACAACCACTTCTTCGATTCCCTGGTGAAATTGATAGCAATCTTCAGGTAAATAATCAAACCGCAGCAACATCTGCCAGCGGTACGCTCGGTAGTTTGGCAAATCGGCATTAAATGCGATTGACTTGCGTAGCTCCAGGAACTTGATCCAAAGCTCATTCAAAGCCTGCCGATCTTCCAATTGCCTGGCAGCAGCTAGGCGCCAGGCTTTTTCCCGTCTTTTGGCATCTTTTTCCTGGAAAACAGGTTGTAGCTGGGGCAGGGGGACCAGATCTCCATCCCAGAGAACCGTTTGAGCACCCATGATCCTGTCATATTCAAGGACCAGCTTCCGTTCTTCACTCAACAGGGAAAGGTTCTTATCCCGGAAAAGTTCAGCCTGAGTATGCATATCCCTGAGCGGTATTTGATATCCTTCTGGGGATATTCCACTCGCCAATAGTTTCTCTTTGAGGCTTTGCTCAGCAGATCTCGCCTTGGGCCGGATTTCATCTAAGAAATGAGTAAACTGCTTTTCTGCTGTTTGATTACTCGTATCAACTGCGGTTGCGTCATAGAGGCGCCAATAGATTTCATCCAATAGCTTGCTGATATCTGACCAATCCTCAAGCCAAACAAGGATGTTTGTCTCATCAATTGTACGCTGCTGCAATTCTTCGAAAATCGGTTCGATTTTCGACCAGTCCCAATCAAGAAATTCGTCGGGCTTGTCAGGCAGCGCAGGATTCATTTTCATTCCTCGGATCGTAAACAGTACGCATATTCATATTCCCAATCATCAGGCAGCTTTGTCTAGTGCGGGTCGTTGGGTATGCCAGTTCGTGACCTGCTGGTAGGCATGGGCAGCCTCGAAGAGCGTCTTTTCCATGAAGTGGGGAGCCATCAGCTGCATGCCGATCGGCAGTCCCTGGTCATCAAAACCAACCGGGAAACTGATCCCGGGAACCCCCGCCAGGTTTGCCGGCAGGGTGAAAATATCTTCCAGGTACATCGAGAGGGGATCGTCACCATGCTCACCAATGCGAAAAGCCGTGGTTGGGGCAACCGGGGCTGCGATTACATCCACGCTTTGAAATGCAGATTCGAAATCTGTTTTGATTAATGTGCGCACCTTTTGTGCCTGCCCATAATATGCTTCGTAATAACCAGCTGAAAGAGCGTAAGTTCCCAGCATTATGCGACGCTTGACTTCCGCCCCAAATTTCTCTCCCCGAGTGTTGCGATAGATGTCCCACATTTCATCCGCATCCAAACGAGGTCCATAGCGGATGCCATCAAAACGAGCCAGGTTCGCAGAAGCTTCTGCAGGTGCAATCAGGTAGTAAACAGGTAAAGCATACTCTGTAAAGGGTAAATTAATCCTTTCCACCCGGGCGCCGAGATCCTCAAATTTCTCGATCGCGCTCCTGACAGCTCGCCGCACAGCTTCCTGAATCCCATCAATAAAATATTCTTCCGGAATTCCAACCCGTAAACCATTTAATTCCGGTTCTCTGTTGACCAGATCGAAATCTGGCAGCGGTTGATCAAAGGTCGTCGCATCCAGGGTATCGCTGCCTGCCATCACCTCAAATAAGGGAAGGATATCAGCTGCTGAGACACCCATCGCTCCCACGACATCCAGGGAAGAACCATAAGCGACTAATCCATAACGCGAGACCCGACCATAAGTGGGTTTCAGACCGGTCACACCACAAAAGGAAGCCGGCTGCCTCACACTTCCGCCAGTATCTGTCCCCAGAGCAGCTGGTGCTAATCGAGCAGACACAGCTGTCGCACTGCCACCGCTCGATCCGCCCGGAACACGCTCTAGGTCCCACGGATTGTGAGTTGGACCATATGCTGAATTCTCAGTGGAAGAACCCATAGCGAATTCATCCGTATTGGTTTTCCCGAGGATAATGACCCCTGCCTCCCGCAATCTCTTTACTGCTGTGGCATCGTACGGGGGCAGAAATCCTTCCAGGATTTTCGAACCACTTGTACACGGCATGCCACTCACACATAGCACATCCTTAATTGCAATTGGCAACCCGGCTAAAGCGGGTAAATATTGGTCAGGATCTTTGCGCCACTCTTGTAGTTTCTTATCTGCTTTGTCTGCCTGGCTGAGTGAAATTTCTGGATTAACAAATAAAAATGCGTGCAGGGAAGCATCCAGCTGCTCTATGCGGTAGAGATATGTTGAGACAATCTCACGGCTGGTGAGGTCGCCTGCACGTAATGCAGCCAGCAATTCTCCAAGGGAGAGATCTATAATTTCAGACATTAAGTTGGATTCACTCCAATATTGGAGGGACGCGGAATTGACCTTTCTCAGTGTCAGGTGCATTTTCCAGCAGCTGTTTTTGGCTCAGCCCGGAATGGATCTTATCCTCTCGTAAACCAGTGCCTGTTGAGGAAACTCTGGCAGTCGGGGAGATACCAGAAGTGTCGACAGACTGCAACCGGGCAGCATAATCAAGAATATCCGAAAGCTGCTCTGCGTAGCGCACTTTTTCCTGACCGGATAACCGCAGACGCGCTAATTCAGCAATATGCTCTACTTCCTCTCGGGTCAATTTCATGGCGCGATTATATCATGCAGGCCTTTTTGTTCGATCCAGAGATCACCACCAACTTCACCAGTTTTTCGTATACCAGCGCAAGTACTCCTCGACATGTTCAGCCCAGTACGCTTCCTCGTGATATCCAGGATATAAATGCCACTCGTGAGGGATTCTATATTCCGTGAGCAGCTCTTCAAACCAGATCGCTGACTTCGATATCTGCGGCCGATCTTTGTCCCCCAGGTCCATGTATATGCGCGGGAGGGATTGGTAAGGAATTGCCTCCAGCCAGGTCCTGATCTCAGGTAGATCAGTCCAGAAAACCGGCAGACTGTGCATACCGATGGCACCAAATGACTCCCAGATTGAGAAACCGAGGTGCAATGCCCAACCTGCCCCGCGTGATAAACCACCGATAGCACGGTACTCCCTGTGCGGCTTGGTTTGGTAAATCTGATCAACATATGGGATGAGCAGTTCAACTACAGCCTGACCGAATTTGTCATCTGCTGGTTGGCTCCAAGAACGATCGCGCGGCATTACGATCAGTAAAGGCGGAATATCCCCGGAGGCAATCAGACTATCTGCAGCCTCATCTATCCCCAGGCGATCCCATTGATCGTCATTGAAATTCTGACCATGGATCAAATAGAGCACCGGGTAGGTTTCCGCCTCGAATTCATCATAACAAGGGGGCAGATAGATACGATAACTCAGGGGTAAGGGGAGCAAATTGGTGCGCACCTCCCCAAATTCGATGCGCCCGCCTTCATCCCAGCAGGCAAATCTTTCCGGTGTTGGGCTTGGAGTAGGAGCCGAGGTGGCAGACGGGGTCCAGGTTGCTGTAAAGGTTGGGGTCAGCTCGGGTGTATTGGTAAAAACGGGCGTTGGATATCTTGTCTCCGTGGGTGCCAGGGTTGCTGCAAGGGTTTGCTGCAAAGGCTCAGCCTGCGCACAAGCGGATACCAACGCCAGAAGGGGAACGATCAAGAGCAAGATGGCTAAACGGGACAAATGATCACCAGGAATCTTATGAAATATACAGCCTTTCTTTCAGAAAATTATACGCGCCAATGAATTGGCGCGCAGTTAAAAGTTTATCCCAATTTACAACCTAAACCGGCTGCTTAGCCGGGTGAATTCAGAACTTAATCACCGTTCTTCAACTGTAAATTTGATCGCCGTGCGAACTTTTCCATCGATTTCCACATCCACAAATTCAGATATGAATACCACATCGATGCCATCCTGTGCCAGATAACTCCTGGAGAGAGCCAGTGCTTTAACTGCTTGATTTACAGCACTGGCACCGATAGCCTGGACCTCAGCCAGATGATTCTCACGGAATACCCCAGCAATCGCCCCGGCAACCGCGGAAGTTCGGGAGGTCCCCTTCACCTTTATCACGTCCATGTCGCACTCCTCGTATTGTGAGCGACTATGTGCACACCCCTCTATTGAGGAGTAATTATTTCTACCAGTGCGTCAGTAAATTGTCCGATTTGATTCTACAAGATTTTTGTTTGGGAAGCAAGCTTTCTCCATTAATAGTTCTTTTCTCCCAAGAATCCCCGCTTACACGTACATTATTCTTGGAATCTTCACAATTTGTGCATATCAATGTGACATAATATGCCTGGCAAGCAGGATTTTGTTGAAAGGCCGTATCGAATTACACTTTCCTGCGTCTTAGTTAACGAGGATATGGATCAATACCAAGAAGAATTACTTGGCCAGGCGAGAGAATTTAACCAAAAAGCCCTGGCTGAAATCTACGATACATACAGCACAGACCTGTATGGTTATGCATTACGCTTATTGGGCGATCCTGCTACCGCGGAGGATTGCGTTGCTGAAACATTTTCACGCTTCCTCAAGGCGCTTCACACTGGCAAAGGCCCAAAAACACAGCTCAAAGCATACCTTTACCGCATCGCTCACAATTGGATCGTAGATTTTTACCGCAGCTCTCCCCAACAATGTTTGTCGCTTGAAGAGAGTCCAGACCCGGCGAATACCATTCGAGTAGAGGATCAGGTTGATCACAAAATCCTTGCCCGGCAGCTGCGAGCGGCACTTTTCCAGCTTACCCCTGATCAGCGCCAGGTAATCATGCTGGTCTTCTTAGAAGGCTGGCGGAAAGCCGAGGTAGCTGCTGCTCTTGGAAAACCAGTCAGTGCGGTCAAATCTCTTCAACACCGTGCATTGAACTCCCTGAGGAAAATCTTGGGATTAACCGATCAAGAGGCCAAAAATGAAGCAATCCAAAAATTTGCTCGATTCACAACTTGAACCCTGGTTCTCCAGCCTGCGAGCTGTCCCACCACGGGACCAGCAAGCCATCCGGCGTGGAAGAAATGAATTCCTTGCTCAAGCCGGCGCATTAACCTTACCCGTATCCAAATTGGATAACCGGCGTCATACTGAGTGGAAAAACTCGTTTTCCAAATTCATCCACTTTAAGGAGTATTCACCCATGTATGCCACAGTTGCATCTTTCATCCTGATCTTGGCGTTGATGTTTGGCGGTACGGGCGCAACAGTGCTGGCCGCCCAGGGCAGCCTGCCAAACCAAGCTCTCTACCAGGTAAAAACCTTCGCCGAGGACCTGGTCCTACGCAGCACTTTGCGCAATACAGACAGGCTCCAAATGGAATTAGATTACGCAGAACGGCGCCTGACGGAGATGACTCGCCTGCACACAATGGAACAAGCCGTGCCTGAAGCTACACAACAACGATTTGAAATGCATCTTGACCAGGCGTTGCGGATCGCCGCCCAATCTGAAGAAAGCGAAATGATCCGGATGCTGAACCAGATTCGTGAGCGTTTGCAGGACCAGATCGCATCCCTACCTCAGGATGTCGATCATGACCCGCTCATGACCAGGCTCAGGGAGACGATCCAAACCCGGCTGAGCTGGACCGATTTGGGATTGGAAGAACCCCTTCAATTCCGCATGCAAGCACAGGTCCGCACTCAATTTGAGCAAGAACCACAGTTTGATCAAGGTTATGGGCCCGGACCCGTATCCGAATCTGAACCCGCAGAGCAGGGATTCGGTCCAGGACCCCAGGAGGCAGCACCCGGAGATGGAGAATGCCAATTTGAGAGCTGCGAGCCAGCCGCTAAAAACAGTGTTGGTCCTGGTCCACAAGCAGAAGAAGGCCAGACTCATACAGACCCCGGACCTGAGCAATCTTCCTCCGGGGAGGAACATCCTGGACCCGGTTCTAGTTCTACCCAGGATTCAGAAACCGTAATAAAAGACCACAGCAACAACATGAATCTCGATCCCGGAATAGGAACTTGCACCAAGAAGGGGGGCGGATGTAAACCTTAGCCGGGTAAATCTACTCCAATCCTCCTCACAGAAACCTCCTGGGAGATATTAATTCACCCGGGAGGTTGTTTTTAACCAAAGAGCTTAACACTCAGACAAGTTTGTTGTAAACTAATAAGTGTCAGATCACATCGAAACATCCACCTAGGAGAACATAATGGAAGCCAAGAGTTACCAGGATTTAAACATCACCCCCCGCATCCTATTAGGACCTGGACCAAGTATGGTCGCCCCAAGGGTCTTAAATGCGCTGTCATATCCCTTGGTCGGTCACCTTGACCCCCAATTTCTCACCCTGATGCAGGAGGTCCAGCAGCTGCTTCGTTTTGTTTTCCAGACTGAAAACGAGCTCACCGTACCTGTCTCAGGAACCGGCAGTGCTGGTATGGAAGCTGCTTTATGCAATTTTATTGAACCAGGTGATAACGTACTGGTTGCAGTGCTCGGTTATTTTGGTGAACGCATGGTTGAGATGGCTGGGCGTTACGGAGCTCAAGTTGATCGCATCGATCGGCCTTGGGGTGAGGCATTCGACCCCGAGGAGGTCAAAGCAGCGCTCCAGAAGAAAAAATACAAGCTGCTGGCAATGGTTCATGCAGAGACATCTACCGGGGTGCTGCAGCCAGGTATTGCAGAGATCGCTACCGCCGCCCACGAAAATGGTGCCCTGCTGGTGCTGGACGCGGTTACCTCTCTGGGTGGAATGCCGGTTGAAATCGATGCCTGGGGTGTTGATGTCGCTTTTAGCGGTACTCAGAAGAGCATGTCTGCACCTCCAGGCTTGGCACCACTAACCGTGTCACCCCGAGCCCGGGAAGTGCTTCGCAAGCGCAAGACACCTGTCGGCAATTGGTACCTTGACCTCTCGTTATTAGAAAAATATTGGGGCAATGAGCGCACTTACCACCATACTGCACCGATTAACTCCAATTATGCATTGCGCGAAGCATTACGCATCGTTGCTGAAGAGGGCCTGGAAGAACGATTCGCACGCCATCGTTCCAATGCAGAAGTGCTCTGGTCTGGTTTGGAAGACCTGGATATCTCACTTTTTGTTCCGGAAGAACATCGCTTGACTACTTTAACCACCGCAGTCATTCCCCCGGGCATCAATGGCGTTGATATTCGGAAGCAGTTACTAAACGATTACAACGTAGAGATCGCTGGAGGCTTTGGCCCGCTGGTGGGTAAGATCTGGCGTATCGGTCTCATGGGTTACAGCAGCCGGCTTGAAAATGTGATGCTGCTGCTGGCTGCCTTGCGTGAAATCCTCAAGAAACGCTGATTGAGCTCTCATTAATTCCCTGATTGCATGCCTGGTTCTCAGTTCTATCTGCTGGTGAAACAGGTTCTTTCATCGTGCCAGGTCGACAAGGCTTGGCCTTGCCCAGGTAAAAGGTCTGTGGCACAATAGAACCAATGAGACGCTGGATTGGGTTCTTGCTCATATTAATCATTGGCATCGGCGTAGGTCTGGTGTATGGCTGGGTGATCAATCCGGTCAAGTATGTGGACACCACACCTGCCAAGCTGCGCTCTGATTACCAGACGGACTATATTCTCATGGTCGCGGAAGCTTTCCAGGCTGAGGGAGATTTGGATTTAGCTGCCCGGCGGCTGGCCGTCCTGGGAGACAGCCCACCCGCCGAGATCGTTCGCCAGGGCATGATTTATGCAGCACAAATTAATTATGCTGACTCCGATCAGGAGTTGCTCAGCCAGCTGGCCAGTGCGCTTCAAACCTGGGTGCCCGCTTCCGGAGGCATCCAGCCGTGAGAGATGACCGCGGGCACTGGTACCTGCTGACCGGGTTTGTGATCGGAATTGTCCTGGGACTGGTTTATGCCTGGTTGATCGCCCCCCAGGAACGCCCGGATACCTCGCCGGCATCCCTGCAGCCTGAATTTAAAGATCAATTTCGGGCGATGATCGCCTCCGCTTTTGTTGCTACAGGAGATCTAACGCGGGCAGAAGCGCGATTAAAGTATCTCGGGGACAGCGATATCACCCGCGTTCTTTCAGAACAAGCCCAGCGCACATTGGGAGAGGGCAACTCCCCATTGGAAGCGCAGGCGCTGGGTCTACTGGCTGTTGCATTAGGACAGGGTGATTCAGCTGTCATTTCAACTCCAATCACTTCTACCACACCTGACGAGAACCAGGCGACCATTAATCCCGGCCAGGCAACCTCCACTCCACCCCCAGTAGAATCCCCCGCCGTGGATTTTCCCACAGATACCGGGCTCATTCCCACTCCAACCAACCAGGAATCCCCGGAAACCAATGCCGTTCTCTCAACTGCTACCCCTCTGCCAACACGCACACCCACCGCTACACCCGGATCACCTTTTGTGCTGCAAAGCAATACCTTCGTCTGCGACCCGGATTTACCCAACCCATTAATTCAGGTCATAGCAGAAAACGCGTCTGGCGCCCCGCTGCCGGACCAGGAGATCACGATCAGCTGGGATGGTGGAGATGATTTCTTTTTCACCGGGTTAAAACCCGATATAGGTTTGGGGTATGCCGATTTCCTGATGGAGCCTGGGGTCGTCTACGAGGTACGCATGGCTGCCGGAGGCCAATCGGTCCCGGATATCACCCCTGCGGAATGTGAGACTGAAAGCGGATCGCGTTATTGGGGCACATGGCTCCTGGTTTTCTCCCGTCCGTGAAACCAACAACCCTATTTTGAGTTAAAATAATATACAAAGATAATATTCTGGCAGTCTCATTTTTAGGAACACTGGTAGTTGTCCAACTTTATTATGAAAGGAAATCGATATGAAAATCACTCTTGATCGACGCAACTGTAATTGCTACGAACCCGCTTGTGAAACACATTTTGGCTGGCATTTCCTGCGCGAGGAGGTCACACCTGTCGATTGCACTCTGGAAATCCTGGATGATGGCCAAGAGGAGCGCACTTTCCTGATCCAAGATAAAGATGGACTAGATAAAAAGCTGGTGGTTGATGATCTTAATTGGGCTGCAGCCTATGATTCCTGGCAGCTGGCCTGGGAAGCTCAGCAATCTGAAGCATGACAGAATTGGATCTTTCACCGCTTAAGAGCGCCCTGCAGGAGATGGAAGGGCGCTCTGCGCTTCTACCGGCTTTGCACGAAGCACAAAAGTTTTATGGTCACCTGCCAGAGCCGGTCGCAGCATTGGTCGCCAGCAGCCTGGGTATCCCGCTCGCGGATGTTTCCGGTGTGATCGATTTTTACACCATGCTGTATAAAGAACCGGTTGGAGAGCAGATTGTGCGCGTTTGCGGTGATCCTGCGTGCGCTCTACAGGGAAGTGATGCCGTCATTGAGTCTTTATGCCAGCATCACCAGGTTTCACTGGACCAGGTCAGCGCGGATAACAGGATAACAATCGAACGGGTTACCTGCCTGGGTCTCTGCGATCACGCCCCGGCTGCCCTTGTGGGGGATTCCGCTTACGGGCACCTGGAACCTGCCAGTGCTCCAAGCATGATCATGGAGAACCTTGAACCACCGCGCTCAAAAATCGGAGGTACTGCAACACTGCTGACCGCGAACTGCGGACGGGGGAAACCAACTTCCTTGAAGGAATACCGATCCGCCGGTGGCTACAGTGGTTTGGAAAAAGCCCTGCAAATGAACCCGGCAGAAGCAATCGAGATAGTTAAATCTTCTGGATTGGTGGGACGCGGTGGGGCTGCTTTTCCAACCGGTGTAAAACTTGAAGGCGCCTCCCTTGCCCCTGGAACTCCCAAGTACGTAGTCTGCAATGCAGATGAATCGGAGCCGGGGACATTCAAAGACCGGGTGCTGATGGAGGATGATCCGCAGCGTGTCCTGGAAGGATTAATCATTGCTGGATACGCGGTCGGAGCACGCCAGGGGTACATCTTTGTGCGCGGTGAGTATCCCAGGGCTTTCAACATGCTGGAGCACGCCATGAATGAAGCCCGCAGCGCAGGGTATCTGGGTGAGGGAATACTTGGTTCCGATTTCAGCTTCGAGATTGAACTGCGCTTGGGTGCCGGTGCATATATTTGCGGTGAGGAAACCGCCCTGTTTGAAGCAATCGAGGGTAAGCGCGGTTTCCCCCGCCTGAAACCACCCTTCCCGACAACCCACGGGCTGTTCGGCAAACCTACCGCCATCAACAATGTCGAAACCCTGTGCAACCTGCCTTTTATCCTGGAACACGGTGCGGCAGCATACCGGCAGCTGGGCACCGAGGAATCCCCGGGGACAAAACTCTTCTGCCTCTCCGGAGATGTGAAATTTCCCGGTCTGTACGAAGCCCCCTTCGGAATCACGCTCAGGGAGCTGCTTTTCGACCTGGCTGGGGGAATGCACAGTCAGGATGGAATTCAAGCCGTCCTGGTCGGAGGGGCCGCCGGTGCCTTTGCGGTAGAAAAAGACCTGGATGTGCAGCTCTCCTTCGAACATTTACGGGCTGCCAACCTGCCATTGGGTTCCGGAGTGCTGATGGTAATCGACCAGTCCAGGGATATGCACGACATCCTGGCCAGGCTGGCCAGGTTCTTTGCACACGAATCCTGCGGTAAGTGTTACCCCTGCCAGCTGGGCACACAGCGCCAGTGTGAAATCTTAGAGCGGATGGCAAAGGGCAACTTCCTGCCCGGCGATATGGAAAGGCTTTCTGATGTCGGCTGGACGATGACCGACAGCTCCCTATGCGGCCTAGGACAGACTGCGGCCACGGCGGTACTGAGCGCCATGCAGCTCTGGCCCGAACTCTTCACACCAGCCGAGACAGGAGGCCATCATGGATGACAATGTCACCTTGACCATCGATGGTCACACCATCCAGGTCCCGTCCGGTACGACGATCCTCAAGGCTGCCGAACAGTTGGGCCAAGAAGTTCCCACCATTTGCTACCACGATCACACCACTGCCAACGGGCTCTGCCGCATGTGCGTCGTAGAAGTGGAAGGTGCCCGCCTGCTCCAGGCGGCATGCATCACCCAGGTCAGGGAGGGTATGCAGGTCCACACCCACAGCGAAAAGGTTGAACGCAGCCGGCGCACAATCCTGGAATTGCTTGATTCTGCAGTGGATCTTTCAGAAGCTTCTGAAATCCAGGAGATGATAGCTGAGTACTCTGCCGACTCTGATCGTTTCCCCGAAAGTGAGGCACGCGCTCTACCTGTCCTGGATGACAATCCCATGTTCATCCGTGACTATGCCAAGTGTGTGCTCTGCTGGCGTTGCGTCCAGGTGTGCGCCGAGGATGCCCAATACGCATATGCCATCAATTTCACCAGCCGTGGCTTCGACACCATGATCGGCACTTTTTTCGATAAGCCCCTGCCGGAAACCACCTGCGTCTTCTGCGGCCAATGTGTGGGAGTGTGCCCCAGCGGCGCCTTGAAATCCAAGCGCCAGCACCTGCTCGAACAGGGTCTTTCACCGGCAGAAGTGATGGGGGCGACCAAAACCCAACGCCGTCGAAGGAAGCGCAGGGAATGAATCATTTCAGAGTTTATTTACTGGTAAACGGAGGCTCTCATGCTTGAAGCGGACCGCGTCGTCCCCACCACCTGTCCTTTTTGCGGGGTTGGTTGCAACCTTGAGCTGCATATTAAGGATGACTACATCTACCATGTCAGCTCGCCATTTGATTCAGTCGTCAACCACGGCAATTTATGCGTCAAGGGACGCTTTGGCTACGACTTCATTTATAACCAGAACCGGGTAACCACGCCATTAATCAGGAAGGAAACACAGGTCCCGGGTAAGCGCACTCCGGCCGGGGATCTATCAGGCTGGCGCCAGGTATCCTGGGATGAAGCCCTGGATTACACCGCCGACCGGCTGGTGGAGATCTACCAGCGAAATGGCCCACACGCCATGGCGGTCTACTGCTGCGCCAAAGCCACCAACGAGGATAACTACCTGCTGCAGAAGATGTACCGGGCATTGTTCCGCACCAACAACATTGACCACTGCACCCGTTTGTGCCATGCCGGGTCGGTGGTCGCGCTGCAGATGGCCATTGGCTCAGCAGCGATGAGCAACACTGCTTCCGAAGTGATCGACAGCGATGTCTTCATCATCACCGGTTCCAACACCGCAGAAACCCACCCGATCATCGCCCTGCAGATGAAAGCTGCCGTTGAGAAGCACGGTGCCCGGCTGATCGTCGTTGACCCACGCCGGGTGGAGATGGTTAACTATGCTACGCTCTGGCTGCCCGAAAAGCCTGGTACGGATGTGCCGGTCTTCTCCGCCATGGCGCACGTCATCATCAAGGAGAAGCTCTACAACCAGGAGTTTATCCAGCAGCGAACCGAAGGTTTTGAGGAGTTCGCCAAATCCGTCGAGAAATTCACACCAGAGTATGCCGAAGCCATCTCGGGTGTGGACCGGGAATTGATCGTCCAGGCTGCCCGCATGTACGCCAATGCCGATCGGGGGGCGATCTACTGGGCTCTGGGGATTCCGGAGAGCTCCCACGGCACCGACAACGCCATGAGCCTGATCCACCTGGCACTGCTCACCGGTCATATCGGTAAGCGCGGCACAGGCCTCAACCCGCTGCGCGGGCAGAATAACGTCCAGGGTGCGTCAGATTGCGGTGCGATGCCCTGGCATTATCCCGGATACATGGATGTGGATGCTCCAGCTAATGCACAGAAGTGGGAGGCTGCCTGGAATATCGAACCCGGGGGTTTAAACCGGGAGCTCGGACTGACCACCACTGAGATCCTCAGCCAGGTCAGGCCGGGCGGCGTGCGCAGCCTGTACATCATGGGCGAAAACCCGATGATGTCCGAGCCCAACCTCAATCACACCCGCCAGCAGATGGAAAACCTGGAATTCATCGTCGCACAGGACTTGTTCATCACCGAATCGGGTGCCTTTGCAGATGTCTTCCTGCCCGCCACCTCCTGGGCTGAGAAGGAAGGCACTTTCACCAACACTGACCGCCGCGTGCAGCGTGTGCGCCAGGCTATCCCACCGCGCGGCGAATCGCGCCCGGATTGGGGGATCATCTGCGACCTGGCGAAACGCATCGAAGTTCGCCTGGGCCGCCCCAACTCTGCTTATTGGGATTACACACATCCTTCACAAATCCTGGAGGAGATGGGGGGCGTGGTGCCTGCATATGCCGGTGTGAAGTATGCGCGCCTCGAAGAGGTCGGGCTGCAAACCCCGGTTATTGATGGCACGGATCCCGGCACACCTTTCCTGTTCGCAGAGAGCTTCCCCCGCGGTCGCGGCAAGTTTCACCCGCTGGAGTATATCCCGGTGGTGGAAATGCCGGATGATGAATACCCCTTCATCTTGTCCACCGGGCGCGTGCTGGAGCACTGGCACGGCGGCTCAATAACCCGCAATTCTCAGCTGGATGATCTCTACCCGGAGGCCTTGGTGGATATCCACCCCACGGATGCCGCGCGGATCGGCGTCAATGAAGGTGATGTCGTGCGTGTTTCTTCTCGGCGCGGCACGGTAGTCCTGCGCGCCAAGGTTACTTACAAGACCACCATGGGCGTGGTCTTCATCCCCTTCCACTTCCGCGAGGCGGCTGCCAATCTGCTGACCATCGACGCCCTGGATCCGCTGGCCAAGATCCCCGAGTACAAGGCCTGCGCCGTGCGCGTTGATCCCGCCGAAGAAAGCGAGCTGGTCGACCCACAAGCCCACCAAACCCGCGGCAGGTATTAACCGCATATTCTGGCAACATCAATAAAACGTAGCGGCGAATCAACCAAAAAGATGGGTGGATTTATCTGTCAGAGTGGTTACTTCACCCTTTCTGGACGGTAGGATCACAAATTTCATCCCTAACGGAACAAAAGCCTGCCAGAGCTGAAGAAGATCGGGCAGCGTACCTTAAACCGATACAAATAGCGATATAAAACGCTCAGGGCATTGAATTCGACCTGATTCTCATCTAAAATAATATCAAGCTAAATCGAGTCTGCTTTTCATCCTTCCTCGCTCGCACCACCCTCATGGGGGTACCCAATCCGCTTAACATCAAAGCCATTGCAGACAAACCATTCGAACAGTATGCCTCGCACCAAGGGAGGAGGTATTGGACAGGGACATTACTTTCGGAGACATCGTCAAGCAGCACCGCCAGGCTCTCGACCTGACCCAGGCCGAGCTTGCAAGGCGCGTAGTCTGTGCAACCATCACCATCCGCAAGATCGAAGCCAATTCCCTGCGTCCCTCGATCCAGATCGCCGAACGCCTGGCCACCTCGCTCAAGATCTCGCTCGAAGATCGCGCTGCCTTTGTGCGCCTGGCCCGCGCCTCTACCCTTAAAACTCCCACCCCTTCTCCCATTCCCACCCCGCCACCCACACCTGAAGAGATCGGGCTCGAAGACCTCTCCGGGCGCGCCATCCGCGGCTACGAGCTGG
>JBJYXV010000075.1:0-11902 GCA_046260155.1 Anaerolineales bacterium
GCGCCTTCGCCGTCACCGAAATTTGAGTATTCAAAATAGATCCTGGAACCTGCTACATCCCCATCATCCGGATCGGTCGTGTCGAGGTCTTCGCTGATGATCAGCGTGTTGCCATATGCGTAATTGAACAGGTCAGCATCACCGCCAGTGCAATCTGCTGGAACGTTTCCGGGTGGGCATGTGGCATCGAAGATCATCGCCGCGTTGACATCACCCAGATCGGGATTATACGCACTGACCGAGACATAACCAGGGATTACGGCACCACTTATCCCGAATCCTGAAGACAATTGATCGACAATCGTACCGGGAGTGATGCCTTCGAAGTCAATTACTGCTTCCTCTGGCTGGGCTTTTGTGTTCACGCTGGTTGTCAGGATGAATACAAAGACAAAGATCAGTGCAAAAGCTAAGATGATAGGTTTATACGCTCTCATGGTTCCCTTCCTTTTGAATATTCGTCGGTTAGATTTTGGTTAGATTTATTTTTACTTTTCAATTGCCAGGTAGATAAACGTATCTATTTGAGTAAATTAATTTCTTAATTCTGTGCATCCTCTCGAGGAAATAGTGTTACCCCCGCGGTAATCACGGAAGATTAAAAGAAACTAACATTTTTGTTATTTTACCAAATTATTACTAAAGAATCAACAGAGAATTTTCCCCTAATTTGTCATATTTTCGATTTTCGTTGTGTTTTTGGATGAATTTTGATTTAAATTCATTCCCATTAGCGAAAGAGATCTTGCTAATAATGCAATTTGTAAATTAGGGGATAAAAATCTATGGATGATATCTCAAGGTCCGTTCGATTTCGATCTTTGTGCCATTTCCCGCAAATAGTTTAATAAATATTCCCCACTAGAGAGATCAACATTGATAGGATGATGATTACGCCAATACCGATGAAAATCAGCTGTTGGGTTCTCAGCCTCCTCCGCTCATAACCGGATAACTCTTTCTTTTTCTTGTTTTTTGCCATGTGTAACTCCGCTTATTATTCTAACTGATTTTTTATTTGGTGCGCGAGATTTTCTGAAACTCCAGGGATGGAAGCAAGTTCTTCAATGCTGGCTTTCTGAATATTTTGGATGGAGCCGAATTTTCCCAGGAGAGCTTTTCGACGAGCTGGGCCGACACCTGCGATAGCATCCAGCCTTGAAGCAAGTCCTGCTTTGGTCCGCCTTTTACGGTGACCCGTGATGGCGAAGCGGTGGGCTTCGTCCCGCACCCTCTGGATTAGGAAAAGTCCCTGTGAACCATTTGGCAGGAGGATCGGCAGTGACTGGTCAGGGATAAATAATTCTTCATTTTGTTTTGCTAAACCTGCCACGGGAATTTCTTGTGTGAGATTGTATTTCTCCAATACCGCAACTGCCCGGCTAAGTTGGCCTTTACCACCATCCACGATCAGCAGATCCGGAAGCATGGCAAATGATGGATCCGGCTTTTTTCCAGGTTTGTCTGCCATCTCCTGTGCAGATTGCCAGCGGTTAAAACGGCGCAGCAGTACTTCTTCCATACTGGCAAAATCATCTGGTCCAGTGACGCTGCGGATATTAAAACGCCGGTAGAATTTTTTACTTGGAACCCCTTGTTCGAAGACCACCATGCTGCCGACAGCAGCAGTCCCTTGGGTGTTGGAGATATCATAACACTCGATCCTGTTGGGTGGTCTGGAAAGGTTGAGAGCGGATTGCAATTCCGCCAGGGCTTCAGTCTGGCGGTGTTTTTCTGCCTGCCAGCGTGCCTGCAAAGCCTTGAGGGTGTCGGCTGCATTCTCGGCTGCCAGCTGGATTAAATCCCGCTGCTGTCCCTCGCGAGGGATCAGAATTTCCACGGACTCGCCAGCGCGGCGAGATCCCAACCATTGCTTAATAATATGGGCTTCTTCAATTTCATGGGGTAGGAGAACCTGGGATGGTACCATGGATGCCTGGTCGTAAAACTGCTTGATGAACCCGGACATGACATTTGCATCAGCCGCGCCTTCTGCGCCTTGTAGAAGGAAGTATTCGCGCCCAATCAATTTTCCACTGCGGATAAAGAACACCTGCACACAGGCTTCGCCATTCGACCGGGCCATGGCGATTACATCTGAATCTACGTAGTCAGAAGATATTACTTTTTGTTTTTCAACCACCCGATCGATCGCGTTTACCTGGTCTCGCAGTGCTGCAGCACGCTCGAACTGCAGCTGGTCCGATGCTTGCCGCATTTTTTCCTGGAGCCGGGAAACGATTGGCTCAGTGCGCCCATTGAGGAATTGGCATAAATCGTCGATCGCCTGGCGGTAATCCTCATTATTAATCGCCCCAATACAAGGAGCACTGCACAGCTTGATGTCGTAATACAGACACGCACGCTGGTCCCCTCCAGTTATTTCTCGATCACAGGTTAGATATGGAAAAATGCGCCTCAAAACATCCAGTGTCTGGTGGACCGCCCAGACGCTTGTATACGGTCCAAAGTAGCGTGAACCGTCATTCACCATGTACCGGGTGACGGTTAATTTTGGAAAAGCATCTCCCCAATGAACTTTAATGTAGGGATAGCGTTTATCATCTTTCAGGCGCACGTTAAATTGTGGGCGATGCTTCTTGATTAAATTCATCTCGAGGATCAGGGCTTCGAGTTCAGAGTCAACCACGATCCAATCGATATCCTTGATACGCTGCACCATCTGGCGTGTTTTATTGTTCTCCATGGCGCTGGCATGGAAATAGGAACGTAAGCGGCTGCGCAAGTTTATTGCCTTGCCAACGTAAATTACCTTGCCATCCGCGCTTTTCATCAAATAGCAACCCGGCTTGGTAGGTGCAGAGTCAAGGATGGCTTGAATATGATCGTTTGTTTCCATCATCAAGCCATATTTTAACATGGCTCGAAAACCAGCCTGATGGTAAATCAATTCCTGGTAAGGGTTATAATTTGAGCATGCCTAGCCCCATAGAACTCGAGCTGGGAAAGATGCTGAGTGTGAGTGGTTTGACCATATCGGTAGCTGAATCCTTTACCGGTGGTTTGATCGGGCATACTATTACAAACGCTCCTGGTTCCTCCAGGTATTTTCAAGGTGGGGTGATCGCCTACGCAAACGAGGTAAAAATGGAAATCCTGGGTGTATCAGAGCAAACCCTGATTGATTATGGTGCAGTAAGTGAACAAACGGTCCTTGAAATGGCAAGGGGGGTGAGGTCCGCATTAAAAACGGATATTGGGATTTCGTCCAGCGGAATTGCAGGTCCTGATGGAGGCAGTTTGGAAAAACCTGTTGGTTTGGCATGGCTCGGTTTAAGCGCTTCCGAGCTGGAACATGCAGAGAAATTTGTGTTTTCAGGAGATCGCTACCAGATAAAAGAACAGGCCACCCAGACTGCAATCCAGCTATTGATTGAATTCCTGGCAAAATTGGAACAAGATTTCCCCAAAGTGCGGGGGTAACCGCGATAGTTGCAGCAACATTAGATGAATGAATTCCCGGGTCTACTCGCAATTTCAATCTTGTTCCTGATCTTGATGAAAGATTTGAGGTCCTGGTTGGAATAAATTTCCATGATCCGAACAATGCGTAAATTATTCAATCTTTTCCTGACATCCAGCTTTCTATTAATTAGTTTGATGTCTCAGCCAACCCGCATTTCCGCACAGGCTGGTGATGCAATGCAATTGATTGGAGAGGTGAATGACCTGCGAGCTGCGTACGGATTGCCTCCCTATGAAGTGAACAATGCATTGATGTCTGCAGCCCAAAATCACAGTGACTACCAGGCTTCTATCGGGACCTGGACCCATTCAGGATCGGGAGGTTCTCGTCCTTATGATCGAGCCGTTGCAGCTGGTTATGGAGGTGGAGACCAGGTATATGTATCTGAGAACGTCGCCATGGGGGTCAATCTCAGTCCAACTAGGACAGTAAATGACTTGTGGCAGGATGCGATACATCTCGATACGATGATCTCGCCCCTCTACACACATATCGGTGCCGGCGTTGGTCATGACGGAGACAGTGTATATTATACGATTTTGGTGGCTTATGTTGCTGGGTCATCTGGCAGCGGTGGAGTTGCAGATCTTCAACCCCCTTCAAACGATAACGAGATAAATGCCACCCAGGCACCAACGGTAATCCCAATCGAGCCGATCGTTATCGCGACGGCTGCAGCGGATGGCTCAATCCAGCACGTTGTGCAGTCAGGACAATTCCTGGAGAATATTGCGAATGCATATGGGGTGGAATTGAGTGATCTGCTCGCGCTGAATGGTATTACTGAGCAAGCCGTAATTTATCCAGGAGATAAGCTGCTGATCAAGACAGGGGTAACTGCTGCTCCTGGAGCACTTCAACTGGAGGCTCCGACCCGCGAATTGGAGGAGACGAGAATCCCATCAGCGACAGCAACCGCAAAACCAAAAACAGAAACACCCACTCCCATGCCCGTTGCCATGAACGATGCCCCGCAACCCAGCTTGACAATACCGGCAACTCCTGAGACAAGGGAGATTGAAAATCAACAGGCGGGAAACGTGGATTACCTTCTATATGCTGTATTTGGTCTGGCGTTTACCGGCATAGTAATGATACTTTTCGGCAGCTTCTTAAAAAAACATGCGTGAAACAAGTTTCCTGGGTTGATCAACCTAGTTCCTTCACCCACCACAAATTATCCAACTTTCCCTGCACATCATCCCCCAGATCCTGCCAGGTTCCGAGTATTAATGAGATCTGGGCAAGTGCGGAAGTAGGCAATCGTGTTGACTCGCCAACTAATTCATACACCAACTCTTCGAGGCCAGGATTATGAGCAACGATCATTACACTATCGATATTATCTGGCAAAGACACGAGTGCATCCAGGAAAATCTCTGGATCGCCAGGATAGAAATCTGGGATAATTTCGATTTCCCCTGGGTAACCGCTGGCTTCAATTACTGCCTGCGCAGTTTTTTTTGCCCGCCGGGCTGGTGAACATAGTATGAGGTCTGGGATGAGATCTTCCTTGCGCAGAAGATCGCCCATGCGCGGTGCATCCTGTTTCCCGCGTTTATTCAACGGGCGATCGATATCTGCCAGCCCCGGGTCACTCCAGCTCGATTTGGCATGGCGCATTACGAGGATTGTTTTCATTGATTAATCTCGATATTCTTCCGGTTAACCGAGGCGAGCTCGTTCAGACGCGACAATTTCCTCATCCAGCTTGGTGAAGAGGGGATGTGGTTTGAGTATTTCTACACCGGGTTGTAATTGACTGGCCTGCCAGGTCCCAGTTGCATTAATCGGGTTGTAGCGCAGTACTACATGGTCACCAAGATTATCATGGACCGTTTTGGTGTACTGTTCCCCAAATAATGGTTCTTTATAGCCCAGGATTTTATGCAATTGCTCACTTGAGAAAGGCAAGTACGGCGCAAACAGAATCTTCAGAGAATCGATGGCTTTTAAAGCGGTAAAAATCGATGTGCCAGCAGCAGTTTTATCGGTCTTAATTTCAAACCAGGGTGCAGTTACATCCAGGTATTTGTTGACCTCGGCAGCCAGGCGCATGGCTTCTGCTAATCCCGCCCGCAGGTTCACAGACTCGATATGATTTGCGATTGTCTCAAATCCTGTCCCCACGACGTGCAGGATTTGTTCGTCAGCTGGCCGCAGTTCACCGGGGACGGGCGCATGCCCATCCCAATTTTTATGGGCGAATGATATTACCCGGTTTGCAAGGTTCCCCCAGGTGGCGACCAATTCGTTATTGTTGCGGTTCAGGAAATCCTGCCAATCCCAATCTGTGTCTTTGCTCTCGGGCATATTGGCGGTTAGATAATAACGCAAAGCGTCAGGTTCGTAGCGCTCCAGGAAATCCAATCCCCAAATTGCCCAATTGCGGCTGCCTGAGATCTTCTTGCCTTCCAGATTCATGAACTCATTTGCGGGAATGTTATACGGCAGTACTAGAGAGCCATAATCCTTTTCTTCATAAATCTTGGAAAACCATTCCCCAGCACCAACCAGCTGGCCCGGCCAAATGACCGCATGGAAGGGGATATTGTCTTTGCCGATGAAGTAAAATGATTTCGCCCGGGGCTCGTACCACCAATCATGCCAGGCTTGGGGATGTCCTCCTAATTGAGCCCACTCGATGCTGGCAGAAAGGTAGCCGATCACGGCTTCAAACCAGACATACAAACGTTTCCCATCCCATCCCTCGATGGGCACGGGAATTCCCCAGTCCAGATCCCGGGTAATCGCCCGCCCGTGTAAATCTTCAGCGAGGATTTGACCTAGAGACTGGCGGATGACATTAGGACGCAAATAACTCTCTCGCTGCTGCAAGAAGTCAACGATGGCTGGTTGTAGATTACCCAGGTCAAGATAAAAGTGTTTGGTTTCCTTGAGCTCTGGAGTGCTGCCATCTATTTTGGAGTGTGGATTGATCAATGAGGTGGCATCTAATAACGAACCACACTGATCGCATTGATCGCCACGTGCGTTTGTGTAACCGCAGATGTAACAGGTTCCTTCAATATAGCGATCCGGGAGGAAGCGCTCCTGAGTTGGTGAGTACCACTGTTGCTGGCGGTCGATATACAGGTAACCGTTGTTCTTCAGGGCCAGGAAGATCGCCTGGGATACCTTAAAGTGGTTCTCAGTATGCGTGCTGGTGAAGAGATCGTAAGTCAGACCCAGGCGCTGAAATAACTCCAGGAAACTTGTGTGGAATTTGGAATACACCTCAATGGGGGTAATACCTTCCTCATCGGCACGGACGGAAACCGGTGTACCGTGGGAATCAGTACCAGATACCATGAGGACATTATTGCCTGATAATCTTTGGTAGCGGGCGAATATATCAGCCGGCAGGTACGAGCCGGTGAGGTTACCGACGTGAATCATTGAATTGGCATAGGGCCAGGCGACAGCGACTAGTATGTTGCTCGGCATGGTTCTCCTCCAGTTGTTTTCTTAGCATATTGTAGCGCGAAGATCAAAGATTATGGTGCCTTCGCGATGATTTGATGCTCAATGGGCGTGCTGGTAATTGAAAAAGGCTGTCCAAATCTGGACAGCCTTTTGGGTTTCAGATATATTCCTACCGGATCACGATCCAAACCACGATGCAGGTGCCCAAGCATTAGCATTTGTATCATTTTCCGGCATGGGCATGAGAATTTTAATTGTAATTTCCTTGTTGTAGAACATTTTCCTTCTCATATCTGGCGTAAATTGATCGTCAGGCCTAGACCAATGATAACCTATCAGCAAGATTTTACTACAGGTATTCCCGCAACAACCGGGCTTGTCTTGGATTGCGCAATCGGCGCAGTGCTTTCCCTTCTATTTGGCGGATGCGTTCACGTGTCAAACCAAATTTTTGTCCTACCTCTTCTAAAGTGTATGGTTTTTCGCAATCCAATCCGAAGCGCAAACGGATGATGCGCGCCTCCCGTGGTGACAGTGAGGATAACACTTCGTTGATCCGCTCACGCAGCATTTCCTGGTAGACTGCTTGAGCGGGTGAGGGAGACCCTTTGTCCTCAACGAACATGCCGAATTCTGAATCTTCATCATCGCCGATCGGGCTTTCCAGCGATACTGGAGTCCATGAGACCCTCAGCATCCATTTAATTTTCTTTGGATCCAGATCCATTTCATCTGCCAGCTCCTCCTCGCTGGGAGGGTATCCAAGTTCTTGCTCCAATTTATAAATTGTGCGGTACATCTTGCGAATACGGTCGGTCATGTAGACTGGAACGCGGATTGTACGGCCCTGATCTGCGATGGCGCGCGTGATCGTCTGCCGAATCCACCAGGTAGCATAGGTTGAAAATCTAAACCCTCTCCGGTATTCAAATTTTTCTACTGCTCTCATCAGGCCTAGATTTCCTTCCTGGATTAAATCCAGGAAAGGGACTCCATTGCCGAGATATTTTTTAGCTATGCTGACGACCAGGCGGGTGTTGGCTTTGATCAAATGTTCTCGGGCAAGATAACCATCCCGGACTTGATTTTCAAGCTCGCGACGTTCAGCTCTTTTAATTGATTTATCCTGCTGTGTTAGTAGCTTGCGTGCTTCGCTGGCACGTTCAATGCGTTTAGCTAAATCGATCTCCTCTCTCTGTGTCAGCAGCGGGATATGTGCCATCTCCTTGAGATATAATCCAACTGTATCGTCAGAGCCGATTAACTCGAGGTTTTTTTGTGGTCCGATAGGGGGTATGGAATAAAAAAAATCATCTTGAAATTCTGGATCATCTGCTCCTTTTTCATGGTTGAAATCCAGTGAAAGTCCTGAACCGCGTAGCTTCAATGGGTTTAGCTCCAAGGGGCTGCCTCCTCGATCAAATAATGAATATGTGCGTGAATAATTTCACCGAAAAACTTGGTCCGGGAAGAATCAGGTGATTAATTGGAGTTGATAAATCTGAGCAAAACACGAGCGTCCCTCCTGCAGTGAGGTAGTGCCAGGTTAAGCGGGGGTAAGGTTTTGAGTGATCAGGTTGGCTCCATATTTTGGTTGTCCAGTAAGGTCTTCAGTACTGCCAGGCGTGGATCGCTGGAATCCACTTCATGGACGTGAAATTGATCTCCCTGCGGTTCTCCGCAGACGGCACAAATCCCATGACATTCAGGTCGGCAGAGTGGGTTAATCGGAATTTCCAGAACAAAATACTCCCGCAGTAACGGTCCAAGGTCAATATGACCGTCTTCGGGTAAAATCAAACCAGATTCGCTGGCGCTCCGGGATGTAAAGGCATAGAGTTCACAGAACTCGGTTTGCAAAGTTAGGTTGGTGTCAGCTAAACAGCGCACACATTCGGTCAGATACTTTGCCTGCAGGTTGGCTTGAACCAGTAAACCCTGCGGAGTGCGGGTGATGCGGACGCTGCCTTGAAAATCCTTGAGGTTAAGATCTGGTTCAATGGGCAGGTTGGGCAGATCGAAATAAAAATCCCGGCTGGAACCGACAGATTGATGAATTAGGAATCCGACGTTCAGCCGGAGCGACTGGCGAGATTGATTCATAAATAAAGAAAACTCGCAAAAAAAATATTATTAATTTCGACGATTATAACATAATTAGATAAACGCGTCAATCATTGTGGGATAACTTTACATAATATGTATTTATTGTCTTTGGCCAGAGTTTCCTTTGGTCAGGAAATGCGTAATAAGTCTATATATGCTGAGTACCAAAATTGTGAGCAAGGAGGTGGTAAGCGATGTCGAAATTGTTAATAGCAACACATAACCCAGGGAAGATCAGGGAGCTGCAAGATTTGTTGTCTGGATTGGGGGTGGATCTAATTACCCCACAGGCGTTGGGGCTGGACTTAGAGCTGGAGGAGGACGGCTCCACATACCTTGAAAATGCCACCAAGAAAGCTATTGGGTATGCTAAATATTCAAACCTGCTGACACTTGCCGATGATTCAGGCCTGGAGGTGAATACTTTAAATGGTGCACCAGGAATTTATTCTGCCAGGTATTCCCCAAAACCACGGGCGAACGATAAGGATCGCAGGGATTACCTGATCGATCAGCTTCAGGGGCATAAAAAACCCTGGCTGGCAAATTTTCATTGCACAGTTGTGCTGGCAACCCCCGCTGGCGAGACCCAGTTCGCTGAAGGGCTATGTCAGGGGGAGATCATCTCTACAGAGCGAGGTCAAGGAGGTTTTGGTTACGATCCAATTTTTCTGGTTGCCGGCCTGGGGAAAACGATGGCTGAATTGAGTCTGGCGGAAAAAAACCAGGTCAGCCACCGCTCGCGGGCGGTAAAAACTTTGTTGCCCGTCCTTTCGGTTTACCTGGACCCTTCTTAGAATTCGTAAAGATAAGAGTCCCCTGATCAGTTATGATTGGGTTAGTTAATCTCCGGTTATTGGTACAGCCGTGATTTACAATCATCACCACCAAGGATGGATATGATCGAATGCCAACTGACGAAATTTATCTAGACCCAAAGATATCAAAAGAAATCGAGCGTCTGACTCGCCAAAAAATAGTCCGCCAGCTGCATGATGGTCTAACCCAAACTGTCTCAGCTTTGGCAATGCGCATCAATTTTGCCAGGAGGTTGATCGCAACTGATCCCGAAGCAGCTGGTTTAGAACTGGAAAAAGTAGAACAGCTCACCCGGGAAGCTACGAAAGAGATTCGCCATGTCATTTTTTTGCTGCAACCACAGGACCAGGAGGAATTTAAATTAGTCCCGTCCCTTGAAGCATACTTCGAAAAGATGGCTTCCTTATTTGGATTAGACATTGAATTCGAGGTTGATCAAGACCTTGTGGATCAACTCACACCTGGAGATCAATTTGTTGTGTATTCTATCGTTGAAGAGGCACTTGATTTAGGTAGAAAGAGTACTGCTTCGCAGAAGGTATCAATATCACTTACACAGCGAGAAGATCTTTTGGTGCAGCTGAAAATTAATAACCAGCGGGATAAAGAAGAAACCGTTCAGCTCCAGGAATTAGAGATCATCGAGAATTATGCCTTTTTGGTAAAAGGTTCAGTAATCGCTGATGATGAGGCAGGGTTGGTGAGGGTCTTATTTCCTCTCAATCAAAGCGATCGCTCAGGAAATTAGCACGCATGGATAGTACAGCACCAATGGATAAAAGTAAAATCTGGCTGCGGTTTGCAGGTTTTTTTGTGGGGCTGGCTGTATTTCTTTGGCTGCCAGGCGAGGAAAGCAGTGAGATCGGTGCAGTTGTAATTGCTGCTTTAATCTGTACCTGGCTTGCGGCAATGCTGTTTTTCAAAATATCACCTGGTGATAAAAACCTTTTCTTGAAGCATATTTTCATTGGGATCGGATATGGATTGTTAATTGCTCCCATGGGGATCTTCTTGATGGCAATGAAAACAGGTCTTCACGGTAACGGGATACCTGATTTTACGATACATCAACTGCAATCTGTCCTCTCCCGGATGCCATATTACCTGGTGGCAGGTTTCATGCTTGGAGCAGGGATCGGTTTATTGAGATCAAAGATTCTGTAAATCCAACGGAGGCATTGGTATATCTTATGCCTGATGCTGGTCAAATCCATTACCGGGGGTCAGCCGACCGCGATAGAGTCAATGATCCATTAGTTCTGATTCATGGTGCTGGGGGATCGTCTCTCCATTGGCCTCCTGAAATCCGGCACTTGCCGGGTGTGAGCAGCCTGGCAATCGATCTGCCGGGGCATGGAGTATCCTCGGGAGAAGAAAAAGGGAGCATTGAAGCGTATTCCGACGCGGTGCTCAGTTTCCTTGACCGGATGGAGATCAACCTGGTTCTTCTTGCTGGTCACTCAATGGGCGGTGCGATCGCCATGAGAATGAGCCTGGATCATCCTGATCGGGTCAAGGGATTGATCCTGGTGGGTTCTGGAGCGAAGCTACGCGTTCACCCCCAGCTGTTGGAAGATTACCGCAGGGAGGAGACCTATCCAAAAGTTATTTCACAGCTACTGGCATGGTCCTTCAGCCCGGCGACCGATCAGAACCTGGTGAGATTAGCTGGTAAACGGATGCAGGATTTACCTCCCAGCGTTTTGCTCGCAGATTTTAAAGCCTGTGATGCCTTTGACATCCGTGAGCAGGTGGGAGAGATATCACAGCCAACATTGATCATCTGCGGAGAGGATGACCAGATGACCCCGGTGCGTTTTTCCCAGTACCTGGCAGAGAAAATTCAAGGTTCGAGGTTGGAGATCATTCCAGGGGCAGGTCACATGGTGATGCTGGAGAAACCTCGCATTGTAGCCGGTCTGATCGGTGAATTTACGGGTGGGTTATTTGCGGTGGGTAGTTGAAGTTTGGAGCTTGCCGGGCTACCTAGCAATGGTATAATTCGCCGTGCACGGGCGGTTAGCTCAGCTGGTTAGAGCGTTGCGTTGACATCGCAAAGGTCGT
>JBJYXV010000076.1:0-4804 GCA_046260155.1 Anaerolineales bacterium
TAGGCGCCCGGGAATTGGTGCTGGACATAAAAGAGCCAGACACCGATCGAAGCGGCGATCATCATTACCGGGATTTGAATCAGCAGATATGCTCTCCATCCGATTAACAGGCTGATCGAGATTGCGATGAGTAGCAAGACCAGGTCGGTGAGCAAGATGCTGCGCTTATCCTGGGGGTCCATGCCGGGAAAAGGAATACGCTGCGCAATCATTATATTGATCCAGGCTCCAAAAGTGAAAAGCACCAGCGGATTTCGATAAACCCGGTAAGCCAATTTTTTCCATTGACTGGATTCATGCCACTCATCAAGGGTCAGCATCCAGACATCACCCTTGCCGCGCTGGTCGAGCTTGGCAACCGTGGCATGGTGCTTGGCATGGGCACGCCTCCAAAAATGGTAGGGAGTGAAGGTTAAGATGCCGGTGATCACCCCGAGAATATCATTGGCTTTCTTGTTTTTGGCACCGAAAAAGCTTTGGTGACCGCAATCATGGAAGATGATGAAAGTCCTGACAGCGAATCCTCCTGCAAAAATCGCCAGCAACAAGGTCAACCAGTAAGAGATCTGCAGCGTGAATACCATCAAAATCATCAACCCGAGATATGGAACTACTGAGGTTAATATCTGGCCAACCGCTCTGGGGAAATCGGGTGCCTGATACTTTTTAATGATTTCGACCCAATTTATGCCTTGAAAATTTTGGATTAGCTCGTCCATTTTCACTTCCATTTCGTCTATAAATTCAATGATGATCTCCCCGTGCGGTCAGTTTAAAAGGAATCTCTTTAACCTTTGTCGCCAATCGTGCACCCACCCGTAGCAGCTGAAGAACACTGGGGAACTGATTATATTATAAACGAACTCACCAGCAGGAGATTTCCCCATTTATTGATGAAGGATTGTTGTGTATCCAGGCCTGAAATGGAAAGGCATCAAGAATCCATTAACAGGTTTATAAATTCCCCAACCGTTCTTCCAGCACCTTGATATAACCTGGCGCACCCATCTCGGTGAACATTTCCAGCGATTGCTGAAAAGCCTCCCGAGCCCGTTCCAGGTCTCCTGGTTCGTTGCGCCTGATGAGTGCATCGCCCAGGTCGATCAATTTTCGCGCCCATAACCACGTGTGCCCGCTATTTTTGTATATTTGAATAGATTTTTCGCATGCTAACACGCCTTTTTCCCATAATTTTTCGGCAAATGCAATTTCAAATTCAATTTCGTTGCCACATACCTTGGAATAATTGGTCTCATATTGACCATATGATTGTTTTACATGTGAAATCATCTCTTGAGATTTTGATATTCTTGCCTCTCGTGCATACAATTTGGATAACAGAAAATGAGATTGTAGACTTCTCAAACCATTTTCGATATTATCTAAAAGTACAGATTCAGCACCCCCGAGATCTATAATTATTCCGAATCTCTCTTGCTCCAGAAGCGAATCAGCGATGTCAAGGTTAGTGTCGCCAATATCCTGCAAGTTTCCTGATTCCCGGGCAGACTTCACTTTTTCCTTGCTCGTCTCTAAAGCTGAAGCCCAATCACCCCTGGCAAATTGAATCTCATTTTGAATTTGGCTAAGTACCTCGACTACCACAGAACGACCAACTCTAAGTCCTTGTAAATAATCACCAAGCACATCTTCTAGATTGTTTAGAAGGCCACTTTTTAGATAAGTAATTGCTAAATTATACAAACTGATCTTCAACATACCAATATCACCAATATGCTTTGAAAGTTCGACTGCCCGCTCTGCATGCACTAGTCTGAATTTTAGATCAGCAAGAGTATTTGCTAAAATGAAAAAAAGAATTCCGTGTGCCCTGGCTGCAGATCGTAACAATCCCTCCGCTTCTGTCAAAGTTACAACCTCTTCTAAGATATTTATTGATTTTTGAATACTTTGTTCTGCTGGAAAATCAAACGCCCAAAGAGTCATATTGATGTTAGCTTCTGCCCAAATTTCAAGATCACCTAAACCTTCTGCCATCTCTAATGCTTTTTGGTTTAGGAGATAAGCCTGATCCCCCTTTTTACTAAAGTGTGCAGAACGACCTGCTTCGGCAAGTAATCGGGCATACCCTGGGCTGTCTGGTTTTCCTTCTAAAGATTTCAAACCCTCCTGGCAGATCTCCCAAGCTTGGTGATAATTTTCAATAAGATAAAAAAACAGCTTGGAGAGACGTGCGTATACGTCTCCTAGGTGGTTGCTATCTTCCAATCCCCTGAAGAGTTCTATAGACTGTTCCCATATTTGTTGCGCCTCTGCCCCTTTCCCCTGGCGGTACATTGCTTCACCCAATCCAATTAGCAAACCTGCGAGCTGGGATATTTCTGGTGAGGTTTTAATCCCTTGAAGATAGTAATTCTCCGCCTCAGAATTGGCGAAGGAAGCCAGGGCAATGTCACCAGCTTGATTGAAGTATTCACAGGCTAATTTATTCCTCTCCGCTCTGAGAAGGTTTGTGGCAATCAGACCGCTAAACACCCCAATGCGCTCTCTACAATTTGCAATCAACCAATCCGCCACCAGCCCATGATAAGTCTTGCGCAGCCGCTTGAGCACACTCTCGTAGGTCACTTCACGCAAGATATCATGCTTGAAGAGATATTCTACCGAACCTGCAAATACAGATTCTTCATGGCGATAGATCAATTCTCGATCCCGCAAGGAGGTCAATATTTGAGGGATTAGCTGTGGGTCACCGCCATTTCCTCCCTCAGCCTGGATGTAGGTCACAATCCGATCCCAGAACAACCGCCCAACCACGGAGGCCTGTTGCAGGACAGTGCGTTCCTGGATTGGCAAACTATCCAATCTGGCTTGCAGCACACCTGCCAAGGTGGAGGGAACATCCACCTCTTCCAAGCGGCTCATTTCAATTTGCCAAGTTTCTTCATCGGGGATGACCACACCATCCTCGATCAGCATCTTGATCAGTTCTTCCGTGTAGAATGGGTTGCCTTCTGCCCCCATCACCACCAGTTCACGCAGTTCGGCAGGGATATCAACGGCAAGTTTCAAGATCTCTGTGACCAAATTGCGGCTTTCACGTTTGGACAATGAATGAAGTTCAAGGAGGGTGTGATAATCTTGGCCTTCCCCCCAATAGGGTCGTCGTTCAAATAATCTGAGGCGGGCAGCACAAACGATCAGGATTGGCAATTCAGCTGCTCTCTCACCTAATTGATTGATAATATCCAGCGAGCTGTCGTCCGCCCAATGGATATCCTCAAGGAAAATAACGACAGGAATTTCCTGGGATAACACTTGATAATACTGGACCAGGTACATCAATCCACGGTTGCGCAGCTGCTCAGGATCATTGAGCACGCCTTTCAGGTGCGGGCTGGTGCTGAAATCAAAGCCCAGCAGCTGTCCGATGATATGAGCCTTCATCAGTGCATCTTCAGCATCACCAAACACAGCAGTAAAGCCATTTTCGATCTTCTGGCGGGCTTGCTCACCACTTTCGTCATCCAAGATCTGAAAGCGAAAAACGAATAAGTCACGCAGCAGGTTATAAGGATTTCCTTGAGATTCCTGTTCACCCCGACCGAAAAAGAAACGAACTGCTTTTGAGGGTGGCTGCAGTTCGAGCCAGTTTTGGAACTCATAAAGCAAGCGGGATTTGCCAACGCCTGCTTCGCCAGAAATGGTCACTACATGTCCCTCTCCTTCCTCAAAGGCAGTCATCAAAGCGTCCTGGAGGAATCTCAGTTCATAATTTCTCCCCACCATGCGTGTTTCAATACCTTCGACACCTCTGGTTTGTACACGAAAGGCTCTCGGCTTGATCTCCTTAACCCGGTATACGGGCACTGGTTCAGGGAAACCTTTCGCCGTAATGAGTTCTTGAGGTTCTACATTGAAAACGCCACGCACATGGTGAAAAGTGTTGTGTGAAATAAGCAAGCCACCAGGAGGGGCGGCACTTTCGATGCGCACCGCCAGGTTGACTACCCTACCCATGACGGTATCTTCTGCTTCGGTCTGACCACCCAGGGCAGCCAAGCCAGTATCGATGCCGATACGCACCTGGAAGTTCCTAATGTTCCATTCCTGTTCCAGTTCCAGAGCTATCACTCTGGAGAGGTCCAGGATCTCCAAACCGGCGCGGATCGCCTGTTCGGGGTCGTCCTCCCTGGCAAGGGGATCTCCGAAGACAGCTTTGAAACCGTCGCCGGTATAACGGGTGACGTGTCCTCCATGCCTCTCGATGGGAGTCGCAAGGCGAGGCAGGGTGTTGTCCATGATCTCCAGCGTATCTTCCGGGTCCATGCCCTGGGTCATGGCGGTCGAACCGACCACGTCCAGGTAGAGCAGCGTGACCAGCTTGCGCTGTCGGGTGGGGGGATTCAGAGACTCCTGTGTGAGCTGCTCAAGTTGGGTTTCTAGATCAGAAAGTTTAGCGCGCAGTGTTTCCAGGGTCGAGTCGACAAATTCGTCGCCCAAGACCGCCCGCTGAGCATCCATCTCTGCGATAGTGCTTTTCAGTTTGTTGATCTGCTCTTCCATTCCTGGTGACATACATCTGCCCCATGAATTATTTCCCACTACAATGAAATGGGTTTTCGCAGTTGATGCTTGTTCAACTCATATTTCAGTGCGAAACCCTGACTCAACTTTGATTATATACAGAACTTTCCGCTAAAAAACTATATTCGCTCTGTGGCCCCAAACTGTTGCATAACAAGATGTATGCCAATGTATCTTGTCATCCCGAGGCAAGAAGGATGAGGAACCCCTGAGGCTCTGGAAGAGTTGAGAGATTCTCGCAGTATCCTGTGGAGCT
>JBJYXV010000076.1:4904-19074 GCA_046260155.1 Anaerolineales bacterium
AATCCCTGAGGCTCTGGAAGAGTTGAGAGATTCTCGCAGTATCCTGTGGAGCTTTGGGGATCCTTCACTGCGTTCAGGATGACAAAGTGAGCTGTTATTCCACGGTGAACATTGGGTAACAGAAGCTGAGCAGGGTATTCTCTTTGAGGATTTTCGTAAACAGCGCATTATTTGATAAAATATGACCATAATTATCTATTAATATATGAGAGGCATCCGTTTACTTCACAAAGGGAAGGTAAGGGTGCTGGAATGATCATCTGCAAATTAGTTGAGGTATCCGTTAATCCAGGAAGGGCTGGTCGGTTCAGACAGCAGCCAGTAATGATCCACGAATGGGGTGGTACCAGGCTTGTAAATCGCTGGCACGGGTCTGGTGGCAACTGAGACTGCGATAATTTTAAGTTGATCTAGACAAGAAAAATGCATAGGGCTGGATTGATCTATGACATTGGATTTGAAAAATCAATAAACTAAAGGGAGAATAAAGATGGAAGGTATTTTTGATTTCTTGACGATTTCACAATGGTTGGCAATCCTGCGCATCGGGATCGGGTTATGGTGGCTGAAAAGCTTCTTCCACAAACCGCTGCGCAAATTCGTGAGCGGCCAGATGGTTGACTGGACCCTGGATTTGGCCGACAACCACCCGGTGCCTGCCTATGGGCGTCTGATCCGCAGAATGGTCGAACCCAACCGTACCTGGTTCCCTTACCTGATCTTGCTGGGTGAAATATCGGTCGCCATTGGTTTAATCCTGGGATTGTTCACCCCGCTGGCATTGCTGGTGGCAATTTTCTTGAATCTTAACTATATTTCCCTGGCAGGTGTCAAGCCCAAGGACATCAGCGTCAATCGATGCTACCTGTGTGAACAGGGGCAGAACTGGAATATGCTGGTCGGCGAGGTGGTGCTGCTCGCCACAGCTGCAGGATGCACCTGGAGCCTGGATCATCTGCTGGGAATTTTCTGCGGTGCCTAGTAAATTAGAATCGAATTTCATATAAAATCAAACACTTCCACCAGTGAAGGCTGGTGGTTCAATCTAACCTGGCATTGAAAATCCAGTACTATTTTCCTGCTACCTGTTGGTGTGGCTGTGTGTTATTCTATCTACCTGAGCACTGATTCTGATCGAGATTTACGCGCTGAGAATGACGAGCTGGTTCGCTTCCGAAAAGAAACGATACCTGAATCTTACCGGACCCTGCTCAGATACTCACATCACTGGTACGTGAGTTCGAGAAGCGGCTGCAGCTGCACCTTCCGGCATTTGTACAGCATTGAATTGGGCTTCATGGGACCAGTTGATTGGTATGAAGAAGGCGAGAATGAGATCCTGGCGACTACAAAATTTATTAAATTCGTCCGCCGGATGAAAAAATTGGGTTATCAGGTTGACTGTATCGATGTATGGGAAGGCATTGAAAACGAGGAAATTGTTGAGACATCTGTAAACCTGGATGTGATCACTAATGATCAATTTCGATTTTTTGAGAACCATCACTTTATTTTTGAGGGTGGTTTGAATGAAGACTAGTGGGGCATGGCAAACTGATTTGTAAGCTGGTTGTAAACGCAGTTTAATGATGATTTATCACCCTACACATATAATGTTTGGTATGTGATAGATGCCCTTTGAATGACCAAAGTAAGGCGGTGAAATATGGTAGGTCGGAAATCGCTAATTGTATTGCTGTCAGTCTGCCTGCTTTTATTCGCAGCTGCCTGCGGTACTGGAACCGAACCCCCGGTCGAAATCGAAGCAGGTGATGTGGCGAAGGAAGCCAACTCGGAAGAGGTCGTTCTTGCGACCGAACCAGAGCTGGAGCCAACAGCTGCGGAGCCTACCGCTTTACCTCCCACAGAAGCTGCCCCTCCGACTGAAGCTCCAATGGAAACAGAAGAACCATCCCAATTAGATTTATCACCCTGTGAGGAAGAAATCTGCCTTGAAAGCGGTTCATTTTTACTCGCCCGTCCAATCGCCCCTCCCGGGCGCCAGACCATTGACCCATCTTACCGATATGGTGATTACCGACAAAGTACCCAGCTGACCCACCGGGGAGTGGATTTCCTGAATTCATCCGGCACGTCGGTGGTCGCAGCAGCAGATGGCGTGGTGGTTGTCGCCGGGGATGACCTGGAGATGCCATATGGGCCGCGCAAGGATTATTATGGCAACCTAGTGATTCTGGAACACAACCTGCCTGGATTGAAGCAACCCCTCTATACCCTTTACAGTCAGCTATCAGAGGTGCTGGTCGAGGAGGGGCAATCGGTGGCAGCCGGAGAGGAGATTGGCCTGGTGGGGATGACCGGGGAGGTACCTGGCAGCACGCTGCATTTTGAGGTGCGCCTCGGAGAGAATTCTTACTCAGCTGCGCGCAATCCAGAGCTGTGGCTGCAGCTGCTTACGGATGCTAAAGACCAACCACTAGGCGCCCTGGCGGGACGCGTGGTGGATGAACAGGGTGTTTACCAACCGGTTGAAAATATTGTCATCGAGCAGCTGGCTGGACCCGGCCTACCAGCCATCGACCAGTTTTACCTGACGACCTACGAGAAGAAGGAGCTGCGCGGGCAGAACCCCTGGAATGAGAGCTTTGCGATGAGCGATTTACCACCTGGTAAATACCAGATCACATTCATGCTGAATGGGTTGCAGCAGAAAGTGGTAGAGGTTCAACCAGGTATGCTCACCTTGACCACTTTTGTGGTTGAATAGCTATCAATACTAAGAAGATGGAAGTCACTAGAAGCGCTCATCACAGCGCTTCTTTTTTTAATTAACCCTCTTCCTCTGGTTTCAATGGGTTTCTTATTGATAATGCGACCGCGAAACCCACGAAGGCATCACCCCCTGAGGAATGTCCCCAGGTCAGCAGTTCATCGATAGCCTGCTCGCCGGGCTCACCGCCAGACACCAACCAGTCCAGTGCATTAACCAGGCGCAGGTCAGCCAAACCCCGGGCAGCACATTCGATCAGATTCGCGCTCAGGGTGGTTGTTTTCTTATATGCGGCCGAGATGAGCTGGTGGTTGAAATAGCCCAGGTCCCGTGGGATCGGCAGGATATGCTGCCAACGATTGAAGGCGAGCAGAACACCCATCACAAAGTCATCTCCGGATGGAGTAAGCCCCGGTCCTGCTCCGAGCAGGTTGATCAATACGGATGGCGATCGAATCCCCGCCTCGTCCTGAGCCAGGTTGAAAATAATTTTGTACCATGAGGGAAATTGATCGATCACAGTTTGTTCCGCTTCTGGCATTTGCATCAACAATGGGAGCAAGACTGAGGGACCAGCATGTTGATCTGTGCTGGTGATCACATGGGAGCCAGTTATCAGTTTATTGTGGCGCTCAGATCCAGATAAAACGGGAGGCTGAGGTGCTTTGGGCTGCCAGGGAGCCTGGTTCTGCGTGTTGATGACCAGATTCGCTTCCGGGAACTCCAGTATTCCGGAAGCGATGTTTACTGGCATACCAGGGGCCAGGGGGACACCAGGGTCCCGGATACCTGGAACATTGATCGTCAACGGCCCAGGATAAGGCTCATCAGAAATGAATACCAACCATTTGGTTGAGGTTTGAATGAAGACTCCCCGGGAGATAACCCCAAATATGATCCCTGCGCTCTCTGGCTGAATGCACTCGAATGCGATGCTTCCAAGGCCAGAAGCCGGGTAATAACCGGGTTGGGAGGCCTGATCCGAATTAAATGACTTTGCCGCCATGATATCCAAATGAACTATTTTTGTGCATAGAGAATTTACCAGTTATTCATCCGGAAGACGAAGTTTCTTGTTGATTTTACTTGATTCGGGAATAAGCAGGATTTGGCTGTTGAAATTGTGGGTAACCATGTATATAATTTAATTTGTGACCTGACAGAATCATATTATTGGCAATGTAGAATACCATCAGGTTGTCCAAATACTCTATGGATATTACTGACTTACCAGTGGGGGGGAAATGGAAGGGAATTCGTTTGGATAGCTGCGTGATTCCCTGTTCCGGATGAGTGTGTAAGTGTTTCGTTGTTACCGTGAACCCAGTCACAAATTTAGATGATCTATCTTATTATTGGCGAAAAACGAGACTCCAACGAAAACGAGAATATTGAAGGAACGGAATTGGAAAAGGAGGATTGACCTGTCAAAATGAATGCCTACCCAAAACTTCCTGAATTTGACTACATAAAACCGGACTCCTACCAAGAAGCCTCTCAATTCTTAGCATCCCATGCTGGCGAGGCGCGTGCCTTTATCGGCGGTACGGACCTGTTCGTGCAGATGCGCGATCGAACCTGTAAACCTAAATACCTGGTGGATATCAAGGGTCTCGAAGGTATGGACCTGATCACATTTGATCAAGCACGGGGCCTGACAATTGGTGCTGGCGTGAACATGAACCGGGTGATTGCAGATGCTGATATCAGAGATCGCTACCGCCTCCTGGCGGATGCAGCTGAAAGTGTTGCCAGCTACCAGCTCAGGAGCCGGGCTTCCATCGTTGGGAATATCTGCAACGCTTCACCCGCAGGTGACACGATTGGTGCCTGTCTTTTGCTGGACGGCGTGCTGAATGTATTTGGAGAGAGTGGTGAACGCCAGGAGCCATTAAAGACTTTCTTCCTGGGGCCTGGCAAGACGAGGCTCCAGCCGGGCGATATTGTCACCGCGATCCATTTTCCCCTGCCACCCAATAACATGAAAGGCAGCTATATTAAGCTGGGCCGCAACCAGCTCAGCGACCTTGCGATCGTTGGAGTCACTGCATTGGGATATCCTGAGTCAAGCGTGGAATCTGGATACTGGTTTAAACTGGCGCTGGCATCGGTTGCACCCATCCCGCTGGTGGTAGATCGGGTGGGCGAAATCATGGGACACGATCCAATATCTGAGGCATCCCTTCAGCAGGCAGCTGGAGCGGCCATGGATACCTGCACACCGATTGATGATGTGCGCGGCAGTGCCCGCTACCGGAAGATAATGGTGCGCAACCTTTCTTACAAGGCTCTTAAAGATGTTTGGGGCCAGCTTTCTGAGGACTAACCTTACAGAGAACCAAGCATGGAGATGTGGAGGATTGTATGAGTTTTCATCGTATCAGCCTTACGATTAACGGCGAACTTGAACGGGCGGACGTATCCGCGAATATGACTCTATTGGATTTACTGCGTGAAACGCTGGTTTACACCGGGACGAAAAATGGCTGCTCAGCAGGAGAGTGCGGGGCCTGCACGGTGATGATGGATGGTGAACCCGTCAACAGCTGCCTGGTATTAGCAGTCGAGTGTGACGGGGCGGAGATCCTCACGGTGGAGGGATTAGCAGAGGATTCGAAGCTCGATCCCATCCAGGAAGCGATCATGGAAGCTGGTGGAGTGCAGTGTGGATTTTGTACTCCCGGGATATTGATCGCTTCAAGGGCGTTGTTGGACCGGAATCCAAATCCCAGCACAAGTGAGATCCGGGCGGCATTAGTGGGGAATTTATGCCGCTGCACGGGATATTTACGCATTATCGAGGCGGTTCAAGAAGCCGCCCGGCTGTGAGAGGAGATTAATAATGGTATTGAGTGAAAAAGAAGCCAGACCAGTTGGTGAGAGCAAACCCCGGCTCGATGCACGTGAAAAAGTAACCGGTGCGGCGGTTTTTGGAGACGATATACAGTTCGGGAATGCCCTGCTGCACGCGCGGATTCTGCGCAGCCCGCATCCACATGCCCGGATCATCTCCATCAATACGGAAAAAGCAGCTGCAATGCCGGGTGTAAAGGCCGTCGTGACTGGCGAGGATTTTCCTGGATATATTGGTTTGTATTTATTGGACCGGCATATCTTTGCCCGGGAGCGGGCGCGTTATGTGGGCGATCCGATCGCGGGGGTGGCTGCAACCAGCGAGGTAACTGCCGAGGAAGCCCTGGATTTGATCGAAGTCGAATACGAGGTCCTGGAACCGGTGGTTGATGCAGAATATGGAGCCAGCCCTGAATCTCCTTTACTTCACCCGCGATTGCAGGAATACCAGGTAGCCAGTTTTATTTTGCCGCAGGCTAATTCGAATATCTCCAATTATTTCAAGATTCGTAAGGGGGATACGGAGCATGCCTGGGATAAATGTGCTGCAATCGTGGAGCGTAAATACCGCATTCCCCACATACAGCATGTTCCAATTGAACCTCATGTGGCGGTTGCCAAGGTGGATGAATCTGGGGAAATCACCCTGTGGGGTAGCTCGCAATCACCTTTCGCGCAGCGGAACCTGATCGCCCAGGCATTGGGTATTTCACAGAGCGATATGCGCGTGATCGCCCCATATGTCGGGGGTGGTTTTGGCAGCAAGGCAGGGGTCAGCATGGAATCACTGGCAGTGGCGATCGCGATGAAGGTCAAAGGCCGCCCGGTGAAATTGCTGCTGACCCGGGAGGAAGAATTCTTCACGGCCTTTGTACGGCAGGGATTGATCGCGTACTTCAAGATGGGTTGTGATGAGAATGGCAAACTGCTGGCGATGCAGAATAAGTTTTATTGGGATGCCGGGGCATACACCGAGTATGGGGTCAATATCACGCGCGCCAGTGGTTACAGCAGCACCGGTCCTTACGAAGTGCCCAATGTAACGACTGACAGCTACTGTGTTTACACCAATCACCCGGTTGGTGGTCCGATGCGAGGTTTTGGTATGCCCGAGATGCATGCCGGGCTGGAACAATGCATCGATGAGCTGGCAGCAGAAATAGGCATGGATCAGGTTGAGTTCAGGAGGCGGAACTGCCTCAGAGATGGCAGCATCCTGGTCACAGGTAGCAAAATGCACCCAACGGGCCTGTTACAGTGCCTGGAAAAGACCGCTGAGGCCATTGGTTGGGGTCACAAAGATGAACCAAGCGCAGCCAACAAACGCCGGGGAAAAGGTTTGGCTTTAATGTGGAAAGCGCCTGCCATGCCGCCCAATGCTGGCTCGAGCGCCTGGGTGGAACTGGCAGAGGATGGACGCGTGACAGTGGGTGTTGGTGGGCAGGATTTAGGGCAGGGTGTATTTACCGTCGCAGCCCAAATGGCCGCGGCAGCCTTGGGCGTACCTTATGAATGGGTACATGTCGCCACCCCTTTGGATACTCGTTACAGCCCATATGAATGGCAGACAGTTGCCAGCCGGCTGACCTGGAGTTTGGGTAATGCGGTGGTCAATGCTGCCAAGGATGCCCGCAAGCAAATTCTGGATATGGTTGCTGAATCCTGGGATGAGGAGATCGATCATCTGGATATACTGAATGGCATGGTGGTCTCTTATAAGAGCGAACGCGAGATGCCCTTGAAAGATATCGTGATCTATGGTTTACCAAAACCGGATGACCAGGGGTGGATCGGAGGTCCGGTGATCGGACGCGGAAAGTTCATGCCGGATTACGTGACTGGCCTTGACCCAGAAACCGGGCAAGGTGAGAGGGCAGTGGTCCACTACACCACGGGTGCCCAGGCAGTTGAATTAGAAGTGGATCTGGATACAGGCCAGATCGCAATTCTACGCGGTGCCTCGGCTTTCGATGTAGGCAAGGCGATCAACCCCGAGATGGTTCTGGCCCAGATTGAAGGAGGCTTTGTCCAGGGAATGAGTTCCGCGCTGTTTGAAAAGCTGGATTTGAAAGATGGGTATGTACAGAATCCGAGTTTTGTAGATTACCGCATTGCGACCTCCAGCGATGTACCTGACGGTATTCAAGCCATGATCGTCGAAGTCCCGCAGGATGATGGTCCCTGGGGCGCCAGGGGTGTCGGAGAACATTCGATGGTGCCGACCGCACCAGCGATAGCCAACGCGATTTATGATGCGGTTGGGATTCGTCTCGATGGACCCCCATTCACCGCTGAAAAAGTTTATTTGAAGATGCTTGAGGCAGGCGTGGTGAAATAGGTATCTCAGGACATGCTTGTGTAGAAATCCAATTAATACTTTAGATAAGGAGAACTCTTGATGAAGATCATTGATTTGACCATACCATTGGGAATTGGAACCCCTCCCTGGCCAACTTACGAGCCGCTGCAAGTTAAATATTTCAAACGCCTGGCGCCTAATGGTGCTAATGGGCAGCTGGTTACCCACTCGAACCACCTGGGCACCCACCTGGATGGTGAAATCCACTTCTACACGCCTGGCAAAGATATGGCCCAATTAGATATGGACTTCCTGGTCAACGAGGGTGTGGTGGTTGATCTCAGCGATGCTGCGGGTGACTACGAGGTTTACACCAGCCAGATGGTTGAAGAGCGGGTGGAGGTTAAGGAAGGCGATATCCTGATCATTCACACCGGGTATCACCATTTTGGTTGGGATCACAACACGGCGGACGAAATCCGCTATATGGTAAAGCACCCTGGTCCCGACCGCGAATTTGCAGACTGGGCGAAGGCCAAAAAACTGCGCTGGATCGGTGTAGACTGCGGCAGTGCAGACCACCCCATGAATACAATCATCCGGAACTGGATGCCGCGCCAGACGCGCCAGGCAGAGCAGGTCTTCCGAGATAAGTATGGAATGGAGCTGGCCGAGTTCTATGACGACTCGAAGTACCAGCTGATGCACATCGAGATGTTCCCCTATGGCATCATTCATGCCGAATGCGTGGGAGGGGATATTGACTTGCTGGTTAACCAACGGGCAACCATTGGATTCTTCCCGTGGCGATTTGTGGATGGAGAAGCCAGCATTGGGCGCTGCGTGGCCTTCGTGGACGATCAGCGGTATGAAGAGCTAATGGCTAAAAAATCGGAAATGCCAAAGACAAAATTTGGGGATGCTTACGATCCATCCCATGTGGAGCAGCTGAACAAGTTAAGCAGAAAATTCTAAATTCGTATATTGAACCTGAGATCAAGTTTCGGGTTGATTTATTCCTATAGGGGTTTTCAGCGCCCGAGCAGCTTGTGGAGAACGGTGATATAGAATCTCAGCCCACAACCTGTACAGCCTAATCTAATAGGAATGTAAATCTACTCAGAGCCGGTAAATTAGCCAGCCATATAAAAAAGGGATTGTCCATTGAGATTGGGACAATCCCTCTGTTTTGGTCAGGAAATTTTACTCGAAGGTCAGACCGTATAAATGAACCCCATTCTGGTATCTAACTTCCTCCCAACCAGAGGTGAGCTTCATACCCAGCTTGATTTTATCTGCTTTAACCAAGCCCATGGCTCTCAAGCCATTATCAAACTCCACCACGCCAATTACTCGCCCGCGCTCGTCGATCCCCCAGGGCAGCTCGTTAACCTCCGTGTAGGTCAGTAATTTTGCTTTTTTGGTGGGCTCTATTTCCTTGAAATTCCGTTCGTTGCAAGTCAAACAGCGTTCGTGTCTTGGGAACATGACCCGCCCGCAGTTGGTGCACTTGTATCCAGTGATGGTCTTCATGCTTCTCTCCTCAACACAAACGCGAGTACGTTGTTACCAAACCCGCCGAAATTTAATGAGAAACCGTTCGCGGCATCCTTCACCTGGCGTTCACCCGCTTCACCTCTGAGCTGCCAAACCAGTTCGACGACCTGAGCTGTGCCAGTTGCGCCGACCGGATGTCCGCGTGATTTCAAGCCACCGGAAGGGTTGATGGGCAGCTTCCCACCAATCTTGGTTGCACCACTAGCAACAGCCTGAGCACCCTCGCCTTTCTTGAAGAAGCCAGCGTGCTCACTTTCAGCGATCTCCAATATGGTGAAGGCATCATGCAGCTCGGCAACATCGATGTCAGCTGGTTTGATACCTGCCATAGCAAATGCTTTTTGAGCGGCAATGGTTACAGCTTTGAGATCTGTCGGGTCATCGCGTTCCTGCAAGGTTTGGGTGTCGGTGGCCTGCCCGAACCCCGCGATAGTAATGGGAGGCTTCTTCAGTTTCTTAGCGATCTCCGGCGTGGTGATCAGGACAGCTGCTGCACCATCACTGACCGGGCAGCAATCGTACAGATGGAGCGGATCAGCCACCACCGGGTTGTTGATATGAGCTTGCGGGTGGGTGAGGATACCTTCCTTGGTGATCCTCATCTGGATGTGGGCATATGGATTTAGAAGGCCATTTTCCTGGTTTTTAATCGCCACATCCGCCAGGTGTTCTCGAGTGACCCCATATTTCTGCATGTACAGGCGGGCAAACATGCCTGCCATTGCCGGCAATGTCACCCCGTAAATATATTCTGCCTCGGGGTGAGTCATGCAAGCAACGATATCCGTTGCGCGGGGACCAATCACCTCGCGCATCTTTTCGCCACCTGCTACCAGAACCACATCGTAGTACCCGGAAGCGACTGCCAGCAGCCCATTTTTGATCGCAGAGCCACCCGAAGCCGGTCCATTTTCAATCCGGTCAGCGGCAGCCGGCATCAAATTCAAGCGATCTACCAGCGAGCTGGCAACCGAGACCTGGTGATTGAACAGACCGGAAGCCATATTACCGACATAGACTGCATCGACCGGGCGTTCACCTAAACCTGCATCATCCATAGCCCGCAGACTGGCAACTGCCAGCATATCCACCAGGCTGTCTTCATCCCGGCGCTCGAAGGGGACCATACCCACCCCAGAAATGACAACCGGCCTCATTGGAGAATCCTCCTTTTCGCACCGAGGATCTTCTCGAGGATATCATCCTCCGTGGCGATGATGATCTCTTTTTCCGCGACCTCCATCAATTCCGGAGGTACCGGTCTTTCTCCAGCTACCAATCGATCCTTGTTGGCAAAATAAAGTTCCCTGGTCAATCCATACGGAGTAGCACCGCCCAATTCGTGCTGCCCGTCTCGCTTGATCAAGCTGTATTCGATCATCCAGCGCCTGAAGCCGATCGGGCTTTCTGCTGTGATCAGCACTTCATCTTGATTGAGATACTCGATGTGGTGCTCCATTTTGGAGGCAAACAGGTGGGCACCGATACGCAAGCCGCGTTCGATCGCCAGGGTGTGCAGGCTGATGCCCAATTCCGGGGAGTACATGCGGCTGTTGACAATACCCACCAGGAGACCATCTATCTGGCCGACCAGGCAGAACTCGTCTTTCACCCGGTAGCGAGCCCAACCGAGCAGCTCGGCATACAGGCGTGCACCGACGATGTCATAGTAATCGCGTGCCACCTGCAGGGTTGGCATCACGGCTTCCAAGAGCGTGGGCACCGCGTCACGATCGACCTGCCGGACCACCATTTTGGCACCTGTCGCCAGGGTGATCACCTTGGCAGGATAGGGTGCCATCGGGTATTCCGGGGGTCTAAGATATCTTTCTAATTCCATGTCCATAAATGATTCTCCTTGATAACCGGAAAGTAAAGCAGGTTTGTTGAATTAGGATACAGGTGAATGACTAATATTATTGTATAGAACGGTGGAAACGTCAACTGATGAGGGGATACTCGATCAAAATTGATCTTCGTCCGGACGAGACTATTCTCGATATTATTTCCCAAATTGTACATTTCCTGTGTAAAATAAACCTCTCTGGAGAAATTGATATTTTAACTTCCCAGAATTCAGGAACATCCCTGGAGATTTAATGTCAAAACCTGTGCTAATCGTGATGGCAGCTGGGATCGGTAGCCGGTATGGCGGATTCAAACAGATTGGCCCTATAGGTCCCCACGGTGAGATGCTATTGGATTATTCTGTTTATGATGCCAAGCGATCTGGTTTCGGGAAGATCGTCTTTGTCATCAACAGGCAGATGGAGCTCGAATTTCGAGAACGGATCGATCAAAGCCTGGGAAAATCTTGTGAAGTCGAATATGTTTACCAGGAATTGGGAAATCTACCAGCTGGATTTCAGGTCCCGCAAGGAAGGGAAAAACCCTGGGGGACTGCCCATGCGGTATTGTGCTGCAAGGAAATTGTTGACACTTCGTTCGCAGTAATCAATGCTGATGATTTCTACGGCCGGTCTGCTTACCAATCCTTGGCTGATTACCTGCAGCAAGCCAAGATCCAAAATTCAGTTTCAGAGTTCTGCATGATTGGCTATCGGCTTGAAAACACACTGACGGAGCACGGTTATGTATCCCGCGGAATCTGTTCTGTTGACCAGCAGGGGAATTTGATCGAAGTTCATGAACGGACCCGAATCCAGAAAATTAATGGAAAAATCAAATATCTCGAGGAAAACCAAAAGTGGATTGAGCTGCCAGATGACAGCGTGGTTTCCTTGAATACCTGGGGTTTCACGCCGGAGCTATTTGGCATATTAGACGAGCAGTTTGAAAAATTTCTGGATGAGAAGGAAGACAATCTAGCTACGGCAGAATTTTTCCTGCCGGATCTGATCAACGATCTTCTGCAAGAGCAACGCGCATCGGTAAAGGTATTACCAACCCAAGAGCATTGGTTCGGGGTCACCTACCGGGAAGATGCTGCCAGAGTGAAACAGGCGATACGAAAAATGCTGGATAATGGGGTTTATCCAAAGAAGTTATGGGGATGATCAGATGAGGCCTGATTTTCAGCAGATTGTCCGGTGTTTTGACTTCGATGGCGATTTCTCGACTGCAGAACCATACGGTGTCGGGCACATCAACGATACCTACCTGGCCAGATTCAGGGTCAATGGAGCGCCTCAATCGTATATCCTGCAGAAGATCAACCATCATGTCTTTCACGACCCGGAAGGCTTGATGAGCAATATCCAGGCTGTGACTCACCACCTGAGGGAGAAAATTAACTCTGCTGGGGGCGATCCAAAGCGGGAAACGCTCACGTTAATTCCAACGAAGGAGGGAGGGTATTATATTCGAACCACCAAGGGGGAATATTGGCGAAGCTATCATTTTATTGACAATACCCGCACGTACGAATCCGTTGAAGATATCAATCACGTATACCATGCTGCAAAGGCTTTTGGAAATTTTCAAAACCTGTTGAGTGATTACCCCTCTGAAGGTCTGGTTGAAACTATTCCTGATTTCCACAACACCAAGAAACGGTTCCAGGCACTGCTCGAGGCGATTGGAAGTGATGAATTCAACCGCGCGAATTCATCAAAACCAGAGATTGAGTTTGTATTGAAGAGGGAAAGTGAGGTCTCGGTTCTGGTGGACAAACTCAAGGAAGGGGAACTGCCAGAAAGGATCACGCATAATGACACAAAGTTTAATAATGTGTTGATTGATAACAACACCGGTGCCGGGGTGTGTGTCATCGACCTGGATACGGTTATGCCCGGAATCTCTCTATACGATTATGGAGATGCGATCCGCACTTTAGCGAACCCGGCGGCTGAAGATGAATTCGATCTATCACAGGTGAAATTTGATGAGCAGATTTTTGAGTACTTCACACGCGGCTACCTGGAGGCGATTGGAGGCATCTTGACCGATGAGGAAATTGAGCAGCTGCCATTTTCGGCTGTCCTGATGACCCTGGAATGCGGGATACGCTTTCTAACGGACCATCTACAGGGAGATCAATATTTTAAGATTCAACGCAGGGATCAAAATCTCGATCGCTGCCGGACTCAATTCAAGCTGGTCGCTGAGATGGAAGCCCAACTCGATCTGATGCACACGATCGTGGCGACCTATTCCCGGGGAGGTTAAAAAAGGCCGCGCAACAGCCGTGGATTGGTTGCGGCTGTTTCCGAGGGTATAATAATAGAAAATGGAGAGCAATTTGTTCTGCTCAGCAAGCAACCTGCGGGAGTAAGATCATGAGTGACGAGACAGCTGGAACAACCAAAACTGATATCTACACTACCCATGACTCCGATAACCGGGTGGCGATCATTGCAATACTGGCAACTACATTTGTCATCCTGGCTTGCATCGCGGCCTGTACGTTTGTGGCATATGCATTTGTAGTTAATGCCCCCTGGTGAACGGTTCAACAGCGAAAGAAACATCCTGGAATTAAGTTCTTTAAGCGGATATCAATCAGGGGACAGTGATTGATCTGAACGGGTTTGAATTTTATTTTTTATTAAAGTCCTCTTATTAATCAAATTACCTTCATCCAATAAAAGAATTGAACTGATGGATAAGGTGTAAATCTGGATCTACCTGGGGGTTCTGGGATCCTGTTCGGGGATGGCTTTAAACGTGCTACAGGATACCGGCAGGAGAGATTTATCGAGCAGGCTGGCATCCTGTTAAAAGAAAAAGTCTCTTGGCAATGACCTACTCTCCCACCCCGCTACCGGGGC
>JBJYXV010000077.1:0-12694 GCA_046260155.1 Anaerolineales bacterium
GCTGAACCGGGAGTGCCACTCAAAATGAAAACAATGGTAAGCAGGAGAAGGATAGCTGCAATCGGGCTTGATAAACGAATAATATAGCGTTTCATACGGCTCCTTAATGGCAAATTGTGGTCAGACCAGCTATGCTCAGAGTGAATTTGACTTGCAAAGGATTCATCCCACTTTGAGCAGTGACAAATCTGCCCATGATTATACAATCAGAATGGATGCAAAAGATTAACAGCCTTATCAGGTATTAATTTGCCAGCATGCATCCGGCAGAATCCTGGAACCGGGTTAACAGGTACCAGGTGAGCGATTAATTGTCAGACAATTGACATTCGGCCTGATCGATGCTAAACTAATCTTTGTCTGACAATTAATCATCAATTTTAGGGATGCCTGATCGGAAGACGAATATGACGACCCTGCTTGTCAAAAATGCTGCCATGCTTGTGACCATGGATGACCAGCGCCGGGAAATACCTGGCGGTGGTCTTTTTATTCGTGATGGTCGGATCGAGCAGGTGGGAGAGTCCGGTCAGCTACCCGCTGAGGCTGATGAAATCCTTGATCTCAGCGGTCATCTGGTCCTGCCTGGATTGATCAACACCCACCACCATTTCTACCAGACCCTCACCCGGGCGGTGCCAGCTGCCCAGGATGCAAACCTGTTCAACTGGCTAAAGACGCTCTACCCGATCTGGGCTCGCATCACCCCCGCGGGAATCCGCATATCAACCCAAACTGCACTGGCAGAATTAGCACTATCGGGATGCACGACTGCCTCGGATCACCTGTATCTTTTCCCAAATGGTTCACGGTTGGAAGATGAGATTGAAGCTGCGCAAGCCATTGGGCTGCGTCTGCATGCATCCCGGGGATCGATGAGCCTGGGGGAGAGCCAGGGTGGATTACCTCCCGATAGTGTAGTGGAGACGGGAGAGGAAATACTGAAAGATTCCCAGCGTTTGATCGAAACCTATCATGACCCGAACTGGGGAGCGATGGTCCAGATTGTCCTGGCTCCCTGTTCTCCATTCAGTGTGACAGCAGACCTGATGCGAGAAAGTGCATCGCTGGCTCGTGAATACGGAGTTAGCTTGCATACCCACCTGGCGGAAACCCAGGATGAGGAGGCTTTCTGCCTCGAGAAATTTGGGTACCGTCCAGTTGAATACATGGAGGTGCTTAACTGGGTGGGTAGTGATGTATGGTTTGCCCACTCGGTGCACGTCAACCCATCCGAAATCAACCTGTATGCCATGGCAGGCTGCGGTGTGGCCCATTGCCCATCCTCGAATATGCGCCTGGCATCCGGGATTGCACCGGTTTTGGCGATGCTCGGGAACGGCGTCCCGGTTGGTCTGGGTGTCGATGGGTCAGCGAGTAATGACAGCTCGCATATGCTGGCAGAAGCACGCCAGGCGATGCTGATTTCCCGTCTGGGGTCCGCACTCGGTGGCGCTTCCCTGTCCAGCGAAGGATCCCCAGAATTGATGACCGCCAGGCAGGCGCTGGAGATCGCTACCAGGGGTGGTGCTGATGTTTTACGACGCCAGGATATTGGATCCCTGGAAGCCGGGAAGTGTGCGGATTTCTGTGCGATCGATCTGAACCAGCTGGATTTTGCCGGTGCACTGCACGATCCAGTTGCTGCAGTATTGTTATGCAACCCTACCAAGGTGGATTACACCATTGTGGGCGGCAGGTACGTGGTTAAGGAAGGGCAATTGGTAACATGTGATTTACCAGCTTTGATTCAGGAGCACAACCGCCTCGCAAACCAGCTGCTGAATTGATCCGGATCATCCTGAAACAATGTGGAAAGGCAAAAAATGAACGCTGAATCAATCGCCAAGCGCACACGCCTGCTCGTCGATGTTGCCATGGGGCGTGTTCCAGCCGACCTGGTTATTAGAGGTGGTCGCTGGGTTTGTGTTCAGTCTGGTGAAATAATCCCTAAGACGGATATCGCGATTAAATCTGGACGGATTGCTTACGTCGGTCCTGATGGCGGGCATACCATTGACACGGGCACACAGGTCGTAGAAGCAGAGGGCAAGTATTTGGTACCTGGTCTCCTGGATGCCCATATGCACGTCGAATCCGGTATGCTGACGGTCACTGAATTTGTGCGGGCAGTGATCCCGCATGGCACGACTGGTATGTTTATCGATCCCCACGAGATCGCCAACGTATTTGGTATGCGGGGTGTACGCTTGATGGTCGATGAAGCTGCTGTCCAGCCGATCCACGTTTGGGTGCAGATGCCATCCTGTGTTCCATCCGCTCCGGGGTTTGAAACCCCCGGTGCCAGCATTGGACCGGATGAGGTCGCTGAAGCCATGTCCTGGGACGGCATCATCGGATTAGGGGAGGTGATGAACTTTCCTGGCGTATTCATGGGTGATGAAAACATGCATGCCGAAATGGCAGTCACCCGGGCTGCGGGTAAGGTGATCGGGGGGCATTATGCGTCACCGGATTTGGGATTGCCGTTTCACGCTTATGCAGCTGGCGGACCGGAAGACGATCATGAAGGCACCCGGATGCAAGATGCGGTCATGCGTGTTCGACAGGGGATGAAAGCCATGCTGCGGGAAGGATCTGCCTGGAAAGATGTCGATAAGCAGGTGCGGGCGATCACTGAGATGAAAATGGACAGCCGTCATTTTATGCTCTGCACGGACGATTCGCATGCTGAAACGCTGGTGAACGAGGGGCATATGGACCGGGTTGTGAAACAAGCCATTCAGCAGGGGCTGGCTCCGATCACTGCGCTGCAAATGGCGACCCTGAATACCGCGCAGCATTTCGGTGTTGCTCAAGATGTAGGGATGATCGCCCCCGGCAGGTTTGCGGACATCTTGCTGGTTGGTAATTTGGTACAGATGGATATCCATTCCTCGTTCGCGCGCGGCAGGCAGATCACCCAGGCTGGCGAGATATTAATCGAACTACCCTCGTATGATTATCCCGATTGGGTAAAGTCTTCGGTTAACTTGGGACGAGATCTGAAACCGGTTGATTTTCGGATCGCAGTTGAACCCCCAACCTCCCCTGCGCCGAAGACGATCATGGCGAACGTGATCGGTGTAATCGAAAACCAGGCGACAACCCGCCATCTTAAACTCGAACTACCCATCGTGGATGGTGAAATAAAAGTCGAAATTGAACGAGATATCGCTAAAATCGCTGTCGTTGAGCGCCATAAAGGTGACGGTGGCATCCAGGTTGGATTGGTACAGGGATTTGGCCTGCAGGTACCCTGTGCAATCGGAACCACGGTTGCACATGACAGCCACCACATGATCGTTGTCGGCACGGATGAGTCGGATATGGCGACAGCAACCCAGACCTTATCCGAAATGGGAGGTGGGCAGGTGGTTATCAGGCAGGGCCAGGTGATTGGGCAGGTCGAGCTGCCAATCGCTGGTTTAATGTCGGATGAACGGGCAGAGATCGTAGCCAGGAAAGCTGGTTCCGTGCTGGATGGTTTCCTGAGCTGTGGGTGCCAGCTCAATAATCCAAATATGCAGCTCAGTTTGTTGGCCCTGGTGGTGATACCAGAACTGCGCATATCCGATTTGGGTTTGGTGGATGTGACCCGGTTTGAATTTATCCCGGTCCTCGAATATTGATCTCCGGACGAGCAACTCCACGATGACAAATATGCAGCTCAAGCACAGGACTTTATCCCAGCGATTGCATGATGACCTGGCAGCGATGATCGGAATGGCAAAACCAGGTGAACAACTGCCAACAGAACCTGATCTCGCCAAACAATTGGGTGTCTCACGGGCAACATTGCGGGAGGCGATGCGCACCTTTGAAACACAGGGACTGCTGCTCCGCCGCCAGGGAGTGGGAACATTCGTCGTTCGCCCCACCCAGGTCCTGGAAAGTGGGTTGGAGGTCCTGGAGTCTATTGATACCCTGGCCCAACACAAAGGTCTCCAGGTTTCACAACAACAACTAAAATTAGAACGACGACCAGCCACAAGAGTAGAGTGTGATGCTTTGTCTCTGGCGCTTGATTGCCAGGTTCTATCAATTTCACGTGTGATTATGTCTGAGGAGAGACCGGTTGCATATTTAGTGGATATCTTACCCGAGGAAGTGATTGCAGCTGCTGAAATTGACGAGGATTTCAACGGTTCTGTGCTTGACCTGTTATTGACCCGTGGATATCCCAAGCTGGCAAACTCCCATTGTGAAATCGCTGCTGTGGCTGCTGATTCAACCATCTCGCGGGCGCTTCATATCCAGCGTGGTGACGCGATACTGAAATTGAACTCACGCCTTTTTGCTCTGGATGGCAGGGTGATTGACTACTCTTACAGCTATTTTCTACCCGGATATTTCCGCTTTCATGTGGTCAGGGAATTAAATCACAATTAGAGGCGCAGCAGGATCAAGCGATCCGCATACCTGTTTTGGTGAAGTTTAAAAATTCTAATAGATTAAGAAGGAGATTACACGATGCGCAGTTTTTCTGGAAGGGATATTCTATCTCTCAAGGATTTTGGAAGAGAAGAGTATTTCCGGATTTTCGAAGTTGGTGATCGTCTGGCACCCTTTGCCCGCGATCGCCACAATACCGATTTGTTAGCTCATAAAACCCTGGTGACTGCCTTTTACCAACCCAGCACACGCACCAGATTAGCCCACGAAGCCGCGATGCACCGGCTGGGTGGTCATGTGCTCGGATTTTCTGATGCCAAGATGACCCGGGCAGGAGACTTCTATCAGGAGTCGATCAAAGATACGGTCAGAATGCTGGAGTTTTACGGGGATGCGATTGTGATGCGCCATTTCCAGCAGGGCGCACCGCAGGAAGCTGCCAAGTGGGCCAGTATTCCCGTGATTAACGCCGGTGATGGTTGGGGTGAACATCCAACCCAGGTGCTGACCGACCTGTATACCATTTTGCATGAGAAGGGGAGGTTGGATGGATTGAAGTTCCTGTTGATCGGTGATATGCGCATGCGCACGATGCACAGCATTTCATACGCCATGACACAATTTGACATCGATGCTTATTATGTATCACCACCGGAGATGAGTCTGACGGATGATTTCAAGCAGGAGATTACTGACCTGAATTTAAATTTCAAAGAGATCGAACACGTTGAAGAAGCAATAGGGGACGTGGATGTGATCTACATGGAACCAGTGGTTCAACCAGATTACACCAAGTCACGTGATGAACGAACCGGCGATGTCGGTATGACACCCGCCAATTACAAAGTCACGAAAGAGTTGCTGCGAAAAGCAAAACAAGATGCAATCATCCTGCATTCACTGCCGCGCATGGACGAGCTGCCTCCAGATGTTGATGACACCCGCCATGCTCGTTATTGGATTGAAGCCTTTAACGGTGTTGTCGTTCGCATGTCGCTTCTGGCGTTAATCCTCGGTGCGATGGAATAAAGGAGAACGAGATGCAAACAGATTTACGCGGACGCGATTTAATAGGCGATCTGGATTTCAGCAAAGAAGAAGTCGAAACTGTTCTGGATGTGGCTTTTGATTTAAAGCGTAAAAGGGCATTGGGAGAACCGCATGCCTATTTGCGGGATAAGGTCCTCGCCATGCTGTTTTTCTTCTCCAGCACCCGCACCCGGGGTTCTTTTGAGGCTGGGATGGCGCAGCTGGGGGGACACGCAGCCTTTATTGAGTCAAAAACCACACAGATATCTCACGGCGACACCGAGAAGGAAATTGGTGAGATATTTGGACGATATTTTGATGGCATTGCCATTCGCCATGTCGATTGGGGTATTGGCAACCGCTATTTGAACCTGGTTGCAGAAGCATCTCGAGTACCGATTCTGAACATGCAGTGCGAAATCTACCACCCCTTCCAGATACTGGCTGATCTAATGACCATTGTGGAGAAGAAAGGCCGGGATTTGAGACGCAAGAAAATGGTTGTATCCTGGGCCTATGCGGCTTCCTACCAAAAACCGATGTCAGTACCGCAGAGCCTGGTGCTGCAGATGCCGCGTTTTGGTTTGGATGTGGTCCTTGCGCATCCGCCTGAATTTAAGCTGATGCCGGCGATCATGGATCAGGCCCAGGAGCAGGCACGTAAGTTTGGGGTTGGATTTGAGGTCGTGGATGATATGGATGCGGCTTTCAAGGATGCTGATGTTGTCTATGCCAAGTCCTGGGGGGCGATGGAGCATACAACAAACGCAGAAGAGGGTGCGAAGATCATCGAGAAGTATGCAAATTGGATCACGGATGAACGCAAGATGGCCCTGGCGAAACCGGATGCCATCTATATGCATCCCTTGCCTGCTGATCGCAATGTGGAAGTTACAGATGGGGTCATGGATGGCCCGCACTCGGTTGTCTTTGATGAAGCCGAGAACCGCATGCATGTTCAAAAAGCAGTCATGGCATTGACAATGAGGTGAGACGATGACCAATCGCAAAGTGGCCGTTGTCGCTATTGGTGGCAACTCGTTAATCAAGGATAAGAAACACCAGACTGTCGAAGATCAATACCAGGCTGCCAAAGAGACGGCGCAGCACATAGCAGATATGATCGAAGCTGGTTGGGAAGTGGCGATCGGGCATGGAAATGGACCGCAGGTGGGATTTATCCTGCGCAGATCAGAGATCGCTCACAAGGTTGAAGGGATGCACGAGGTGCCGCTGGATGTATGCGGAGCTGATTCCCAGGGTGCAATCGGATATGCCTTACAACAGAATCTTCAAAATGAACTGCAGCGACGCGGGGTAATAAAACCGGTTGCAACCGTTGTCACTCAGGTATTTGTTGATAAGGATGATCCCGCCTTCCAGGCGCCCTCCAAACCCATTGGTGGTTTCATGGAAGAGGGGGAGGCCTCCCGCAGGGCTGAAGAGATGGGCTGGAATGTAGTCGAAGATGCCGGGCGAGGATGGCGACGGGTTGTTGCCTCCCCCTTACCGGTTGAGGTCGTGGAATTTCCAGCCATCGAGGCCCTCGTTGAGGCTGGTGTGGTGGTGATTGCTGTTGGCGGCGGTGGCATACCTGTGATTGATCGCGGAGATCGCCAGTTTCAGGGTACTGCAGCGGTGATTGATAAAGATTTTGCAAGCAGCCTGCTGGCCCAATTGCTGAAGGCAGATCTGCTGCTGATATCCACTGCAGTCGAGAAGGTTGCCTTAAATTTCGGTAAACCTAACCAGGAATGGGTCGATCATATGACGCTGCCCGAGGTAAAGCGATATATCAATGAAGGTTCTCACTTCGCGAAAGGCTCCATGGAACCCAAGATGAAAGCCATCGTCTGGTTTCTTGAGTCAGGCGGCAAACAGGCCATCGTGACCAACCCGGAAAATATCGGTCGTGCCCTGAAGGGGGAAACTGGAACGCTGATAGAGCCCTAGACGGAGAAAAGGACATAAGTCACATAAAAATAATTATTTCAATTGAGATGAAACGGGTAAAATAAGGAAACCGTGCAGAACCAGTCGGGCAACCTAATTTCATTATGCAAATAGAGCTGCGAAATATTCGCAAGTATTTCGGCCCCGTTAAAGCCAATGATGGTATTGATTTAACATTTGAGGGAGGGAAAATTTACGGACTCCTGGGCGAGAACGGGGCTGGAAAAAGCACGCTGATGAAGATCCTGTCTGGGTATCAACCACAGGATGCGGGGGAAATTCTCTTTGATGGTCAACTGCAGAATTTTTCTTCACCAGCGGATGCTCTGGAAAAGGGAATTGGCATGCTTTACCAGGACCCTCTGGACGTGCCTGCCTTCAGTGTAAAAGATAATTATCTCCTAGGCCGCGACCGGCGTTTTGTCCTGAATTATCAAGTTGCCAGCCAGGAACTGGAGGAGATGACAGGTCGATTTAACTTCCAGCTTGATCTGCAAACCACGATCGATAATTTATCACTGGGTGAACGCCAGCAGCTGGAGCTGGCGCGGCTGCTGGTGGGCGGTGCACAGGTATTAATCCTGGATGAGCCCACGACTGGGATCAGTACTGAGCAGAAAGAAGTCTTATTTGGCTCAATGCGTAAACTGGCGCGTGAAGAAGGTAAAACCCTGATCCTGGTTTCCCATAAGCTCGAAGAGGTACAGGAATTATGTGATCATGCCATGGTGCTGCAGAAAGGTAAACTGGTCGGTGAGAACGAAGTTCCCTGCTCGAATGAAACACTAGTCGAGATGATGTTCGGCCGTATTCCCGAGCGCAGTGAGCGACCGGATGCCAAATTCGGTGACACAGTCCTTGAATTGGTTGATGTGCAGGTTCCCACATACCGCTTAACAATCAAGAATATCAATCTATCTATCCAGAAAGGTGAAATTTTCGGATTAGCAGGTCTGGAAGGAAGCGGTCAACGTTTACTGCTGCAGGCATGTGCCGGATTGCTGCACCCCGATCATGGAAAAATTATGCTTAGCGGGCAGGATGTCAGCGGCTGGTCTTACCACCGGATGCAAAATGCGGGTGTCGGATACGCAGCTGCAGGTCGCCTGGAGGAAGGATTGGTGGCTGGTCTGACCCTGGAAGAACATGTCGAACTGGCGAAACCAAAACATAGTTTCTTTATCAACAGGAAGGAACTGTATAAGGAAACTGAAACCAAGATTGAACAATTCCAGGTTGTTGGCAGCCCTGTCACAAAAGCAGATGAATTATCTGGCGGTAACCAGCAGAGATTACTCTTTGCCCTGTTGAGGGATAATCTCAAGCTGATCTTGCTCGAACACCCAACGCGGGGATTGGACGTACGCTCTGCCAACTGGATTTGGGAGCAGCTCTATCTTCGCCGGGAAGCTGGTACCGCAATCATTTTCATGTCTGCAGACCTGGATGAATTGTTTGAACGCAGCGATCGGATCGCTGTCTTTTCCGGCGGCGTCATGTCTAGAATTCTTGAGACAAAAGAGACCAGCGTGGACGAGATTGGTCATCTGATTGGGGGCCAGGCATGAACTCTGGTCGCTGGATGCGATGGGTTTGGCCCGCGGTACCAATCGTGGGGGCATTAGTTGTTACCTCTCTGTTGTTGGTTGCGTTTGGTGCAGCACCGCTCGAAGCTTTCCAGGCGATGTATGATGGAGCCTTTGGTGATCAATCAAAAACCCTCAGTGTCCTGGCTTTTTGGATCCCTCTGCTGCTCGCTTCAACAGGCTTGCTGATTACTTTTCGAGCTGGATTATGGAATATCGGTATCGAAGGACAAATCGTGATGGGAGCCATTGCTGCTTCCTGGGTAGCATTAAGCCTAAATGCGCCAGCAGTGATTCTGATTCCCCTTGAGATCTTAGCTGCCATGTTGGCTGGCGGTTTGTGGGCTGGGCTTTCTGCGGTATTAAAAACCCGGGGTAAAGTGCATGAGATCTTCAGCGGATTAGCCTTGAATAGCATTGCAATTATTTTTACGAACTACCTGATCTCAGGACCCTGGCAGCCTCCTGAAGGCGGGACATTCCGCGGTACGGCACCTTTCCAACCAAATGCATTGCTGCCGCTATATGAAAATTCACGCTTCAGCCCCTTATCTCTGGTCCTGGCAATAATTGCCTTTATTCTGGTTGTGATCGCCTTGCAAGGTACTTTTTGGGGTTTGAAGCTGAAAGCGATTGGACAGAATTTACGTTCAGCATTCTTGTTGGGGGTTTCCTCAGAGCGAGAGATGATCCTGGCCATGGTTTTCTGTGGAGCCCTGGCAGGCTTGGGAGGTGCGGTTCGCACCCTGAGCTGGTTTGATAGTTTGCGGCAGAGCATTTCTGGTGGTATTGGATTTATGGCCCTGCTAGTGGTGATGCTTTCCAATTACCGCATTTTCCTCGTACCGCCGATTGCCTTTTTCTTCTCTATGGTTTTGAATGGCAGCATCACCCTGCAGCTGCGCACCCAACTGCACTCTTCGTTGGGCGGCATTTTGACAGAATTGATGGTCCTGTTTGTGATCTTATTTGGAGATTGGACGAAGCTTGGCTTCTCTCGTAAGAAGGAGGATGATGGATAGCAGTCCTTTAATTCTCACCCTTGCTTCGATTGTACTGGCGTCCACACCGCTGATCATCGCGGTCTGTGGTGAAATCATCACGGAGCGTTCAGGAATCGTCAATTTATCGTTGGATGGCAGCATGCTGATGGCAGCTATGATGGGTTTTATCGTTGCCCTCGAAACCGGAAGTATCTGGTTTGGATTTCTTGCCGGAATGGCGATTGGAGCACTTTTTGCTTTTATCGTTGCTTTTGGCAGCATCCGCTTGCGGCAGAGCCAATTTGCGATTGGTTTTGTCCTGACCCTGCTCGGGGATGATTTGAGCGCCTTTTTGGGGCAAAACTACACCCGCATTCCAGGACCAATGGTTACCCATTACCCGATACCGGTATTGAAAGACATCCCCATCATCGGGCCGATCTTCTTCAACCAGGATATCGTGGTTTACTTTGCATTTATCCTGGTTGCTATCACCTGGTTCTGGTTGTTCCGCACACAACCTGGCTTGCGATTGCGCAGCGCTGGAGATCGTCCGGAAGCTGGCTTTGCCAGAGGCGTAAACATCAACTTCCAACGTTATTTATATACCATTGTCGGTGGTGCTTTAGTAGGCCTGGCAGGAGCTTCTTATTCTCTCAATATTAAGATCGGTTGGTCGGAAGGTATCACCCGGGGACTGGGCTGGATAGCATTAGCTATTGTCATTTTTGGAGGTTGGTCACCCATCCGGGGAATGTTTGGTGCTTTGCTGTTTGGTGCCACAAAAGCTCTGGCAACGTACCTCCAACGAACTTTCCCGGAAGTATCGGTGGTGGCATTTAATGCCATCCCCTGGGTGTTGATGATTCTGGTGCTGCTGCTGGTGGGAAGTGACTTCACTGAACGGCTTGTTACGATCGCTCCAAAATCTCTGCAAAAGCCCCTCCAGCGTTTATTGAGGATCAGCCCACCCCAGGCTTTAGGTTCTACGTTCGTAGAGGATTAGCACAAAAGCTATGCAAGATTTCTTCGCAAAACACCCATCTGCATGGAGGGCATTTGATATTTTCCTGCCCTTCCTGGCAACTCTGGCAGCCCTGGGGGTAGGGGCGATCATGTTGATGGTGTTTGATGCCAACCCGCTCGTGGCGTATGGGGCACTCCTGGAGGGAGCCTTCGGGAGCACGAATGCCCTGGCAGATACCCTGGTTAAGGCGACACCACTGCTATTGGTCGCCCTGGGAATCTGTATTGCGTTCCGAGGAGGCGTGATCAACATCGGTGGTGAAGGGCAGCTGATCCTGGGCGCGCTGGCCGCAACCCTGGTTGGGCTCACCTTTCCAGAGCTGCCAGGTTATGTGGTTATCCCGGCAGCTTTGATCTTCGGATTTTTCGCAGGGGCAGTGTGGGGAGCAATCCCGGGATTTCTAAAAGCTTACTTCAACGTAAACGAGATTCTGAGCACGATCATGATGAACGCGATTGCGGTTCAAGGAATGAACTATTTGCTGCGCGAACCCATGATCGATCCGGATCAACTTGAAGCTGCATCCCGCATTCCGCAAACCGCTCGATTATCCGCAGCTTTTGATCTCCCCCGACTCGTTCCTACTCGATTGCATTTGGGGACGGGATTAGCAATTATTGCGGCCTTCTTAGTTTTTATTTTCCTGTGGCGCACAATCGTTGGGTACCGCATCCGCGCGGTTGGCCTCAATCCAGATGCCTCCCGTTATGCTGGAATTAATGTCCCCAGGAATATTGTGCTGTCCCTATTGCTCAGCGGCGCCTTTTGTGGCCTGGCTGGTGCAATTCAAATCTATGGTCTGCACCACCGCATGTTCACCGATGGCTCAGCAACTGGATTTACAGGCAGCGCTGGGTTTAACGGCATCGTAGTGGCCCTTTTTGGGCAGCTGCATCCCCTGGGAGCAATTCCAGCCAGTTTTCTCTTTGGCGCTTTGATCGTTGGTGCAAACAAACTGCAGCGAGTGATGCAGGTACCCTCCTCGTTTATTATTGCTCTCAACGGGTTGGTGGTGGTATTCGTGGTAGGTGCGGATTACTGGCGACGTAAATTTGCCCGTCGACGAGAAGCGGAAGTCGTCAGTGAGGAATTGGAAACTTCTGAAGCTGAGGTGCCAACTTGATAGCAGAGCTGTTTACCACGACCGTTTTGGTGGGCATCCTGGCGTCTGGAATCAGGCTTGCCACGCCTTATCTATATGCCGCCCTGGGCGAGACTTTTGGACAGAGGAGCGGTGTATTAAACCTGGGAGTGGAAGGAATTATGCTGCTGGGTGCCTTTGCTGCCTTCTATACAACCTTCATTACCGAGAACCTGTGGCTTGGCCTGCTGGCAGCGATCCTCGTGGGGGGAGTCATGGGGCTCGTTGTGGCAATCATCAACGTGACTTTGAAAGCTGAACAGGGGATCAGCGGGATTGGCATCTACCTGTTTGGGTTAGGCATGAGTGAGCTGTTGTTTCAGAAAACCATGGGCACCGTGGAAACAGTTAGCGGTTTTGCACCGGTCTATATTCCTTTCCTCAGTGATATTCCTATACTGGGAGAGATATTCTTCCAGCAGAATATTATGGTCTATCTTGCTTATCTCATGGTGCCCATCGCCTGGTTTATCCTCGGGAAGACCACTCTGGGTTTAAAGATTCGCGCAGTTGGAGAGAATCCAGAGGCTGCAGATACCCTGGGGGTGAGTGTCAGCGGCGTGCGTTATATCACAGAAAT